>NZ_JBALCO010000180.1:0-40557 GCF_036919595.1 Nostoc sp. | reverse complement strand
GCAACCGCTTTCTCCCCCTTAAAATGATTATCATTATTATCAAAGCGTGAATTCTTGTTTTTTGTTGATTAATTTATTCTTTGGAAGTCCCTAATCTCACTCAAGAAATGGTCAACTTATCTGAGGAAGAAGCGAAAGCACTCGGCGATTATCTCTACACCAATTATCTCATTATCCAATGCAAACAAGCAGCAGTGCGAGTATCGCCCCAAACCTGGGAAGCAATTGAGGCGCGGATGTTGTTGGTTCCAGGTAGTTAAGCAACAATAGGAAAATGAAAAGATAGCCAGATAAACGCTCCATGAGTTCATTACAACAGGCTAAAGATACAAAAACTCGAACCTTTGCAGCAATCTTGCATTAGGAAGAGGATGTATATATAGCTGAATGTCCATAAGTAGGAACCGCCAGCCAAGGAGAGACGATAGAAGAAGCGATGCTAATTTGCGGGAAGCAACGGAACTGTATTTAGAAGAGTTCCCACTTCTTGAGATAGCACCTTGTCACTTGCTAACCACATTTGAGATAACCAGGGCCTAAGCTACCAAGAGTTCAAGCTTCTGAAGTTATTAGTGTTCTGGAACGCTTAGAACGTGGATTAAATAAAATGCAAAACTTCATCCTGTATCTAGCTTCCCTCTCCTTTATAAGGAGAGGGATTGAGGGTGAGGTAAGCTAGGGATATAAATTGTATGTTATTTAATTCTTGTTCCTTAGTACAGTTTTGCATAAAAGCGTAGCGTTTTGAATGCATTGGGATACATTGGCATTGCATCAGGACGCATTAACATTGTATCGGGACGCATTGGCATTGCATCAGGATACATTGGCATTGTATCGAGACGCATTGGCATTGCATCAAGACGCATTAACATTGTATCGGGATACATTGGCATTGCATCAAGACGCATTAACATTGTATCGGAATGCATTGGCATTGTGAGAGGCTCGCCAAATTTAATTTGCTACGAATTAATGAAATGCTGTAATAAGTTCTTGCCGTTATGACACTAAGTCCTGTAGTTAGGAATGCACAAGCTGTGGTTTTTTCTCTTCACCCACATATATTTCATCTTCTCTGTTGATAAATACCTCAGACAATACTTGATAAGCTTCACTCCAAGCTGCCATCACTTCTTCTATAGCTGCTTCCCCCAAAACATCTTTCATTGCTTGCAGTAAACTTTCTCCGACAATAGGATATTGTTCTGGTGTAACATGGGTCTGCACATGGCGATGAGCAATCTTTTCCACCATCGATTTTAAAGCAGGCAAATTATCAATTTGGTTAGCATAGCCATAAACTGCTGTAGCCAACCTCGCAGGCTGAGAACCATTTGCTTGAGCAGACATATCAAATTGTTCTTTGATTTCTGGATGGTTTTGAAACATAATTTCATACATCCGAGTTGTGATTTGCTCACCGTTCTTTTTTAAAATAGGTGCTGTAGATTTGACGATATCTATTGTTTGTTGGCTAATCATAGTTTTCTGAACCACTTGGAATGTTGATTGACTTCAATTTAGTGGTTATTCCCATTCGTTACTATGAGCTAGCTCAGTTAACGAGTAATATCATGTCAAAGCCTCTATACATCCACAGCTAGAGGCATTGTTAAAAAATTGCAACAAAGATAAAAATGTCAGAATGCAGTTATGTACATCGATAATTTATCAAGTGAGAATTTTACATGCATACCATTGAAAGAAAGTCAACAACAAAAGCCTGGGCAGGTGCGATCGCAGAACCAGCAAAAGAATTTCCCTCTACCCAATTGCCAATCATTTCTGGCAAAATCCCAGATGGCTTGCGTGGCACACTTTATCGCAATGGCCCGGCACGGCTAAAACGCGGTGGCGATGGTGTGGGACACTGGTTTGATGGAGATGGGGCAATTCTCGGCGTCCATTTCACTGATGCAGGAGTCACCGGAGTCTATCGCTATGTGCAAACAGTAGAATACCAAGCTGAAACTAAAGCAGATAGGTTCCTCTATGGTGTTTATGGTATGCACACCCCAGGGCCGATCTGGAAGCGCTGGGGCCAAAAAATCAAGAATGCAGCGAATACTTCAGTCTTGGCTTTACCTGATAAACTGTTGGCTTTATGGGAAGCAACCAATCCCTATGCCCTTGACTTAGAAACTTTAGAAACAAAGGGATTAGATGATTTAGGTGCTTTAGACAATAACTTACCTTATTCTGCTCATTACAAGCGTGATCCAGACACAGGCGAGATTTTTAACTTTGGAATCAGTATCGGAAGTTCTGTACAACTGAATCTCTACAAAAGCGATGCTACTGGCAAAATTATCCAAAAAGCTGCTTTTAAGCTAGATCGCTACTCAATAATGCATGATTTTGTTTTAACTCAAAGGTATCTGGTGTTTTTCATGCCACCGATACAGATGAAAATGCTGTCAGCTATGCTAGGTTTGACTACCTTTAGTGAGTCTCTGTTGTGGGAACCTCAGTTAGGAACCCAGGTGTTAATTTTTGACCGCGAAAACTTATCCTTAGTTAGTCGTAACGAAACCGATCCCTGGTTTAATTGGCATTTTGGCAATGGCTATGAAGATGAAGACGGTTCTGTGATTTTAGACATGGTGCGATATTCAGATTTTCAACAAACTAATGAATATCTTAGAGAATTCGCAACTGGTGAGACACACACACTTCCTAAAGGAAGATTATGGCAAGTGCGTCTCAATCCCCAAACAGCTAAAGTCACAGCAACGCAAGAAGTTATCAACCGCAGGTGTGAGTTTCCCGTAGTGCAGCGATCGCAAGTTGGGCAACCTTGGCGTTATACTTATGTATCATTAATGCCTCAAGGTACAGATACAGGCGAAGAATCGTTTAGTGTGATCGCTCGTTTTGACTATAAAACCGAAACCCTCACCGAAGCAGACTTAGGAGAAAATCGTTATCCTTCAGAACCCATTCACGCCCAAGACACTCAAAACCCTGAACAAGGTTGGGTGCTAACTGTTGTCTACGATGGTAATTCTGATAGTAGCGAAGTTTGGGTATTTGATAGCGATCGCCTGGATGCCGAACCCGTTTGCAAACTAGGATTACCCAGCGTCATTCCCCACAGCTTTCACGGCACTTGGAACCCAGCATAAAAAAGTTATAAGTTATGAGTTATAAGTGAAAAATTCAATACTTACTTTTAACTCATAAAAGAACAAGAGTTTCAGAGAGTTATTGCGGAAGTCCTAAAATTAAATTTGGCAATGGCAATGCGTTCCTCTGCAATGCCAATGCGTCTCTCTACAATGCCAATGCGTCTCTCTACAATGGCAATGCATCCCCCTACAATGCCATTGTATCCCTCTGCAATGCCAATGTATCCCTCTGCAATGTTAATGTATCCCTCTGCATTTAAAAACGCTACGATTATTATGCAAAACTGTACTTAGCAATTAGCAAAGATGTATATACAATCTCTTCAAAATTATCTAAAGATAAGTATTTTGGCAAAATTGGGATACTCCCCCATCCCTATGCTGGAAACGATAAAATAAAAAATAAACTTACATTCATGCTGTGTTTATGGCAACCCAACTCAGCAAAGCCAAATCACCAACAGAACTGGTAATATCTTGGGAAGCGTTGCCCGACGACTTTCAACTAGAGGATGAACCAGTGGAGAATACGGGTCAGCCAATTTTGGCTGGTGCTTTGCGTGAAAGTCTAGAAATCAGTGGATTCATTCAACCCCAGATGTTAATAGCCTCGAATTTTGGTCTTTGTGCGACTGTTAACGGGCAATTTATTGCGAAAGCACCTGATTGGGTTTATGTGCCGTCGGTTAATGAAGTTGTAAGTAATCGCAAAAGTTATACACCCAATTTAAAAGGTGATATCCCGGCGATTGTTATAGAATTCCTATCCGACACTGAGGGTGGGGAATATTCGGTAAAGCGAACTTATCCACCAGGAAAATGGTTTTTCTACGAGCAAATTTTGCAAGTTCCCATCTACGTGATTTTTGAACCAGATAGCGGTTTATTAGAATTTTATCAACTAGAAAATAGACGCTATGAGTTAAAGCAACCTGACGAAAATGGTCGTCATTGGATTGAGACAATGGGCTTATTTTTGGGAACTTGGCAAGGAACAAAAGAAGCTCGAACTGGTTATTGGTTGCGCTGGTGGAATGAAGCTGGTAATTTGTTACCTTGGGCTGTGGAACAAATTGAACAAGAACGTCAACGCGCTGAACAAGAACGTCAACGTGCTGAACAAGAACGTCAACGCGCTGAACAAGAACGTCTGCAAAAAGAACAACTGATTGCTTATTTGCAATCTCAGGGCATTGACCCGAATAATTTGCCTCCGTTCTAGTAGAAAGTAAAAAGTTACTAATAACTCCAAGATTTTGTTTTCGTAGGGTGCGTTAGTGACAACGTAACGCACATAGAATAAAAATAAACCTTATATACATTACGCTGATTAAGCATAATTGCCCATGACCTCCTCTAAACGCCACTACCACATTACTACCTTCGGTTGTCAGATGAATAAAGCTGACTCAGAGCGCATGGCTGGCGTTTTGGAAGACATGGGCTTTGAATGGTCAGAAGACCCGAATAATGCAGATGTGATTCTCTACAATACCTGCACAATAAGGGATAATGCCGAGCAAAAAGTATACTCCTACCTCGGCAGACAGGCGAAGCGCAAACATGAGCAGCCTGATTTAACCCTCATCGTTGCAGGTTGTGTTGCCCAGCAAGAAGGTGAAGCGCTGTTGCGGCGAGTCCCAGAATTAGACTTGGTAATGGGGCCACAACACGCCAACCGCCTCAAAGATTTGCTGGAGTCGGTGTTTGACGGTAACCAAGTTGTAGCAACCGAGTCGGTTCATATTATTGAAGATATCACCCAGCCGCGACGGGATAGTAAAGTGACAGCTTGGGTAAATGTAATTTACGGCTGTAACGAACGCTGCACCTATTGCGTGGTTCCTAATGTGCGTGGTATAGAACAATCTCGCACACCGTCAGCTATCCGGTCTGAGATGGAAGAATTAGGACGCCAAGGTTATAAGGAAATAACTCTACTCGGTCAAAATATTGACGCTTACGGCAGAGATTTGCCAGGAACAACAGCAGAAGGACGGCATCTGCACAACTTCACAGATTTACTTTATTATGTCCATGATGTATCGGGGATTGAAAGGTTAAGATTTGCTACTAGTCATCCCCGTTATTTTACAGAGAGATTAATTAAGGCTTGTGCTGAGTTGCCCAAAGTGTGCAAACACTTCCACATTCCCTTCCAATCTGGGGATAATGAACTTTTAAAGGCGATGGCGCGGGGTTATACCCATGAAAAATATCGCCGGATCATCGATACCATTCGGCGGTATATGCCAGATGCTTCGATTAGTGCTGATGTGATTGTCGGTTTTCCTGGGGAGACAGAAGCACAGTTTGAAAATACCCTGAAACTGGTGGAAGATATTGGCTTTGATATGTTGAATACAGCAGCATATTCACCGCGTCCAGGGACACCTGCCGCTTTGTGGGACAATCAACTCAGTGAAGAAATTAAAAGCGATCGCCTGCAACGGCTCAATCATTTAGGAAACTTGAAAGTAGCAGAGCGATCGCAACGTTACTTTGGACGCATTGAATCCGTTTTAGTAGAAGACCAAAACCCCAAAGATCAAACTCAAGTTATGGGACGCACTGACGGTAATCGTCTGACATTCTTCAATGGCGACATCAAAGAACTGAAAGGGCAGTTAGTGAAGGTAAAAATTACCGAAGTTCGTCCTTTTAGCTTGACGGGTGAACCAATTGAAGTGAGACAAGCTGTAGCAGTATAAAAAGAGGGGTAAAAGGAAAAGGTTAGGGGAAAGGGAATCTGATAATTTAACCTTTTTTCTTTCTCAAAACTACTTCACTTTAGTGCGAAAGCGAACAAAGCCGTAAAAATCTTTGACGAGATTGGGTAAATCTGGACTCCGCGTAATATTTACCAACACCGCTCCATTGGTGTTAGCACCGCAGTATGATGGGGCTACCTCGTTAGCAGCATAAAAGCGGCCGCGATCTGCATCCTCTACATTGCTGAGGTAAACTGTGGGACTGCTAGAACCAATAGCAAGAGCTATACCTTGATCTGCTCCTGCTAGACCGCCATCACGAGGAGTACTACCATTAAAGGCAGTGGGAATAAAAGTAGTATTAGTAGGAACCAAATCGCAGAATTTAACATTAGTAGCATCACTTGGTCCCTTAGAAAGGAAGTAGATAGTGTATTCCAACTCATCTCCTGGCTTGACAGTGCCACCATTAATCAATCCCCGCAGGTAGCTAGCAGGCCATTTTGTATCGTTATCATCAGAAGCATAGGGTTCTGGGACATAATTGGTCGCAGTAATAGCAACATCGCTACGACCATCCACAATATCGGTTAAATCTTGGTTATTGATGCGGGTGATGCGTTTTACTAGCAGCAGTTTAGGACCAACACCGTTATTGTTCTTGCCAACGCTGGTAATGCGACTATTTGTAGCATCAGTGTTTATCGTTGGTAAGTAGTTGGGACACCGCGTTTTCGCGTTCCCACTAGTAGTTGCTTCCCAGCAAGCACTAGCATTTGTATCTTGGCCATTGGGAGTTAAGCTGATAGATTGTCCAGTGCTAGCGCCAACTAAAGAAGACTGATAAGTATTGTCCCAGAGATTAAGAACACTTGAAGGAGGTGTATTAACCTCACTACCACCGCCGTATGCGATATAGTCAATAATTTTATCCTGGTTATCGTACAACCAAATATCATCACCAGAGTTGTTGAGTTTGGGAGTTTGTCCTAACCAAGCTTGAAAAGCTGCTCCTGTTGCTTGATGATTGGCGTTGTTATCCCCAATCCAAATCACAGCATATTTCCCTGGTTGTAAGGTTGTGCCGTTAGTAAATGTATAAGTAAACCCGTTAGTACCATCATTATCATTAGCAGTTAAGTGTCCATCTGCTAACTTAAAACCGCTTAAATCTACAGCTGATGAGGAAGCATTATAAAGTTCAATAAACTCATCGTTAGTGTTAGTAGTAGTACCCGTTTCGCTATATAAAACTTCATTTATTATGACTTTACCAACGTTGGGTGAAACTGCATCAATAATATTAAATGGAGTTGGTTGAGTTTGACCAGGATAATAAGTCCATAAATCCAGCCCTTTAGCATCTCCAAAAGAGCCAGAGCATGATACATTAGTATTACCAGCGCTACCAGACTGACCAAATTTCCGGTCATTGCTCGCGGTGTCAAAACCGTTAATCGTGTCGCTAAAGGCTGGGTTTGGTGGACCAATACCACAGATTACCTGACCAGAGGTCTGGACTTGAGTACCATTGAGAGTTTTATAACCGCGATCGTCATAAAATCCTCTGGTATTGCCGAGTGGATTAGTGGCATTCAGCATTGTAATGGTAGGGCCGCCAGTAAAGTTGTTTTCCGCATCTAGCAAGGGAAAGTGATATTCACCTCCAAAGGTTCTGACATTGACTTTATAATTACTGCTAACTGGAAAAAAATTACCACTGTTATCTTTACCATCCCAACTAACCGCTTGCTGTCCCGTTGTGGTCATAATCCCTCGCAAAAGACGGTTTTGTGAGTTGGTTGGATCAAAATTACTACCGTCTCGGCTGATAATGAGTTCATAATTACCTGTGACATTGCTGCCAAAGTTAAAAGTACCGCCTGTACCGTAAGAACTATTATTTCCTGTAACTGTGCCGTTGAATTGTAAGTTACTGATAACAGGAATAATTGGGCTAAGGGGAATGCCAGTTCCGTCTGAGGTGCCATCTGATTTGTAACGTTCAATGTATGAAAGTGCGCTGGCGTCGATGGAGTTGAAAAAGGTAGGATATTGGGGACGAGCCAAACTAACGCCACCTTGGGGATTAGCCAGCTGACCATCCGCCCCTAGTAGGTCATGATAGAGAGGCGTTTTACCATCACTATCAAAAAAGCCAGCCTGATTACCATAGAGAACGAATCCATTCGGGTCTGTACCTCGGAGTTCTACTTTATACTTAAATCCATCTAGGGTTACAGGATAGACAGGGAAGTTGAGATATCGACCGTTACCGCCAGTAAATAAAGCCAGATAATAGCTGAATAAGCGTCCGTTTAAGTCAGTTGTTGAAGTTTGGTCGTTACTACGTAGTGTTACATCCCAAGCTGCAACACTACTTCCTTGTTGAGCATTAAAGTTGTTCGCGTTGGCCAAATTAATTTCACCAGTTGGAGTAATTTCACTTGAGGAGTTGCCGCCCAAAGGTCCGTAAAAAACGATATCATAAACTCCAGTGGATGGAGCTTGGTAGTAGCATGGAATATAGCCATTGGGATTGCCTCCACCAGAAATAGCACGGGGCCCATTTAACTCCTGTTGGCGAGTTGAGATAACCCCTCGTCCAGCTTGTTGAGTAGAACACGAAAAATATCCTGTGTTGGGAATCGTTTCACTACCAATATTTCCGGTGACACTACCAGGATTATAAACGCGGATATCACCATTACTTATCCCAACTGCGCTGGAACCCAAAAGAATGTACTCATCTTTGTTGGCGTAGACCTTAAGTAAGGTTCGTCGCAGCACAAGATTGCCATAAGTGTTGGTACGCCATTCCAGGTTAGCTCTGCTACTGCTGGCTGTGGCGCTACTGGGATATAGTGTGCGACTACCTTCAGCCTGAGCGACTTGTGTCCAGCAATTCAGGGCGCACAGTGATAGAGCAAGACTACTTAGTAGTCTTTTATAGCGTTTGGGGAGTCTATTGTTGAGCGCTAAAAAATGTTTTAAAAGTAGACTCATTTATGCTTTACTAGCTCCTGATTTTAATTGGATGAGTGCGATCTATTGCATTCATGGCTGATTCAGAGGTTCCACGCTGGTGGTGCGCCGCTTTTAGGTTTCCCATTGTGTAAGAGAATCTACCATCTTGATTCATATTCACTGTGGCGATCGCTTTTAAATTCTTAAATAAAAATTTCATATTTACTATCTGCGTATCATTATGGAAATCAGTTGTAGATAGGTTACATTGCAACGTATCTACACGTTTAAATTGATGGATCTGTTTGTACTCTTGCTCCTGTGCTTCCTTGTTGGCGTAATTTCTCTACCAGGGTTTGCACGGGAGATTTTTGTTGCTGACGCGCTACAGGCTTTTGCTGTCCAAAGCCATCAAATAATTCGTTGAGCTTGACGTTTATACCCAAATATGCACCGCCTGCGGAACGTGTTCCTGAGAAATCCCGATCATCAACTTTACCAAACACATATCCAGCTGAAACGCGCAGGTTAGGCGTGAGGTAGTAGCCTGTTTCTATGACAAACCCTGTTTCGCTGTAGCTAGACTGACTAATTACACGAGCCTCACCCACCAAGTCCCAGCTATATCCCAAACGATAGGTTGCCCGGAATTGGGCTAGATTTACTGTACTCGTACCAGCTAAATCGCTAGCTATGTAAGAGGTGCTGTTACGCAAGGCATATTTGCCGTAGAATTCCCATTGCCAGTTAGGGGCATAAATAGCTTCTAAAGCAAAGGTATGGTCTTGGGAACCCGTACCACTCCCTAGGAGGATGGTGTCAGGAATAGTTGCCGGATTTTGGCGATATTCATAACGCAATAAAGCATTAAATTTATCGCTATTGGGGTCGCGGTAGGCTAAACCTAGCTTCAGGTTAGCGGTATCTCCCAATCCTGAAAGTTTTTGATTGGAAGAACCAGCTTGTTGATAACGTACCAAGGCTGTAAGAGCCGGAGAAATTTTACCCGTAACACCTGCGGTAATTACTGTATTACTACCACCAGAAGAAGAGCGATGTTCGTAACGAGCGCTGGCTTGAAACTGCGGATTATCAGAGTATTCCAGCCCCACACTATAACTATCGCCACCATCAAATCCGATCGCAGATGCTGATTGACCAAAAGCAAAGGGTTGAGCATATTGTTGACCCGCCGCAGTCCGTCCGAAGAAGTTGCCAAATACGTGTTCGTAAGCAACGTTCAGCCGCAATCCAGAAACAATAGTCCAGCGATTATTTAGACCAATCGCCCCTTGGGTAGTCATTTCGTTAGCACCACCCAAAATTGAGTAACGACCTGTCAAGGTAGTATTTGGTCCGAGTTTGTGTTCACCATTGACACTCAAGCTGGTGATGGAATTACCCGAATATTGACCGCTAGTGTAAAACTGTTGGGCCAAACTGATATTGACACCAGGAATTGCTGCCCAATTCAACCCTAAGATGGTACGGTCTGGGTAAACAGTATCTTTTTGGGAAGATAAACTCAGTTCATTTTGGGCTTGGAAAGTCAGATTCTTAGCGATGGGAACTGAAAAACGCGATCGCAATTGATCAGAATTACCACTTAGGGCACTGTCGGGGATGCGGTCTTCCCGATGACGATGAATCCAATCCACATCAAGGGTAGCGTTACCCAAGCGTTGTTGAATCCCAGCAGAAATCGTCGTCAGTGAATTATCAACATTGCTCCCAGGTATGGCCTCAGAACGGGGTGCAAACAGTTCTTCAAAGGTGTCTAGGGGTTGGGGAGCAATCCCAAAGTTGTCTTCGTGGTCATATTGCGCCCTGACGTTGGTACTTGAGGTGAGTTTAGCTGTAACCTGCGCTCCATAACGGGTTTGTCCTGGGACAAAGCTGATAGTGGAATTATTAGCAAAACCTGTATCAGCAAAGCGATAATAAGCACGACCTAGAATCCCATTGGCAATTTGTCCCTCAGCTTCTAACCGATACGCATCACCCCTGACTTTTCCCACCACATCAGAATCATTACTGGAATGGGCATATTCTGCGATTAACTTACCTTGATCACCCAAAGCAATCAGTGCATCTGCGCCGTAGAGTTGAAAGTCACGCACCCCGTGATTTTCTTGGACGTAAGTTGCACCGATCCAACTTTCCTGATTGAGTTTGCGGGAAAGGTTATATTGCAGGCGACCTGCAAAAATATTGCCATCAGAGTCTTGGCTGTCATATTGATAGCTAACAACAATCCGGCGTACCAAGACTTGTCCAGTTTGATCAATATCAGTGCGAAGAATGGGTTCGCGGAATAATAAGGTACCGCGATCGTAGTCGATTTCGTAGTCTGGGCCTCGATTAAGCTGCTTGCGTTCTAGTACAGTCCCAGGACGATTGAGTTCTTCTAACTCGATAAAGACATTTTCACTACCTGGTTGTAGTAGTCTGCGAGAGAGGAAGTAATAGCCACTAGTGCCATCAGGAGGAATAGTATCCCGTTGAAACCCTTCTAAGTGGTTGCCATACAAACCTGTAATTTGTAAGTTGCCCAAGTTGTAGTTAGCTTTAAAGCCGTGAAGTTGACGGGTGATAGAAGTAAATTGCTGCGATCGCCGCGCAAATTCTTCTGTATTGTAGTCACCCCACATGGCATAATCAGGATCAGATCCGGGGATACGAGTTGAACGCTCAAAACGTAGAAAGAAGCTGTCTATAGAAGGAGCGGTGGCATCAAATGTCGAGCTATCGCCGTAGACAGGATAGTTTTGCTCACTGAATTGGTAAGTTTTAAATAGGCGATTATCGCAGTTGCAATCTTCATTGAGGCTACGAGAACTATTATATGCGCCTGTAAACAACCATTCCCCGATCGCACCAGTGGCAAATATCGCTGAATGAAAATCTAATTGCGTTCCGTTATTTTTGTCTGGAGGGAGGAAATCACGGAAACTGCCGTAATAATCTGTACCTCTAGCGCCCAAACGTAAATCTATTACCCCAGTCACCAAACTCGGACGTAGTGCTGTTTCAAATTGCAGTTGGGTAAATGCTTCTAAATCATTTGCGATCGCACGAATTCTCACAGTTTGAGCATTCAGTTGCGATCGCAAAGTAGCTGTAAATTGCCCCGCTTTCGCCTCTACTTGAAATCCGGGTTCATCGGGTTTGAAGTCTTTGCCAACAAACTCCCCAGCTGTGGGTATCAAAGTGACAACAGCATCACGGTTAGAGCGATTGCCACTTCCATCGAGCAGTTGACCCCGGATTGTAGCCGTAGAACGTCCATCTGCTGGAATCCGAGACTCAACAGTTTCTAAGGTTAGTTGCTGTGGCGCTCCCCGGACTGCGACTTGCAGTGTTACAACGGGTTCTGTTCCTCCGATAACTTGTGCAGAGATGGTGTTATTACCTTCTTTTAACGAGACACCATACCATGTCTGCGTTACCAAGTTTGCAGTGGTATCAGTTTCCGTCCGTCCAACTAAGGAGGGGTCTACCAACGCGCCATTCACCCGCAATTCCACTTGACTACCAGCGGGAAATTGCACAATCACCGTAGTAGCTGGTACATCTACTACGGTGTCAGGCGTTGGAGCCAAAATTTTGATTGCCGTGGAGATGGGTGGAGTAGGAGACACAGGAAGATTTTTCCCTTGTCCCTGTATCTCCATGTTCCCGCGTCCTTGCGCCTTTGCATCCTCAGCTACTCCTGCTATTTTGCGTAAGCCTCTAGGCAAATCAATAGAAGTTGCTGGTTGAAATGGTTGTATTTCTGTTGGAGAAGCATGAAACTGTGTTTTATTGTCTCTGCGCCCGTCGTTCTTGATTCCGGCTATTTTGCGTAAGCCTCTGGGTAAATCAATAGAAGTTGCTGGTTGAAATGGTTGTATTTCTGTTCCACTTGGCTGAACATCTAGAATTGAAGTATCAGTAACTGGTGCTGAAGAAGTTGAGGGAAGTTCGGGGGGTGAAAGTTGCTTGTCTGAACTTCCTAAAAGAAGGGGAGAATTTGAATCCGTACTTTTTTCAGCAACTTTATTCCGATCCGCTTGATCTTCGACCTGACTTTTCACATGATCTGGAAAAACTAAAGCGAAACCTAACCCCCTAGCTCCCTTCCCTTGCACGGAAGGGGAAGAATTCAAAGCCTCTCCTCTAAGAGGGGAGAGGTTTTCCAGATTCCCTGAAAAGTCAGGATCTTCGACACCCTTGTCTGCTTGCAAAGGCGAATCGGGGAAAAAGAGATTTTCACTTGCAGGCTCCGCTTTGACGATGGCAGGATACAAAACGAGGCTGAGAGCTACTGGCATCACCCCGATCATATTCAGGTGAAATATAGTTGCATGGTGCAGTCTGGGCTTCATTTCTTGACTGGCTCCTGGAAGGCGGGGGTAACTGCGAAGTTCATACGTACCAAGCCACCAGGCTCTAAACGCACTAGACGAGATTGGCTATTCCGTTCGCGGAATTTTTTGTTGGGAGCTAGAGTGTAACCGGGTACACTGCTGAGGTCTAGTACACCCGTATGGTTTCCTGGTAAGGCATTGGCTAAGGAAAACAAACCATTGGGATCTGTGGTGATGCGGTTTCCGTCCTCCAGAAAAATCACTGCATTGGGGATTCCAGGCTCACCAGCTTGTTGTTCCCCGTCAAAGTTTTTATCAATAAACACGCGACCAATAATAGTGCCACAGTCGGAAACGATTCCTGGACGAATTTCTAACTGGTGTGTTGCAGGGCCATCCTTGGTGCTAAAACGGTTATCAGCCCGTTGGGCATTAACGATCGCACTGTTGCGACCGTTACCACGCAGAGCATCAGCTGTTAGTTGAGCCGCATAGGCAATATTCAGGGTTTTTTCTGTAGTAATTGTGACGTCTGTGCGGAATGTAATTGTGTTTCCATTACGTTCTGAGGTGATAGTAATTGCTTGACCATCCAACTCTCCCCGCACAGATTTAGGTAAGAACTGGAATCCTAAAGGTAAGTTGTCGGTGACAACTATATTATTCAAACCAGCATCAGCTAGATTTTTTACTGAGAGACGGTAGATTACTGTATCTCCAGGTTCAGCAGCAGCGCGATCGCCTGTTTTGATAATCTGCAACTGATTGGCTTGACACATATTTGTAGTGAATTCAAAGGCTAATAAGTCTAGTCCCACTGTTTCTGCACTAGGAACTAAGACAACTTTTTGCTCTAGCCTAGTCTCACCTGTAATATTGATTGGTTGACCATCTAAAGAAGTAGCGACATATCGCACCACATTATTACCTGGTGTGCCTGTGCTATCAAGGATTTCAATTTTGATGCGCCGTTGTTTGTAAATAGAATTTGGCGGTGGATTGACTACAAAAATGTAAGTTTTACCTGGAGCAGTTTGACCTTTATTCGGGTCGAGTAGAAAATTGTAGAAACCCGCAGGGTTATTTGTAATGAAATATGGGTTACTATTCTCGGTATTTGGCGGTTTACCGCCAATAACGTTGTTATTAGAAATATCCGGTAACTCTGTTCGAGTCAAAGCAAGCAAGCTGCCCAATTCTGTCCCCGTTGGGTCACTAGGGTTAAGTTCGTATACGCCAACTGAAAAACCTGTATAATCAGGTACAATAGCGCCTGCACAACCTAATATTCGCCCTAAGGGGTCAATTAATGGATTAGAGTTAACCTTAAGCTGATTAGAACTTCCTTGATATTCATAATTACTAACAGAATCTGTATAAGTATAAGTAGCTTGATTAGTTATTGGCAAAGACGCAGCCAGATTGTTAGTCGCTTGCGCTCTGGCTGGTATAGATATAGTAGTATGCAAAAAACTTACCAAAATAACGGTTGCTGTTAATCTTTTACACCAGATATTGTTATAAGTAATTTGCTTTTGTTTTTGAGGATGGCTCACTGAATACATTTCCTCTGGGATGCAAATTTTATTAATAAAAGCAATTAATTCTTGGGATAAATTCACAACTGGCGAACGGTATTTTGCACAGAAGGCAATTAGTAATTTATAATGAAAATTACAATTACAAATTACTAATCTTCGGAGTTTTTGTATCTTATTAAATCAACGCACTTGGGTTTGATAAGTCGCTTTGACTGTTGTCTTTGCTGCAACTAATGGCACTTGCAAACGGATATGGGTATAAAGATTCGCTGGTGCTGGTTTGGTTTCGACTTTACCGTCAGGAAGAGTAACTTTAACAGTGGGATTTTCGACAAAGCTGCGTCCGCCATCAATGCTGTAAATAACTTTGGCATTATTAGTAACATTGGCAGATTTGAGTACGTACACCATTCCTTGAGGAATAGGTTGATTGAGAATCAAATTCTTCACTGGGCGATCGCTCTTATTTTCGCCAATCAAGGTATATCGCAACACATCTCCTGGTCGCACCACAACTTGACCTTTCAAAGGTTGCCATGTCTTGCTTTGCTTACCTTGTTGATCCTGTGCTACCACTTGCTTCTCAGCTTCTAAGCGCAATTGTATTTGCCCTTGAGTTTTGACATTTTGAGCGTTCGCACTTGTAGAATGCCATAGAGAAGCTACTCCCGGTACTTGACTGACAAATGGAACTGTAGCAATGAGTGCGATCGCTCCTAAACTTGCAAAAGAAAGACGCTCCATATCAATAACCTCAAAAACACTTTCAGAATGTTGATTGTTGATTTATCTTTCCCTGTTTTGGCTAGGGAATAATCAGTTTGTAGTTAGCGCTTCAGCCCTAAATCGCCAACTACAAATACATAGGAGCTGTTACACCTCTCTTTGTTTGCAAAGAGGGGTGAGGTCAAACTACCTAGTTAACCTTGCGTTGGAAGGTAAATGTTCTTTGAATACCTGGTGCAACCTGTCCGGTGGCAGTATCTACATACTTGGTGATATCAGTGTTAACCGTGGTTCCAGTTTGGTCGATGCCAGAATTAGTAGCTGGATTACCATTGAAGAATTGGATAGTTGAAGCTCCAGAATCCTTAGCTGAACCAACAATGTTGCTAGTATCAATTTGAGTGTTATTGTCGTTGTCTAGCGCCCAGTTGTTGCCCGGTGCCCCTACTGTACCGTCTTCAGTAATCACAACTTTGTTAGCATTCAAAATCACGTTACCAGTTCCAGCTTGAGCATCAGAAATATTTGTGTATTGAATTTGGTACTCAATAATGTTTCCTGGTGCAGGGTTCTTTGGAGCGATACTCAATGTGCCATCAGTCCCTTGCACTGCTGGGCCAGTTCCTTGTAGAACTCGTGACGTTTTCACCATTTTCAAGAAGCCAGTGTAGACGCGATCAATGGAGATGTTGTTGACTTCACCGTTATTAACTACACCATCATTATTAGTGTCAATGAACGCAGTAATGGGTACTGGGAAACCTTTGTTGATATCAGTCGAGAGTTGCGTACCAGCTGGTAAGTCAACTTCTACACCATAATTAACACTGGCACCAGCAGCAACACCAGAGATTTTAATTGGTGTATTACTGGCTGCTATGGTAAAAATACCAGTACCACTATTGTAGGTATAAACAGCAGATTGATTGTTATAGCTAACAGTCACCTTTGTACCAGTTGGCAAATCTGTAGCTGTAGCTGGTGCAGTTGGCACTATTGTAATATCGTTAGGCGCAGTACCATTATTCTTAATTGTGTTAGTGAAGCCAACTGATTGCGGGTCAAGTGTACTACCAGGCGCTGTGTTGGGAGGAACAAAGGCAGATTTGTTGGTGAAGTCATCGTTGTTCCCCGATGGCCCAGTAGCATCAGGTGCATTATTCGGCCCATTTAAAATTGAGTTTGCCGTGGCGACTGAAACAGTATAAACGTTGACATCTCCTGTTACAGAATTAGCACCTTGGTTGTTATTGCCTGTGTCAGTTTGAGCGGTGGTAACTGTTCCAGGATAATAGCCAGAGTCAGGTGTAGTAGGAAAGGCTCCAGTAGTACGGTTGATATTATCTGGGTTTTGGTCACCTGAATCGTCGAAGAGTAGGGGACTAGCTGGATCACCAGCAGTTTTACCGAACACTTGAGCGATGTTGTTAACATTTGTCGCTGTCGTTCCTGTGATTCCAGTGGTCTTTACTTGGACTGTAAAGCCTGTAACGGTTGTCCCAGTGGCAACTGTAGAGATAGAGCTAGGATTATTAATAAAACCAACCCGTTTCACTGTACCGCCTGTTACTTGAGTTGGGTTAGTTTTCCACAGAGCCTGGTCAGCAGTTGTAGTTGCAGGATCTTCGCCAGCGTAAACCACTATCCACCCAGGAGGAGCGGTTGGAGTCCCATTAAGAGTTGTGGATGCTGGAAGTGCATCAGAAACTAAGATGCGAGTAACTGGACTACCATCTACATTGATACTTGTACCAGCTAAAGCTGCGGGTGTTAGCCCATTATTGGTTACGTCATTGCTCTCAACTCGTAAGCTTAAACCATAAGTCAGCACATCATCATTGAGTACGGAAGCATTACCAGGGTTGTAGGCTGTCCGAGTTTTGAGTATTGTGGCTAGAGCAACGGTTTTAACAGTGTTGCCCACTTGAATTTGCTGGGTAATACTAGCTTCTCGTGTACCGTTAATTGGTGCGCCAGCAACTTCCCCAGCACCTGCGTTATCAGGATTATCTACAGTATAAACGTCACCACCATCGGGACTCCGCAGTTGGTTTTGGGCATCACCAGGAGTATTACCAAGGGTAACTTTGATTACGTCACCCGATTGAGCGCCAGTCTGTACAGTCACTGGCACACGCACTAACACAGTACCACTAACCGGAATTGAGGGTGTATCTACACCACCGGCTGTTACGTTTGTCCAAGTTGCACCACCATCAGTACTATATTGCAGGTTATTAGGTGTACCACCATTTGGTAATGTGCCAGAAACTGTACCAGGCCCAGTTGTTGTAGCTTGGTTAGGAATGTGGAATTTGGTTGGGTCGTTACCGACGTTCGTTAGAGTGTAAGTGTAGATTAGTAAATCGTTAACTGCAACAGAGCCACCATTGACATCTGTAACACCCGACGCGGTGACCGTGATACCAGCAACTTCTGCCACAGTTACAGTTACAGTGTTAGATGTGGCATTTATAGTTGTCCCTGGCGCGTTGGGATCTTCGTAGGTCGCTGTTGCTGTGTTACTTATAGCTTGACCACCAGCTGTACCGTCAGCTAGTACAGGTGCAATAAATTGGAAAAGGCTACCAGTTAATAATGCTGTTGCTACTAGAGATTGGTAAGGCTGACGCTGCTTGTTGACAGATTTCTTTCGGTTTACCATAGAAACAGTTTGTTTATTTGCTGAACTTGTATCTTGGGTTTTGAGACAGGATAAAGTTCGGCAATTCCTTAAAGAATTACCGATTAGACCTGCCCAAAACCTTAGTACTTCGGGAAGTGCGTATTTGAGGAGTTAACTTATTGACACTCCTGAAAAACTATATTGAGACAATACGCAGAAAATTTATTGCCTACTTGTTTTACGCACACCATTGATTATCAAGGCTGGCAACCACAAATAGGAGTAACTTTATGTGAATTATCCATGTAAGTAGAAATGTAACTTTTACAGCTAATAAAGTCCTCCGTATAAATAAGTAACTTCTATAGCTGTGAATGAGTGCATTAAAGCTGACAAATTAACTTTATTTTGGCAATACACATCACAATTTTAGTGATTTAATCAGACGCTAAAAATGCTACAACTTATATAGGCAAATGCTTTTGAGCTTTTGCCGTCATATATGCATACTACCCTGTGGAGTCATTTAGATAAAAAATAAAAATAGAAGCTTAACTAAGTGATTCAGATCACTTGATGGGATAGTGATTGAAATAAATGCAAATTCATCATAACTACAATGCAATTTAATCATATTGCTCTTCAGTGTTAAAACTGAGTTTTTATGAGATGGAAAACAGAAGTGCAAATACTAAGTAAAGCAAGCCATTACTGATATCAAAGTTTTACAATAATCATTCCTTTCAATACCAAACATACCCGACAAAAATTGTCGGGTATGTTTGACTGGTATTTTTGCTCGTGTTACTATCAGGCGACAGATAAACAGGGAAAGCTAGTTTATGACTCAGGCAATCAAAACCCAAACCCAAACTCAAACCAGCACTGCCTACTTTCAAGCCTTGAAGTGTAAGGAATGTGGTGCAGAATATGAACTCAAAGCCAGTAATGTTTGTGAGTTATGTTTTGGACCGTTAGAAGTCAAGTATGACTACAGCGCCCTACGTCTAACTGTCACTCGTGAAACAATTCAAGCCGGGCCCAATTCAATTTGGCGCTATCGTCCCTTTTTGCCTGTCGCAACTGACAATGTTATAGATGTGGGAACGGGTATGACTCCCTTGGTTCGTTCCCACCGTCTTGCCCGTCGCCTAGGTCTAAATAAGCTTTATATAAAAAATGATGCCGTAAATATGCCCACCCTGAGTTTTAAGGATCGGGTGGTGTCAGTTGCCCTCTCCAGAGCGCGGGAATTGGGTTTTACTACTGTTTCTTGCGCTAGCACTGGTAATTTGGCAAATTCTACAGCTGCGATCGCAGCTCACGCCGGTTTAGACTGTTGTGTGTTCATCCCCGCAGATTTAGAAGCCGGGAAAATTCTGGGTAGTCTGATTTACAGTCCTACCCTGATGGCCGTCAAGGGCAACTACGATCAAGTAAATCGTCTCTGTTCGGAAGTGGCTAATACACATGGCTGGGGTTTTGTTAATATTAATCTGCGCCCTTATTACTCTGAAGGTTCCAAGACGTTAGGCTTTGAAGTCGCAGAACAACTGGGTTGGGAACTACCTGACCATGTTGTTGCTCCCCTAGCTTCTGGTTCACTATTTACAAAAATTTATAAAGGGTTCCAAGAATTTGTAGAAGTTGGTTTAGTAGAAGGTAAGAATGTTCGTTTCAGTGGCGCTCAAGCTGAAGGTTGTTCACCCATCGCCCAAGCCTTCAAAGAAGGGCGCGACTTTATTAAGCCAGTGAAACCGAACACAATTGCTAAGTCGCTGGCGATCGGCAATCCAGCAGATGGCATTTATGCTGTGGAGTTAGCCCAGAAAACTGGTGGTAACATTGAATCAGTCAATGATGCAGAAATTATTGATGGCATTAAGCTGCTGGCAGAAACCGAAGGCATCTTCACAGAAACTGCTGGTGGTACAACCGTGGCTGTGCTGAAAAAACTAGTAGAAGCTGGCAAAATTGATCCAGATGAAACTACCGTGCTTTACATCACTGGTAATGGTCTGAAAACTCAAGAAGCATTACAAGGGTACGTTGGCGAACCCTTGACTATTGATGCCAAACTCGATAGTTTTGAACGGGCGCTAGAGCGATCGCGTACTCTGGATCGCTTGGAATGGCAACAAGTCCTCGTTTAGTTAGGATTTAGGAGTTATAAGTTTTTTTATTCATGACTCCTAACTCTTAACTATATTCCTCACTCTTCACTCTTAACTTTGTACTTGTATGGCTGTAACAGTTTTAGTTCCTACTACTCTTCAGAATTTGACTAATAATCAAGCTAGTCTAGAATCCAGCGGTAGCACCATTGCTGAATTGTTGGACTCCTTAGAACAAAGCTTTCCTGGTATTAAATCCCGGTTGTGCGATGAAGAAGGCAAGCTACGTCGGTTTGTAAATTTTTACGTCGATAGTGAAGATATCCGCCATTTGGAAGGGATAAATACACCCCTGAAAGATGGGGATGAAGTAAGTATTGTCCCCGCTGTCGCTGGTGGTTAATACAGAGAACACCAAATAAAGTAGAAGGCTGACTAGACAAACCTTTGAAAAATTGCCTCGTTCCCAGTCTCACACTGGGAATGGTCTAAAGCTACCAGGGGGACGCAATTCTCGCCAACTACTTTCGGGTTCGGCTGTTGTAACTTGTTCAATATGAGCTAGTGATATTTGCCAAAGTTTATTCAAGCGAACAGCTAGCAGTTGCTCTTTAAACATAAATTCTATCTGCAATTTATCATCAACTATACTTAGGTTCATGATCAACTTTGTTGCTAATAATTTTTTTTCTACTATTACCTACAAAAGTTGTATCATAATCAGTATTTGCTGGAGCTTGGCAAGTGGCAAAATGATTCACTAGTATTGTTAAAATATTTTTGAAACACTGAAATATTATTCAATATAGAGAAACCGTAAGTATATCCAATTCATGGTACGATGTCTACGATGGGCTACGCCTACACAGGCTTTTTTGATGTCCCAAAGTGGTACACCTTATGCAATATTAATTAACGACAATATAAAACTAAATTTTTTTGCTGTAATTCATAACTAGACCTTTTGAGTAACCATTAATTCGTGCTAATAGTAAAATTTATAGCTGATAAGAATATCAAATTACAGAGAAATTAATATTTGTGTCTTATTGGTAAGTATTTGGCAATTTGGCAGATTGTGATTAGAGTCTTTTGATATATTGCAGAAATTACCAAGATGTTTTTACTTATTATACAGAGGACGGGCTAACCCCCGTCTTTTTTGCTGCTGATTATTTGGCATTTTGGCATTATATTACAACCAAACTATCATATATAGCAATCCTATTTGATTTGTGAGAATTGCAACCCGCAGATCCCCGACTTCGTAAAACTAGTCGGGGATCTTGTTTCTGCACGTTTGATTCAAGATTGTTATATCTTTAACATCTAAATTAATCTGCCATAAGCTATGACAGATTAATTTTCTATTTTAGCTGTTCGGGGATACTGGCGTAATGTTTCATCAGGTTTCAGGATATTTGCACACATCCTATAGGAAGATGCCCTATGAATATAATAATAAGTAAATTAATTCGGGATGTTGTTATGCACCAATACGGTTGGCTTAAAACTTAATCCTCCCTAACCCTCCTTAAAAAAGAGGAAATTAGAAAACCCAAGCGTATTGTGTTATGCATTGGATTTATATAGAGGTTTGGCTCACCGCCAAACCTTTTTTTATATCTTTTGAAAATCAGGCATGAGGGATTGGAAAAGAGATTTTCATTGTTTGTTGCGCCCAATTGGGTATAAGCGCCTGTCAACATAATTAATAATTATTGGATCAATACTTAAGTTTTATAATATTTATGTGCAAGCAGAATTAAAAACTAAAAGTACTCCGCAGAATGCCGATAGTAATTGAGTCACTATCTGGTGTGTTACCAGGCTCTATGATATGAATTATTCCTGGTGTAATGCTGATGTTATCTGTTAGCTGGAAACGATAAAATGCCTCAATTTGAGTGGTCGTTCCTGGTTGTCCACCTGCACGTCCTAAACCAGTATTGATAAAATCAGGGACATTATTCCCTACAGGTAAGTTGCTACTGGTAATTTTAGGAGGTTGACCGATGTAAATTCCGCCCAAATTTCCTTTAGCAAATAAATCAGGGAAATTTAGAAACACCATATAATTCGTCGTTTCTACATTTCCCGAGCGCCCAGGAATGTAAGATTTAGTATAACCACCCCATGCACCTGCACTAATGTGGGGGGAAATTTGCCAAGTTACAGTCGCACCCACAGCGTTAGTTTGCAGAGGTGCTGATTTTCCAGTAGCGGTATTAACTGTAGTTAAACATTCATCACCAACAAAGGTTAGTAAACAACCATCCGAAGAGTAATTGTTAACATAATACAGACTTAAATCTAGAGTATCGGTTGGTGTTAACAGCAATTGCACAGCCGTAGTGGTGGTTCCATCAAATAAACCGCTAGCTTTACCGGGATTTCCTGGTTGATAACTAGTATAAATTGCCTGCAAACTAGCGCGTTTAGCAAATTGCCAATCAATAGCTATACCGCCGTGACCGTATCCGATATTTAAAATTGGGTTTCTTTGGGCAAAATAAGACAGCGACCCGGTTGCAGCACTTTCTACTCGATTGGGGCCTCGGAAAGCAGCTGGCATACTTACGCCTTCTGTTCCCACCATTACTGCTAATTTATCTGTCACTAGCCAATGAAAATTGAGATCACTTATAATCAAGCTATCTGTAGGAAATTCGTAGCCAAGTAAAACATTATTCCGAGAAACACTATTGGTAAATCCAGGCGAACTTTTTCCTTTACCATCTAAAAGACCTGTAAACAAGTAACTACGGGGAGTGATTTGACTAGTTAAATACAGCTGCGCCAGGGATATAACATTAGTGTTTGTCGCTGTATCATCTGTATCTTTTTGTCCATCTCTAGGATTCACATCACCACGATTGCTAGTCCGTCCTTGAATGCCAACTATTAGTAGTCCACTGAGTTTGGTTGTTGTTGAGAATTGGTTGGCTTTTATTTCGGCTGTTTTGGCTTCTAAACTATCGACACGACCCCGCAAAGTTGCCAATTCAGGGGTAAATTCTGATTGCAATTTTTGTAATATTGCTAAATCTTCGCGAGTAACTAAATCGCTGGTGGGTGTAGTAAGTAATTCGTTGACTCTATCTAAACAAGCATTCACACCCGCAGCAAATTCATACCGACTTAAGGCACGATTACCGCGATAGCTGCTATCTGGATAGCCGGCTATACAACCATAGCGTTCTACCAAAGACTGTAATGCTTGGAATGCCCAATCGTTGGGTTGTACGTCCTTGAGTTGAGAAACCGATGTAACTTGCGCCATCGAATCTTCTGGGGAGAGGGGAAGAGAATTTGAATCTATACTCTCCTGCGCCTGAGTAGTTTCTGTGTCTGTGTACTCTTGTGCTAATGTTTTTTGGGCAACTCCATTTACTCCCGCAATTAGTAACCATGCGAGCATCCAGGTTTTGCGATGACTGCTGTTAATAAGTCTACATTTCAACTTTTTACACTCTTCACATACTTAAGTGAAGAGTGTATTCGTGATCATCTAGCGTTCACATGGGGAGATTTACGGATTTTGTCCAAAATTAGACTTAATCCTTCTGGGCAACTTCTGAAAGGACGAGTATAACAGGGTATTAAGTACTAGGGATTTTTAAGAGGCAGAGGGGCTGAGGGGGCAGGGGAGAGAGGGGATAGAGGGAGAAATAACTAATACCCAATGCCCCATGCCCAATACCCAATACCTAATGCCTAAAAATATCCACTGGATTGATTGATTGAAAACTAATATGGCAAACCGCTCACGCAAGCTGACGCCAAAAGCCTCTAAACTAAATAAACCTCATGCAAGTGCAATGAAACGCATCGCCAAAAAACCCCAGAAAAAGCTAAAACGGGGAAGTTGGTTGTTGTCAATGCTAGCGATCGCAATTCTGTTGAGTAGTACTAGTCTAATTATGGCTTTTGCCTGGATTAGCGTTCTCTTCATCTTCAATCCAGACCAGGTAAGCTGGCTAAATAAAATTTTACCCGCATGGGCACAAATCCCCCTTAGTAAGCACGAACACCCTCAAACTCTCAAACAAATTCAACTTAATTTGAGTAAAGAAAACAAAATATTTGGGGAAACTCTGCCTTTACATCAGGATGCGAAAAACTCATTTTTACTGCCAGTCTTTCAACAGCGTGCTAATTGTCAATCTGATTGTAAACAACTTGTGGAACTCAGGGTTTACCAGCGCTCAGAAGAGTTAGAGTTTAAATCTCAATCAGAAAATTACTACTACTTAGCAACTCAATTACCTGTAACTGGGCCAGAAGAATCCTTTGTAATTTCTTCCTTACTTGATGGGACATCAGAACCCCAAGATATCAGCATTCCCCTACCTTTAAGTAAAGTGCAGCGCTTTGACAGTGGGACACCATTATCAGGGGTTTGGTTTAATTTGCGGGGTCAACGCCAACAAGGAACTGGTGCTTTCGCCTACGGTGACATCGTATACTACAATCCAGAACGCACAAATTTACTACAAATGTTGTCTTGGACTAGTCCTAACGGACAATTGCCCAAATGGCAGCAGGTAACTGGTGATGGTACAAAAGAGTTAGTTGTTGATCAAACTATAGGTTTAGAACCTTACTTACAGGTTTACCAAGTCAAACCTCTGAAGTTATTCCTCAAACCAATTCAATTGGAGGCAATTACTCTCCAATCACCAGCCCTCAAGGATTCTGCATACCAAAATGCCTTGTCAATTGCCCGTAGTGGACTGTGGACACCAGCCTTTGAATGGTTGAAATTCATCAAAAAACAACGCAAAGGAGTTTTGCCAGAAGCGGCGCAAGCGCAAATGGATTTGATTCGCTTGCATTCCCAACTTACTAAAACCCAAGCTGATAAAAATTGGGCAAGTCCTAGTCAAGAAGTGCTAGCAGATTTGATTGATGGTCGTTGGGGGAAAGCTTTACAGGTGTTTGAAGCGTCGCCACATAATGCCCAAGAAATTGCTACCCTACTCAAAGCTGATAAAAAACGGTTGTGGAATCGCACAGCGGCGGCGTTGCGGGTAAACCCAAATAGACTAGAGGTGCAAGCTTGGTTCGCTTTGATTTTAGCAGTTCAGCAGGGAGAAGAACATGCTAATTCCTGGTTAAAGGCGCAACCAAAAATCACAAAAGATAATCTTGCCTATATTCAAGGTCTGTTAGCAAGACTCAATAATCAGGGTACAAAGTCGCAAATATCCTCTACTCACCCTAGTCAAATTGTCGGTACAGTGCAACCAATTACTCAAGTTACCAGCACCGAATGGCTGCAACCAAATTCCCCAGCAAACCTGAAACTCACAGGTAACCAAGTTTGGTATCAGGTGGAGGTGAGTGCTTTTCATGATGGGAAACGCTGGCTAAATTCCCCCTTTGAGAATTTGAACCCACCCAAAACTGACGCCGCCAAATTTTTCTGGAAAACTTTGGGAATCACTTCTGACCCTGAAATCCAGATTGTGGTCTGGTTGCCAAATGGAGAACAACAAATTACTATAGCCGCTATCAAAGCGGTGCAACTACGGGGTAAAGTTTTGTGCCTATTAGCTGCTGGCCCAAAAACTCCAGAAAATCAAAACAATGTTCTTCAACCCAAACCTTTAGCCTTAACAAATGCAGCACTGGAATGGGTGCAACCATCTCCAATAACTCTACAAGAACTGCATCAACAAAATTCTCAAGGGGTCAAGGTAATGTTGTCAAGTCTGTGGCAATCTTTACAAAAATCTGGTGAAGTTCCGGCTGGTGCTATTCCTAGCTTTGAACAGATGCAGGAAAAGTTGGGTGATTGGCCCGTTCAAGTGATTGATTTAACAAATAATGTTCGACCAGAAATAATACTGACTATCTCAGCAGCAGAAATCGCATCCTTGAATCAGCCTACATCTGGAATTCAGGGGGAAAACACAGAGCAACACCGTGACCGGACTATAATTTTGTCTGATCGCAATGAAGTCATTTACACTGATTTTACAGGAAATTACTTCCAAAGGCTCTCTGCGATCGCCAAGCTTTCAGGCGTGCAATCCTTAGCTTTATTAGTAGAAAATGCTCATAACTACAGTTTGAGACGCTGGTCAGAGAAAAATCAGCGCTTTGAATAGCACGCCTGTTACTCAAATTTACCCTTTCTCAAATTTAGATTAGAGAGGGGAAAAGCGATCGCTTTTCTACTAGACTGACTTATTCTTTTTGGTTATTGTCGGCTAGACGTTGGTGCTTCAGGTTTTCCAACTGCTGCAAAAGGGAGTCTACCTCTGCTTGTAAATGCATCAACTTAGCTTGCTGATCGTCTTGATAATAAGACTTGGTTAACTTACTGACCCAGTTAGTCTGAGACTCGCGATCGGAAACACTAGATAAACAAGTAGGCATCACTAATTAAATCCACAACTTAACTCACACCATTAGAAATATTATAATAATCCTCTTTTAAGCTTTATTACAATATTGTATATTTTCAATCAATTACTCTAATGGATTTTAGGTTCAATCATAAGAGACGGTGATCATAATGGCTGTGTTCCAAAGAAAACATTGCCCCAAGTATGCAAAGCTTCCATGCACTCGACGGTACTTAGCAATACTTAATTCATAACCTGTCAATTCAATTATGGTTGTATGAATTATTATCGCCGTTTTCTGGTAATTTACGTAATAAATTAGATGTGGATTGTATTAAGAATTGACCAAATTCTGAAAATATGTAAGGTGCAGTACTTGCCATACCCCTTCTCTTAAAGCTTGCTATACACAGCGTCCCGTTGCCGCAGCCTCTGTTAGAGAAGGCAAAAAGAAGCCTACTGCAAAGGAAAGGCAGCCTGTTATGTATTTTCCCCGGCAGTTGGAGCGAATAGCATGGGAAAATACACATAGACATGCTCGCGGAGCATCTCCCACATAGGAATAATAATTTCAGAGACTTCAAACGTAAGTCTCATACATTTGCCGATCATTTTTCACCCCGTCAGCATCCCCAAGCTAATTCGTTAAACCGAAAGTCGCCGTAGCGGTCTATGATAAACTGACATTCAAAATAAGATAAAAATGGCAAGTCAAACGCCTGCACCACAAAAAATAATATTTTACATATTCTCTTGGAATTAGAGGACTCTTAACTCTTAACTGGCAACGAAAAATTCACTTTCTTCCTCTTCCCCATTCTGCCCTTCCCTATGCCATCCTCTCTAAATATCCAATCCTTACATTAAGAAATATTAAATCCTGTGACTTTGAGCCTGTCTGTTGCTAAATCTCATCGCCAACCCTGGCCCGGACTGATAGAAGCCTATCGCGAATACTTGCCTGTCAGCGAAAAAACACCGATTGTGACTCTGTTGGAGGGAAACACACCCCTAATACCAGTGCCAGCGATCGCAGAACGTATTGGTCGACAAGTGCGGGTTTTTGTAAAATATGACGGTCTGAATCCCACCGGCAGCTTCAAAGACCGGGGGATGACTATGGCAATTTCCAAAGCCAAGGAAGCAGGGGCAAAAGCAGTAATTTGTGCCAGCACCGGCAATACCTCAGCCGCCGCCGCCGCTTACGCAAGGCGTGGGGGCATGAATACCTTCGTACTAATTCCCGACGGTTATGTGGCGTTGGGCAAGTTAGCCCAAGCATTAGTGTACGGTGCAGAAGTATTGGCAATTAAAGGTAATTTTGACCAAGCCCTAGAAATTGTCCGCGAGATGGCCGAAAGCTATCCAGTGACTTTGGTAAATTCGGTCAATCCTTACCGTCTAGAAGGGCAGAAAACAGCAGCCTTTGAAATTGTCGATGTGCTGGGTGATGCGCCAGACTGGCTGTGTATCCCCGTGGGCAATGCAGGAAATATAACAGCATATTGGATGGGATTTTGTCAATATCATCAAGATGGGAAGTGCGATCGCCTACCCCGGATGATGGGATTCCAAGCCGCAGGTGCAGCCCCCTTGGTACACGGTCAGCCAGTGGCAGATCCTGAAACCCTAGCCACAGCAATTCGCATTGGCAACCCTGCTAGTTGGGAGTTAGCTGTTGCAGCGCAAACCGCAAGTCAGGGAAATTTTCACGCTGTTACCGATGCAGAAATTCTCGACGCTTATCGACTTTTGGCAGGATCAGAAGGCATCTTCTGCGAACCTGCTAGCGCCGCTTCTGTAGCCGGGTTGTTGCAGGTGAAAGACCAAATTCCAACAGGGGCGACAGTGGTTTGTGTCCTCACAGGGAATGGTCTAAAAGACCCAGATACAGCCATTAAACACAATCACAGTCAATTTAAACAGGGTATTGCAGCAAAACTGGGCGCAGTAGCGGAGGCAATGGGATTTTAAGCACTCTGGAACTAAAAGCGATCGTAATATCTAATTGAAAAATTGCCTATACAAAGCTTACCGTACCCTTCCCTACGGGATACCATTGCTAGGCCTAGCGGACGCACCAGAAGCGATCGCAGCCAGGATTTTTCAGTCTGGTAAGTGTCAAAATAATCTTAGATAATTTTTAAGCAACTACTTGATCATCTTGTAATGACTCATTCTACTGATATCGCCACCTTAGCCCGCTTGATGGCAGCTGACTTTAGCAATCAAGAACAAGCTTTTGAAAATCCGCCTTTTTATGCCCACATTCGCGTGTGTATCCGTCCCCTTCCCTTGGAATTGTTCTCAGGGGTAAGTTTGTTTCTCGAACAAGCTTACGATTTTATGCTCAATCAACCCTACCGGATGCGGGTAATGAAGTTGATTCCGGCAGAAAACCACATTGTTATTGAACACTACACTGTTAAAGAAGAACAAAAATTTTATGGCGCATCTCGTGACCCGGAACGTTTAAAAGTTTTATCCCTTGACCAATTGGAAAAAATGTCAGGTTGCAACATGGTTGTAGAGTGGACAGGTCATAGCTTCAAAGGCAGGGTTGAACCTGGTAAAGGCTGCATTGTAGTTCGTGACGGGAAAAATACTTATCTGGATAACGAATTTGAGATTGACGCTAAAGAATTTTTTAGCCTCGACCGGGGAAGGGATTTAGACACTGATGAACGTCTGTGGGGTTCTATCGCCGGGCCATTTCACTTTGTTCGCTGGGGTAATTTTGCCGATGAAGTGAAGGTGTAACAAGTGACCTTGAGGAGTGAATTAAAACTTATAACTCATTTGTTGTTGGTATAAGGTAGGAGGAAAGAGGATTTTAGCCTAGTCAATATACACATAGTTTGGTTTTATTTGCTGATAGCTATTTGTGTATATTATGTATCGGCTATGACATATTAATGCTATTAAGGGAAGCTCAGGAAGAACTCGAAAACAACCCAGGATATTACAAATAACCTTGGTGATTTGTTTTTATGGATAAATAAATATACATCATCATAAATCCAGGCAGACTCCAGAGCTTCCATTAATCTGCTAAGGGTTGTTGTGCTATGGTCAACCTCCTTAGCGATCGCCTAAAGACTACCAGAAACATCCAGTTAACCCACTATCTCTACCTCAGAATCCTATGCTATTATGGGTTAACTAGCGCCCTATGGCTACTGAATGGCTACTAAGATGGCTTAGGAACATTAAAGTAGTTTAGGGAATCCTGCTATGGCGGCATAGCCAAGTGGTAAGGCAGAGGTCTGCAAAACCTCCACCCCCGGTTCAAATCCGGGTGCCGCCTTTAAAAAATTTAGCTTGGAGTTAGCGCGTAACTCATCCGCTGCTTCCCATAAACGTTTCTCTAGGTCAGTAGTGTTAGCAGCCATAGTCAGACATCAGATTACCAAATATACTCATCATAGGATAGTTTGTGTATTATTTACCACTCTGTGAGCTACCAAATTGAGCAGAAACCAGCAAGATGATGGCACCTTAGACAGAAAATGGGCGATCGCCTTTTTTGATTTCAGGCAGAATATGTTCTGTGCGATCGCACTAAGGAGAAATACCAGAGTATGATCTGCGATCGCAGGATAGAAAAAATGCCAGAGTAGGATCTGCGATCGCTATTTCAGTAATGACCCTTTTATTGGTCAGGTGGTCTGTTACAGCTTCCTTTTATAAGTTGTAACTCAAAAGGATGAAGTTGGACGCGCAGCTCCGCACAGTTGGATATTACCAACACTCCCAAAGCCGAGAAGTATATAGTTAAACAAATCACAGAACCAATAACGCTTGCATTAATAATAGGTTTTGGAAATTTTTTCCAAGAGGGTTCTTTTAAGGTTGTTCTTTTTGCCTTCATTGGTTTAACTTGGGATTGGGCTTGAATATTTGATGGAGCTTTCGATTTCATAATTTGTCAGTCCCTTGTATATTTTTGAACTTGAGAGCCAGTCTGGGAGCCTGAGAAACACCAGACTGACTCTGCTTTTTTATCTAGCATTGGGATATATGTGGGAGAAACCTAGAAGTTGTACTAAGGGACTTGTTTTTGGAAGATACACTTAGGATATACACGTTTTGCAATAACCATCCTTATAGCGTTAATTTGTGATAACTTAGGTTATAGCACAGCTTATTCGTGCTGTATAGATATAATTTGTATGCTTTAGCCTATGGCACCTCAATTCATCCAACTCAAAGAATTGGGTCACATTTCCCAAGGAATTACCCCTAGTCGTTATGCAAACGATCAGGGGGAAACTTACCGTGTTGTTAGTGTTAGCGATCTTGAACAACTGTATGTAGAAGATGTCCAAGGACAGACTCAACTTGCTGTACCCGATATTCAACGGTACGAGCTACTCGAAAATGATGTGGTAATAGCGATTCGAGGGACAATTCTTAAATCTTCAGTGGTGACAGCATCTCTACAAGGAAATGTCTCCAACCAAAATACAGTGTTTTTTCGCTCTAAGTGTAAGGAAGTTAACCCCTTATACTTAGCTGTGCTGCTGCGCTCAGAATATTTTGAGAAATTGCCATCCTTTAGAGAAAGACAATCTACTACTACCTTACCAGCTATAAGAGTTACAGACCTTCGTAACTTAGAAATCCCGTTACCTGATTTGCACACTCAAGATCAGATAGCTCAACTTTTTCTATCTATTGAGCAGGCTAAAAAGATCACATTATTAGCTATTGAAACTCGTTACAGACTATCCAAAGTTGCTCTTTTTAAAGCATTAGAGATGTAAAGATGATTGATAAAGTCAAGATAGAATATACACTTTGGCAAGTCATGGATGTTTTGCGTGGAAAGTATGCTTTCGGTGAAAGTGTAGACTGTGGGCTAAAGTTGCTCCTCTTTAAGAGGTTGTCAGATCAATCGCGTATGGAAAAAAGAACACAATTTTCTGTTCCTAGAGAAGCACGCTGGTCTGTTATAGAAGGAGAGGGGCATAATCTTGCTGACAAACTCAGTGAAGCTTTAACTGCTATAGAGAAAGTTAACTACCAGCTAGAAGGAGTTTTTACTAATTCAGAGATTAACTTCTGGAATAGGTTTGACGATGAAACACTACGACATATAATCAAGCTTATTTCTGAGTTAGATATTAGTGATGAAAATTTTGATGATTTGAGTGAACTAGGTAAAGCATCTGAAGAATTAATTGAAAAAAGAGCATCTATTGAAGGATATAGAAGAAGAATCTATACTCCACAACAAGTTACTAAGGTAATGGTTGAACTAATGAACCCGCAACAAGAAAAAAGTATTTATGATCCTGTTTGTGGTTCTGGTGAATTTCTAGCTGAATCTGTAAAATTCATTAAGAAGCTTGGAGGAAATTTATCCCAACTGAACCTATATGGTCAGGATGCCGATAGTCAAGAATGTGCAACTACTAAAATCAATTTAACACTTCATGGAATTTATAACTTTGATATTCGCGTAGGCAATGCTATCTCGGAACCTTGTTTTCTCGAAGAGGGTAAGCCAAGAGTATTTGATATAGTACTAGCCAATCCACCTTTTAATATTAAATACCAATCAGAATTATTAAAAAAAATTAATTATCCTAAAAGATTTGATTACGGAATTCCTCGTAACGGTGTTGGAAATTATTTGTTTATACAGCATATTCTCTCTTCTCTTGGAGACAAAGGAAAAGCAGCTGTAATACTACCTCGTGGAGTTCTTTCTCGTGAGGGAGATGAAGGACAAATCCGCAAAAGTATAATTGAAGCTGACTTGATTGAAGCGGTTATTGAAATTGCTCCGAAGCTCTTTGATAATGTTTCAATCCCTGTTGTGATTATAATCTTCAATCGGAGCAAATCTCACAAAAATCAAATTTTATTTATTGATGCAAGCTGTGAATATGAAGCTGGAAGAGGAAAAAATTTTTTGCACCCTGAGCATATTGATCATATTGTCTGTACATATCGCAGCTTAAAAGATAAAGACGGATTTGCGAGGCTAACACACCTTGAAGAAATAGCTGAGAACAAATATAACCTCAGCGTTAATCGTTACGTCACTCCTCCTGCTGATGAAAAAATTGACATTCCCTCTGAAGTTAGTAACCTTCATCGCTTAGAAGCTGAACGCTCTGAACTTGAAAGGAAAATAGACGGCTACTTACAAGCTTTAGGAATCAAACTTTAAACTAGGCATCAGCGTGGTCGAGTAGCAACATAGAGAAATACAAAAATATAATCTGCGATTGCAGTTTCCTAGTTAGCGATTAAATATCAAGCATTCCCAGGTTATATTGCAAGTTTTTTAGCTCAATTTCAATACATCATCCAGTTTTAGGGGAATGAAAACTGCGATCATTTATTCCTGGCTCGTACTCGCTCTCCAATCCGATATGGGTCGGAGGTGGAGCGTCTCCGGCTCCGCACATTAATGCATCGAAAATTATATGTGTCCCTCTACCAAAATGACTAATCTCACTTTGGGAAATGCTGCTCTTATCGCCTGTTCGATTGAAGCAGCTGGGATAGCTGTCTCTATTGCTTTGAATATCTCAGTAATTCGTATCTTGTGACACACCAATGACAATTCCTTGAGATGCACTGTATTTGATTTCTATTTTTGGAAACAATACTTAATTTACAACTATTTCAGCCTTAACTAAACCGTATTAGGATACAGGATTCAGAGTAAACACTCTAAATGAGGTGCGTACCTTCTGATAAAAATGGCGATGTCTCTATAGGCTCTTTGAGACACACAGATTAGAATAATATAGCAACGGTGGTATCATTGCATCCAAATGATACCGTAATTTTGTCTAGATATAGAATTCTATCGCCCTGCGGTAGATTATTTCTGAAAGGAGTTTGCTGCAATGTCCACAACACCAACTACCCGACTAATTTTGGAGACTTTACTTCCCCATCTCAAAGTAGCAGCAGCTTATGCCAATTTTCTTCAACCAAAAATTGCTGCACTTCCGGCTAAAGAACAAAGCAAAAACTTTTTTGCTGCTGCCCTTACTGATGCAGATGTGGCTATTCAAAATCTAATAGAAGTAGTATTACTGGCCACTTTTCCAGAGATTCGCTTTTTTGGGGAAGAGTATGAAAGTTCTAACAACACCAAGTATTTTCGCGCTACCGAACTAGGTTCAGAAGGTGATTACTTAGTCACACTCGACCCGATTGATGGCACGAAGTTTTATATGGATGGACATTCTAATTACCAAATTATTCTCAGTATTCTAAATTCGGATGACTTTGAAGCAGTACTCGCTATTTCCCCTGCCGAAAATGTTTATTTTTACGCTTTTAGAGGCGAAGGTGCTTTTAAAGGGACGCTGGAGATGAACTTAGAAGCCTGTGCCCCATTACACATAACATCTGCCAAACCTTCTATTTTGTTGGGATGGGGAATGAATTCTGTCGCACCTTTCCTAAAAGATCAATATAAAGTAATCGATATAGCGATTGATTACTCTAGTGATATTCAAATTCCCAATCTCAATGGTATTCTCAGTGGCGACTTGAGTGGAGCAGTCATCAAATCGGGCAAATTTATTGATAGTGCTGCACTCGCTTTTATTGCGAAAGAGGCTGGCTGGATTGTAACTACTCTAGACGGTTCTACTTTACCGCCACTGCATACTTGTCAAAACTATAGCCTGCCTGGATTGATAGTAGCTGCCTCAAAATCTGTTCATCAAGACCTGCTGAAAGCGATGCAAAGCGTAGCTGTTTGATGTAAAAGCAACTAGATACCGTCTTCCACGACTCATATTCTTTTGACAAAATGAAAATCTGTATTGTTGGCGCGGGTGCGATTGGTGGATATTTAGGGGCGAAACTGGCACTAGCAGGTGAAGAGGTGACGCTAATCGCTCGTGGTTATCATTTGGAGGCGATTCAAAAAAATGGGCTGAAGTTGTTCATGGCAGACGGTTTTAGCCAAATTGCCACTCCGATGGCAACTAGTGATATTCAGTCAGCGGGGCCACAAGATGTAGTAATTTTAACTGTTAAAGCTCACAGTGTAGCTGCGATCGCACCCTCTCTCCCGGCACTCTACAATCCTCATACAATGGTGGTAACAGCCCAAAATGGCGTTCCTTGGTGGTACTTCTACAAGCATGGCGGTGACTATGAAGGTACGCGGATTCAATCTGTTGATCCAGATGGGATTATTGAAGCTAGTATCACTGCTGACCGCGCTATCGGTTGTGTTGTTTACCCAGCAACTGAGATAATTGAACCAGGTGTGATCAAACATATTGAAGGCGATCGCTTTACTCTGGGTGAAATCGACGGCACTAAAACAGAACGCATCCAATTATTGGCACAAACTCTCAAACAGGCAGGATTCAAAGCACCAATCCGCAATCAAATTCGCACGGAAATTTGGATCAAATTGTGGGGTAATGTCGCGTTTAATCCCATCAGTGCCCTGACTGGTGCTACTGTAGAGGATATTTGCCGCTATCCCCTCACCCGTGAACTAGCGCGACAAATGATGAGTGAAACTCAAGCGATCGCCCAAAAGTTGGGTATAAAGTTTGGCATTACTTTAGAACAGCGAATTAATGGGGCAGAAAATGTTGGTGCCCACAAAACCTCAATGTTACAAGATATTGAAACTGGACGCTCCACGGAGATAGACGCGATTGTTGGCGCGGTGGCAGAATTGGGAAAACTCACTCAAATTTCCACACCTTATATTGATGCGATCTATGCCAGCGTCAAGCTGCTGGAGGCGACTAAATTAAAAGTTTAATTTGACTTTCCTTGACTTTTGATAGCATCTGGAAAGTAGCGGAAAGTTAGTTAATGAAAAAATGAAGTAGGGATGGGATATTTTGTATTCTATCCCTATTTAGGTTTAACTTTCTTCGATTTCTAACAGATTTAAAACTAAAACAAATGGAACATGGAAGCGAAACTAATGTTTTATTTACTACAATAATTACTGATATTTACATAAGTATAGCAAATCTATAGCAAGTGTTTTGACCGATCAGGGAACTAAAACAAAAGGAACATGCAGTTTACTTGCTGTTTGTTTAAAGATATAAGGTTTTTAATTATATCATGTAAAAATATAAAAAAACTCTTATTGCTGATACTAAGGGTATTTGATAACATGGATGAAAAATTGTCTCTTGTGAATGAAATCGATAATATGATTGATACCGGTAGAGCAGGTAGATACATAGAACAGCTTACTGGATACAAAGCTTTTATACCTAATCCTTTACCGCCTATACCCAAATTATGCATTGATGATGAAATGTTAGAACTTTTATCACAAGCAGATAGAGCATTAGGTCGTTTAGATGGATCAACAGACGCTTTACCTAATCCCGACTTATTCGTGTTTATGTATGTTCGTAAAGAGGCAGTGTTGTCAAGTCAGATAGAAGGAACACAAGCTTCTTTAATAGATGTCCTTGAGTTTGAATCGCGTACAGTGGAACCAGACAACCCGCAAGATGTAACCGAAGTTGTCAACTATATTGCAGCAATTAATCACGGACTCGAAAGATTAGAGAATAATTTTCCTTTATCATTGCGATTGATCCGTGAAATTCATAAAGAATTATTGAGAGAAGGTCGAGGTTCTGAAAAGGGTTCAGGAGAATTTCGCCGCAGCCAAAATTGGATTGGTAAGGGAAGATGTAATTTAAAGGAAGCTACTTATGTTCCACCTCCACCCCATGATATGCAAGAAGCTTTAAGTAATTTTGAGAAGTTTTTACATGACTCTGCTCCAATGCCAGCTTTAATTAAAATTGGATTAGCTCATGCTCAGTTTGAGACAATTCACCCTTTTGAAGACGGTAATGGAAGAACAGGACGCTTACTAATTACTCTCTTATTATGTGAAAAAAATATATTAAAACGTCCCCTACTGTATATATCTTATTACTTCAAAAAATACAGATTGCAATATTACGATCATCTCCAATCTATCAGGGATAATGGTGACTGGGAAAGCTGGCTTAAGTTTTTTTTAAAAGGTGTATATGAAGTTTCCCAGGAAGCATTTACTGTTGCTCGTCAAATAGTTAATTTAAAAGAAGATCATCGTAAAACAGTAATGGAACAAATGGGAAATCGTAAGGCAGGGAATGCTATAGCATTACTCGAAAAACTCTATTATAAGCCAGTTTTTAATATAGAAATGGCTCAAGAATTTACCCAATTATCATACACTAACGCTAACATTCTAGTCAGAGAATTATGTAATATAGGAATCGTGGAAGAAATTACTGGAAATAAACGTAACCGAGCTTTTATTTATGAACCATACCTATCTATTTTCAAGGAGTCTTAATTCTTTGGCTAGCTGAAGTTATATAATTATCAAGTCCATGAAGAAAAAGAAAGTATGGCTATTAAGGATACTGGTTGTATCAATAGTAGTAATCAGCATTATCACAGGACATAGCAATTCTCTAAAAGCTGTCTCATCTTTAGGTAAAGACACACTGACGATGATTACTTCCCCAGATTATCCCCCTTATGAGTTTTATGGTACTCAAGGAGGCGATCGCCAAATCGTTGGCTTTGATATAGATATTGCCAAAACCCTTGCTGAAAAGCTAGGGTTTAAACTTCAAATAATGGAATCCGATTTTAATGGATTAATTCCTGCACTCCAAGCAAATCGCGCTGACTTTGTAATGGCTGGAATGACTCCAACTCCAGAACGTCAGAAAAATATTGATTTTTCAATTATTTATTACGAAGCTAAAGATACGATTGTCGCACCTAAAGGTAGCAACCTGAAGCAGCCCCAAGACTTATCAGGAAAAAAGGTTGGGGTACAACTAGGAACGATACAAGAACAGAATGCCCAGAAAATTGCGAAAAAAGTTGCGGGTATTCAGCTAAAGCAACTCAACAAAGTGCCGGAAGTAGTTCAGGAAATCAAATCTGGGCGAATTGATGCAGCAATTGTTGAGGATACAGTCGCCAAGGGATTCGCCCAAGCTAACCCAGATTTAGAATTTAATATAATTCCCTCAGAGGAGGCAAGTGGATCAGCGATCGCTTTTCCCAAAGGTTCTTCTTTTGTAGAACCATTTAACAAAGTCCTTCAACAAATGAAGGACGATGGCACATTGAATAAACTTGTAGCCAAGTGGTTTTCACAGAACACTACCGCCAATCCTGCATCCTCAACTCCTGCCAAAGGCGGATTGAATCTCGACTTCACCAGAATTCTTCCAGACATTCCCTTTATTCTTCGGGGAATCCCTTTAACTTTGTTGTTTACGTTATTATCTGTATCTTTGGGATTAATCTGGGGAACAATCCTATCTCTATTAAAAATTCTCGGCATCAAGCCCCTTACCTGGGTTGCTAACGCCTACACCTCTGTTTTTCGAGGCACACCTTTGTTATTACAGTTGGCGTTGCTTTATTACGCAACACCCCAGCTTACAGGCTATGACATTTCAGCATTGCAGGCAGGGGTGTTAACTTTTACCCTGAATTCTGGTGCTTATATGTCGGAAACCATCAGGGGTGGGATTCAAGCAGTAGATAAAGGGCAAAGTGAAGCGGCGATGTCTATGGGTGTTCCATATTGGTTGATGATGTGGGATGTGATTTTGCCTCAAGCATTGAAGAACATTCTGCCAGCATTGGTGAATGAAACTATCGGATTGCTCAAAGATTCTGCGCTGGTATCAACGATTGGAGTGGTGGAAATATTACGCAGCGCCCAAATCGTTGGTGCAAACAAGTATATTTATTTTGAACCACTGCTATTTGCAGGATTAATCTACTATGTTTTGGTAATGGGTATGACCTTGGGTGCATCCGCTTTAGAAAGGAGGTTACGGCAAAGTGAATAATGTAGTAATTCGCACGGAATTCTTATCTAAATCCTTTGGCAAACTCGACGTACTCAAAGATATTTCCGCTGAGTTTTACCAAGGGGAAGTGGTTGCGATACTAGGCCCTTCTGGTTCAGGGAAGTCTACCTTTCTGCGATGTATAAACTTACTAGAACAACCCACTAGAGGAAGAATCTACTTTCACGACCAAGAAATTACCAAACCCAAAGCAAACATTGCAAAGGTACGCCAGCATTTGGTGATGGTATTTCAACATTTTAATTTGTTTCCTCACATGAGTGTGCTGCAAAATGTCACCTACGCACCCATAAAGGTGAAAGGAATAAACAAGCAAAAAGCAGAACAACATGGCTTAGAATTGCTTGCTAAGGTAGGTTTAGAATCAAAAGTGTCTGTGTATCCATCTAAACTATCTGGGGGACAAAAACAGCGAGTAGCGATCGCCCGTGCATTGGCAATGCAACCAGAGATGATTTTGTTTGATGAACCCACCTCTGCGCTAGATCCAGAAATGGTTAAGGATGTGCTGGAAGTGATGAAAGCTTTAGCGCTATCTGGAATGACAATGGCGATCGTTACCCATGAAATGGGGTTTGCAAGAGAAGTTGCCAATCGGATTATGTTCCTCGACCAAGGAAGTTTAGCAGAAGATACTACTCCTGGCGAATTTTTCCAAAATCCTAAGTGCGATCGCGCTAAACAATTCTTGGAAAAAATGCTTTAGAAGAATTTAGGACTTACGCACTGTACAAATTAACCATAATATGTTTTATGCAAAATGAACGTTTCAAACGCTGAACACAACCCTGATTTGGTCGCAGATTGACTGTGTTGGGTGTTAGATATGGTTCAAAAGCCCAAATCCCGTATAGTACATATATATGATGCGTAAGTCCTAGAATTGAAATTAGCCACTTTTATTGTGTAACTGAAACTTTTTAATTCCCAAAAATCATGTTTTTAACATACAAGTATTGTGTTATTACAAAATAAAGGTTTTGGGAATTTTTATTAGTACATTGCTCGACTTCTTTATCAAAAATTTATATAAAATATTTATGTGATTATGGTAAGTTTTTTTTAGTGGTTCTTACCAAGCCAATAGTAAGGATAAAAGAACATATTTGTATTGAGCTTACAGATTTTTCAAATTTATTCTGTCACTTTAACTTTTCAAACGATTAGAGGAAGCTTGCGTCACTACTTATCTAAGGATTGCTAATCAAGTTTGTTAAGGTTCATAACCGATACTACGATAAATTCAGAAATCAAAAGCCCTAGATTTTGACTCCTGGATTTAACGAAAGAATAGGTATTCGGGAGAATTTTTGCAAAATCGCGTTTATTCATTCAATAATTCAAGGTTTATTCATGAAACTTCAAATATTTCCTGTATTGCTTGCAATGGTGACTTGTTCATCCATTCCCTTTGTGTTTGCAGTTTCATCCGCTCAGGCTGCTGATTTCGCATTCAGCGCGAATTTTACTAATGGATATTCAGCCGAAGGTTCGTTTACAACTAAAACTAATGCTCCGGCTTCTTTCTCAGAAATTAGTCCAGGGTATAGTCCATTTTCAACTCGATTTTTGGAATCTCAGTCGCTATCCATTTTCGACTCCACCAATACACTTCTTCAAAGTGGTAGTTCGGTTATAAACGGCATTTCAAATGACAAGTATTTACGTTTGGATTACGATAACTCTCTAACTCCTAACCTTCCAGTATTAGATATTAGCACCGAGACACCTAGTCAGAATCCGTACTATTTCATCTCCAATAGCGTTGATCCCAGTGGTAACATTGTTGCAGATGGTAGCACTAATTACAACCTATTTTTGTATGACAGAATTGCTGAAAATATTACTTTCTTAGGTGACACAACTAGCATTAAGGCAATATCCGTCCCTGAATCTTCTTCAGTAATCAGTTCGCTAGCAGTTGCTGCTTTTGGTTTTGGTTTTGCTTTTAAACGGAAGTTGAATAACAGGACTGCATCAAACTGTCCCCCAACCAATGTTGCTGTTATCTAGTCAGTCGTAAATCGTTCTGAACCCACCAAACCCAAATATGAGTATCAAGTACAATCATACGCCTTATGTGAGTGAGAAGGGGTAGCAAAAAAGAAAGGGAAACCACAAGATAAAGGTAACGAAACCAAAGCTTGAGGTCTCCCAATG
>NZ_JBALCO010000179.1:0-30266 GCF_036919595.1 Nostoc sp. | reverse complement strand
CTAAGAACATCGGGAGCCGTGTACACGGAAACGGGTACGCACGGATCTAACTGAGAGGTGCGCGGGATAACACCCGCCATCGACTCAAACAAATCCCGTAACCATCAAGAGAGCCTTACGCTCTCCAGTCTGTAGAGTAGCTGGCATCTTGACTAGCAACTGTAGCAATTGGGATTTGATACTCATACATAATAGAACCTTAGATACTTGTAGGATTTCTCTAAAGCGAGGTATTCCTTGCTGCCTTAAGCAAGTTTACAAGCTCTAAGGGTAAATCGGCTAATATGCTCTCTATCTGTATCCCCTCGTTTCTAAAGTAATGCTGGTGAGTTGTTGGTTCAGGGATATTACCTCCAGCATGGTGCAGAGCAACAATCTGCCAACCATCATTAAAAACTGGAGAACCAGAGGAGCCTTGTAAAGTAGAGGTTATATACTGCACTATATTACCGCCCACGTATTGAACAAAATTATTTTGAAGCGAAATCTGCTTTGGTTGTCCTAATGGGTGCTGAATTATATTAACTCGGCTACCAATACTAATCGCTTTAGATGTGAGTGGCAACCAACCCCATTTTTTTCCAGGTTCTCCTCCGAGTTGAACTAAAGTGTAATCAAGAGCTTGGTTAGTATGAAAAGCTCCATTAGGTTTAGGACGATACTCATCAGTTTGTTGAGCTTCTCCCTGAAAATTCTCTTCGTAGTTAAAACGAAAAATTGTATCTGCCAGTAGATTTGAGCTAGGTAGAACATGATTATTAGTCAACAATAAATCATGAGCCACAAGAAATCCTGTTCCTGACCAGCGTTCTTGGCTAGTTCTTACCCCAATATAGGCAACTGACCGCGCTACCTGAAGTCCCTGCTGTAAAAATGAAATTGGGCGTAGACTATTCTCACCAATTATTTTCTCTAATACATCTGAAGTCGTTTTCCCCCCTCGCCACTCATTGATAGCAGGTAATCTTGCGATCGGAGTCATCATGTCATACTTAGTTAGCAGCATATCCAAAAACTCTTGCTGCTGAACTCCCATAAGGCTTTTCAAAGTATTCAATAACAGCCCCAGCGCCTCATGGTCATAGGTTAAACGCCCATAATTAGATAGATAGCTAACAATATCACTAACTGCCACAAATGAAGCACCCGAAAGATTGATCATGGGTATTAACTGTTTCAAACCTGCTAGCTCCAAAATTTGCTGACGCGATCGCTCTGTAGCCAGTTCTGGTAAATCTTTTAGGAGAGTTATTAATTGTTTGCGATCTTCAGCTTCTAGGTTGACCATATTTTTAGTCTTCGAGTGAAGTTGGTACTATCAAAAAGATGACGAACAATTCTAGTACTAATGGAATGCTTAAAGTTAGATGCCCTTAACATTTTTTGCAATATAACTATTTTTACAACACATGCTTTTGCTAAACTAGAACATTTTTCTGACCATATACCGCATGGTCATATTTACAGACTTGGATTGAGCCGCTGACGATGAAATAAATTTTTGCGTACTAATATTTAATAATTAAGTAATTTTAATAACATTTTTTCTACTACCAATAAAACTCTGAGTCAAGCAAATCCAACGCTTTTTGGCATTGTGGACGAACGATCACGTCTAGATGAGATGGACTATTCCACTTTTTCGCGTTCCTCACACCTGGAACTTGTAACAATCGACTTGCTTTTTAAATTTGGATGTGATAATTTCTGCTTGTAGTTTATTCAACGAATATCCGACCGATTTACCGTGTTTGTATAAAAAATACTATAGCTAAGAGACTTCCCAATAAAAAATATCCAACTATTGATTGTAAGACCACCCTACAAAATTGGATGATTTATTCCTTGAAAATCCCTAATTAGCGGTAAAGACGAGAGTGCTGGAGTTGACCTCTAGACTCTCATTCTTATCTTTTCTTTAATAAAAGGAGTAATAAAAAAGTTGTTGAATCAATTCAAAAAGTTCTTGTTTTTATTGCTACAACCCTCAGTCAAGTCCTTTAGTGCCTTATTGGTTGTTAGTTCCTGGCTAGGTTTGGTAATTTCTGGCTGCGCTCCAAGTAACTCTGCAAATACTAACACTGCCCAAAATGTCAGTAACCAAACTCAAGAGAAAACCAGTTTGATTCGCCTGGGATACCAAAAGGGAGGTGTGGTACCAATTGCCCGTCAACGAGGAGAGTTAGAGAAAAGGCTTGCGGCTGAAAATATCAAAGCTGAATGGGCTGGCCCCTTTGACCGATGTGCTACCTTACTCCAAGCAATTAGTGCTAATCAAGCCGATATAGGTGGGTGCGGGGACATTCCTGGGTTGTCAGCGATCGCTGCCGGTCAGGAGCTTTGCATTGGGGCTGTCCAGCGTCCCAGACCTGAATCATTGGCCAGTGCGATCGTAGTCCGTGGCGACTCTTCTATCCGTAAGCCTGCTGGCCTAGTAGGTAAAAAAGTTGCTGTCAATCAGGCTGGCGCAGGTGAGTACCTGTTATTAAAAGTATTGCAAAAAGAGAACATTTCTAAAGATAAAGTTCAGCGTGTTTTCTTAGCTCCAACTGATGCTGCACCTGCCCTCTACCAAGGAACTGTGGACGCTTGGGCAGTTTGGGACCCCTATATCTCAATTGCCGAATTAGAGCATGGTGCTAGGAGAATCACCACAACCCATCCAGCTCCCACCTACAGTGTAATGCTTGTGCGTAATGAGACTGCGGTTAAATCTCCAAAGGCGGTAAAAGCAGCTTTCAGGGGTTTAAGCAAGGAATACGATTGGTTGAATGTAAATACGGCGAAATCAGCAGAATTTCTAGTCAAGGACATCAAAATATCCCCAGCCGTAGCCAAGCGGGTAACTGAGAATCAAGGGCCACAGCTACTTGCCACACCTAATGCTGATGATGTTACCAAAATTCAGAAGACTGCTGACTGGATGCTGGAGCAAAAGATTCTACCGAAAAGGGTAGATGTTGCTGCAACTATCTGCCCCACGGCTAAGTAGGAGTAGGGAAGCAGGGGGACAAGGCGAACAACCATGCCCAATGCCCAAATAAAGTTTGTAATTTTTGAGGTGATGCACTACTATGCCGATTGAATTTATTGGGATGATTGGAACGCGACAAATATCTGAGTTAGATGGGCCGACAATTTCGATCACGGGCGGTTCGATAGATTCTGCCTATGTCCGCAAGTTTGCTAAGGCACATGAGGATGGTGGCTTTGATCGGGTACTAGTTGGTTATGGTTCAACTGGCCCCGATGGCTTAACTGTGGCTTCGTTCGCAGCGGCTGCAACAGAACGGTTGAAGTTTTTAATCGCCCACCGCCCTGGTTTCGTGGCTCCTACACTCTTTGCACGCAAGACAGCAACTTTAGATCATTTTACTAATGGTCGCATTGCGGTACACATTATTACAGGTGGCAGCGATGCTGAACAGCAACGCGATGGTGATTGGCTTGACCACGATACTCGCTATCGCCGTACAGATGAGTACCTCGACATCGTGCGCCGAGTGTGGACGAGTGATACTCCCTTCGACTATGAGGGCGAATTCTACCGGGTGAAAGATGCTTACTCAGATGTGAAGCCTTTACAAGAACCCCACATACCCCTGTACTTTGGCGGTGCTTCTGGTGCAGCAGTACCTGTGGGTGCAAAGCATAGTGATGTCTACGCCATGTGGGGAGAACCGATTGCGGCAGTTAAGGAACGGATACGTGAAGTAAAAGCCGTAAGACCACCAGGGCGATCGCCAGGGTTTAGTGTATCCTTGCGACCGATTCTAGGTGATACTGAGGAGAAGGCTTGGGAACGGGCGCATTCAATTCTATCGCGTGTTAAGGAAATTCGGGCTGCAAAAACAGAAAATCAGCTACCAATAACTCCCTACTTTAATTTAGTACCACCGCAAGCAGTGGGTTCTAATCGTTTGTTACAGTTTGCCCAAGAAAGCGAAATTTTCGATAAGCGCTTGTGGACGCCAATTGCTGCCGTTACTGGTGCTTATGGTAATACTACAGCCCTGGTTGGGACACCGGAGCAAGTAGCAGAGTCCCTTGTGGATTACTATGAGGCGGGGGTAACTACTCTATTGATTCGGGGATTTGATCCATTAGAAGATGCGATCGCTTATGGTCGTGATGTGATTCCCCTAGTCCGGGCAGAAGTGCAACGGCGGGAGCGACAAGCAACTGTTGTTGCTTAGGGACTTTCAAATAAAAAAATATTCAACTACTTCTTGTGGGATAGTCAGAAAAGTCGCCTGTAGCCAAAGGCGCTCATGTTAGCTACTCTACAAGATTGAATAATTTATTTGTTGGAAATCCCTTAGCTCAAGATTGGATGATTGATTTTTTGATAGTCCCTTAACAACTTTACTCGTAAGGAATATCATTCATGACCAAAGTATTGATTCTCGATGCCAATCAACAACCGTTATATCCAGTACGCATCAGCCGTGCTAGGCTGCTATTGTCACAAGGTAAAGCTACCGTATTCCAGCGATATCCCTTTACTATCATTCTGAAGGAGTCTCTTTCTCGTCTAAAACTTGAGCAACTTGGTTTCAAGCTTCACCCTGGCATTAAAATAATTCGTAATTGAATTCTTAACTACGAATTATTTTAATGCCATGTGCAACTTTCCTCTCAAACCTAACCCCCAACCTCAACCCTTGTAGCGTTGGGGAGAAAGAATCAAAGCCTCTGACGCCACGTGCTTGAAGTCGGTAAAGCCGCCCAACGCAGTGGCTCCTCCATTTCGGGGAGAGGAATGGAAGTGGGGTTTTAACAATAAGTCGCACATAGCGTGAATTACGAATTAGTAAATGTTAGTTGCCTCCCAAACCGAGGAATATAAATGACGAACCACATCATCTTAGAACCATTACCAGAAGACGAATGGTTTATTGAAAGCCAGGAACTACGATCCTTTGTAGCAACAGTGCGTGAAATTAGCGCTAGCACTGCTGACGATCGCACCCAAACTCTAGCTAGATTAGAATCCTATTTTCAAGAACTGCTTGCCCAACAGGAATGGCTCCCGGAAAAGTTTGCTCAAATCAATCCCGAAAGCAAAATGGGCGGCGGTATTGGTCAGTGGCTACTTTATCGCGCCAAAGACCGTTCCCTCTCAGTCTTCAGCTTGGTGATTCCCCCAGGTTCAACGACTCCCGTCCACGACCATTTGGCTTGGGGATTGATTGGTTTATACAAAGGTAATCAAGAAGAAACAGTTTATCGCCGTGTAGATAACGGCGATGCTGAAGGACACGCACAATTACAAGTAACTGAAGTGCGATCGCTTCAACCAGGGGATATCTACTGCCTCTTACCTCCAGATGGTGATATCCACGCCGTCAAAACCACATCCCAGAGCGCATCTGTATCTATCCATCTTCTGGGTAATGATACTGGCTGCATCTTGCGTCACCAGTTCATCCCAGAATCTCATAGCGTCAAATCTTTTCGCTCTGGATATTCCAACGCTCCCTGTAAAGAGGAAGAGGAAAAAGAACATGCCCAAGTCCGATAGACCACAACCCCCCGTATTCGAGCGAGTTGAAGACGAACGCCTGCACCGTAAGCAACGTCTCGCCGCTGCCTTTCGCCTGTTTGGTAAGTTTGGGTTCAGCGAGGGAATCGCTGGCCATATTACGGCTCGTGATCCGGAGTTTACAGACCATTTCTGGGTCAATCCATTCGGGACATACTTTGGTCATATCCGAGTTTCTGACCTGATCTTGGTTAACAGAGAAGGTGAGGTGGTTAAAGGCGATGCTGAGGTGAATCAAGCTGCTTTTGCCATCCATTCTCAGCTTCATGAAGCTCGACCTGATGTGATCGCGGCGGCTCACGCCCATTCACTTTATGGTAAAGCCTGGTCTAGTTTAGGTCGTCTTCTTGACCCTTTGACACAAGATTCCTGTGCTTTTTACGAAGACCATGCACTATTTGACGATTTTACAGGTGTTGTTTTAGAAACTTCTGAAGGTCAGCGACTGGCGCAAACTTTGGGGCCAAAGAAAGCCATAATCCTACGTAACCACAGCATTTTAACTGTGGGACATACGGTAGATGAAGCTGCCTTTTGGTACATTAGCTTAGAGCGATCATGCCAAGCCCAACTACTGGCAGAAGCTGCCGGTAGACCCACTACTATCAAACACGAAACAGCCCGATTAACGCAAACTCAAGTGGGGTCACATATAAGTGGGTGGTTCAGCTTCCAGCCACTTTACGACAGGATTATCCGTGAAGAACCTGATTTACTGAATTAAGGCTGTGTATTTTAACACTAAAGTAATAGGCAGGGAAGTATCAATTTACTTTACTTCCCGCTATTTTTATATCAATTTAACCTAAATTTATTTATATACTCCGGTAAACCTATAAATTTATAGTATAAATATAGTTCAGAGAAATCATTTTGATGATTCACCTAATCTTTCGCCGCTTAATTACCAAGTGGATATCGTTGATAAAAATCAGGAATATCCCATTTAACAACCAACATAAATTATTCTTTTCTTCTCCTTTGCCAATTGCGGGGGCTTTTGTTACAGGTCTTTGTATGAGCGTGCTATTTGCCGCCTGCTCATCGACACCTACTGTTAATTCCCCTAATCCCAGTGCCACATCTGTTAGCAATTCGGCTTCGAGTAAAGCAACAGTGGTAAGATTTGGCTATCAAAAATCGACTATTTTACTTAGAACTAAAGGTGTTTTAGAAAAGCGTTTGGCACCAGAAGGGATCACTGTAAAGTGGACTGAATTTCAAGCAGGTCCCCAACTCCTAGAAGCCATGAATGTGGGTAGTATTGACATCGGTCTTGTAGGAGAATCACCGCCAATATTTGCCCAAGCAGCTGGAGCATCACTAACTTATGTTGTTGGTACTGCGGCTACCCCGGCTAGTTCAGCAATTCTTGTTCCTCAAAATTCACAAATTCAAAAACTTACTGACCTCAAAGGTAAAAAAGTTGCCTTTCAAAAAGGCTCTAGCGCTCACTTATTGTTAGTCCAAGCTTTAGAAAAAGCGGGATTTAAATATACTGACATTGAACCTAAATATTTAGCACCAGCTGATGCCCGCGCTGCATTTGTCAAGGGTAGTGTTGATGCCTGGGTGATTTGGGACCCCTTCTATGCAGCGGCTCAAGAGGCAACTAAAGCCAGAGTTTTAATTGATGGCACAGGAATCAATAAACAGGGAGGATATTATTTGATGACTCGCAAATTTGTCACTGAAAATCCGCAAACTGTCAAGGCAATAGTGCAGGAAATTCAAAATCTAGAAGATTGGTCTAAACAGAATCGAGAAGAGGTAGCAAAAACTCTAGCACCTGTGCTAGGAATTGATGTAGAAACGATGAAAAAAGCAACTAACAGACGCACTTTTGGTGTTGTCCCAATTGATGACAATTTAATTAATCTCCAACAAGGTGTTGCGGATACATATTATAAATTGAAGTTAATTCCCAAAAAGGTAAATGTCAAGGATGCAATGTTGACAAAAGAAGAATATGCTGCCTTTTCACCAAAAACTTAAACTAGTACAATGAGTAGGCTATAGGGGCATACATCTGTGTGCCCCTACAAATGCCTAGTTCCTAGTGCCTCGTTCCTAGTCTCCGACTAGGAATGCCCTCTGTAAGGTTCTGCCTCGTATTCAAGTGGCAGCAGCCCAATAAAGAGCATTTTCTTTTTGGTACCTGGAAACAAGATTTTAAACCTTAAATTGACATTAATGACATCTGTAAGCTCCTAAAGTCTTTTATTCAACTGACAATTTTTGAAATGTAAATCTTGAAATTGATTATGACTAATCCTACAGAACTACTGCGATCGCGCTACGGTGAAATCCCCTTCAATCCCAAAATTGAATGGAATGATTTCCTGACAGCACTACTATCTCACCGTTCAATCCGGTCTTATCTATCTGATCCTCTACCATCAGGAACTCTGGAGTTGCTAATTGCAGCTGCTCAATCTGCATCAACTTCCTCTAATTTGCAAACCTGGAGTGTGGTATCAGTCGAAGATCAACAGCGCAAAGAGGAATTATCCCAGCTAGCGGGAAACCAAGCACATATTAAGCAGGTTCCTTTATTCTTGGTTTGGTTAGCAGACTTGGCGCGTCTAAGTTACGTAGCCGATAGTCGCGGCATATCTCATGATGCGCTGGAATACTTGGAAATGTTTGTGATGGCAACAATCGATGCAACTTTGGCAGCGCAAAACGCAGCAGTAGCAGCTGAGTCACTCGGTTTGGGAACAGTATATATCGGCGGAATTCGGAACCATCCCCAAGAGGTAGCAGAGATATTGAATTTGCCCTCCTCTGTATATGCTGTGTTTGGGCTGTGTGTAGGCTATCCGAATCCTGAGGTAGAAGCAGCGATTAAGCCAAGGTTGCCACAATCAGCAGTGCTACACCGTGAAACTTATAAATTGGCAGATCAAGAAGAAGCGATCGCTCACTATAACGATATCATCAAAGACTTTTATACTGAACAAAAGATGAATATCCCCGGTGATTGGTCAGAACACTCAGCCCAAAGGATCGCAACTGTCGAGTCATTGAAAGGACGCGATCGCTTGCGTGAAGTTCTCAATCACCTCGGCTTCAAGTTAGTGTAAACAACAACAATCAAGATTATGGATTTGCAACTCCGTGGCAAAGTCGCCTTAGTGACAGCTGCTAGTAAAGGTTTGGGCAAAGCTACAGCAAGGCAATTTGCCCGTGAGGGTGCAAAAATTGCCATCTGCGCCCGCAGTGAGTTAATTGACAAAACAGCTGCGGAGATTGAAAGCGAAACAGGTACAGAAGTGCTATCTCTGCGTGCAGACGTTACCAGTCAAGCAGATATTGAGCTAGTGATTAATGCCACAGTAGAGAAATTCGGCGGGTTGGATATCCTGGTTACCAACGCCGGAGGTCCACCCGCTGGCACTTTTGACGATATCGATTTGGCAACTTGGGAAACTTCGATCAACTTGACTTTGCTGAGTGCGGTACGCTTGGTGAAGTATGCTTTACCTCACTTACGCCAATCTACAGCACCAGCGATTCTGACCATCACCTCAACCTCAACTAAACAACCAGCCCAAAATCTGGTGTTGTCTAATTCGATTCGATTAGCGGTGATTGGTTTAACGAAAACTCTCAGCCAAGAACTTGGTAGCGATAAAATTCGCGTCAACAGCATCTTACCAGGCTGGACATATACAGAACGTGTAGAAGAATTAATCAACGCCCGCATCGCTAAAAGTGGTGAAACAAAAGCAGCAGAAATTGCTAGAGTCAATGGGACAGTTCCTTTAGGTCGTATAGGGACACCAGAAGAGTTTGCTAATGTCGCGGTGTTTCTGAGTTCACCAGCCGCCTCATTTGTAAATGGAGTCATGCTGCAAGTAGATGGCGGAATTATTCAAGGAACATTTTGAGCAGTTTGACAACAGAACCAGACCATTGAAAAAATTTTTCTGCCCGTATCAGCAGCAAATTGGTCAATCTTTTCCAAAGAGTCAAAAAATTCGACATCTACTAAAATCGGTTTTCCGATAAATCGAGATGATTTGAATGGTTATAGCCCAATACGGTTCACTTAAGAAAATTGTAGGTTGGGTAGAACGAAGTGAAACCGAACAAAGTCACGGAAGTTTTGGGTTTCGTTCCTTAAACGCCACTTGCTTCAAGTCGGGAAACCCGCCCAACGCAGTGGCTCCCCAACCTACGCAGAAGTTGAGTTTTAGGCTTAACTGAACTGTATTGGGTTATAGCCTAGTTACCATAATTTTCTCTATCTGGTGATGCACTAATTAATCAGTAATTTAAGCAATGATTCGCGTCAGTCTAATGAACTAACGATAATTTTAATAACTCTATACCTATGACGCAAGCCTTGGGCACAAAAAAGCCATAATCCCATGTAACCAAGGCTTTTGACCGTGGAATATGCCTTTTGGCATATTAGCTCAGAGCGATCGCGCCAAGCAAAAATACTGGCAAAAGCTGTGGGTAGAACTAATGCTATCAAATACTCAAAGCAAGGAAACAGTACCTCTTTTCGGATTTCTAAATGAATCTTAACAACTTATTAAAATTCAAATTTTTTGTAGATACTCAGGTGGAACATGATCCACTAACCAAACACCATTAGCAGAACAATAGAAAATGTAACCCGCCTGATGCATTGCCGCAGCATATACAACAAAAACTACTGCTTTTCCATGTCTTGTACCAACAGTTTGTGCTGTTGCAATATCCTTCGATAAATGGACATGATGTCGTAACATTTTGCAAAGTCCTGTTTGCATAATAGCCTTTACAGATTTGTGTCCCGTCCCGTGATAAAGCTCATCTGGGGGAACAACAGATTCTAATTGTAAATCGACTTTTATACTATGTCCTTGGTTCGCACGAATCAGAGTCCCTGTAGAATCAAAAGAAAACCGTTGTTTATCGTTGGATTCAACTACCGCTTCTAATTCCTGACGGTTAATCGGAAACTTGTTTTTAGCACAAGCAGTAAGTAGTTCATCAACAGCAACCCAACCAGCAGGAGCAAGTTTAATTCCAATTGCATCCGGTGTATGTCGCAGATATTTACTGAGATATTTGCTGATTTTGACGAGGCGAGAATCACTCATTTGATTGTGTTTGTCATCTATATACTACAATTATAGCTGTTTATGTAACATAAAATTTCATTGATGGTTTGACTGTGTGGCAATTGCCAGAATTTGTTTTCCCATCATGGCTAATGCCACTCCAATCATCACAATAAGTGTCACGTTCCCACCAGGAACGAGTGATTGATTTATGCTATTTGAGTTTTCTTGTTCTTGACGTTGCTTCCAACTCATTAACGCTGGAATAATTCCACCGAGAACTGAGATACTAAATGTTCCAGTATAATCTAGGGCAGTAAAAAAGATGGTGGGATTGAGTGTTCCCAGAGTCATAGGAGGGAAAAGAACCAGCGAATAGAGGGATAGGCGACTAGAAAGTTTGCCCTGTGTAATTAGGAAAATATCTTTGAACACATCTAGCAACCCGTATACAAATCCAATGAATGATGTAACGATCGCAAACTCTGAAAAAATGGATGTTAGCACTCCTAACCATTCCCCCACACCACCTGTTCGGAGAATTTGCAACGGATCAAAAACAGTTCTACCATCAGATGTGTCATGTAGGATATCAGGACTGACGCTTCCTAAAATTACGGCATTCCACGCCAAGAACATAATTAAAGGAATCACAGAACCAATAAAGATGGACTGACGAATTTTGTGGGCATCCCCTTCGAGTTGCGTCACAACCAGCGGCACAACGTTTTGGAAAAATAGCGCCACAGACATTACTGAAATGGCACTACCAAGGGCACTCCAATTCTGAAATAATAATTGGGCACTCTGAATGTGCCCTCCTACCAGAAACAATAGTCCCAAAAAGGAAACAATAACAATTCCGACAAAGGCGCTATTTAATTTCTCAATAAACTTTTCTCGCCCAAGATACATAATGCCACCAAATAAGAGCGTGAAAATCGTTATACCCACCCACTTCGGCAATATCTGCACACCCCAGACTTTTGCCGCCGCAGATCCTAAAATCTCTCCACCTTCAGTGATGTATGCCACCAAAAGAGCATAGTGCATGAATAAATATGCGCCGCCAGCAATTCGCCCTCCCAGCTTACCAAGGATCTTCTCAACAACTCCCAAAAAACCTATACTCGGACACCCTTCTGTTCGCATCGTGTTTAAGATCACTTCTGCAACCAATAACCCTGAAACTAGAGCGTAGAGCCAAACAGCAATCAGCCCAGATGTGGATGGCACAACACCAGACGGCAGGGTAACAGCTGGTAAGGCAAGAATCCCAGCCCCAATGGTGGTTCCCGCAATCAATGCAGTACTCCCCAATACGCTACCCGGTTGATGATTGAGTTTCTTTCCATCAAATTCGAGATGAGAAAACAACCGAGTGATTTGCTCTGAATCTTTGAGAACAGTCTCTATGGCAACCATACTGAATATCTGTACTTAAACAAAATTAATAATACTAACATATGTAAATATTATTCGCAAAAACCCTGATGTTCCTGCTTTTTTAACCAAATTTTTGTGGTAAGTAAGCGTAGGCGTAGCCCGTCGTAGACATCGCTACTTGATCATCAACACAACTTTTAGACTAGAAATGTCACTTGTAGCACTTGATTAAGTTTTACTTTGGGCAAATGCATCCGTGCGATCGCGCCCTCTTCCCCAATGCTGTAGCCAATCGCCCCAAACCATCTAACCCCCCAAGAACATCGAAAGCCTTATTGACATTGGCTATTGGATTGACACTGGTAGCGTTGGTGGTAAACCTTGTGCCAAGATTCGCTGTCTGAGTAATTTGTTAGAAAAGCCAGTGTAAAGGGAACACTTCAAACAAGACCCTCTGCTGAAGAATTTGATTGTGATTTATTTAACAGATTATCGGGTTCTAATAAGGACAAATTAAAACTCCTTTGACACAATAGTACAGAAACACAGAGGTATCTAATATTCTCATATCTCTGTACATATGAATGAAAAAATCTAGTGTAAAAATAGCATAGTAAATTACCCAAGACCCTATGAACACCAACAACCCTTTGCAGATAATGCAAACAAGTTTCCATACGGCTTTAGGGGCTGTTAGTGAATTTACTGCCCTACTTCAAGAACCCCAAAAACTCACAAATTACCTTACCCAAATACAACAAAAACCAGATCAATTGTTCCAAGATTTAGCGGTAAAAGGCAAAAATATGGAACAAGATATGAGTAGTTTTTTCAAAAATTACTTTTACGGAGGTGGTAACAAATCACTATACCCCAAATATATAGAACGAGCAGATGGACAAGCGTTTAATCAACCCTACGAAATCAAAGGGACAAAAATGTATGCCTTTGCCGTTGAAGGTTCAATGGCGAAGTTGCAAGAAGTGTGTGATAAATATCTCAATGATCCTAATAACGGAGAGATTGAATATCGCCCAGCGATGAACTATCTCATCTTGACGTTCAACAAGATAGATTCTTTAACTTCTATCTATCCACCCGACTATGACAAAGGAACTGTGCATGAAGAAGAAGCTATCTTTTGGATGTTAACAGTAGTAGGTAAAAGAGTCGGGCCTTTATTCATTGCCGAACGCCTAGCTTGGTTCATGCCTTACTTGTACGTGAATAATTCTCCCATTCTAATTTCTGGTAGAGAAGTCTACGGCTTCTTTAAACAACTTGGCACATTTCAGATTCCTGACTTAAATCAAGAACCGGATTTATTAACCGTAGATACCTTAGTATTTAAAGAATTTTCTCCTACAAGTCAATCTCTAGATGCGCGCCTGCTGGAAGTTCAACGCATTAGTACAGGAGATAAACATCAAACTATCAAAACATGGGACACTTTTGAAGAAGCAGTAAGAGCGATCGCTAGCTTATTATTTAACAATGACGAGATTGGCATTCCTGGCTTACAGTTGCCCTTTAATCTCCTCGAATATCTCCTAAACAGAGTCGTCCCTCTCGTTACCCTCAAACAAATCCGCGACGTAGAAAACAGCAAAAAAGCCTGCTATCAAGCACTGATTGAATCCCCCATGCAACTACAAACCTTCTATGGCGGTAAACTCTTTTGCTTTAATGGTTTTGGCGATCAATTTCAATTAAAAATCAATAATTTCGCTAGTCAACCAGTCGTCCAAGACTTAGGACTAGATAAAGGTTATTCCGCAGGTAGTGAATCAGTAAATATTCCAGTAAAGCTTGGTTTTGTGCTGCATTTCGACTTCACCCTCAAAGATGGGAAAACGGTTTGGCAAGCACCACATAAAAAGTAGTGAGTGCTGTTAGCAGATAGCTATAGTTTGGCCCGTACTGATTAAATTATCTCCTCTGTCTTCTGCTTCCTTCTTCACCCTTATCACCTAAACAAAAACAAACATGTCTGAAATTTTTAAGCCAAAAAAGATCGCTATCTTAGGCGGTGGAATAGCATCATTAACCACCGCTTATGAATTAACCAGTCAACCAGGGTGGGATAGTCTCTACGACATTACTATTTATCAAACAGGTTGGCGTTTAGGTGGTAAATGTGCAACTGGACGCAATATCAAACCCCATGCACCTGATTATCAACCAGACTACCGCATCGAAGAACATGGACTGCACATTTTTTTTGGATTCTACGAAAATGCCTTTCGTCTACTCAAGCAATGCTATGATGAACTTGGTGGCAACGGGCCTTTCAACACCATAGAAGACGCATTCAAACCCCACAGTTTCATCGTCTTAGAAGAATACATCAATCAAAATTGGGTAACTCTGCCTTTTAACTTTCCTACCAATTCTCTAGTTCCTTGGGAAGGTGGCGGTATTTCTTCTCTTTGGGAATATATTTGCACCACCATCAAATTCGTCATTCAGACTTACGCAGAAATTGAGAATTACGACCAGTTCCATCTTTATAAAAGTTCCTCAGCATCTCTTGCTAAACAAATAGCATTAGGCAAAGAGGTAATGGAATTTTTATCAGATAGTAGTCTCTTGCAATTTCCTAGCCAATTGATTCAGTTATTTTTCCAAGAACCTAGTTTTTGGGGAAAATGGCTTAACAATATCAACCAATATATTGGCGATATCTTCCAAGACCTAGACTTGAATTCTGAAGGAATGTTCTTAAAACTTGCCTACAACCTAGCTCAATCACTGCCTGAAAATACCAAAATTCAAAGACGTGAACATCAGCAGTTAATTCTTAAGCTAATAGACCGTTTTAAAGAACATTTGATCCCTCAGATAGAATCTAAAAGTGGGCAAAATCCTGACATCTTTTGGCGTTTAACACTCATCGACCTGGCATTAGCAAATATCCGGGGCTTATTTGTAGATGAGGTAATTCATTTTCGTTCCCTAGACAGTTTAGATGAGTACAACTACACAGACTGGCTACAAAAACACGGAGCTAGGGAATCAAGTGTTAAATCAGCATTTATTCGCGTCTTATACGATTTAGTGTATGGTTTTCCAAAAGGCGATACCAATGAACCGCAACTAGCAGCAGGAACAGCTATCCGTATCCTCACCACTATGTTGTTCAAATACAATGGCGCAATCATGTGGAAAATGCAATCAGGGATGGCGGAGGTAGTCATCACTCCACTATATGAAGTACTAAAGCGTCGCGGTGTAAAATTTAAGTTTTTCCATGTTGCCAAGCAGTTGCACTTGGATAAAGATCAGCAATCAATTGCAAGTATCACTTTAGCTCGCCAAGTAAATTTAAAAAACCCAGAGCAAGAATATCAACCACTCATCAAAGTTAAAGACATTCGTTGCTGGCCTAATAAACCTCTTTATGATCAGATTGTCGATGAAGAAGCCCAAAAACTCCAAGACCAAGAAATTAACCTTGAATCATATTGGACACCTTGGCAGAATGTAGACAAAGTTACCCTCACCAAAGGTGATGATTTCGATATTGTCTTGCTGGGAATTCCTATAGCCGCCTTACCCTCTATTTGCGGCGAATTGCTCCATGCCAAAAAAAATCCAGTGCATCAAAAATGGCAGGATATGTTAATTCAAGTTAAGACAGTAACTACTCAAGGCGGACAAATATGGCTTAAGCCTACCTTACAGCAATTGGGATGGCAAAAATCTAGTCATGTGCTAGGAGCTTATATTGAACCACTTGATGTTTATGCAGATATGAGCGAGTTAGTAGTACGAGAAAATTGGCCTTCTGAGCATTATCCTTACAGTGTAGCTTACTTCACCGGCGTAATTGCAGATCCAGGTATTCCTCCCCACACAGAATATGATTTTCCAGCTAAAGCCCAAAAAATAGTAGAGCAACAAGCAATTAACTTCCTCAACAATTACATCGGACACCTTTGGGCTGATCCTACTCATCCCAAAAATCCTCAAGGTTTGAATTGGGATTTACTAGTAGATTTTCAAAACCGTCAGGGAGTAGAACGCTTTAAAGCTCAATACTGGCGAATCAACATTAACCCATCAGAACGCTATGTACTTTCTGTACCTGGAAGTACCAAGTATCGACTCAAAACTGATGAATCTGGGTTTGATAACCTTTATCTAACTGGTGACTGGATTAACAACGGTTATAATTCTGGTTGCGTGGAAGCTACGGTAATGTCTGCAATGCAAGCAACACGAGCTATTCTACACCAATGCTTCCATATAAGATACACAAAAAAAATTATTGGTGAGTGGGATTCTTGGTTATAAAGGTATATTCAAATTAATCAGGTACATTTTGATAAACTCAACAAAGTTTAGCATTATTTAGGTTTAAAAAACCTATATTCTTTGGTGGTTCTATGTATTTTTAAAGCTTATTCTCTACCAACTTCAAAAATATATTTATTAGATAAATAATAGAATCATCATTTACCAGATAAAAAAATTGCTTCAATTATTAATATAACAAATGATTACATTATCTAATTACAAAATTATAGAATTAATTTATGAAGGAACCAAAACTACTGTTTATCGAGCCAGTAGAAATAAAGATAGTAAACTAGTAGTTATTAAAATTTTAAAAACAGAATACCCTGAACTAAAACATATAGCGGCATTAAAACATGAATATGAACTGCTCAAAAATTTAGATATTACAGGAGTTATTAAAGCTCATAGTCTAGAAAAATACAACAATGGTTTTGCCATTGTGTTAGAAAATTTTGATGGCACTTCCCTCTCCAAAATTATCCAGACAGAAAAAATAGAGTTACTTAATTTTTTAAATATAGGCATTCAAATTACCCAAGCTTTAGGTGAATTACACCAAAACTATATTATTCATAAAGATATTAAACCACAGAATATTATTGTTAATTTAGAAACTCATCAAGTTAAAATTATTGATTTTTCTATCTCATCACTGCTTTCTCAAGAAAAACCCAAACTCAGTAATCCTGATTTGCTTGAAGGAACTCTAGCCTATATGTCTCCACAGCAAACAGGAAGAATGAACCGAACAGTTGATTACCGTACAGACTTCTATTCGTTGGGTGTAACTTTTTATGAAATGCTCACAGGTCAGTTACCGTTTCAAGTAATTGATCCAATGGAGTTAATTCATTGTCATATTGCTAAACAACCTACAACAGTAGATCAGTTAATCCCAGAAATCCCTCAAGTAATTTCTGCAATTATTATGAAATTACTAAGCAAAACTGCTGAGGAAAGATATCAAAGTGCTTTTGGGATTAAAGCTGATCTAGAAAACTGTCTCAATCAGATAGAGCAAACTAATTATATAATCGAATTTTCCATTGGTCAGCAGGATCAATCTAGTCAACTACAAATTCCCGAAAAGTTGTATGGACGAGAAGCAGAAATAGATATCTTAATGACTGCTTTTGAAAAAATTAATCAAGGAAATAAAGAATTAATATTAGTTGCAGGTTATTCAGGAATTGGTAAATCAGCATTAGTGAATGAAATCCATAAACCTGTTATTAAAAACAGAGGCTATTTTATTGCTGGTAAATTTGAGCAATTTCAGCGCAATATTCCTTATGCTTCCCTGATTCAAGCATTTCAAGAGTTAATGCAGCAATTACTGACAGAAAGTGAAGCGCAACTAGCAACTTGGAAAGTAAAACTTTTAGAGGCTCTAGTTCCAAATGCTCAAATTATTATTGATGTTATTCCTGAACTAGAATTCATTATCGGTAAACAAGCAGAAGTACCACAACTAGCTTCAGCAGAAGCACAAAATCGCTTTAACTTAGTTTTTCAAAAGTTTATCAATTTGTTTGCTCAAAAAGAGCATCCATTAGTTGTATTTTTAGATGATTTACAATGGGCAGATTTAGCTTCATTAAAATTAATTCAGTTATTAGCTACAGATACTGACATTCAATATTTATTGATAATCGGAGCTTATCGAGATAATGAAGTTGATATTAGTCATCCTTTAATGTTAGTTTTGCAGGAAATTGAAAAAAATAGCAGATCTGTCAAGATTATTCATTGTCAAAATCTAAAAGTTACTGATGTTTGTCAATTAGTTAGCGACACACTAAAATCTAGTTTAGAAAATTCTAAAGAATTAGCAAAATTAATTTTCAATAAAACTGCTGGGAATCCGTTTTTTATCAATCAACTAATCAAATTTATTCATCAAGAAAATCTACTTTTTTTTAACTTTCTTACTTCTCAATGGCAATGGAATATTCAGCATATTCAAAGCTTAGAAATTACTGATAATGTTGTTGAATTAATGATATGTAAAATTCAAAAACTCAAAAACACTACACAAAATATTTTAAAAATAGCTGCCTGTATTGGCAATCGATTTAATTTAAATATACTCTCTTGTGTTAACGAAAAATCTGATAATGACACAGCATTAGATATTTGGGAAGCACTACAAGCTGGTTTAGTTATACCTTTAAGTGATAGCTATAAACTACCACAGCTATTAGATAATGTTGATATTTTTGTAATTGATTATAAATTTCTTCATGATCGTGTGCAACAAGCAGCTTATGCGTTGATACCCGATGAGCAGAAAAAGGAGATTCACTTAAATATTGGTAGGCTGCTATTAAAAAATATTGACGAAAGTTTACTTGAAGAAAAAATCTTCGATATTGTTAACCAATTAAATATTAGCACTGAACTAATTAATTCTCCAAAAGAAGTATATAAATTAGCTGAATTAAATCTTATTGCTGGACATAAAGCTAAAGATTCTGCTGCTTACGAATCTGCTGTAAAGTTTTTTAGAAAAGGTCTAAGCTTACTTGCAGTCGATTGTTGGAAAAATCATTATGAATTAACTCTTAACCTTCATGTAGAAACTATAGAGGCAGAATATTTAAATACAAATTTTGAACTGGCAGAAGCATTATTTTACACTGTTATAAGTAATAGCAAAAGTATTCTTGATGCTGTTAAAGTATATGAGAAAAAGATTCAGTTTTATGTAGCTCAAAGTCGAATGCGAGAAGCATTAGATTTAGATTTGCAAGTGTTAGAGATACTAGGAGTTTCATTGTCTCAAACTCCACCAGCAGAGCTAACAATTGAAGAATTAGTCAATCTGCCAGAAATGACTGATGCTCATAAGCTAGCTGCAATGAGGATACTAATGACAGCCATGCCTCCTGCTTATTTAGCAGATCCTGCACTTTTACCACTAATTGCTTTTACGATGGTTCATTTATGTGTGCAGTATGGCAATTCATCTTTTGCAGCTTATGCCTATGGTTTTTATGGGCTAATTTTATGTGGGCCTCTTAAGGATATTGAATCAGGATATCGTTTTGGGAAATTATCTTTACACATTTTAGAGCAATTCAATGCTAGAGAAATTAAATCTAAAGTTTACGCCTTATTTAATATTTTTGTTAGACATTGGAGAGAACATATTCAAGTAACTATAGAACCTTTACAAGATGGTGTTCAAAGTGGTTTAGATACAGGGGATATTGAGTATGTGGGTTATAATGGCTTATTAGTTTGTTGGCATCCTTTCTGGGTTGGAGAAAATTTAGATATTCTGGAAAAAAGATTAGAACAATATATTAATTTAGCACACAAAATACAGCAAGAACATTTTACTGTTTGTTTGCTTATCTTAAAACAGATGGTAATTGAACTAGTTCAAGGACAGGAAAATAAATCTTACTTAGAAGGTGAGAGTTTTAATGAATCAGTAATGCAGAGAATGGCAGGAAATATTACAGCCATCTTTTATGCTTATCTTACCAAAAACATTTTAAGTTATTTCTTTAAAGATTATGGTCAGTCTGTTAAAAATGCTCAATTAGCACAACAGTATGAAGTTGCAGCTAGTGGAACTGCTTATCTACCTCAATACAAGTTTTATTATTCTCTAGCATTGTTGGCTCTGTGTTTAAATACTACTTTCCAAACAGATATAAAAACTGTTATGGATAAAGTGGAAGAAAATCAAAAACAATTAAAAGAATGGGCGGCTCACGCACCTGTAAATAATCAGCACAAATATGAACTAGTAGAAGCAGAAAAAGCACGACTATTAGGACAAGTATTAGTAGCGATGGAACACTATGATTGTGCAATTAAAGGCGCTCATAATTCTGGATATATTCATGAAGAGGCGCTAGCTTATGAATGTGCGGCAGAATTTTATCTCAGTCTAGGAAGAAATGAATTTGCTTCCTTATACATGACAAAGGCACATTATGGTTATCGTCGTTGGGGAGCAGGTGCTAAATTTAAGGATTTGGAATTAAAATACCCAGAATTAATTGCTAAAAATTCCACTCATTCTCAACTAGGGTTTACAAGTAATACTATTACTATTTCTACTATCAATGAAAAGTCAAATGGACTAGATGTTATCACAGTTATTAAAGCATCACAAGCTTTATCAGAAATAATTTTATTAGAAAACTTGCTCGAGAAATTAATGGAAATTGTGATTGAGAATGCTGGCGCTCAGACTGGTATTTTACTTCTAAATAAAGAAGGAAGGTTATTTATTGAAGCTCAAGCAAGTGTAGAGCAACATGATTTAACTGTTGGTCAATCAATTCCATTAGAAAATAATCAGCAATTACCTATATCTGTAATTAATTATGTCACAAGAACCCAAAAAGATGTCATATTATATGATGCCATTAATGAAGGAAGTTTTACGATAGATCCGTATATTATTGATCATAAAATCAAATCAATAATGTGTACTTTTATTGTTAATTAAGGCAAAATAATTGGTTTACTTTATTTAGAAAATAATTTAACAGTAGGAGCATTTACTCAGGATAGAATACGAATATTAAAGATCCTGTTTTCACAAGCAGCTATTTCTTTAGAGAATGCCCAACTATACGCTAACTTAGAAGATAAGATAGAGGAAAGAACTAGGGAATTAAATGAAAAAAATGTGCGATTAAAACAAACACTGCACGAATTAAAACTAACTCAAAGCCAGCTTATTCAGACAGAAAAAATGTCCAGTCTTGGGCAAATGATTGCTGGTATTGCTCATGAAATTAATAACCCTGTAAGTTTTATTCATGGCAACCTAAATTACATTGAAAAATACACACAAAATTTACTTAATTTAATTAATATATATCAAAACTTCTATCCCGATGTTGTACCAGAAATTGAAGACCTTTTAGAGAAGAGTGATGTTGATTTTATTAAAGAAGATATGCCTAAAACTTTATCTTCTATGAGAATTGGGACGCAACGCATTGAGGAAATTGTGCTGACATTGCGTAATTTCTCTCGGTTAGATGAGGCTGAGATGAAACCTGTTAACATTCATGAGGGAATTGAGAGTACTTTATTCATTTTGCAAAACCGTCTTCAAGTCAAACCAGGTAAGCCTGCAATTGAAATTATCAAAAATTACAGTAATTTGCCAAAAGTTGAATGTTATGCTGGGCAACTAAATCAGGTATTTATGAATATTCTGAATAATGCGATTGATGCTTTGGAAAAGTTAAATAAGGAAAAAAAAGCAGAGGATATTAAGAGTAATTCTAGCGCGATCGCTATTTGTACCCAAGTAGTCAATGCTGATTTAATCGTGATTTCCATTAAGGATAATGGGGTAGGTATGAGTGATAGTGTTAGACAAAAAATATTTGATCCTTTTTTCACTACTAAACCTGTAGGACAAGGTACTGGTTTAGGATTATCAATCACTTATCAAATCGTAGTAGACAAACATCACGGTACAATAGAGTGCATTTCTACGCCTGGACAGGGCGCAGAGTTTATCATTCAAATTCCCTGTTGGCAAAAGCGGGTAATCTAACATAAGATGTGTCAACCAAAAACCTATGTACAGATTAATATTTCCAGGTTATGACCATTTGGATCGTAAAAATAAAAACCATGCTCTCCTTTCTGGGTTAATAGACACTTGATAAATTGCGTAGTGCACACTCGGTTCAATACAATCCTACAGAAAACAATTTACCAACTTGCGCCAAATCTACATTTCCACCGCTAATGATCACACCAATCCTCGCCTCTGGTGCTGTTACCACACCTTCGAGTAAGGCTGCTGCTGCAAGTACTCCAGTGGGTTCAATTACAATTTTCAGACGTTCCCACAAGAAGAACATGGTGCGAAGAATCGCTTCTTCAGATACCGTCACCATATCATCGACGTAATGCAGCACTAAGGGGAAAGTAATTTGACCAAGGCTAGGAGTCCGGGCACCATCAGCAATGGTATTAGTATTGTTGACAGTTTGCAGCGTTTTGGTGTGAAAAGAGCGGGTAGCATCGTCGGCAAGTGCTGGTTCTACCCCGATTACTTTACAATTGGGTAACAATGCTTTGGCTGCGATCGCACAACCGGAAAGTAATCCGCCACCGCCACAACAAACTAATAGTAAGTCCAATTGACCAACTTCTTGGATCAGTTCTAAAGCAGTTGTCCCCTGTCCGGCGACTACATGGGGATGATCGTAAGGGGGAATGAGTGTCAAAGAGCGCTCCTGTGCTAGATTTTGGGCTAATTCTTCCCGGTTTGTTTCTTGGCGATTGTACAAAATTACCTCTGCACCATAGCCACGAGTACCAGTTTGCTTAACAGCGGGAGCATCGTCAGGCATGACAATGGTGGTGGGAATATTTAGTAATTGTCCAGCTAAGGCGATCGCTTGGGCATGATTTCCCGATGAATAGGTGAGAACGCCTGTTTGTTTTTGTGCTACCGATAGTTGGGCTAGGGCATTGTACGCCCCTCTAAATTTAAATGCCCCGGTGCGTTGAAAGTTTTCGCACTTAAAGAACACTTGACTATTGGTGCGATCGTTAACAATTCTAGAAGTCAGCACAGGCGTGCGGTGGGCAATCCCCAAAATCCGCTCTTGTGCTGCTTGCACGTCAGTTATAGCAACGGAATTATGCTGTGGCATTGATGACGATATGAAATATTCTTGCTCTTGTTTATATAGATACAGATTTTTATATTTGCGCTTAATATGCTGGATTGAAACATACTTATTTCAGGTGGATAGCATCATTGTTTGTCACCATAAAAATAGCTATAGTAAATATTATATATTGCTGTAGCTACTTTTATAAAAGTTAAATTAATTAATTCCAATTAGTCATTTTTGTAACATGAATAAAACATCTGAAAGTCTGCTAAAAAAAACTGCTTTAATTACAGGAGCGGCTAGTGGGATCGGCTATCAATTAACCCAGATTTTTGCTCGTCATAGTTATAATCTGGTGTTAGTGGATAAGAATGAAGAAAAACTTCATGAAATTGTAGATGAATTTCCGCAAAAGTTTGGCATTTTTGTGAAAATTTTTGCCAAGGATTTATCTATCCCAACATCCCCAGAAGAAATTTTCACAGAACTACAACAAGCATCCATCAAAATTGATATGCTGATTAACAATGCTGGTTTTAGTACTTATGGAGCATTTAACGAAACAGACCTCACCATTGAACTGAAAATGCTACAGCTAAATATAGGGAGTCTGACTCATTTAACTAAGTTATTTCTCAAGGATATGATCGAGCAAAACTATGGAAAAATATTAAACGTGGCCTCATCCGCTGCTTTTCAACCAGGGCCTTTAATGGCAGTTTATTTCGCTACTAAAGCCTATGTCTTATCATTTTCAGAAGCGATCGCTAATGAATTAGAAGGCACAGGTGTCAGCGTGACTGTTCTTTGTCCAGGGCCACCAGCATCGGAATTTAAACAAATAGCTGGAATGGAAGATTCAAAGATTGCTCACATTAAGAGAATGATGGAGACGGAAACCGTTGCTAAGATTGGTTATCGCGGCTTAATGACAAATAAAACTGTTGTCGTTCCTGGGATGAGAAATAAGATATTGACTGAGAGCGTAAGATTTACACCCAGAAATTTAGTAACAAAGGTCGTGAGAAGTATGCAGGAACTCAAAAAAAATAGGTAGCATAATATCCTATACTATTTTCGGCGTTGCAGGGGAGGCAGTGCGTTGCGCGGGTTCCCCACGTTGTAGCAACTGCCGTGAGGCAGGGAGGAATTTTGGAAGTTGTTAAATCAGTCCCGCTTTCTTTGCAACCGCCCTATTTTCAAGTAAATCGCCGCAGTCCCTTTCCTCAACGCAACGAAGCAGAATAAGGAAGTGGCCAACGGCATCCACTGAAAACCATAGGGGTCAACCGTTCAACACACCTGCCACAACTGCATTACTGAAGGTTTTTGTTATCAAGCCCACAGTAGATATATGCCATAAGACAGCTGCTTTTTGGATATATATATGCTTTTAACGTTAGGCAGAAGTACCTGGTGCATAAAAATAAGTTAAAAACTATAGATAAAAAGTTTTGCGACTTACGTATAAACGTTTGTATGTTCAGGTAGTGGTATATGAATAACTATGTTGAACAGGAACGCCTATAAAAAAATCTGCAATCTCTAGTGGAGTCTTCAGAATAAACTAAAAAAGCGGGTTTTTAGAAGTTAGTAGTACTAAGTATATTTTCATAAATTACTTTATATGTTTTGGCATTTATTTCATTTATTTCATTTATTGCCTACAATTTGTTTTAATAACTATTTAAGTATAGCTATTATTTATTACTATCTTTTGGATGCCTAATTTCCTCACTATAGTAAGATTTACATTCCCTATCTTAACTGTTATTATATTTATGAAATAGAAATTTTATCTGACGTAATGAGGTAAGTAATGGCGATTAAATTAAAAGTTCCGGATATCAAAGGTGATGAGTGTGCCAAGAAAATAACTAAATCTATTTTGACTATGGAATCTGATGCCAAAGTAGATGTGGACGTTAATGCAAAAACTGTAACTGTAGACGCTGCGGCTTCTGAAGAGACAATTAAACAGATAGTTCAATCTGCTGGTTATACAATAGAAGGCTATTAATTACATTTCTAAATTTCTGAGAAGATTTAGATCAAGTAATTTAGCCAGTACTATTGGTTATACCAATTCTTTGTGAAACTCCACAAAATCAGGCTTGGTAAGACAAGGGGCTTAAGCCCCTTGTTCTATGCAACCTCATAGATAATTGGTATTAGTCATATATTCGCCCGGTTTCCGGGTGGAATATTATTAATTACTCTACTTCGGACAGGCTTGAAATACTTGGCTCTCTGCCTGAGTTATAAGCTGTAACAGATACAGCTAAAGACAGTAACATTTTGAAAGTATAGCTGTATATTTGTTTGCTCTGACAAAACTGTTAAATTTTCCAGTACTCCTTTTCAAGAACGAATTAACATGGGGTCATAAATTTGACATTCCTGAACCCCATAATTGCCCAGAATCAAGCTAACCTGCTCAAGCTCATTGTCTGTACCACTAACGATGAGTATGTAATTGCCTTGAGCAATTTGCTCGTTGTAAAAGCGTGCCCACTCATCTCCTATTCCTAGCCTGATAGCGTCAAAGCGCTCACTTAAATTAACATCTATTGACCCAATCAATTGAGAAAAATCTTTCCTAATTAAGGAAATCTGGTTTGCTGGAAAACCTGCGACATACATATCATTAATTGCCGCTTCAGCATTATCTATATTATCAAAGTAACTAATAGCATACTTAGTCAAAATCCCACTTTTATTAGGAATAGTAGTAGCAGTTGTTGTGGTCAGATAATTTGTAGGTAATTGCTCATTGCTGAAATGCTCGTAAATGCCAAACTCTTCAATACCCCAACGCTGTAGAATTGCTTCTACTGTAGCAATTTCCAAAGATGTACAATCCACGATTATTAAATAATGTCCATACTCTACTCGCTGGTTATATGCTCTTGCTTGTTCTTCCGATATTCCCCAACCAACTAATGCACCAGCAAAAGTTCCAGTAGCAGCACCAATACTTGCGCCAACAAGGGTTGTAACCAAAGCAGTTGCGGCTGCCCCAGCCAGCATTATTGGCCCAACTCCAGGAATTGCTAAAGTACCAAGACCTACTAATAAACCAGTCAACCCACCAACAGCGCCCCCTGAAAGCCCTCCTACTGTTGCACCTTCGTCGGCTTTATCACCAGTGCGCTCTTTAATTTGATCATCGGCAATCTCATGATTGCGGTCTACATTCTGTACAACTACAGATACTTTTTCCATCGCCAAGCCAGAATCTCTCAACTCATGTAGTGCCTGTTCTGCATCTCGACGATGAGTAAATACGCCTACAGCACGTTGATATTGACTTAAAACCATTATTACTCCTTGATAGCAGGGGAAAATTAATTCCGCACAAATCTAGTTTTTCATTACCTGTAATCTTAAATCAATACCTTTGACACAAACTGCTAAAACATCAGTTTCTCCTGCCATGCTTGGCAACTTTTACCCCTGCTGCTGCGGCAACAAAAGCAACAGTAGTAGAAATATTAAAAGTTAAAGCGCCATTAGCTCCGTTAACGAGTACTTTGATACTGGTGAATGAGTCTTTTAGCTCCGTTAACGAGTCTTTGATACTCGTGAATGAGTCTTTTAGCTCCGTTAATGAGTCTTTGAACTCCGTCATCAAGTATAAAAGCTTCATTAAAACAGGTGAAAAGGTGAAAGTGCTGAAAGCAGAAATACAGCAATTTTAAGGTATTTAGGCCACGACTGAGATGGGGAGCGGGGAGGGTGAAGTAGTGTACAACAATAACAGCCTTCTTTAAACAAATAGTTGCGTAAACTCATATATTAAATCCACCCTGCCCTTACGTAACATGGCTGGATCTAATCTTTCAGTAGTGTTACAAGTCATCAAAACAACTAACCGTTGCTGCATCTGAATACCAGACTCATCAATTACACTCTGATACAAAGTGCCATCTAGTAAACTCAGAATGTGTTCGGTTTTATTATTGTATTGCGCTACCTCAGAAGCACGATTTTGCGCTAGATTATCAGCTTCGTTAATAACGATACAAATACGCTCTATGTAAGTTGGTGGGACAAAGTTAGCGATCGCATCATGATCTAAAATAAAAATTACATATCCTAAAGGTACAAGAATTTCTTTTGCTACTGCCTGTGTCCAGACTGTTTTACCTGTACCTGGTTGCCCATGTACAACAACCGCTAACTGGTTTTGATTAAGAATCGCCTGCTGTACAGAATCAGTAAAGTTTTGGATATCTGCGGGAAATGTGCGAATGGGAAATTGACTATGAACTTTGCCTACACGACTTTGATATCCACTCAGCATAACTGCTAGGTCGTAAGTCGCTTTGTTAATTAGTGGCGCCAGATTTTTCGCCATTAAAGTATATTGTCGTCGTCCGCGATCATAGGGGTCAATTTGCAACCAAACGTCATCCTTTGACCAGTAAGCATAAACAGTATTGATAACGTCTAAGCGTTCCCAGTTCACAAATTTATCTATAGGAAAATAAAAATCTCTTTCTGAATAATACTGAGTAATAATGTCGGGATTACCCAACACATGTAATACTCGCAGTACAGTAATTTCTTGCAAGCGGTTAAGAACATAATCAATGGGAATGCTACTACGACTGACAAATTGGACGATGGGCGTTTCCGTACTTAAAATATCTTTGTAGCGATGATCTGGTGATTGAGGATCTGGGGTAATGTAATTCCAAAACTTTTCAACTTCGTAGCGGGTATTATCAGATACAATATTTAATAAATTAGCCCACCAAGCATAATTATTTCGTCCCAAAATATCAGCAACATTACTCGCTAAATTCAAGCTTTTTTGAGTTAATTCGCGGGAGTCACTGTACAACAGTTGCCACAAAAACTCCCAGTCTAATTCTCGGTTAAACGGTCGCCAACCGCTAGCAAGCAAGCTTTGCCGGGTATTATTTGCAGGAGTGCCTTCATTGCTTCTAAAATAGTCAAAATCCATATTTGTCAGTTATGCAGCGCTAATCGAGTTATTTTGGGTGAAGTATGATATTTTGAAAAAGTTTTTTTGTAATATTAACTAATTGCGTACAAATGGTAATTTTATTTCCACTGTCCTGTACTGGGTAAGAAGTCTTTTTAATCTAACTCATTCTTTATGTATTATATTATAATACATAAAGAATACCTATGTCAACTTTTTTGAAAAAGCAATTGGTAAGTGGAAATTTACTTTTAGCTATTGATGTACCTATGCCATTTATGCATCTCTAGATGAGGACTAATATCATGCCCGTGGAATTATTTATAATATAAAGCACGTAGCCTCATTTTTGCCTGACGCCAAAGTTATTCTTACGTGAATTCGACGGCTCATATAGTGTCCATCTAATTAGCTTAATTAAAAGACCTCTAAGAGATTTTACTACGTAAAACCGTTCCTCTGGGAGTCCCAGAGGCAGAGATTTGAACTTTAGTTCAAGGCAGGGAGAGGTTAGTCGAACTCACGTTAAACTTTAGCTAGGCAGGGTATAAAGAAAAATCTGGCAGATAATCTACATGGAATCATGTAGCCGTTCTTGAAGCCAATCAAATATCCCTAGTACCGAAAGGCGGAAGTCAAAAGTCAAAAGAAATACAGCATAAACGTCTCGTTGATTTGAAATGGGTTGTTTATTTCTGCCGCGCTGTACTAATAGGTTAAGCTGACAATACATTGATTATCCTCTCACGAGAGTAATAGAATGTCGTTAATCAAGTCGAGTATTTGCCATTAATTTCTATATAACCCTCTGAAAGATCGCAACCCCATACAGTTGCAGAAGCTTCGCCAATATTAAGGTTAACATGAATATCTACTTTATCTTTGGACATAATTTGCCGCAACTGTTCCAGATTTTGATTAGTTAAACTATTAGGATAAACTTTCACCTTATCAAAACTGATAATAACTCGTTCTGGATTTATCTGCTGTTCATTTTCACATTTGCCTATAGCCATAGCAACTCGTCCCCAATTCGGATCTGCTCCATAGACGGCAGTTTTTACTAATGGTGAATTCACAATTGCTTTAGCTACTGTTTTAGCTTGTGCATAATTAATCGCCGAATCTACAGTCACCTCAATAATCTTGGTAGCACCTTCTGCATCTCGGGCAATTTTCAGCACCAATTCTTGTGCAACTTCTTGCAATGCACTTGCAAAATCTGGTTCTGAAACTTCACCGACTATTCCATTAGCTAAAATCACGGCGGAGTCACTAGTAGAAGTGTCAGTATCTACACTCAGACAGTTAAAGGTTTTATCTATAGTAGAGCGAAAAATAGAACGAAGGCTATTTGCAGAAATTGCAGCATCAGTAAAAAAGAAAGTTAGGAGGGTAGCCATATTAGGCTCAATCATGCCGACACCTTTGGCAATTCCTACCAGCTTGGCATTTCCTATTTGCCGTGTAGCTAATTTCGCTACTGTATCAGTGGTCATAATACCACGGGCTGCGGCATGAAAATCAGCAGCAGTCAATTTTTTCCCCAATCCTAATAAACCTGATCGGATTTTTTCAATCGGGTAACGTCTGCCAATTACACCTGTAGAAGCTATCACAATATTATGTTCAGCAATTCCAGTTTCAGTTGCAACCAATTGCAAAACCTCTTGGGCGTCAGCGATACCAGCAGAACCATTAGCTACATTTGCATTCTTAGATATAACGACAATTCCTTGTGCTTGTGAATCTTTTAAGTTATCGCGGCTAATAGTAACACTTGGGCCAGCGAAAAGACTTTGAGTGAAGACTCCATCAGCAACACAAGGAACTGATGATTTAATAAATACAAAATCATCAGTTGTATCTCGGATTCCCAAATTAGTGATAAATGCACTAAAACCCTGAGGTGTGGAAGATATAGTCAATGACATTTTTTGGAATTTAATAATTTGCTTTAATTATCACATTTTTGTGTAACAGTGAAAATTTCCAATAATTAATAATTATGAATTGTCTGGTAATTTATTTTATAATTAAATTCAGCATCTCTTGTTTTATTGCAGTTGTTCGCCTAATTTATGTACTATAAATAAACCTAATTTACAACTACCTTGATTCCAGATATCTGCATTGGGGAGGCGATAAAATTCTCAAATATTCAGGGTAACTATGTTCCCGAAATATCTGCTGAATTACTGGTAGCAATAATAGTTTTTGCGGGCGCTTCCGAGGAATTGTGACGGAGAGTTAGGACAATTTTATCACCCACAGGTGTGTATTTACAGCCATTATTGAGCAATTCTACTAAGCTCGACTTTATCCATTTTTCCCTATGGGTCATCACAAATGTAGGCGATCGCTAAAAGATGTGAGTTTTGCTGCATACATAGCATTTAAAT
>NZ_JBALCO010000178.1:0-7768 GCF_036919595.1 Nostoc sp. | reverse complement strand
GGGGGATGAAGGGGCTGCCGTCGGCAGCCCCTTCATCCCCCTTTAAAACGATTATCATTATTGTTAATGGAATAGTTTATTCTCTGGAAGTCCCTAATGAGTGATGAGTGCTGAGTGTCGAGTGCTTAGTTGTGAGTGCCAAACTTAAAAATAATCTATCTATAGACGTGATTAATCGCCTTTTGTCAACTCATAACTTCTGACTCCTAACTCATAACTCATAACTCATAACTCCCTGTTAGTTTTGCACTTCAACCCAACGGCGGTAAAGCTTTTGAATTTGTTTTAGAAGTTTAGTCTGAACTGGTTGAGTTGAATCGTGCGGTTTGGCTATATCTTGCAATTCCGTTAGAAGTCTGGCTTCTTCAACGGCGACTTCACCATCGCTATAAATTAAGCCACTAATGGCTTCAATCAAGTTTTCACAATCTTCAAGGCTGGGGCGATCGCCTAAATACTCCTGCACCCAGTCATAGCACTCTTTTGGTTGTACAGGAACTAGTTCGTACAGCCAAGGCTTAATTTCTGGATCGTTAGCCAAACCCTTTGCTTGAGCTATTTCGCGCAGATATTGCCGTTCTTCTGGCTGGATTCTGCCATCGATCCAGGCTGCTCCAATCAGGATTTTAACTAAGTTTTTCATATTGGAATCGGTAACCATTGCTGCCTCCTCTGGTAGATTCAGGCCTCCACCAAATAGTACAATCCCAAACAGTATTCACTCGGAATTATTGGTTTTTCTTAAGCGCACCATAAAAAAGCCATCCATGTCCTGTCGATGGGGCCAGACTTTAAACCAACCTTGAGGCATGTTACGGGCAGAATCAGGGAACTCAAAGTCGCTGGGAGACTCAATTTGCCAATCAGGTGACTCAGCTAAAAATGCCGAAATCACTTGTTCATTTTCTGCTGGATGCAATGTACAGGTAGCATAAACTAGTACACCACCAGGTTTGACAAAAGTAGATGTATGTGTTAATAATTCTTTTTGCAGCAGGGAAAGTTCCTGGACAGATTCTGGTGTCTGTCGCCAACGAGCATCAGCATGACGGTGCATGGTTCCCAAACCAGAACATGGAGCATCCAGTAATACGCGGTCTGCGGTGTTTTGAAATTGGGCAAAATGACGACTGTCACCAGTGTAAATTTGAATAGATTGTAAATTCAGCCGTTGAGAATTTTCTTGGAGTTTGCGAAGACGAGAAGGAGTGCGATCGCAAGCCCAAATTTTCCCTTTATCTGCCATTAATTCAGCGATGTGGGTTGTTTTACCTCCTGGTGCAGCACAGGCATCAATCACCACCTCACCTGATTGGGGGTCGAGCAAATGACTTACCAATTGGGCACTACTATCTTGTACAGTCCACCAACCTTCTTTGAAACCAGGTAGTTTTTGAATTGACCCAGTACTACCAATCAATCGTAAAGCTTGGGGTAAATGAGAAATCCGTCTCACCAAAATACCAACAGATTGCAAAGCCGCCTCAACTTCCTCAATTGAAGTGTGAAGGGGGTTGATACGCAAGTCAATTGTTGGTGATTGGTTCATCCATTCACATAATTGTTCTGTCTCAGCTAAACCCAATTGTTCTAACCAAACTTGAATAATCCAGTCAGGAAAGCTGTGTAAAATCCCCAAGCGTTCCACCTGACTTTTAACGTCATCTGGAAAAGTTACGAAAGCTAACCCCCCAGCCCCCAACCCTTGTAGGGAAGGGGGAGAATTCAAAACCTCTCCCCTTTTAGGAGAGAGGTTTTCCAGATCGGGTAAATTGTCAAAGTGTTCCACTAGGTTCTCTGGAAGTTGTAACGGATCTCCCTTTATCTTTTCTGCAAGGCGGATGTACTGGCGTAATAGACCGTTAACAAAACCTGTGAGTCCAGAAAAACCGTTTTCTTTAGCGAGTTGGACGGTGGTATTAACAGCAGCTGAGGCGGGAATACGCTCTTGATAGCGCAGTTGGTAGAAGCCCAGATGTAAGATGGTGCGGAGGTATTGTGGTTGTTGATCAGATTTCTTTTTAGCGAGTTGATCAATGAGACTATCAAGAGTGCGCTGCCTTCTGACGCTCCCATAAACCAATTCTGTCAGTAAGCGGCGATCATTATCAGCCAAATTAACTTTTTGCAGCACTCTATCAAGGGCAACATCAGCATAAGCCCCCTTATGAACATCTCGCAGGGCGATAAAAGCTAGTTGACGGGGGTTTGTCATGGAAACATAATTCAGGAGTCAGGAGGCTTTTGTATTTTAACTCTGCCAATTTTAGATTTTGGATTTTAGATTTTTCCTTCAATCCAAAATCTAAAATCTAAAATCCAAAATAGAATGACTCCTAACTTCCCTATCGAGGCATATACGGGTCTACAGTAGCGATTTCAAGCTCACATGCTCTAGAAACCTGTTCTGCTGGTAATTTCCCAAAGCTGATTAGTGGTAAATATGTGGGGTTTGCCATCAGTTCTTTTGCTAATAAGAACCCAGTAATTGTCCAAGTTTGATATTTCCTAGCTTGTTTCCCAATCAGTCGCCCTTTCTTACCATCGTAATACTCTGGCCATTCATCTGTACTGAGCCGTCCTTGGGCAGTTTCAATAGCTTTTTGTGCAAGACTTATTTTGTTAGTTTTCATAGCCGCAGCTGCCAACATCCACATTAAAACTGGCCAACTACCAGCATTATGATACGACCAGGGGATATTTTTAGGGTCACATCCAGTTACAATTCTGTATTCTTCATGTTCCAAAGCTGGGAAACAAATTTTCATTGGCATATCTCCCACCAAATCTTCCCATCGTTCCTCGATGAGAGTCATAATTGCTTGTGATTGTTCTTCGGTGGCTAAGTCTGAAATAATTGCCATTAAGTTTCCCAGTGAAAAGAAGCGAGTATCTAGCTGTGACGGTCCAACATTACCCGCTAAATAACCACCTTTTTTTGATAACCACTTATCTAATTCATAATAGGGAACAGAATCTACATATATGTTGAACAGATTAACAGCACCCTTGCCATATTCTTCACTTTTGAAGTGATAAATTGCATTCAAACGATTAATATCTATCCAATAATGCTGGCGAATATGAGCACATAAAAGAGGTAACCGATTATCAATGGCTGCAACAATATCGGAATTTCCTTGACAAATTAGCAGTTCACGAGATGCACGCAATGCCGTGTAAAAAAGAACTTGTAGTTCTAGAGGATGCCCATAAATGCCCATACGACGGTCAATCATACAAGCACCATCTGGAACCAACAGCGTTGGGTACATATCAAAACGATTCGCCAAGCAGATTTCCATGATTAACCTGATTCCGTTTTGGAATTCAGGTTGATAAGCTAGAGAAAAATCTTCTGTGGCGACTACATAAGCACGCAACAAAATAATCCACCATAGGCAAGAATCTACAGGCGTAACTCTAGCGATCGCATGTTCACCAAAGTCTGCTTCTAAATATTCTTGCCCATTTTCTGATACAACTTTAAAGCTAGCTGGTATTAATCCTCGTCCCGGCTTATAGGCATCTAATGCCTTTTCTTTAGGCTGTAACTTTAAGGTTTCTTCTAAGAAATTGCGAACAATATCTGTTCTACCTTTGATCAGAAAAATTAGACCGGCAGAGACAAAATCCCTAACAAAGCACTGGTCATAATTGAGCGCCGCGATAGATGCATCATAAGCGGCTACCGTACCAACAGGGCGGCCTTGATAGTAAAGAATTGATTTTTCTAGTGCTTGCCACGCTGCTTCTACTTCTTTTAAATTTTCAGTAGTTTCCAATTCGTTTAGGTGCATCGCCAGAATAACTCCATTTGGGTTGTGAATTTGTGGTAGATGCGTCTTCATTTATGATTTTTGCTATTCTCAGCATAACAAAAATGCTTTTTTAATTAGCAAATATAAGCAAAAAAATTAATCAACTAACTATAAATAAATCTGCTGACATTTATGCAGCTTTCTTGCTAGTTAATTTGCTTATAATCGATTACTCTTTTGGTTAATTATAGTTGCTGTTATTCACTGCAAGCAGTAATATAATTCTTAAAATCAGTCACACAAGATATATTTTTAAATTATTTCTTGTTCCGTTTCATGTCCTAAATCTTTGCTCTACCGAACAGAAATATATCTTCAGTGCTGTTTAGGGTTTGTGTGAAGTTAAAACTAGTTGCAGTATATTTACTTGAGCCTGATTATTTTTTGGCACTAAGAGGTCAGGTTACTCCCCTATAATCTAATAATTTATAACGTTTTGTCAGAATATGCAAGATGAATGCTTGAACAATTTAAGATGTCAATACTTCCGAAGAGTTATATATTTTACTCTACTGGACATTGATGAGTGTTTAACTGCTTCTGGAATTCTTTATAAGCTTGATTAATTGCTTGCATTGAAGCTTTTGCGCTCGCAGAACTGTTGACATCAGGATGATACTGTCTTGCTAATCGAAGGTAGGCAAGTTTTACAGTATTGGCATTATCACTCTGATCTACACCCAAAACTTCCCACCATTCCCCAGATAATACGGAGTCGAGAGTAAATTTATCAAAGCTTTGCACTTGACTCCAAATCTTGATGCTTCCGCCATTACCGCTACTTACCAGCGTCTTGCCATCAGGACTGAAAGCAACGGCATTTCGTCCAGAAAGATTTTGTAGTAGTTCCCCAGTATGTAGGTTCCAAAGTTTGATAATACCGTCTTTGCTGCTACTGGCGAGAGTTTTTCCATTGGGGCTGATGGCAACAGACAAAACCGCTGCTGAGTGTCCAGTTAGAGTGGAGAGTAATTCTCCAGTTTGGAGATTCCACAGTTTTATTGTGGTGTCTGTGCTACCACTAATAAGAGTTTGACTGTTAAGACTAATAACAACTGTATTCACAGCTCCCAAATGTTCAGTAAGAATGTAGCGCTGTTGCCAAGTTTTTAAATCCCAAAGCCTAATAGTTTGATCAGCGCTACCACTTGCAAGGATTTTACCATCGGGACTGATGGTGACAGACAAAACTGCATCTGAGTGTCCATTCAAGGTGCGTTTTATTGTTCCGGTGTAGCGTCCCCAAATTCTAATCGTCTTATCGCCAGCACCACTAGCAATAATTGCCCCATCAGGACTGTAGGTTACCGAGTTAACAAAACCATTATGACTGTAGGGAGAACTTAAATAAAATAATGTCCGGTGAAATTTTCTTGTGTCCATCTGCCAACAGCTGATTTTGCGATCAACATTACCACTTGCAATTTGTTGTCCATCAGGGCTGATAGCAACAGATAAAACTGCCTCTGCTTGTCCAGAGAACGTGTAAAGCCATTTTCCTGTTTTCAAATTCCACAAATAAACTTGTCTGTCATCACTGCCACTAACCAAGGTAGTACCATCAGGACTGATAGCGATCGCATTAACTGCCCCTAAGTGACCCTTGAGTGTGCGTACACATCTCCAGCTTTCAGGTAGCTGGGTTGTCGAAGATATTATTTCTGGTTCAATATTGGGAGTAGAAGGTTTAGGAGTAACAAATTCTGATTTGTCATATAACAAAACTCCCTAAACCTTATAGATTTAGGGAGTTTATTTAAAAAACACAATTAAATTTCTATACGCCAGGATCATAACTCGCTTATACGAGACATAGGACGTCCTGGTGTCTACACAATATAATATAGCGAATATTATAAGAGTTGTCAATGCCTCAGCCTAAACTAACAGATGATGAGCTAAAAGATGACGAGTTGTGTAATGCATCAAATTGCTCGATAGTTCCCCGCCTCAAACTCAGCGATCGCCTCCTGTGCAAAAGCTTCCAATTTGCCATCAGCAATGTCTTTCTCAAATTGTTCATCCCACCGTTGATAGTCTAAATCAGCAAACCATTCAAGGAGCTTGTGATCCTCGTTAGGTGACAGTTGGAGAATCGCGGACTCAATTTGCTCAAGCGTCAGCATAAGGATACATCACCTTTAATCTAAGCAAATTATAGCTTGCTCAACTAATGATCTTGACGCAGTAAAACCAATCACTTCTGCTTATTGCGTCCATTCTCTTCTTATTCAATTTCTATCGTGAAGTTCATAGCCAGTAAAGGTATTGTAATAAAAGCGATTACTGGATAAAACAAAAAATTTATATGACCTCAGTTTCTCCTCACAAAAAAGCCAAAGCCTTAAAACCTACCAGCCGCCGCCCTGCTAAAGAACTCTGTAGCGAGTGCGGACTATGCGATACATACTATATTCACTATGTCAAGGAAGCCTGCGCTTTTATTAATCAGCAAATAGGTGAACTTGAAGAAGAAACGCACACGCGATCGCGCCATCTCGACAACCCCGATGAACTGTACTTTGGTGTTCACCAAGACATGATAGCGGCGCAAAAACAGCAGCCTATCGAAGGCGCACAATGGACGGGTATTGTTAGTAGCATTGCCATTGAAATGCTCAATCGCGGCTTAGTTGAAGGTGTCGTCTGTGTGCAAAACACTAAAGAAGACCGCTTTCAACCTATGCCGATCATTGCCCGGACTCCAGAAGAAATACTAGCAGCGCGGGTAAATAAACCAACACTTTCCCCGAACCTTTCTGTATTGGAACAGATAGAGAAATCGGGGATGAAGCGGCTGTTGGTAATTGGTGTTGGTTGCCAAATTCAGGCATTACGAACTGTAGAAAAACAACTCGGCTTAGAAAAGCTGTATGTTTTGGGTACGCCCTGCGTAGATAATGTTAACCGCGCCGGACTGCAAAAATTCTTAGAAACCACCAGCCGATCGCCTGAGACAGTTGTGCATTACGAATTCATGCAAGACTTCCGGGTTCACTTCAAACATGAGGATGGCTCATCAGAAACAGTGCCTTTCTTCGGCTTGAAGACTAACCAACTCAAAGATGTCTTTGCCCCATCCTGTATGAGTTGCTTTGATTACGTCAACTCCCTAGCAGATTTAGTCGTTGGCTACATGGGCGCACCCTTCGGCTGGCAATGGATTGTAGTTAGAAATGACACTGGTAAGGAAATGCTAGATTTGGTGAAAGACCAGTTAGACACCCAACCAGTGATGTCTAAAGGCAACCGGAAGGAAGCTGTACAGCAAAGTATTCCCGCTTACGATAAAGGCGTTACCCTCCCGATGTGGGCAGCAAAACTCATGGGTGTGGTTATCGAAAAAATCGGCCCCAAGGGTCTAGAGTATGCGCGGTTTTCGATTGATTCTCACTTTACTCGGAATTATTTGTATGTGAAGCGAAATCATCCAGAAAAATTAGAGGCGCACGTTCCAGAGTTTGCCAAGCGTATTGTTCGACAATATAAGTTACCAGAATAGAAAAGTACACAGAGAATCTGGCGACTGGGGCATGGGGCACTTGTACTGAGCTTGTCTTGAGCTTGCCCTGAGCGGCGTCGTAAAGCCTGCGGCATAGCTACGCTTAGGGCGCAGCCTCTCCAAGAGTTGGGCGTCTTGCCTTGAGCGGAGTCGTAAAGCCTGCGGCATAGCTACGCTTAGAGCGCAGCATCTGGTAGAGAAGTATTGGGCATTGGGTATTGGGTATGGGGTATTGGTTATTCTCCTTGTCTGCCCCTATGGTGTACACACAAGTATGACCAGCATAGGTTTCAACTCTTCTAGTTGTTTTGTAGGGTTCGTTATGGAGACGCCGAAATAACAAATGAGTTCGCCGAAATAACAAATGAGTTCGCCGAAATAACAAATGAGTTCGCCGAAATAACAAATGAGTTCGCCGAAATAACAAATGAGTTCGCCGAAATAA
>NZ_JBALCO010000177.1:0-17550 GCF_036919595.1 Nostoc sp. | reverse complement strand
TTTAGTTTCCCTTTGGGACAAGTCCTTGCTGGGGAAAGAATTTGGGTTCGCGGCGTTTTCTCTAACAATCGGAGGCTCTGATTTAGTTTCCCTTTGGGACAAGTCCTTGCTGGGGAAAGAATTTGGGTTCGCGGCGTTTTCTCTAACAATCGGAGGCTCTGATTTAGTTTCCCTTTCTAAAAATTTATTAGGGATCGGGGAAATTGGCTCAGGGGAATTTCTTACTACTTCGCTAAATGGTGGCGGGGAAGTCTCAAAAGAACTGTTTTTCTCTGGCTCAGTAAACTGCAAAACAGTAGGTGTACCTGCTGTTGCTGGTTTGCGTGAAGTTTCTTCTATAGTTTTTTCTAGTTCTCCATGCAGGCGATTAACAAACTCCGCCAAAATCGTTTCCCCTTGCTGCTGCTGGCTATACATCCGTGACAACTGTTGGGAAAGATTACTTTGATAGTTCTTCAGCTCCTGTTGCAGCGAGTTAAAGGTAACAGTAACGGTGTCATCCAGGTTGTCAAACATGTGTTCAACTTTTTCATTGATTTCACCTACTACAACATTGCTGCTCACTTGGGCGGATTTCAGCGCAGCTTGATCATAAGACTTGCCCTCTATGGTTTGGTTAGCTAAAGTCGCCAGAGAGGATTGCAGTTGTGAAGATATATGCTTTGCCAGAACTTCTGCCAGTTGACGAATTAACACTTGCTGTTCAGTAATTTGGCGCACTTGTTGTAAATGCTCTTTTTCCTCTAGCAAGCTTTGAATGTCATCAGATAACCGATTTTTTTCTGACTGAAGCCGCTTTACGTCTTCTTGCAACACTCTGAGGACATTCTGCTGAAGATTTTCTAAGTCTTCAACTACAGCCCAAAGAGCATTTTCTGCTGCTCTAGATAGCTCGCCTCTGACTCTCGGGTTTTCTGGTTGCTTCTCGAATCGCCCCATTAGCTTTTAACCTCTAACACATTGACGATAAAGCTGCTTCCCGTACAATTTCTTGGCGCTCATCTTAATTTCCTGTATTCTGCCAGATAAATTAAAAATTTTAACAGCACTTCCGCATTTCAACGTAATTCTGTCATACTGAACACAACTTGGCATAGCATCAAATTTGCGATAGTGCTTAATCTACGGTGTTTTCTTCAACATTGACAAAAGTATTTGATCAGTTTAATTTACATCAATTATTCGCCAATGAAATTTTTACTTTGAAAGAAATCTCACTCCAAATAAATATTTATTGTTTTGCTGCCAATAGTAATTATCAAAGACTTGTAGATGCGTGCGCTACCGCCACAAAATTGTCTGACTTGCGAAACTAGCTGTAAATTTGTGTGGAATGTAACTTGTGTGACAGTTTACATCTCTAAATAGAGATTAAAGTATCTTTCTGTGGAAATTCAAAGTTACGCTATCCCCTGCACAACATTCTAATGAATCAGCAGCAATTCTGCAAAAACCCGCTTTTTTAGCGTTATTGCAGTCTATGTTTTGCTGTGAGTAGATGCAGTAGAGGAAAAAGTTAGCAAAATATTAATAATTCTTACAAAAATAAAATCCGAGCGATGCTAAAGATGGCAGCGCACAGGCCAGCACTCACAGGGATTGTAATTATCCATGCGGCGGCAATGCTTTGTAATGTTTTGAACTTAATCGACTTGATGTTTTGCACTAGTCCAATACCAACTACACCGCCGACGAGAGCGTGGGATGTGGAGACTGGTAAACCTAGCCGGGAGGCAATGAGGATGGTGGTAGCAGTAGCAAGTTCGGCACAAAACCCACTACTAGGTTGCAAGGCAATAATATTTTCGCCAATAGTGGCGATGACTTTTTTACCCCAGACAGCTAAACCACCAACAATACCAGCACCACCAAGGATTAAAATCCAAATGGGGATAGTGATACCATTTGTAGGTACGCTACCAGTGCGATTGATGTAGACGATCGCAGCTAAAGGAGCGATCGCATTTCCCACATCATTAGAACCATGAGCAAAAGCTACAAAGCAAGCACTTAGTAGTTGGAATCGTCCGAACAAGCGCTCAACTGGATTTGGGATTTGAGGTTTTGGATTTTGGATTGATGGTAATTCCTGAGTCTGGGGGAGAAATTTTTCCTCCACTTCCCCCAAATCTTCCAATTGTCGCCAACTAATGATTGTGAGTCCAACTGCTGCGATTGCACCCGTTAAGAGTGGGATATCGTAAGCAGGTATTGTAAAACCAGCTTGCTCAATTACAAAATTAGTTAGCGGTTCAGTCAGCGATGGTAATACAATTACGCCGAATACACCTAGCAGTAGAGTACTCAACCAAGGAATCCACTCTTGTAACTGCACTAGTTGATTGGGTTGATCCAAAATCCAGTGCTTGATTTGACTGTAGAATAAAGCGGCGATCGCACCACTAATTAACGGCGTTGAAATCCAGCCAATGGTGATCAAGCCAATTGATGACCAATCAATTGCATTTACTCCCAAAGCTACCCAACTAAATCCGGCGATCGCACCAACAACTGCATGAGAAGAGGATACAGGTAAACCGCGTGATGTAGCAATTTGCAACCACACACCACAAGAAATTAACACCGTTACCATCCCAACAACGAATGTTTGGGGTGTAGCTGCGAATAAAGCGGGATTAGCAATTTTCGTCGCTAGGGTTTGGGTTACCTCATGCCCAAACAATACAGCACCCGTAAACTCTAATACCCCAGCAATTATTAGTGCCTGTTTGAGGGTAACAGCTTTGGAACCTACAGAGGTTCCCATTGCGTTAGCAACATCGTTTGCTCCGAGATTCCAGGCGACGTAGAAAGCTAGTAGGGCTACTACAACTTGGGTAATAAGCATTTTTTTGAGTTTAATAAAAAGACGAGGGAGTAGGAGGAACATGGGGGAGAAAAATTGCTTCCTCATCCCCCTCATCTCCCTTTTACGGATAAATCAATATTTTATAAGTATCCGGTGTGGGTGCGATCGCAACTTCCACAGCTGCTGATAAATCTTTTAATGGATAGCGATCACTAATCAACGCTTGCACGTCAATCCGCTGATTAAATACAATATCAGCTGATAGACTCTGAAGCCGATAAGATGAGCTGTAACTGCCTATCAAGTCAATTTCCCGACGATAGAGGATATTGGGATTAATGGGAATTTCCACCTCATCAGGGAATTCGGCGAAAAACAAGATTTTGCCACCTTTGCGGGTACTATCAAGTGCTTGAAAAAAGGCTTTCTCGCTAGGAACAGCCAGCAGGGCAATATCAACACCTAGTCCACCAGTTAACGCATGTATTTTTGCCGTTAAATCGGGATCGCGAGCATCAAAAGCCGCCTCTGCACCGACATTCAAGGCTTTTTCAATTCTAGAGGGTAATAAATCGGTAGCGATCGCTTTTGCCCCGAAATACTTCACCAACATAATGAACATTAACCCAATTGGCCCAGCACCAGTAACTAATACAGTTTGTCCTGGGGCAATTTGGGCTTTTTTCACAGCTTTCAAGCAGCAGTTAGTAGGTTCTACAAAACTCGCTTCTTCAAAACTGATATTATCCGGGATGGGAATTAGCCCGCCATTTTCTACAATATGTCCGGGAACCTTGACATAATCAGCAAAACCGCCGCCACTAGCGTTAAAGCCTGCGGTAGTAGAAATATTTTTGTAAACATCGCACATGGAGAAATTATCATTTAGGCAGTAGGCGCAACGCATACAGGGGATGTGGTGCATCACCGCTACCCGTTGTCCAACTTGCCAACTTTTTACTTGAGAGCCTAATGCTGCGATCGTGCCGGCAGTTTCATGTCCAAAAATGCGCGGCGGTTCATACAGTGGATAACGAATTTTTTTAATATCTGACTGACACAACCCCACAACCCGCACCTGTACCAGCACTTCGTCTGGTTCTAGGGTTGGAACTGGGATATCTTCGTAAGACAGTTGATTGACGCCTCTAAATACTTGTGCTTTCACGTTGGTTTTTCACTGCTCAACGATACTAGATGTAACATTAGCAGTCAACGTTAGGCTAGCAGTTTTAAGATTTCTGTGTTTTAGTTTGTTCTAGTTCTTCTTCTAGGGTGTGTTACGACTACGCAAGGATTTGGGAATTTGAGAGAGTGAGGATTAGCCGTAACGTGCCACATTTATCAGTGCCTTATAGCAACGCTTAACACACCCTACGACTTAAGGTTTACTTTATAAATCATCTTTTATTATTCTTAATTACTAAAAATTTGATACCGCTTTGTAAATTGTCTTTTAAGCACTTTAAGTTTTCTGAGGACATATGCAGGCAGTAATCCAAACATCAAAGAAATAGGTTTATGCGACGAATATACTTTTATAGTATAGTGTGGGCGTTTAGCCATCTTCCAATTGTCGTACCAAGAAAAATCACTAATTAGATTAATCTCGTCAACTTTATCCTCATAAGCTGACTTAACTACTTGTTCAAAAAGTATAGTGCCAGGAGATAATTTGGAATAACTCTCATCGTAAGCCAGCTTCCAAATAATGGTTGAACGCTTCAACTTAATTGCTAAATTTATCGCAATTGTCTTACCTTCAGCTTCAATTAATTGCCATTCAAGCCAACCAGCTTCTGATAATCGGCGTGTAAGATTCGTGTAAAATGATACATCTATTGATGAATTTGCAATTAAATGTCCTTTAGTTCTTTTCCAACTGGCAGTTTCCACTTCTATTAATTGAGGTAAATGTTTTTCAGTGGCATCGCTTCCTTTAAGGAAAATAGTTTTCACACCTTCTAGTTGATAGAGTTTCTTTCCTGACCTTTTGATAGTACTTTTTAAATTACCACTGAGGTTTTTTAGATATTCATCGAAACAGCCAGTTATTTTTAAGTGAGCTCCCATCATCGAATCAAGTTCTTTAACGAGGATAATATCTGACATCCCTTCTAAAGCAGCAATAGTCGGTGAGTTCTCCGGTAAACGGTTAAATACCATGCCCAAATGATGGGGACAAAATTGTCTCGCAGCATCAATAAGGACTGGAATAACTATATTTTCAAGCCCCAATGCGGCTACAATATCAAGCGAACATGATTGCGAAGCCCTACGTGTAACTAATAACGAAAAATTGAATCCAAAGAACCGTTGTGGAGTTACAATTAGCGGCAAAACACCTACTAGCTCCGAATCGTTATAAGCAAATACACAAAACCATGATTCGTCAACTTCCACATAGTGTTCAAAATATGATGATACCCATGCATAGGATGTCATTGGTAACTGTTGAGTAGATTCAAAAACAATCTGATTCCAACTGTCTGCATGGAGCTTGAGTTCTTCAAGGTTTTCAACAATCTGTATTTTTAATTTTTCCTTAGTTAATAATTTTGATTGTCTTAATACCATAGTTATAAATCTCTAAGGTGTATTATTTGAAGTATGGAGTCTGGGTCAAGATCGTAAAGGTGAGTAAGAAAGGTATCGGGGTGTTGCGCTTCTATTTCCCAACCAGCCAGATCCTTGGCTTGAAAATGCTTGAGATTTGAGGTGACAATTATATCAGCCTTAGCTGTGACAGCAGCAGCCAGAACATGGCGATCGCCAGGGTGATTTGTCATAATTTCAGCTAATGACAGACTACTAGGGTGTGTTACGGCTTTCGGAACGCTGTTAACGCTGTATTATTTTTGAATATTTTCTCAAGATTTTCTCTAAGACGGTAGCAATGACTATTCGCCATGCAACTGAAACTGACTTGCCTGCTATTGTAGCAATTTATAATGCCGCAATTCCTAGCCGCATGGCAACCGCTGATTTAAAGCCAGTATCTGTGGAAAGTCGCCTTCCTTGGTTTAAGGCGCGATCGCCTTCACAACGCCCACTTTGGGTAATCGAAGTAGAGGGAGTAATTGCTGGATGGCTTAGTTTCCAATCCTTTTATGGGCGGCCCGCCTATAGTACGACTGCCGAAATTAGTATTTACATAGCCCCTCACTTTCATCGATGTGGTTTGGGACGACAACTATTAGCACAAGCAATTAGCGAAAGTCCTAGTTTGGGTTTAAAGACTCTAGTATGCTTAATTTTTGCCCACAATCAACCCAGTTTAAAACTTTTTGAAACATTTGGTTTTCAACATTGGGGACATTTACCTAAAATTGCCGAAATTGACAGCGTTGAATGCGACTTAGTGATCATGGGACTCCGAATTATTAAACCTGTTGTTTAATTTGATGGGAATAATATTAACAACGCTGCAACTGTGTTAACAACACAACAATTTCATCAATAGCTTGGCGCACAACTGTTGCAGGTTGCTCTGATTGATTGACGATAATACTAAAAACCAACGGCTCATATTTAGGCGCATTCATATATCCAGATAGAGAAATTACACCCGTTAACGTACCTGTTTTTGCTTGGACAATGCCTTTAGCAGATGTGTTTTCAAAGCGTCCCTTCAAGGTTCCACTTTTACCCGCCACGGGTAAAGATGCGCGATACACATATGCGGCTGGTGTTCTTGCTATTCCTCGCAAAGTTTGCACAAAAGCTTCTGGTGTGACTAAGTTACGACGTGATAAACCCGAACCATCTACTAAAACATAATTTGCTGGGTCAACTCCCAATTTAGTTAAACTTGCTTTGACAACTTCCAAACCTACATCAGCGCTAGTCTGATTTTTCAGTCTGGTTTTTTTTACAGCTAATGCTCTTAGCAGTGCTTCAGCATAAAGATTATTACTATTCTGAAGAGTTTCCATTAATAATTCAGATAAAGGTGGTGACTCTACAAATGCTATTTCTTCTTGATTAACACCACCAGTGACTACTAATGTTTGCCCCAAGGTAATTTTTTGTGTTGCCAAAGCAGTGCGAAAGTGCCGTAAGAAGTAATAATTAGGGTCAACTACAGGTAAATCTATTAAAGACGGTTCAGAATTTGTTGTCAGTTGTCCTTGAATTCGTAATACTGTTCCTGATAATTCGCGGGTAACGTTAACGTAGCTTGGTTGATTTGGGGCAACTGTTACTGACTGATTAATTGTCCGCCACTGCTTCGCCTCGCCAGGATCAGTCCACACGACTTGTAAAGATTTACCTACAGCTTGCGGTACAAGTTTTAAGCTAAAAATATTTTGATTTAAAATAAAGCTGCTGACTGGTGCGCCATAGTCTGATTGTACATCTTCCCATTGCCAGGTGGGATTAACAATATCTCCTTGAATATAACTATCATCAACTGTCAACCGCTGAATTTGAGTAATACCTTTGTGTTTTAGCTGCTGTGCTAATGTTTGCAGTTGAGTATCACTTAAGCTGGGATCTCCCCTACCGACAACACGTAAAACACCATTGCCATTCTGATAAATAGAGGTGCGAATCCGAAAATTAGCGCCCAATTCCTGCAATGCAGCAGCTGTTGTCAGCAATTTGAGGTTAGACGCAGGAGTAAAATATTTCTGAGCATCTCGACTGTAAAGAGTTTGTCCGGTTGACAGGGGTTGTACCAATATTCCCCAACGCCCCCGACTAAATAACGGACGATTGATTACAGCATCTATAGCTGTTCCCAGTTGGGTAGAGCAAATTGATTTTGTAGTAGTTGTTGGTGCAACTGGGGTTTGTGCTTTCGCAACTCTAGAACTAAATCCTATCTGGCTAGTCAAAAATATTAACAAAACACCCAATGGTTGATTTAAAATCTTAAGTCTCACCAATACTCCTTATCCTAAAGATAGATATTTTTATCTTGTCAGCAACTTCTTTCCGGAGAAAGAAGAATTAGCTCAGTAAAGTTACTTAATTAGTATAAGGAAGATGTTCACACGTTTCATACGTGGGCGATCGCACAAACATAGTTTATGGGACTACAAAATAGAAACGTAAGTCAGCCTGAATATACACAAATACGGAATCGAGGCAATGGTGTGAGTACATTTTTATCTGGTGTAGCTGTATTACTCTCTACTTTGGCTTTAGGATGTAGCGGTTATGTAGCTTACGAAGTTTTCACGCTGCGGCAGACACTAAATGCCAATAATACAGTCACTAATACTATTCCCACTCAAGTGCCAAGTCTTACAGCTACAACTTCTCCACAAACAACGGCTTCATCATTGCCAGCCACTACTATAACCTCAGCAATTAGCCCTGGCCAGTTTGTGCAGCCTGCTTTTGGTAAAAAGGCAGAAGTTGAGTTACTTTCAGCAAAGCGAATTAAAGATCCAGAAACTGGAAACCGTGATGTAGTAAATTTGCAAATGCGTATTCGTCGCCTTGCCACAGATGGAGTTGTTGGTAGCGATATTATATCGGTTGCTAGTACAACAGCCCGCAATCCTGACACTAGCGTAACCTACAAAGGAGTTGCTCTTAATCGCTCAACAGGAAGCGTTTCTTTGTTTCAGGTACGTCCACAAGCCTCCGCAGATGCTTATATCTGGCTAAGAGTTCCCGATGGTATCAATCATTTGGACATTTTTGTGCCAGATACAGCCGCATTTAAAAATCTACCAATTTCTAATTAGTAGTCTATTGGATTAATTTTGATAACGTGCAAGATTCCTAACTTCTTTATGAAGTCGGGAATCGGAACAACTTAACTCAAACAAAATTATTCCATACTCTAAATTAGCAACCCCAAATTAACGATGGTAGATGATTGAGGCTGCAATTCAAAAAGGATTACTCCTCTTCTTCCTCTCCAAATACTCCGTCAATAAGTTCTTGTGCGCGTTCGTCTGAAATATTTAAGGCTTCCTGAAGCTCAGAGATATAATCTTGTTCAGCTTCGGGTACTTCTTCATCAATCCCTACCACTAAGATAGCTGTAATGTATGCAGCTTCACGATAAATTTTATTGGGTAAGGATTCGATGGACTGAGCGATTAAATCTTCCGGTTCTTCTTCAATCAAGCTGACGACTTTTTCGTTCAATTCTTCAAAGTCTTCATCGGAGTAATCTTCAAACAAGTCAATTTGACTAAGAAATTCATTCAAAGCATATTCTTCTGTTGAAGAAATACCTTCACCGTCAGCCCCTGGGGAAAACAACCCAAGGATTGCGATCGCAACTTCTGGTTCTAAAGCAACTCAACTAACACTACGGCCTTTAGGCAACTTGCGTTTAGACATAATTCTCCTCTAAAAGTTACGTGACATTTCAGGAAGTAATACGTTGTGGTTTGTAATCCTTCCTCGATTTATGATTCCCAAAAGAATGCGGAAATATACATTGGGATGAATCTTTTTTCATCAAAAATACGTAGGCGAAGATGTTTTTACGTATAAAAACGGTTAAGTTCCCTTGAGCAAACAAGGTTTTTAGTACTTGTGTACGCCACCGCTACTTAAGAGGATGATAGAGTATTCCAAAGCTGGCGGCTCTAATGGAAAAAGAAGTAAACAATTTAGTTCAAAAGTTGCTCCACTTGCAGCGGTTCTTGCCAGTCAACCTGCTCAAGCTGCAATTGCGAATGCCTCAACTAACGGTAAAAGCACCACTCCTTTGCTGCAATAATCCACTTTTTGCATAAATCTAGTGCCGTGTCAAGCCTAAAATGTTGTATTAAGCGTAGGTTGGGTCTCATGCTTTCGACCAAACCTACCTTTAATCCATAGTATTTGAGTAGCGAAGACTTTCATGCACTCATCCTCAAGCAATTTGCTCAAATGCGATCATCTAATATCACGAGTGTAGGGGCACGGCACTGCCGTGCCCTTACGGGTGTACCTCACTCTGGTCTGAATTATCAAAAAGCGTTACAACTTCGTCCCACACTCAGCGCAGAAGTTGTGGGTGGGAGCATTTTTTGCATTGCAGTTGCTACAATAAACTGGCTCTGCTGCTGCTTTCGGCGGTTGCTTCTGCAAGCCAACCATTTGAGCGTTGCTCTTGCCAGGAGCTACCATTGGATAGCAGTTTTCGTCTCTAGTGACGTGGACATTTAAGATTACTGGGCCTTTATGTGCCAGCATTTCGGCGATCGCATTTTTCAATTCACTGCGATCGCTGATTACCATGCCCTTAATCCCATAGGCTTTTGCTAACAACTCTACGTCTGGCATCCCTACCTCCATGTTTGAGCATGAGTAACGCTCACCATAGAAGGCTTGCTGCCACTGGCGCACCATCCCTTGCCAGCCGTTATTGATAATTATTGTCTTGACATTTATTCCATACTGTGCCAGGGTACCAAGTTCCTGCAAACACATTTGGAAACTGGCATCACCGCTAATACAGATGACTTCTTCATCAGGAAACGCCACTTTAGCGCCCATTGCCGCAGGTAAGCCAAAACCCATCGTTCCCAAACCAGCACTAGAAATCCAGCGCCTTGGGCCATTCTTCAGGAATTGTGCTGCCCACATTTGATGCTGTCCTACATCTGTGGTGTAGAAAGCCTGGGGTGCTTGGCTACTTACTTCTACGATCACTTCTTGGGGGGAAATGCTATCGGCATGGTGCGGCACTATTAGAGGATACTCTTCGCGCCAGCGATTAACTAAATTTAGCCATTCTTGGTTTTGATTAGGTGTAGCCTTGACGCCTGCTTCTTGGCATCGACGCAATAAGTCTACCAACACATTCCGCACATCGCCGACGATGGGCACTTCAGGAACGCGGTTTTTGCCGACTTCTGCTGGATCGATGTCGATGTGAATTACTTTAGCGCGGGAGGCGAATTCGTCTAACTTGCCTGTAACGCGATCGTCAAATCTAGCACCGACGCAAATCAGCAAGTCACAATCACTAACGGCGAAGTTAGCGTAAGCGGTGCCATGCATCCCTAACATTCCCAAAGCTAAGGGATGATGTTCGTCAAAAGCACCGATCCCCATTAAGGTTGTGGTGACAGGGATGTTGAATAATTCAGCTAGTTCTTTTACTTCTTCATGGGCACCAGCTGCGATCGCACCACCACCGACATACAATAGCGGACGGCGACTTTCTGTAATCAACTGGATCGCGGCATTAATTTGCCGGGGATTTCCCTTCACCGTGGGACGATAACCGCGTAACTTCACTGAACCTGGTTTTACAGGTATGTAGTCAAATTCTTCTAAAGCTACATCTTTGGGGACATCAATCAAAACTGGTCCCGGACGCCCAGTGCTAGCGATGTGGAACGCTTCGGCGACAATTCGCGCCATATCTTTGGGGTCACGCACTACATAGGAGTGCTTCACGATTGGTAGCGTAATCCCGTAAATATCAGTTTCCTGAAAGGCATCTGTACCAATCGATGGACGTGCTACCTGTCCTGTAACCACAACCATCGGGATTGAATCCATGTAGGCTGTGGCGATGCCTGTCACCAAGTTAGTTGCTCCTGGTCCAGAAGTGCCAAAGCATACTCCTACTTTTCCTGTGGCACGGGCGTAACCATCAGCGGCGTGGGCTGCACCTTGTTCGTGTCTCACGAGAATGTGCTTCATAGCACCAGTTGCTTCCACTTTATACAGGTCGTCGTAAATTGGTAGAATTGCCCCACCCGGATAACCAAAAATATAATCAACGCCGTGGCGCTGAAGGCTGTCAAGCAGAGCAAAACCGCCAGATGCACGTTTGGGCATGACTGGTGGGCTAGAAGTACGAGACTGTTTGTGATTCTCAGTTTGTGGCAGACTAATTTGGGAAAGCGATCGCACGGCCAAACCTCAGACTATAGCTAAAATAAATGCTGAATTCTGTAGTTAAGATTTCATTTTAATTGAAAACGTTCAATCAAATTCTCAGAATCTTATATATTAAATATAAAGTTAGACTATTAGCCTACATTAATTAAATTACGTCTTGCAAGACTGTGCGAGTATTTTTCCAAGCCCAAACACCGACAACTACGACAACAATACTCATTCCTACAAGCACAAATCGCAAGCCCAAAGCATCAGTTAATGGTCCAGTAATCGCCAGAGGTAACGCCAGGGCGATATTGACAGCATGATTTTGAAAGCCAAATACTTTACCGTGCATGGTAGATGGTGTTTGCTGTTGAATTAAAGTTTGCATGGGTACACCAATTAAGGCAGCACCTACACCCAAAAATGCACAGAGTCCTAACGCCAGCAATAAGTTGTGCGTAAAAGTGAACACCCCTAAAACGAGTGCAATCATCAAAAATCCCGTTAAAGGTAGGGGCTTGTGACGCAATTTATCACCCCAGTTTCCTAAAATCGCTGCACCAAATACCATACCTACCCCTGCTGCTGCCAAGAAAAAGCCAAACTGTTTTTCTTTGAGACCAAACTCCTCAGCTAATCGAATCGTCAGCACTGTTAAGGCTGCAAACACACAATATAAAGTTGTCAGTTGCAGCATGGCGTTCAAGATCAAAGGGTTTTTCTTGAGATAGCGCAGGCTCTCGGTGAATTCAGCCCAAGGGTTATTTGATGCCCGATGCTCAGTCGGTCGTTTGGGTTCTTTAAACCTAACTGGTTGGATAATAGCACCCGATAATATGTATAATCCACCAACCACGAGCTCTTGACCGTATTCTTCTCCCATCAAGCTTTTCGCCAAACTCAAAATCGGCTCTCCAATAGCAAAGCCAACAATTAAAGCTCCCATCATCGTGCTGCTAAACAGTGCATTGGCTGCCAACAAATTCTCTCGCTTCACCAATAAGGGAATGGCTGCTTGTTCAGCTGGTGCAAAAAACTGCGTCACCGTGGAAATGGCAAAAGTCAGGATTAACAGAATCAGGAACTCTCGTGGTAACAAAGGAAGACACAGCGTTAATATTCCCCGCACGACATCTGAGCCGACCAGAATCAGCTTTTTTGGTAAGCGGTCAACAAAGATACCACCAGCAGAACCGAACAAGATTGCTGGTATTGTAAACGACAGCATCAAGGTTGAATACATAGAGTTTCGTGCCAACCCACGAAGCGGTGGGTAGTTCTCCAGCAGAGCAATCAGCAAAACGAAGAAGACCTTATCTGCTAACTGGGACATCAGTTGCCCAATCCACAGGAGCATAAAACCACGGTTTTTTAGCAGTGCGCTAAACCCGTTATTAACAGTAGTTGGTTCAGTTGGAAACATTTAGATATTTTGGGTAGATGGGGGGTGGGGAGTGGGGAGTTGGGGAACTAATGACAAATGACTCACTCCTCACTCTTAACTCCTGTTTACTTACTCCATTGTCCGGATTAATTTGCTTCATAGCGCTTTAACAGCATAAGCAAAAACTCAGATGCTGTGAGATGACCTTTGGGTGGAAAAATCCCAATGGATGAATCTACCCACCAGCCTTGTACAGTTTGGGGCGATTTCCACATGGACAAATGATCAACTGCTGGCTGTGCATAAAAGTTATTTTGCCCACTACCTAGCAAACAGGAACTCCAATGGGTGAAATAATCATGGCTCATCCGATGAATAGGGAAATTACCCTGTAGTGGTACTCCCCATCCATCTATAGCAATAAACGCTTTCACACGACCACCCAAGAGTTGCCACAAACACGCTGCCCCTATTGCCCCAACTACGCCAGCACTAAAGCTAATGAATATAATTGGCGATTTTAGCTGATCGCCCAAGCGATCGCGCAAAAACTGTAAGATATGAAATGATGATATAACCAAAACATCTTTACCCGGATAAATCAGTATATTTGCGGCATTATAAGCGATCGCGCCATTAGAAACCATATCTAATAATCCAACTTTAAAGCTTTCAGTTAAGTTTGACTCATGAATTCCAGGGCAAATAATTATACTCATCTGTCTATTCTGAAAATTGCGGATGTATATCGTACTAGCAGCTTTTCATATTAATAACTTAAATCTGCTGTGGCGGTCTATTAGCTTAGGGCACAACCTCTCCAGTTGAGAATACAAGAAAAAAATGTATTTTTTACAAATAATTTAGGATTGCTATATTACCTTATTTTTATTGAGTAAATTCTAGCTAATCCATATATTTTTCCGAAATAATCCTATTTTAAAACTTACTTTTACACAAAGCTGCACCAAATTAATTTCACAGAGAATGCAGCTTTTCGGTATTTTAACCGCTTTCACTATTCCAGCAATATATGCAGATGGCGTATTGATTTAATTTTCCATACCCAATACCTAATGCCCCACGTAAATCTTGTATATCTTTTGATGTATTATTTTGATTTCCCACCTATCCTATCCCCCTGGATGGGATAATAAGTTATAAGTAGGGAAAATGTGCAAACTATTCCCTAACTCAGAATTTCTCTGCACTCTGGTTATATTGAGGAACTAATTGTGGTTGCCACGCCGGAAAAAGTACAACACACCCACGAGCATCTATCAGGTAAAGACCGTGTAGCCATACTGCTTATGGGCTACGGCGAAGTCGAAAGCTACGAAGATTTCGCCAACTATAACGAACAGGCTTTAAATCTACTGACAGCAAAATTTGCACCAGTGCCAACCTGGATTTATCCCCCCCTGGCAAAACTTTTGGCGCTATTTGACCGCCATGAGTGGGGACACACACACCACGATTTTATCTCCCCACATAATGCCATCTTTGAACAGCAACGGGCTGGGATTGAAAATCAATTACAAGAAAAATGGGGTGATAAGGTTCAAGTTTTCAAGGCTTTCAACTTCTGTGCCCCTTTTCTACCTAATCAAGTTCTAGCAGAAATCAAAAACCAAGGCTTTGAGAAGCTACTAATTTACCCTTTGCTGGTTGTTGATTCTATCTTTACCAGTGGCATTGCGATCGAGCAAGTTAACAACGCTCTCGTTGAGTTGACTGATGGTGAAGAACACTGGGTTAAAGCACAGCGCTACATTCCTTCTTTCTTCAATGAACCAGCTTATATCGATTTGATGGCTCATCTGGTTGAGGAGAAAATTGCTGAGTTAGCCGCAGCTTATCTACCTTCTCAAATCGGCATTGTGTTAATGAATCACGGTTGTCCGCACAAAGCCAAAGGCTTTACTTCTGGGATTATCGAAAGTCAAGCGCTGTACGATTTGGTTCGGGATAAGTTAATTAACTGCTATCCCTTAATCTCAGTGGGTTGGCTTAATCATGACACGCCTCTAATTGATTGGACACAGCCAAACGCCCAACAAGCAGCAAATAACCTAATTCAATTAGGTGCAAAAGTGGTGATTTTTATGCCAATTGGCTTTGCCACAGAAAACCACGAAACTTTATTGGATGTACACCATATCATCCATGCTTTGGAAAAACAGCATCCTGGTACGAACTACGTGCAAATGGCTTGCGTCAACGACCATCCAGAATTTTTGGCTATGGCGGGCCAATGGGCTGATGCTCATATTGCAGACCTGTTGTCACAAAGTTTGGCAGTTAATCCCCAACTAGCTGGGGATCAGCATCATCACCATCATCATCATTAAGTAAAGTTTGAGTTTAGGAGGGTGGGCATAGCTTTGCCTACCCTAAATTTTGTAGTGTACTCAGTTAACACTCTTACGCTTCAAAGCGTGGAGTTTTTTGATTGAAACTAAGGCATCATGTAAAAATAAGTTGTACAAAATTTATTTGGAATAGCTTGCTAAATCTAGCTTCTACATAAAATTTGTTCAGGTTATTTTTACACAAATTCTAAGCTTTCTCTGTGCCTGTTACTTAAGCTTGAATTTATTTATGCCGCACGGTACTAATATACAATTATTTTTTTAATCTATTTTCTAAGCAAAATTACGATACTACTTACGCATATTCACTCAAATTGCAAGCTCTTGACCATAGCAGGAGCAGAATTTTTAAGTAACATTACATATTGAAAACTGAGACGCAATTTTAACTTTTTATTGCTCAGAGCGACGAGCTTTGCAAAATATTTGGCTGGAAGTTTTGAAAAAGCAAGACTTGACCGATTATCTCCGTGTAGGCGAACAATTAAAAAGTAATCGTTGAATTTGAATCAAAAAGAAAATACTTCAGCATTTTTAATTGTAAACTCATCATAATCATTGTAATTGCCCTGTAGTTATACCGGTTACAATGTGATGGAAAATCCATATCTTTAAAGCATGTTTGAAAAAACATAAAGTTTACTAAATGCTTATCTGCATTAATACTGTCGTGTCTGACTGTGAGGGGATTCTATATTTCTCCGAGGGAGTCAAGCATACGATTATCTTAAGCTGTTTCGGAAAAAGTGAGACATACCTTTATTTTGGGCGAAGGTATTGTTAAAAAGATACTTTTTCAAACTTTTTTTAGGTAGATATTTGCAGGATAGACGTGAGGTAATTAGTTATAGAACTTACGCACTGTACAAATTGATTATTATATGCGTTACAAAAATATTTAGTTTCAGACTTTTCTCAATCATTCTTTGAGCAGTAACGTGGGTATCGCTGAAAAAGCGTCGAAAAATCAAGCTTAAATACCTGAAACCCATCCTGCATGTTTGGTCATTTCTGTCAGTGTATAAGTCTGATAACGAAAGTAAAAAGCTGCAATATTTATCACTCAATATGAGTGAACTAACACCATGAAAAACCACATTCAATCTCGGTCTAGCGTTACAACTTTAGAAAAATTTTCAGATCAGAGTGGCTATCTTTTGAGGCAGCCTCAAAATTCAGTTTCGATGCTGGTAGTTATAGACCCCAGAGTTGAAGACTATCCGATGCTAGCAGCAGGAGTTGATGAAGGGGCAAATGTTTTAATTCTTGACCTTCATCGCGATGGTGTTGAGCAAATTACAGAGATGCTTGTCGATCATCCTGCTTCGGCGCTGCATATCGTCTGCCACGGTTCACCAGGCTGTTTAGCTCTAGGTAACACTTACCTTAATCTACAAACCTTAAACTACTATTCAAGGGAACTGCAAGCTTGGTCAGCTTTTCTTGCCTCTGCCCCTGTATTTCTTTACGGTTGTAACGTTGCAGCAGGAGAAGTTGGGGAAGCCTTCTTAGCACGACTTCACCACCTAACCAGAGCAAACATTGCAGCTTCTGCCAACTCAACTGGCAGTGCTAAAAAGGGAGGAGACTGGGAACTGGAAGTTACCCTTGGCGACATTGAGGGTCCCTTAGCGTTTTCGGAAGCTGTCAGGGAAGCTTACACTTCGGTACTATCACTCCCCCTCCCAATGCTAAGTCTGACTTTACCCAATCAGCCACTAACAGAAGGGGATAATACTCCACAGACCTTAGCAGTAGGTATTAATTTAGGTGTTGACAGTCTCGGTGCCCCTATCCCCACCCTAGCCGATGCAACAATTACTCTCACACCCAACGCCCAGCTGAACTTAGGGAATGGGCCAGGCAAGCCCGTTAACGTCACTATTGCTGCTGGTAGCACGGCTGCAAACATTCAAAAGGTCCCTGTCCTCGCCATCAATGATGGTATCACTGAGGGCAGTCACACTGGTACGATTAGTGCCACGATTTCAAGCACTAACCCCATTCTCAACGCCCTGCCTTCTGCCAGTGTTACTGCCAATATCAATGATCCAGTATCCCTCCCAGTGCTAAGTCTGACTTTACCCAATAAGCCACTAACAGAAGGGGATAATACTCCACAGACCTTAGCAGTAGGTATTAATTTAGGTGTTGACAGTCTCGGTGCCCCTATCCCCACCCTAGCC
>NZ_JBALCO010000176.1:0-49065 GCF_036919595.1 Nostoc sp. | reverse complement strand
TAGCAACCATTATTCAGGAGAAATCTTCTTCTAATCTATTTGGTGGGTCGTGGATGCCAGAATAATTTTCTACCCCGAAGTATTGAGGGGATACTTTGATATCGCTGATACCTGTGCAATTTGTGAAACATTCTTACTGAAAAGGTCGCAATAGCAAGCTAACAATATTTGGTGGTGTTTCTGGCATAGGTGATGCTGTCTTTGTCTGAATTAAAGTATTTGGGCTAAGTCCTACTATTAGGTGGAGCAAGAAGGTGATGATGGCGGCTTGTACAAGTTTTTTCAGCATGGCACGTCTCTCTCTGTGTGGATAGCATTTCAAGTAAGACTGGTTATTCTAAATACACCTTGTACTACCGATTTACCGAATCTAACAAAAATAACTTAATAATTGCTGAGGAAAATCCTAAGAAAATGTTTAAGATTTTACTGGATGTTTAACGTAATTCCCTAAGCAGGTCGGATTTCGGTTATCGGTTTAATTACCACATCACCAAAGTAGTCCAGCAAAAGCCGAGATATGAGGTTGGCAATAATTGGAGTTTTTTGATTTGTTTTTTCCTAAATGGGGATATTCTCTTAGACACCTTTTGCGGCTAAAAAGTGCCCTTAGGGGTTAAATCTATTAGATAAGCACCTTTTGCCCTCTTTTTGGGTAAAGAAAAACCAGCAAGGTTTAATTTATCTGCCTGGGAACACTAGAGATAAACCCCAGTTTCGTGCCGTCACCGATAAAATGTATTTAAAGTAGCCACAAACACGCTTCCATGATTCCTATCGTTATTGAACAATCGGGTCGAGGTGAACGCGCCTTTGACATCTACTCACGGCTGTTGCGTGAGCGCATCATCTTTTTGGGACAACAAGTTGACAACAACATTGCTAACTTGATTGTTGCTCAACTGCTGTATTTGGATGCTGAAGACCCGGAGAAAGACATTTATATGTATATCAATTCTCCCGGTGGTTCGGTGACGGCTGGCATGGGCATTTTTGACACTATGAAACACATTCGCCCTGATGTCTGTACAATTTGTACCGGATTGGCGGCGAGTATGGGCGCTTTCCTCCTCAGCGGTGGTGCTAAGGGTAAGCGAATGAGTTTACCCCATTCTCGGATTATGATTCATCAACCTCTAGGTGGCGCTCAAGGACAGGCGACTGATATTGAAATTCAGGCGCGGGAAATTTTGTACCACAAGCAGCGGCTAAACAACTATTTAGCCGAACATACAGGTCAACCAATTGAGCGGATTGCTGAAGATACCGAACGTGACTTCTTCATGTCACCAGAGGAAGCGAGGGAATATGGCTTGATTGACCAAGTTATTGACCGTCACGCCGCCGGTAGCCGTCCAGCAGTTGCTGTTCTTAATTAATAGTCACGATTGGCAAATGGTGATTTACCACTTTTAATTCCCTTAAACCCCAAAAATAACCTCTCTTCAGTTATGAAGAGGGGTTATTTGACTTCAAAACTCGATTTAGAAGTTCAAAACTTGATTTAGAAGTTCAAAACTTGATTTAGAAGTTCAAAACTCGATTTAGAAGTACAAAACTCGATTTAGAAGTTCAAAACTTGATTTAGAAGTTCAAAACTTGATTTAGAAGTTCAAAACTCGATTTAGAAGTTCAAAACTTGATTTACGAGTTGGAAATCAAAATCCTACTATTGGGTCTGACTGGGGTGCGTCCCAGTTTTTATTTTTTAATGAGAAAATAATTTTCATTGCGTTCGCGTAGCGTCTCGTAGAGAGAAGGAACGACGTTCGCGCAGCATGTCGCAGACAAGCAATTGCATGGACTCGCTCTCTCGTTGGAGGATTTTGTGATTACTTCTTGTGGTTAAAGCGCTTTGCAGAAACTGGAGATTTCCAGGCTAGACCGAATCAGTCGCCTGGTCATAGCCACAAAATCAGTGACTGGAAAAAATTTCGAGACTTTGTGAAAGTCTATGGGGATAAGACTCAAGCCCAGATGGCACAATTATGGGAAGGCGAGATTAGTGCGCGTACCATCTCCCGTGGGTTAGAGAAAATCGGTTTTACGGGGAAAAAGACCTATTGTTACGCTCCCTTATAGATTTGTAGTTACTTGTGTTTGGGAAAAAACGCTTCCTTAATTGCCTGGGTGATTTGCTCTAGGTCGCTTTCATCCATAGGCAGTGGCGTCACTCCTTCCTCAGGTTCAAAAGAAATTTCTTGCCATTCACTGACGGGAATCTTTTGTTTCTCCAAGGTCTGTAGCTCAGAGAGTGTAGCCAAGACCATCCAAACCGAAAAGTCTGTGATCCGCAGTAACACCTCAGTCTCATTGACTAACTCATAGCTCCATAGTTGCAAAGGATGATAGCAGCCATCTTCCTCAAATTTTCCGCGTTCTCGGATGAGCGCTCTTGCTGCTGGCGTTAAAGTGCCTTCAACAACTATACAGCCCGCCATTCCTGACCAAGGTTGTACAGACACTCCCTCAAGCGCTAAAAAATCTGGTCTGCTGCCACTTAACTCCTCTCCTCCTGGAAAGTACGCCCGAAACCTGTCAGCCTTTTTCAGGTAGAAGTCGAGGATGCTCTGCTGAATCTGTGGTGTGTGTTTAACTAGAAAACTTGAACGAGACATAGGTAGTGCTAAATAAGTAATGATGTAGTATAGCAGAAGTGTTGAAAGCGCCTTATTCCCCAGACCTAAACAAAATTGATAAATGCTGGTCGTGGTTGAAAAGTCGAATTCGCAAACAACTTCAGCAGTTTGATTCTCTTCAAAAAACGATGGAATATGTCTCAATACGGTTCAAATAAGTTTTTTTTTTCCCCCTGCTTCCCCTGCATCCCCTATGCTCCCCCTGTCTGCCTCAACAGATAAATTTCCTTAACCCAAGCGTATTGGAATATGCCTCACGTTTAGCGTACTAACTCATCTGGCTATTGCTATACTTCAAAAAAATTCACAGGTTCCATAACTTCGTCATTGTTTCAATAGCCTACGTCTTTTGTCATTCACCTTTAGCAATTAAAAGGACAAATGACAAAGCGCAAAGTTCTGAGCGGAGGAAACCTGCGCTCAAAACTTTATAAGAGAGGACAAATGACTAATGATTAATCAAAATCCCGCTAATGGGTCTGGCTGAGATTGCAGGTATTTGAGAAATCCGTGTAATTCTTCTTCAGTCAGCAAAGTACGCCCACGCTTACCGTAGGTTTCAATTAGATGCTCGCGTCCCTGTTCTGGTGTCCAGCCTAAACGCTGAAGTTCGACATCTGTTTTAGCAATTACATCCGATAAATCCACGGGTTCAGCTTTCTTCTTTCTCTTTCCTGTCACTGACGGGGTGGCGACATCCTCTTGATGGCTATAACTCCGAGGTGTAAATGGTGTGACATTATTGGCAGAAATTGCTGGAAAGGTCTGATTTTCCACCTGGTTATCAAAAGTTATTTCCAAATTTTCAACTGGAGGATCAAATTCTAGCTCCCGGTTGGCAGTCACAGGAAAGTTTTGACCTAAATCCTGGCTATAGGTATCGTTTAATAGGGGCGCAGCATCGCTGTAGCCGTACTGTTCGTTACTGCTTGTTACTACTTCTGGTTTGATGTTGCGGACTCTAGAAGGCGGGATAGATATTTCTTTGTCGTTGACCACTGACCACTGACTACTAACAAAATCCTCATCTTTTGCAGAGGAATAGGCAGCCTCATTCAATCCACCTTTGGTGTTCAAAGAAGGGTTTAGCTGGGCTGGGGAAATTGGATTTGAGGTAAATGCCACTGATTCGGGTGGCGCATTTGTAATACCCAAAACTGTCAGCGCCCTCGTTCTGGCTTGGTCTTCTGCTGCTTCTACTGTTTCTGCCCCTGCCATACCCGTAGCACGGGTTACGCCTTCAATTTGCACGCTTGCCCGGACAATATATTTTCCTTGAAAAATTTGCACTAATTCAGAAATAAGACTGCCCTTGGGATACAAGCTCTGGAATTGAGCCAACATAATACTGCTACCAATCTAAATCTTTTTAATAACGGGGTCGATACTGCCTGTATGCTCAAGCGATGTAAACTGCCCTTACTTTAATTTACATCCACTCGATACTCAGGATGCCTATCAATAATATCGCGTGCGAGTAGCATTGAAAGCAAAATGTCCGCTAACCACTGATTGCTGTGATCACAATAAAATTTTTACCTTCATCAATGCCTCATTCTGAGTGAAAATTCCGGCTTTGACCGATCAAGGTGATATTTTTGCTTTGTTCCGTGTCCTAATTGTAGCAGTAGCTCTTTTTTGACGAAATTTTTGACTAGTGCTAACTTACCTGGGTAGTCTTGCCTACAATGTTATACTGATAATCCAACTCGATATCTAGAACTATTTTCTGGAAGTGCGCTCTAAATCTACAATAATGAAGATAAGGTTCGCCCTCACTGCTAATTAAGCTGATTACCTAATTGTTACCGATTCTACATGTGGGAAAATTGGGTTCATCGGCAGTTCCTCCTAGTTCAAATCAGAGTCTAATGGCGTAAAATTACCTTCACTCTAGACAATCAAACACCTGTAGTTTCCACGCCACTTGACGGCAGTTGCTCCACTTGGGGAGACCCCAAGACCGCACTGCCTCCTCCACTTGGAAAGACCCCTCTGAGCGCAGTGGTTCCCCTGCATAGCGCTTTTGGGCAGTATGGATTCTCTAAACCCAGCTTCTCAAAAACCCGTCGCGTAATTACTTAGCGGGGCTAAATCTTAATCAGGTGTGCAATCTTAAGTTTGGTTAGGTGAAGAGACTTGAACGCAGGCGAACTCTGAGAGCATTGTGCAGTGAGAAGTTCGTAAACACCCAGAGTTGTCCGTTGGTAGGCTTCCTTTGCTCGTAACTGCGGGAGTAGTTTCTTGCAAGGCTGGGTTGGGCTTCCTTTCCTTAAAACTTAGGAAGCTTTGCCTCAGGGCAATTCGTTTCCAGCTTGTTTCTGTAAGCCGTGAGGGTATACAGAAAAGAACCAGATTAAACAAAAAATGATGTTTTGACCAAAGGTCGGTTCACTGCATGGAATTTTCAATCGCTACACTCCTTGCCAATTTCACCGATGATAAATTGGTAGCTCGTAAGGTTTTAGAAAAGAAACTTGGCTGTGAAGATGAAAAAAGCTTACAAAAACTTCACATTGCTTTAGATGTTCTCGAAAAAATCGGTATTTTAGTAAAAGAACGGGGTAAGTATCGCCGTGTCTCAGAAGAGGGAATAATCGAGGCAAAACTTCGTTGTTCTAGTAAAGGCTTTTGCTTTGCTATTCAAGATGTGGAAGGATCTGAGGATATTTACATCCGCGAAAGTCATCTGAGTAATGCTTGGAATGGCGATCGCGTTTTGGTAAGAGTTCTCAAAGAAGGCAGTCGCCGTCGCTCTCCTGAAGGGGAGGTGAAGCTGATTCTAGAACGTTCTAACCACACATTACTGGCACGAATTAAGCAGGTGGAAAGCGGTTTCCGGGCTGTGCCCTTAGATGATCGATTGCTGTTTGAACTCAAGATCCAACCTAACGAGGCAAAGTTGTCAGAAGCGATCGATCACCTTGTGCATGTGGAAGTCTTGCGTTACCCGTTGGCACAATATCCCCCACTAGGTCGAGTGGTGCAAATCCTCGGCAGCGATGCCGAAGCTGCTGCTGATATAGATTTGGTAACATGCAAACACGACCTTTCCCGCACGTTCCCGGATAATGTGCTAGATGCAGCCGCCAAGTTGCCCAAAAAGCTGCTCAAAGCAGACCTGAAAAATCGGCTGGATTTGCGTAATTTGTTTACTCTCACCATTGAAGGGCTAAATGGCGACACCAAAGTTATAGAAAACGCTTTTAGTTTAGAAAAAAACCTAGCCGGAAACTGGCTTTTGGGCGTTCATATCACCGATGTTTGTCACTATGTCCAACCTGACGAAGCCCTAGATAGAGAAGCACTAAAACGGGGCAAATCAGTGTATCTAGGAGAATTAGTGCTGCCAATTTTGCCACCAGCTGTGGCTGAACGCTGTTCTTTAGTACCTGGGAGCGATCGCTTAACCATCTCTTTTTTAATTACAATTGATCCCCAATCAGGACAAGTGTTGGAGTGGGAAATTCAACCCAGTGTAATCAATGTAGAAACAGCACTGAGTACTGAACTTGCCCAGGCAATTCTTACAGGTGAAGCTGAAGATCAATCTCCACAGGTTTCGCAAATCCTGCAAGACCTCCAAGCCTTGCAAACAGCGGTGAAACAGATAAGGTTGACTCGTGGCAGCCTCCAGTTGAATCTGCCACCCAGCCAAAACGCCTACTATGATGAGGGGATTCTCGGCGCAGTGGTGGTGAATGATTTACCAGTGCGATCGCTACTCACCGAGTTGGTACTGTTAGTTAATCAACTGGTTGCAACTCACTTAAATGCCCTTGGTGTTCCGGCTATCTGGCGAGTCCAAGGCACACCCGATGTCGAAGATGTCCAGGAAATGCTGAAATTGGCAGTCAATTTAGGTGTTGACCTAACGCTAGATCCAGAAGTCGATATCCAACCCTTAGATTATCAACATTTGACCACAGCTTTTGCTGAATCTCCCTCTGAGCAAGTTCTTACTTACTTGTTGCAAGATACCCTCAAGCCATCTGCATACAGCACCACCAAAGGATCTCACTTTGGTCTGGCACTACCGCAATATATCCACTTTAGTGCCCCTTTGCGGCGTTACCCAGATTTGCTCATGCAGAGAGTGTATTACACGCTACTCGAAAACGGACGCGATCGCCGCAATACCCGTGTTAGAGAACGTGTAAACCTCCGCCACTCCGTAAGCCATGAGGAAATTAACTGGAACGTTTTACCCCCAGAATTGCAACAAGAACTGCAAAGCGATTTAACTAGGGTAATTGTCCAAATCAACGACCGAGAAAAAGAAGTCCAAGAAGCTGAAGCCGATTTAGCCGGACTGCAAAAAGCCCAACTGATGAAGCAGCGAATCGGTCAGGTATTTCAAGGCGTAATTACTGGTGTTCAATCCTACGGTTTCTTTGTGGAAATTGAAGTCGCAGCAGCCGAGGTAGAATCCAGCAGTAATCCTGGTGTGCCTTTGAGGGTAGAAGGATTAGTACACGTCAGTTCTCTCAAAGATGATTGGTATGAATATCGCGCCAGACAACAGGCACTGTTTGGTCGCAAAAATCGCGCTTCATATAGATTAGGCGATCGCGTCGCCGTGCAAGTTAAAAGTGTCGATTACTACCGTCAGCAAATTGATTTGGTAACAGTCGGCAGCGATGGTGTAGCCAAAGGTTTAACTGGCAATGGTTCCAATGACGATCTTTCAGACCTTTACTTACCAAATGACATTGAGCCTGATGACCTAGACTCTTACTCTGAAGATGAGTAAAATCAACTAAATTTTACGTGTCAAACAACACCACCCCTCTAATTTTAGGCGTATCGGGCGCATCTGGTCTGATTTACGCTGTTCGCACGATCAAATTTTTGCTAGAAGCGGATTACAGCATTGAATTGGTTGCCTCTAAATCTACTTACATAGTTTGGCAGTCAGAACAGGAAATTCGGATGCCACCAGAACCAACCGCGCAAGAACAATTCTGGCGAGAGCAAGCTGGAGTTTCACTTTCGGGTAAACTCCGCTGCCATCCTTGGGGTGATGTTGGAGCCGGGATTGCCAGTGGTTCCTTTGCCACTCTGGGGATGATAATTATTCCATGCAGCATGAGCACAGTGGCAAAGCTAGCGGTTGGCTTGAGTTCCGATTTACTAGAACGGGCAGCGGATGTCCAACTCAAAGAAGGGCGAAAGCTGGTCATTGTCCCTCGGGAAACGCCTTTTAGCCTTATCCACCTGCGTAATTTAACCTCTCTAGCAGAAGTTGGAGTGAGAATTGTCCCCGCTATTCCCGCTTGGTATCATAATCCCCAAACCATCGAGGATTTAGTTGATTTTGTAGTTGCCCGCGCTTTAGATCAACTAGATATTGACTGCATCCCAATTCAGCGGTGGCAAGGTCGTCGCTAACGCCCTCATCGGAAATTTCATAATAGTCCTAAAAGGGCAATCGAATTAAGCGCGGTTTATATAAAACTTCCATTGGCAGGATAATTAACGCCGATACCGATGGAAGTATAAATATAGCTCGCATAATACCTAAAGCTGATGAAGGAATAGTGGGATTGCTATTTATCCCAGTAGTTTTAGCAATTTGGTCTAAGATTACAAACGTAGTTGTCTAGTGTTGGCAATATGAGGGTAACTTTTTAGAGATTTTTTTGTCCGAGCGGTAATGATAGAGATGGATCATAGTGTCAGTAATCAGTGAACAGTAATTAGTGAAGAATATAGGACTTAGGCAATAACTCTCTGAAACTCTTGTTCCTTAGGTCTTTTGCGTCCTTTGCGGTTCGTTTTTTGATGATTTTGTATAAGTCCTAGAATAATCAGAATGATAACTGACAACTGATAACTGACAACTAACCACTGACAACTGACAAAATTGCTATGGCTGTAATTCGCTTAATTCTATTGGTGGCGGTACTGGGAGTACTAACGCTGTTGTTAGTCCAAAATTGGTCACCTCCCCTATCGCTAGTATTTTTGGGCGTGCGAACTCAACCATTACCACTAGCGATATGGATTTTGTTCAGTACTGCCACTGGTGCTTTTACATCTATATTGATTGCTACCTTGTTTAAATTATCCAATTATTTTGTGGGAGGACAACGCCAAACTCCAGACCGCCGAAGCGCAACTTCGCCTCGTGTTAAGGCAACCCAAAGAGAAGAACCGACATCTCGCCCTGTCAGTCCTCCACCACCAGCTAGTAAAAAAGAACAGCCTACTAATGATGTATTTGATGATTGGGAAACAAATGGCACTAGAGATGATGATTGGAACTTTGATGAAAAGTCAGAGGAAGCGCCTACCCCTAATCCTCAAGCTCAACAGCCTAGAGACTCGAAAACTTCCGAACGTCAATCAGAAGCCAAAAGCACTTCTCAGTCTGGTTCAGCTTACTCCTACAGCTACCGTGAGCCAAAAAATACGGCTGCGGGAAAAACTGAATCAATTTACGATGCTGATTACCGGGTAATTATCCCCCCTTATCAGCCGCCGACTACCAATCAAGCCGATGATGATTGGGAATTTTTTGATGATGATGATTTTGAGGATGATGATAAGCGCTCCCGTCGATGAAATAGTAGCAAGCTACGTCTCTACTTGATGCCACACCGCTCTCTTGACTCCTGCTTGACCTTACCAATCATGGCAGCTTCCTGCAAAGTCATAAAAGCATTAAAATCTTCCAAGTCATATCGGGTAGTCAACAGTTGTCGGAGTTGATTTTCAGCTTCTACTGTCAAATAGCCACTTGCTAAAGCTTTCTGTACAACGTCACGAATTCGAGTCATAGTTGACACCTTATTCATACTATATTTATTCATTCAGGCTTATTGGGGTGAAATATGCAGTAGTCTTTGTACCAAAACTTCAACTTCTTTGCAAAGCTTTTTTAGACGATCGCGGTAAATAAGTCATCATTTACACCTTAATCAGGAACATTTAATTGAGTATGGCTTGTTATAACTGAACTTTTAGAATAAAAACCTGTGCTATTAATAACACAGTATTGAATACACTTAATAATTACACACCAGAGTCAAAGTCTCGATTATTTAGATAGACAGGAATTGTTTGAATAAAGTTTCAAACAAGCTATATTATTTTTTTCGTTAAGTATAGCGCTCGCTATGCAGCAATTACCAAGTTACTTCAGGAAAGCTACTACATTCCTGAGAAATTAATCGTTTATTATTTATGGTAATTTCACAGAAGAATCGTTAATCTATTACAGAAGTTACTTTAAATACATTAATAACGGTAATGACGGCAGTTTATCCATCTTAAATAGAAGATGAATTTGTAGAATTTAAAAACAATTGGAAATTAGAAAAGTTATACGTAAATTTGGTATTTACAAAGGAAAAAGCCTTGACACTCGTTGAAAATAAATTTACCAGAGGTTTACTTTGTGGTTGTAGACCTGCGGAAATTGCTAATGGAGTTTATCAAAATGGTAGTAGTAATAATGATCAGCTTATTAGCGATCGCTTTTCTATTCTTATACATAATTGTGTTGGCGCAGCCCAACCCAGACATCGCTTGAATACGTAGGTATGAGTCGTTGAGTTTATAATTGGAAACTGTGACTCAGCACGGGCTAAACGCCCCGCTACCGCTAACAGAACTCATAATTGGAGCGAAGCAACTAGTGAGCAGCTTATTACAAGGAGTCAACCTGTACTTAATTGGGATCATGGGCGTTGGTAAGACGACAATAGGGCGCTTACTGGCAAAGGAACTGGGTTATGGGTTTGTAGATACCGATAATGTCATTGCCCAAGCAACAGGTAAATCCATCAATCAGTTATTTGCACAAGTTGGTGAAGCAGGGTTTCGCCAGGTAGAAAGCGACGTGCTTTCACAAGTTTGTGCTTTTACAAAGTTGACTATAGCAACTGGTGGGGGCATTGTACTGCGGCGAGAAAATTGGGGCTACTTGCACCACGGTTTGATAGTGTGGCTAGATGCGCCTGTGGAGCTAATTTACAGCCGTTTAGCTGAGGATAGCACAAGACCACTGCTGCAAGATATTGATCCCAAAGGGAAATTGCGATCGCTCCTCGAACAACGAACAACACTTTACTCTCAAGCCGATTTGCACATCACCGAGCGAGAGGGAGATACACCTGAAGACGTTACCAAGCGAGTACTTGAGGCAATTCCTAGCGTTCTCAAAACACAAGTTTCTCATTAGGAAGACTCAAGTTACCAAATTTTGACCATGCGTAGGATAAACCCTGGTAATTCAGGATTACCACTAACTGCTTCGGGATTTTCCAAAATTTCAAGTTCCCGATTAGTCCGGTAAATGTAGACTTTTCGATTCTGCCGACCAATTAACCAGCTTAATGATGCACCGTTATCTATGTACTCCTGCATTTTGTCTTGTAATTTTATTAAGTGATCGCTCAAGGAGCGTAACTTAATCACAAAGCTGGGACAAATTGGTGCAAATGAGGCTTTTTGTGCATCTGTTAAGGCGTTCTGGCGCTCCAGTTCAATCCAAGAAGCATCAGGGGAACGCATCGCTCCATTGGGTAGTGTAAAACCTGCACTGGAGTCAAAGCCTATCCCAGTGCCATCTTGTTCAGTCCAATACCCAAGCTGTGCAGCAATGTTAAAGTTACGGTTGCCCGTATCTGAAAAAGCTGGTGGCATAATGATAACTTCCCCATTGGCAGTCCGCTCGATTCGCAAATCTCCATTGGCTTGGCAGAATTCGTAAAACTGCTCATTTGTCATCTGCACAAGGAAGGGGAAATTCACCGTTAGGGGTGTGCTTTCAGTTTGAATTAGCAGCGTGGTCATTTTCATTCCCTAGCTTCAGCCGAATGACTTTAATTCTAAAAGCTTGAAGGAGCGATCGCCCTGATTTTCCTGCACCGTAAAATAATTTACCAATAGCAACACTGGGAATAAAAATTTCTTCTGCATTTCCCAACTGATTATTTACTGCTATATCATTTGCAAATAAAGCAATTTAGTGTCAAGCAGGTATCTACCACTCATCTATATCTACCTGTTCGCAATCTTGTTCAATTGCTTCGCGCATCAACTGAATATCATTTGCGATATTGTTCCTGCAAAATCTAATAATTCTCTACCTGGAACACCATGAATTCGCGAACCTACTAAAGTTCTGGCAAACTTCTAGTACTCGATGTTGCAAGTCTTCAGGCATAACTTTTAATTCTTCAATTAGCCGATCGAGAATCGATGTATCTATATTTATCCTGATAATTTTCGATTTTGGTTGCTAGTCCTTATTTTAGAGATTTTCACATTTCTGACACAGATAATAAGTAAAGATTTTCCTTAACAGCAGAACAGTCTTTTTCATCCAGCAGAATCGCATTACCGCGATGTCTCTTGACTTGCCTCTGCGCGTCTGGACATCCAAACAAGATAATTTGTGAGTGATACCTATACAAAAAGCCTATTTTTGCTCTTGGCAGCTATGAGATATTGTTACAGGTTACAAATTCTTCTACACTGACTGAAATACGTTTTAACTCTCTCTGTTAGGCTCCTCATGACGGTCAACGATTCTGAATACATCAGGCAAGCTGAAGCCACTCGTGTGCGTGTATTAAGCGAAGCACTACCTTATATTCAACAATTCGCAGGTCGCACTGTTGTTGTCAAATATGGTGGCGCAGCCATGAAAGACAGCACACTCAAACACAAAGTTATGCGCGACATTGTATTCTTATCCTGCGTGGGCTTGCGTCCAATTGTAGTCCACGGCGGTGGCCCAGAAATTAACAGTTGGTTAGATAAGCTGGGAATCGAACCACAATTTAAGAATGGTCTGCGAGTCACTGATGACGCCACAATGGATGTGGTGGAAATGGTTTTAGTTGGTCGAGTTAACAAAGAAATTGTCGCGCTAATTAACCAAGCTGGTGGACTGGCTGTAGGACTTTGTGGTAAAGACGGTAATCTATTTACAGCCCGTCCCCAAGGTCAAGAAGGCATCGGTTTTGTGGGGGAAGTCAGCAATGTGAATATCAATATTTTGGACACCCTCGCTAGCAATGGTTATATTCCGGTAGTGTCCAGTGTCGCCGCAGACGAGACAGGGCAAGCTTATAACATTAACGCCGATACTGTAGCTGGAGAAATCGCTGCTGCACTAGGAGCAGAAAAGTTAATTTTACTGACTGACACCAGTGGAATTTTAAAAGATTACAAAAACCAATCTACTTTGATTCCAAAAGTAGATATTCGTGAAGCCCGGGAGTTGATTGTCAATGGTATAGTCAGCGGTGGGATGATTCCTAAAGTCAATTGCTGTGTGCGATCGCTTGCTCAAGGAGTCCGTGCAGCACATATCATCGATGGTCGCATTCCCCACGCCCTATTACTAGAAATCTTTACTGATGTTGGGATTGGGACGATGATTCTCGGTTCGCAGTTTACATAGTAGAAGAAAATGAGGCAGGGAAGAATGATTTGTAACTGTAATTTTGTGTAAATTAAGATTCGTTTTTTGCTTGCGGGCGAGTCTTTAATACTCGTGGACGAGTCTTTTTTACTCGTGAGCGAGTCTTTGATACTCGTGGGCGAGTCTTTGATACTCGTGGGCGAGTCTTTGATACTCGTGGGCGAGTCTTTGATACTCGTGGGCGAGTCTTTAATACTCACCTCCCCTACTCCCCCTGCTCCCCCTGCTTCCCCTGCCTCCCCTGCTCCTCCACTTCCTAGCGGGGATACGGTAATAATAACCCGCGATCGCCCACTGCTAAATGGTGTACGAGCCATGAATTATTTATAATCACCGGATTAACTACAGTTGAGTCTCGAATTGTCAGATTAATCAGGGTGAGATTATCTCACGTTTTGCCTTGCTACCTAGTTAAAATTTTAGAAGTTTATCTACTTTCAGATTGCCAGCTTTTGAAAAGATTCCAAAAAGATTGCTGGCATTGGCAAAATTAAAACAGTGCTGATTTTTTATAGAAGACGTGAGTGCAGAAAGTTTAGAAATTGCTAAAACCCGCTACCAGACAGGGAAAGTTGCCTTTGAAAATGGGCAATACCGTGAAGCCGTAGAAAATTTAGAAAAGGCTAGCGCCCTGTTAACTGGTAATTCTCGCCTTGGGGGCGAAGTAGAAATTCATCTAGTGACAGCTTATGAAGCGGCTGGACGCACGGATGATGCGATCGCTCTTTGCGAAAGACTCAAACGCCATCCCTTTTTTGAAATCAGCAAACAAGCGCGACAGATGCTTTACATCTTAAAAGCACCAAAGCTGAAAAGACCGAGTGAATGGATGACCCAAATCCCCGATTTGGGCACATTACCCGATAATGAACTCAAGATTTCTATTACTGCTAAACCTACTAAATCTTCTGTGCAGCAGAAGCCTAAACCTACGAAGCCAGAATTTGTTGACCTCAGTCAGGTCAATACCAGAGATAATCGCTTTATCTGGGTGGCGCTAATTGCCATTGGTTTAACCATCTCGTACTTGGTTTGGTTGAGTTTTTCCGGAACCCCTGGCTGATACCAATTTTGGATTTTGGATTTTGGATTAAAATTCTTTACAAAAATGGTGTTCCACGAATCTCAAACAATACGAACAAGTCAAGATTGGTTAAAAACTTTGACTTTTGGGGAGATTTATAGTTATGAATTCTTCAATTTTCGGAAAGATTTTCTTGTGGTTAATCAGACCATTTAGCTTTGTGTTGGCAAAGATGAAATTTCTCTTACCACTAAATGGTCGAAATCGAATCAACCGCGTTTTTCCCATCCGAAATCCTATTCTGTGGCTAGTGCTGTTAACATCCCTGCTACTGTCTGGCTGTGTGAAGTACGATGTGGGGCTTAACTTTGACAACTCAAATAGTGGCGAACTAGTACAGCATATTAAGTTGGGAGAACGGCTAACTAGTTTTAGTGGCGATTATGTATATGAATGGTTGAATACTATAGAGCGCCGCGCCCGTAAACTTGAGGGTAAAGCACAACGAATTTCCACTGAAGAAATCATCGTCACAATTCCTTTTAGTAGTGGTAGGGAATTGCAAGAGAAATTCAACGAATTTTTTAACTCCCGTGTTAATCAATCATCTGAGTCTGTACAGAGCAAATCTGACTCAGAACTGCCGAAAATTGAATCAAACGTCCTCTTGGAGGAGAACAATTTTTTACTTTTAGTCCGAAATCGGTTGATTTATGATTTGGATTTGCGATCGCTTTCTCTAATTGCCAGTAAAGGTAACGTCCTGGCTAATGCTGGTTCAATTCTCGACTTAGAATTTAGTTTGAAGACTCCTTGGGGAGCCAAAAATATTCAACTAACTGAAACTGTGATCGCGCCTGAAAAGAATGGCAATCAACTAGTGTGGAAACTCCAGCCTGGTGAGCTAAATCACATAGAAGCTGTTTTCTGGCTTCCCAGCCCCCTTGGTATTGGTGCGTTGTTAATTACCCTGTTTGTCTGGGGAGGATTGTACTTGAGATACAATTTCATGCCAGATCCCAGAATTCAGTTTCCTGCTAAAGCAGCAGCGGTTCAGGAACAGTAGACTATTCATCTGTTCAATATTGTCAGCGAAGCCGATGGAGAATGCATCGGCTTTTTTACATTTCCCCAGCTTTTTGTAAAGTGGACTTCGTGATTTGCGTAATCTGGCGCGGAAGTACACAAGACAATAGTCTTGAAAAAGCTGGTATTCAAAAACTTTCTCTGTTTGACATGGAAGAACTTTCGGTGTGGATGGAACGTTCCCTTTGAATATTGCTATGTTCTGGTTGTTCGCTGCCATACCAGCGTTCAGCAAGTGCATTGAGTTGATGAAGGACATCAATTAATTCTTGACCACGTTCTGTAAGACCGTAAGTTACTTGGGGTGGCACAGTTGGTTCATAGTGGCGATAGATAATTTCTGCTGCCTCAAGCATTCTCAGTCTTTCAGTCAAAACTTTGGTAGAGATGCCCTCGACTAGATGCTTCAACGCACCAAAGCGAGTAGGTCCACGATTACATAACACCCACAGTATATACATTGTCCAGGCCCCTGATAGTAAGGACATCAGAATACTTACTGGGCAAGCATCAGGATTTTTAGAGACAGACATTGATAAGTTAGCCAAAATTATCCAACAGTTACTTTATAGTAACTACTTTACTTTAGTAACTAGTTACTTTTAGTATCTAATGTTATGCTTTGAAATTTAGACTCAAAAAGTCAAAGCAGTAAATCCTAGCTAATCAGGAGATATTTCGTGGTAAACATTCTACATATTGATTCCAGTCCTCGTGCTGAACGATCGCACTCAAGAGAACTATCTAAGGAATTCGTCAGTGGTTGGAGGGCGGCGCATCCTGAAGATGCGATCGCTTATCGAGATTTAGGGCATTACCCAGTTCCTCACGTTGATGAACCTTGGATTGCAGCTGCATTTTCACCACCAGAAACCCATACTCCAGAATTAACTGAGGCAATTAGGATTTCTGACGAGTTAGTAAATGAATTTTTAGCTGCCGATCGCTACGTCTTTGGAGTGCCTATGTATAACTTTAATATACCTTCCACTTTCAAGGCTTACATTGACCAAATCGTTCGGATTAACCGGACTGTTGCTTTAAATGATCAAGGTTTTAGAGGATTAGTCGAGGGTAAAAAGGCAGTTATCATTACAGCTAGCGGTGGTGACTATAGTGCAACATCCCCTGCTGCTGCCTATAACTTCCAAGAACCATACCTGCGGGCGATTTTCGGGTTTATTGGGCTTACAGACATTCAATTTATTAACGCTAGTAAGATGAACAATGGTGATGATGCCCGTACCCAATCTGTATCAGAAGCACGGGCAGCAATTCAAGATTTGATCACCCAGTGGTAAGCAGGATAACTGGGAAAGGAAGCAGGGGAAGCAGGGGAAGTATAATTCTTTATTGTCTCCCTCATCCCCTCATCCCCTCAAGGTGACAACCGCTCAATTTTCCAAGTGCCATTATCTAAACGGCTATAGAGTAAGCGATCGTGCAGACGGCTAGGGCGGCCTTGCCAAAACTCAATTTCTGTGGGGATCACTCGTAAGCCTCCCCAATGAGGCGGTCGGGGAATCTCCTGATTTTCATATTTGCTCTTAAACTCCTGCAAGCGTCGCTCCAGAACTTCTCGGCTTTCTATCGCCTCGCTTTGATTAGATACCCACGCACCCAGGCGACTGTTGGCAGGGCGACTGTCAAAATACTGGTCAGACTCAATTTCGGAAACTTTCTCCACATACCCCGAAATTCGGACTTGACGTTCCAGTTCTACCCACCAAAAGACTAAAGCCGCCTGGGGATTTTCTGCCAGTTCTTGTCCTTTGTGACTGTTGTAGTTGGTGAATAAGACAAAACCTCGTTCATCAAAATCCTTGAGCAGCACCATTCTAGCCGAGGGCTTACCGTCTGGGGTGGCGGTAGCAATGGTCATCGCATTGGGTTCAGGAAGTTGTCCTGCTAGAGCCTGATCGAACCATTTTTTAAATTGGATAAAAGGATTGAGGTCTACTTCGAGTTCGCTTAAACCTTCCAAGGTGTAATCCTTGCGAAGGTCGGCTACGGTTTTGTCCATTGTGATTTGTTTCCTTGCGATCAGTCTTTGTCAAAAATATCTATGATGATGATGATCAGTGCCATCAAGAATTTTATAAATTCTCTCAAAAAATATATAAAATAGGTTCCATAAGATGCGCCGTTCGGCCTCCCTTCAACGCCTGTTAATTTATGGTCTAAGCGGTCCAATTATCGCTCTCAATGTCTGGCTACTGTCGGTGCTTTTTCGCTATTTCCAGCATCCGATTACCGTCTTGAGCATTGCGGCGATTCTGGCTTTTCTACTAAATTACCCAGTTAAGTTCTTTGAACGAGCTCGGATCACGCGCACTCAGGCGGTGAGCATAGTTTTACTTGCAACGTTAACCCTATTTGGGATTCTGGGTGTCACCCTAGTGCCGTTGGTGATTAACCAAACAATCCAGCTATTAAATAACATCCCTGATTGGTTAGGTGCCAGTCAAGCAAATTTGGAGCAGTTTGAGATGCTGGCAAAACAACGACGTTTGCCAATTGATCTGGGGGTTGTGACCAGTCAAATCAATGCCAACATTCAAAATGTGGTGCAACAGCTAGCTTCTGGGGCAGTGGGGTTTGCTGGAACACTCCTCTCAGGATTACTTGACTTAGTGTTAGTCATTGTGCTTGCATTTTATATGCTTTTATATGGTGATCGCGTCTGGTATGGTCTGATCAATCTTTTGCCCTCTAATATTGCAGATCCCCTTAACACATCTTTGCGCCTAAATTTCCAGAACTTCTTCCTCAGCCAGTTGTTGCTAGGACTGTTCATGGTGCTAACCCTGACGCCAATTTTCTTAGTGATAAAGGTGCCCTTTGCCCTGTTGTTTGCCATATTAATTGGTATCTCAGAACTCATTCCCTTTATCGGGGCGTCTCTAGGCATTGGTCTGGTAACAATTTTAGTACTACTGCAAAATTGGTGGTTAGCAGTTCAAGTTGCCATAGCGGCAATTATCATGCAGCAGTTTAAAGATAACTTGTTAGCTCCCAGGTTACTCGGCAATTTTATCGGACTGAATCCTATCTGGATTTTTGTGGCTATTTTGATGGGATTTGAGATTGCTGGGTTATTGGGGACGCTTGTTGCTGTTCCCATTGCTGGTACTATTAAAGGCACTTTCGATGCGATTAGGAGTGGCAAGTCGGGTGACTTTCTCTCAACTGTGATCATTGCTCGTGACTCGCCCCACGATTAAGATGGCAGGGGGGCAGATTTTAAATTTTGGATGAGAGGATTTGTGTCACCCACAAGGGATAAAAGCGCATAGCAGGACGTTAGTCTGGTATGAACCAAAAGATTTTTTAATCTAACATCTAAAATATTAAAATCTAAAATCTAAAATTGGTATGGTCAAAAGTTGCACATTCTGATCTCACAATTCACAATGGTGAGGGACTTGCAAATTTCAGGGGATACTGCCAGCAGGCAATTCCTGAATAAAAGAAGCGCAAGGGAATTCATAAAGTACACGCTTTGCCAATAGTCAATGAGTTTACTGTTGAATTTACGGTCTTTTGATTCTCATTAATTAACTTAGAATCTGTTGATGGAAGCTTCTGAGCTATTAGAAACAATCACACTCCTGATTTACCAAGCTGAACAGGGAGAAATTGACCCTTGGGATGTCCAAGTGATTGAGGTGATTGACCGTTACTTGGAACTGATGGCACCGGAGGCAATAGGAAGAGGTTATGAAGCGGACTTGTCTCAATCTGGACAGGCCTTTTTGTCAGCATCAATGCTGGTATTATTCAAAGCTAATACGTTGATGCAATTGTCAACAGTAGGAGATATTGAAAACGGTGTATTAGATGATGCCTTGCTGGAAGATGAAGACGGAATATCACATCCAGGTCATCGTCTACCATTAGAACGGCAATTGCGTCGTCGTCCAGCGGCAATGCCGCCACCAAAACGTCGAGTGACTCTGCAAGAGTTAATCGAGCAATTGCAGATTATGGCGAACCAGCTAAAACTAGTAGAAAAAGTCAGCAAACCTATCCGTCTGAGACGTCAGCCTAGCGTCCAAAGTATGCGGGAGGCGCTGGAGTTAGCTCACCAGGAAAATCTGACGGAAGTAGCTAGAGAACTGGAGCAGGTATTGAATTTATCGGCAAGGGAGCTAAATTTAGAACAAAATTGGTTGAATCTAGAACAACTTGTAGAGTTGTGGACTCACACAAAGCTTCTCAATCAAAATGGGTCTGGACATGAGTCTAAACACAGTCATTTAGTTAGCGTTTTCTGGGCGCTACTACTACTCTCGGCTCAATCGAAAGTAGAGCTATTTCAAGAGGAGTTTTACCATGAGATTAAAATTCGCTTACTTGCAGATTCAGCTAACTCCTGCAAACCTTTTGAGCACCCGATGAACTAAGAAAGCCAAAAGTAGCCCTACAGATAATGTACAGATTTTTGATTCAGCCCCAAAATCCGAGTAAATTGAAAAGATAAGCGATCGCTTGTTATCTAAGTATACTTATGGTTGCAATAACCACTAATTCCTGTTATCCCTGTTTTGAGGGATAACTTAGAGCAAAAATAAAAACTGATGATTAAGTATCACTCGATGAAAGTAAACTGGCTTGTGGTTGAGGAATAAATTTTTATGAAAGCGATGATTCTCGCGGCTGGCAAGGGGACTCGCGTGCGTCCGATTACCTATACAATTCCCAAACCGATGATTCCTATCCTGCAAAAGCCAGTAATGGAGTTTTTGCTGGAACTGTTACGCCGACATGGATTTGACCAGATTATGGTCAACGTTAGTCATTTGGCTGAGGAAATAGAAAACTATTTTCGTGATGGTCAACGGTTTGGAGTGCAGATTGCCTATTCCTTTGAAGGGAAAATTGATGACGAGGGGAAACTGGAGGGAGAAGCAATTGGTTCAGCTGGAGGGATGCGCCGCATCCAAGACTTCTCACCCTTTTTTGATGATACCTTTGTGGTTTTGTGCGGTGATGCTTTGATTGACTTGGATTTAAGTGCGGCGGTTAAATGGCATAAAGCTAGAGGGGCGATCGCTACTATTATTACGAAATCTGTCCCCAAGGAAGAAGTTTCTAGCTACGGTGTGGTTGTAACTGACGAAGAGGGTCGTGTCAAAGCTTTCCAAGAAAAACCTTCAACTGAAGAAGCTCTCAGCACCAACATTAACACAGGTATTTACATCTTTGAACCAGAGGTTTTTAACTATATCCCCTCTGGTGTTGAATATGACATTGGTAGTCAATTGTTTCCCAAATTGGTAGAAATCAAAGCTCCCTTCTACGCCATCCCTATGGACTTTGAATGGGTAGATATTGGTAAAGTACCAGATTATTGGCGGGCGATTCGCGGTGTACTGCTGGGTGAAATCAAAAATGTGCAAATCCCTGGTCATGAAGTCGCCCCTGGCATCTATACTGGCTTAAATGTTGCGGTAAATTGGGACAAAGTGGATATCACAGGCCCAGTTTACATTGGTGGCATGACCAGAATAGAAGACGGAGCTAAAATTGTCGGCCCAGCGATGATTGGCCCCAATTGTTGGATATGTAGTGGTGCAACAGTGGAAAACAGCGTGATTTTTGAATGGTCCCGCCTGGGCCCTGGAGTCCGCTTAGTCGATAAGCTGGTGTTTGGACGTTATTGCGTAGATAAAACTGGCGCTGCGATCGATGTTCAAGCGGCTGCTTTAGACTGGCTGATTACCGATGCCCGTCAGACGGTGCCATCACATACCCCTGTAGAACGACAAGCGATAGAGGAATTGTTGGGGACAAACGCAAATTAAGGAATGGGGAATGGGGCATGAAACTGGGGAACAGTTTTCCAATGCCCAATGACGGCAGTTGACGCCAGTCCGCTCAAGTCGGGATACCCTTTCGGCAGTTCTTCCTGGGGGAAACCCCCATCGCCCTTGGCGTCTCCCCTTGGGAGAAGACCGGACTGCCTCACCACACGGCTGGCTCCTCCACTTGGGGAAACCCCTACAGCCCTACGGGCATCCTACGGCAGGCGCTAGCCTCTCCCTTTGGGAGAAGACCGCACTGCCTCCCCAATGCCCAATCCTCAATCTAACTATTTAAGTACGTATATCTTCTGAGACTCTGCTCGTAGGTTTGCAGCAGTCGTTGAGATTCAGCTAGGGTAATGCGCTTTTCTTCTAATGCTTGCTCGCAACGCTGACGAATGTTTTCCACCATATCTTCGGAGTCATACTGGACGTAGCTCACCACTTCACTCATGGTGTCACCTTTGACGACGTGTTCAATCTGGTAGCCTTTGGGCGTTAATTGAATGTGAACGGCGTTAGTATCGCCAAATAGGTTGTGCAAATTGCCCATGATTTCTTGGTAAGCTCCATTCAAGAACATCCCCAAATAATAAGGTTCTCCGGGCTTGTAGGTGTGTAATTCTAAAACCGATTTGACATCGCGCAGGTCAATAAAACGGTCGATTTTACCATCACTGTCGCAGGTGAGGTCTGCTAAAATTCCTCGCCGCGTTGGTTCTTCATCCAAGCGGTGGATTGGCATGATCGGAAATAGCTGATCGATCGCCCAGCAATCTGGTGCCGATTGAAACACTGACATGTTGACGTAGTAGATGGAAGCCATAATTTTCTCTAGATCTTCCAGTTCATCGGGTACGTATTCTTGCTGTCTAGTGATGTTGAGAATTTTTTGACAACAAGCCCAGTAGAGGCGTTCGGCCTTGGCTCGTTCTCTGAGGCGTAAAATTCCTAAGTTGAAGCGGCTGATGGCTTCTTCTTTGAATTGTGCAGCGTCGTGGTACAACTCTTGGTAATTCTCTTGGTTGATGGATTGGAAGCTTTCCCAAAGATAATTAATAATTGGGGATTCTCCCTCTTGTGGAGGTTCTGGGGCGTCGAGGGGGACATCACTAGTACTGAGAACATCAAAAATTAGCACCGACTGATGGGAAGCGATCGCTCGTCCACTTTCACTAATCAGTGTTGGTACGGAAATTTGTCGTTCAGCACATGTATCTTTTAACTCTGCCACAATGTCGTTGGCATAGTTCTGCATGTTGTAATTTTTCGATGCATAGAAGTTGGTTTGGGAGCCATCATAATCTACACCCAAGCCGCCACCAACATCAAGGTATTTCATATCTGCCCCCAGCATCGCCAATTCCACATAAATGCGGCTGGCTTCTTGGATGGCATCTTTAATCACATTAATGGCAGATATTTGTGAGCCGATGTGGAAGTGCATCAACTGCAAAGAATCGAGCAGGTTAGCTTCGCGTAACTTGTCAACAGCCTCGATTACCTCAGGCATAGTCAAACCAAATTTAGCGCGATCGCCACTAGAGGCTCCCCAACGTCCCATGCCTTGGGTACTGAGTTTAGCACGAACCCCCAAAATCGGTTTAATACCTAACTGGCGATTGGCATCGATCACCAAATCAACCTCTTCAATCTGTTCTAAGACAATGATTGGTGTTTGCCCTAGTCTTTGGGCTAACATTGCCGTTTCGATGTATTCTCGGTCTTTGTAGCCGTTGCAAACTAACAATGCTCCTGGTGTATCCAAGACAGCTAGAGCAATCATTAATTCTGGCTTGGAACCGGCTTCTAAACCAAATTGATGAGGCTTGCCAAATTTCACTAAATCTTCAATCAAATGCCGCTCTTGGTTGCACTTGACGGGAAACACGCCCCGGTAGACGCCAGGGTAATTATAGCGGGCGATCGCTTTGGCAAAACAAGCGTTCAACCGCTCAATCCGGTCTTCCAAAATATCGGAAAAGCGAATCAACATCGGAAGTCCCAAGTTGCGCTGCTTCATGGCGTTGACCAATTCAAACAAGTCAAGAGATCCCCCGTGATCGCCCTTGGGTGCAACAGTAACGTGTCCAGCAGCGTTAATCGAAAAATAAGGTTGTCCCCAACCTTCAATCCGGTATAAGGCTTCGCTATCCTCAATTTTCCAGGAGTGAGGTAAATCTCCTGTGGTAGTAATAGGTGGTAATAGCTTTTTCTGTTTATGATTTTTCACTTCAGATTTATGTCCATTGGCCGGTACTTGTACCACCTCGTCAGATGTAGCAGTTGGCTCAACACCCATTTCTTCCTAACCTCAGTTTTTCTACCCACGAGTTAACAATTTAGCGCATTCATCTAGGAAGGGATATGCACCCAAAGATAAATTCTGAGATAAACTCTGATTGGTCAGCCCCTTTGGGGAAGTCAAAAGGAGCCAGTGCGTTGGGCGGCTCTGCCGACTTGAAGCAACTGGCGTTCAAAAGTCAAAAATCAAGAGTCATTGGTCATTAGTGCAAAACCGAATGTCTTAAGACACAAGACGAAGAACAAATGACAAATAATAAAGGACAATTGACCAAATAAAAAATTCATTAAGTTTTTGGAGATAGCAATGGAGCGCACATTCTTAGCAATTAAGCCTGATGGAGTGCAGCGGGGATTAGTGGGGGAAATTATCCGTCGCTTTGAAACTAAAGGTTTTACCCTAGTTGGTTTAAAGTTCCTGAAAGTTAGTCGGGATTTGGCAGAACAACACTATGACGTTCACCGAGAACGTCCCTTTTTTAGTGGGCTAGTCGAATTTATCACTTCTAGCCCAGTAGTGGCGATGGTATGGGAAGGTGATGGAGTTGTTGCATCTGCCAGAAAGATTATTGGTGCGACGAACCCTTTAACATCAGAGCCAGGAACGATTCGCGGCGATTTTGGACTGAATATTGGTCGCAACTTAATCCACGGTTCTGATGCTCCAGAAACCGCGCAACAAGAAATAGCCTTATGGTTTAAGGATGAAGAATTAGTCAATTGGCAACCACACTTAACGCCTTGGTTGCACGAGTAAGACAGTAGGGACTGGGGACTAGGAATCCCTGCCCCCTTCCCCTGCTCTTTTTACTTCGACACTTCACTCTTTTCCGGTTCTACTTGGGGTAATTCAGTGTTAACACGCTTGGAAAATCCCCAGCCTAAAATTAGGAAGATGGCAGGAATCATTATCCATTCTGGTGGAACTAAACTATCGTTCACCACTTTCAACAACAAGCGCAAGCCTACCAACGCTACAGTTACATAGCCTGCATCTTCTAGGTTTTCATATTCATCTAGCCAACGGATAAACAATCCCGCCATGAATCGCAGCGTAATAATCCCAATTGTTGCACCCGTCAGCACCAGCCATTTTTCTTGAGAAACTGCGATCGCAGTTGTCACGCTATCCAAAGAAAATGCTAAATCTGTAAATGCAATCACGGGTATTGCTTGCAACAACGAACTAAAACGCGGTTCGTGATGCTGCTCGTCTTTATCTTGTTGAGAGGTAAAGTGTTGGAATACCAACCACAGCAGGTAAGCAGCACCCAATAATTCAAATTGCCAGAATTGTTGTACCCAAGTAGCCGTGAGAATCAGGGTAATTCGCAGCACATAGGCAACGACTAAACCAAAGTTGAGGGCCTTACGCTCAAGTTCTTTGTCTTCCAGCCCTTGAGCGATCGCAGCCAGAGCGATCGCATTATCGGCAGATAACACCGCCTCTAAAAATATCAGGATCAGCAGAACTATTGGGGCTTCAACGCTGAAATGAAAGTTGAGGTAATCAAAAATTTGGTCTAGCATTCCGGGTTTCTCAAGCAGAAAAAATTAAAATTTGACAGAAACAGTGATTTTCATATTAAAAAGCGCAATAAATTGCCACTCTAATCCAGCTTAACGCGGTTGAGGTGCATTTTGAAGGGGGTTAAATAGATGCGATCGCAGTGCCAGTAGGGTGTTTGACGTATTATTCAATACACCAATATTTTTAACATTTTGCTCAATGCGATCGCAATGGACTGTTGTCATTTCGCTTCTAGAATTAGAAGATGATGATTTAAGGTGATAATTTTCAGTCTATTAAAAAACAAATCTTGTTACAGTAGACTTTAGCTTCCCGTTCTAGACGTTCAATTTCTCTTTTCCACCGCTCAAGCCTGTTTTCTCGCTGTTGCAATTGCTCTGCTGTCGGGTTTCTGGAAGGCTGGGCATTTGGATTAGGCAAAATTCCATTATTTGCAAGCCAGATGCGGGAAAATATCTGCCAAAGAAATTCATGATCGTGCTTATCACCACCCAGACAGCGAATCCGTTTAACTGAAAGTGTTGATTCACCAAAAAGGATTTGCTGATTTCTGGGATTTTTAGGAAATAGGCGCGTCTCACTACCTCTTCCACGAAAGAATTCGACTACAAACCACTCACCAAAATCAAATATACAGACTTCTTTACAATCGCTACTATCATCTTCTAGTAAATCAACATCACCTTGGATTTGATACCCTATGGCAATTTGTGATGTCTTAGGTAACAAGATGCGAAGCCTTTCAAAGCGGTTACTATAATCAGCCCAAAAATCTCTGCGTCTACATAACCGATTTGACTCGAAGTCTTGCAAATCGAGCTTGTTCAATATGAGATTTACTAACCTTTGGAAATCAGTATAATTGATACCTCCAATCCACTCTCGAAGTCTTTGTCTTGCTGGATCTGAAAGTTTATACCAATTTTCACCATTTCTATAGTTATTTCGCAACCAATCAACCAGTAACGAATGATTGCTAGCTATATCATTGGAAACCTTAGTTAGTAAATGATTAACAGCTTTTATTTGCTGACTATCTGACATTTCATCCAAACAACTTAACAGCCATCTTACTTGCTGCTGATTCGGAGAGCGAATTGTAGTAAAATAAGGAGTTATGTCTTCTATGAATTTGCTGAATAATGGAATCCAAATAGGTAAATCTTCTTTGATTGTGTTTAGCAATTCAGTTCAATTAACACGCTGTTCACAAGCAATTTTTGCTAATTCTATACCTGCTTGTACACTGCGAAATGCCCGAATAATTTGAAATGGTAGCAGGTGACTAACTGAATTAGCAAAGATATCAAAAGATTCAGCTAAAGACTGTGCTAACACCTGTTCTTGGCAATCGCCATAATAAAGAGCTAAACGCCACAATAGCTGATGTTGTAGGCATGAGTTAGAAATTGCTACCTTCCAAATGGCTGCTGATGTTTTCCTGGATCGGTCAATATTTTGCTGATCCCACTGTGCTTTAGCATAGATGCAGTAAATCCAGTCCAACTTACTTAGTTGATCGGCTTTACCCTGTTCAATAGCTTCCAATACTTTATCAACACTTGGTATTGATATTGTTGCATCTGATAACTTACTTGCAAGTTGAATAAGTTGATTAGGACTACACTGGGGAGTTTCAGGTAGGGAAGGAATGGAAAACTGAGAATTCAATGTTTTGGCTCCTTTAAAGAGAGGTTTTTAGAATATCTTTCTTTAACTCATCACTACGAAACTGAAAGCGGAAAACTACCTTGCGATCGCCTGGATTATCACGTTTTTTGTCAGATTCGATTTCTCCACGACCAGCAGCTAATATTTTCTGGCTTAAAGGTGTTTTGGTAGAGAAATTCATATCATAGAAAATGTATTTGTAAACTGATGCCGAGCGCAATAAGCTCAGTTGTAGATTGGTTTTATCGTCTCCATCTGAGCTAGTGTGACCTTCTATAACTACGCGGCTAATTTCCTGCTCAAATTCTGGTTTGGAGAAAATAACCCCACTGTAAACGGGAATAAAGCAGCGTAGAAAGGCTTTACCGTCTGGTTTAAGCTCGGTACTTCCCTTGGCAAAAAGAATTGATTCTTGGATACTTACATCCCCAGTTTCCGGGTTAACTTTGACATTTATATTGTTGCTTTTCATCTGTCCAACGACATTACCAATTACTACCCGTTTTGGTGCATCCTTTTCTGCAAGTTGGAGTAGTACAGTGATAAATAGTAAAGCAAAAAACATTAGTAAACTAGACATCATATCGGCAATAGACAAATAGATACTAGAATCATCATCGGGAATTTCTGTATCCATAAATTCGTCGCTAATAAAATCAGCCATTTTAATTAATCCATTAGTAATTTAGTATTTCTTATTTGCTGATACCAGCACTTCTGCTGTTTTTAGTAAATCTCCACAAACTCTAGCCATAGAAGTATCTGCTTGTTTGAAAAAGCTTTCTTGTAAGTTAACAGTCCTTTGCATAGCACCTTCAAGATGACCCTGCCAAGACTGAAGGCTATTGTCAAATTTTTGATTCAAATCCTTATATGAATTGTCCACTCTTTGCACTTCTTGACCAATACCACGAGCAAGATTTTCTAGTTGAATTAGTCGTTGTGCATCGTTTAATCCAGCTGCACTAACTAATTTGTTAATTTGTTCGACAGATTTCTGAATTTTAGTCATACTTTCGTCTACTTCTTGAGTCAATTTGCTACGTCTTTCCGATTCATCTCGGAAGACTTGATCAAGATTGTTCACAATCTCAGATAACCCATTTCGTTGTGTGCCTAACGTCCCTTCAAGTAAGGTGTTTTGTTCTTCAAAGAACATCTGTAAATTTGCTTGATATTCTTGCCTGAATCTTGTTAAATCATCTTCTACTGTTTGGCGAGTTGCTATAAGTTTTGCGTCGATATTTCCTAAAGTAGCCAAAAGATTATCCTTCGCATCATTCATCAATCCAGAAGCTTTATCACCAACTGTTTGTAGAGTATTACTTTGCTGATGAAAAGTTCTATTTGCTTCGGTGAGAATATGAATAATTCCAGTCCGAGTAGCTTGAAGCATCTCCTGTTCTACTGCTGCGCGTTCTTGTAGTGCTGTTTGCAGTTCTTCTCGAATTCCCCGGAAGGTGGAAGCAGCTTGCACTGCACTGGCTTCAAAAGCACTTCGCTGGGCTGTCATTCCTTCGATACTCTGAACTACACCTCGATTAATTTCGTGAGCTGTTTGTTGTATAACTCCCGTACTCTCTGTTTGGAATTGACTTAAAGTTTGTCCCATATTGTTAGCAAATCCTTGAAGCATCTGCTGTTCTACTATTGCGCGTTCTTGTAGTGCTGTTTGCAGTTCCTCTCGGATTCCTTTAAAGGTAGCAGCCGCTTTTTCTGCACTGGCTTCAAAAGCACTTCGCTGGGCTGTCATTCCCTCAATACTGTGAACTACGGCTCGATTAATTTCCTGTCCTGTTTCTTGTAAAACACCTCTTGTATCTGTCTGGAATTGATTGAGAGTGTCTCCAAAATTCTTAGCAAATCCTTTAAGTTCTACCAAAGTTTCTTTTTGAAAGTTCTCAATTGTTAAGATGGAACTTGCCAAACTTTGAGATATACCACCCAATTCTCTATGCAGTGTTAGCACTGCGGTGGAAGCTTGCTGTGTTAACTCTGCACTTCTATCGAGTCTATCTGCAATCGGTTCAAGTACCTGAATTCGTAGATCCTTGATGAGTTCTTCTAAAACTTTCTGTCCCTGATTTTCTTGGACTTCTCGAAGTTTTTTCTGTTCTTTGAATATTGCTTCCAAGGCTGGGAACATCTGCTGGACTACAGCTTTACCAATAGCTTGGGCTGATAACTGATTTAAACCTGCAAACTGTTCTGCAATACTCTTACCTACAGCTTCACCAATGCCTTCTGCATTTAGCTGCTTTAGCCCAGTCAAATTTTTTGCTACAAGACTAAGTGCTTCAGCTACTTCATGGTTGGTATTATCTGCCGTTTTTAAAGTGGCGATCGCATTGAGTTTATAGCGTAGACTATCGCGCCTTTTCTGCCGTCCCGAATCACATACAAATAAAACTAAGGTGAATACACTACCACAACCAAGCCCCATCATGGAAGTGGAAAAAGCTGTTTTCATTCCCATCAGTAGTTCTTGACTGGCAGTTATCAGTTCGTTGGTATCTTTTGTAGATAAATTGATTCCTTGGAGTCCCTGTTGTATACCATAAAAGGTTCCTAAAAGGCCAATGGCAGTACACAAGGTTGTCACAAAACGCAGAGAACTTCGAGGTATTGGGTGGGCTAAGACAGATGGATACTTTATAAGTATGAACTCGCCATCCTTTTGCGCTTGTTGACTAATTATGCTTAGATCATCGGTTCCTAAATGCTTTTTTAACCAGTTGCGAACTTCGTTTGAAAGCTTTACATTTTTACCCTTTTTCATCAAAATTTTAATCGAGGCTTCAGTCGCGCCACACTCTGAGCGACAATATTGCCATAATGTGTAAAGCTCGATAATAATTGCGACTATTAACACAAAAACAACTGCCCAATGAAAAGGTTCGTTATGCCAAATAATGCCCCAAACTTTTACTATTTCGACGCTGCACCCCTCTTGTTTATCTTGGTTATATCTTTTTAAATTGCTGTAATTCTTTATCCGCAAGAACCTCTTGAGCTACCCGCATTGGGAGATGTTCTGCATCCAGGCGGTCTCCTATAGGTTTTCGGAGACGTAAGCTGTAAAGTGGTTCACCTTCTGATTTTTTATCCTCAATTAAATAAACCTGTTCTGGTGCATAGCTTCGCAACAAACGCACCTGCAAACAGGTTTTTAAATCTCGCGAAGAAATAGATAGGGCTGAATCTTGTCCAAACAATTCACAAGCGACTTTCCAAGCGTGGTTAACCGCCACAATTTCGTTAACCAATTTTTCCACTGAGGGATACAATAGTTTCGTAGTTTCACTAATCAATGCTTTTGACCTACTTGCCTGGGCTTCAATAGGTCTATAATTCCCAAAATGGAAACTTATTTAACTTTTGTTGGTAAAGCTATTTTGATACAAGTGGTTTTTGATGCCAAACTGCTCTTTGGACGTTGAAAAAATGTAGAGTGTGTTATCGCTGTTACTGCGTTAGTGTAAAGCACCGAAAACCTCAGATGGTGCGTTATAAAAGCAGTAACACACCCTACAGCTACAAAGGTTTTATTGCGATCGCATTAGCTGTGATTGGTTCCAAAATATCCTACCTTATCCAGCGACACACTGATGGATACAATAACAGATGTTTTTATGCCATAAACATATATGTCCAGATCCCCGACTTCTCGAAGAAGTCGGGGATCTAACTTTTCACGAAGTTACTTGAGTGGCGACAGATTATAACTCAATACGCTTGGGTTAAGGATATATGTAGGTTGGGTTGTAGCTTGCTTACCCGTAGGGGTACGTAGTGAAACCCAACAAAGTCCTGAAAATGTTGGGTTTCGTCCCTCAATCCAACCTACGCAAGTTAAGCTTTTTGGCTTTAACCCAAGCGTATTGGATTATAACTTTATTCTAATAATAGATAATTAGTAGGGTAGCACAGCTGTGTTACCCTACTAACCTTGTATTCAATTCAGCTAAAATATGCTGTAATTAATTGAAAATTTCACAAAATTTCTGCCAACTCTATCAGCAGATTATTTGCTAAATCCACTAACCTCATATCATCTGCATCAACACTATTTTCTTCACCAGCTAACAACCTTCTCACAGCAGATAACCTGTCATTGGTTTCAAAAATTCTCCAAGATTCTTCTAAGTTTACTGCGAAATCAAATAGCGATCGCTCTCCTAAATGCTGTCTTACCTTGATAGCTACACTATCATTACTTACCAAAAATTCTTTAATAGCATCTAATCGATAATTACCTAATATTTCATCATCTTCCCAGGTTTCTAGCCAGTCTCCATCTACATCTTCAACGTACAAATTGACAAAATCAACCCCGTAAGTTAGCCAGTTTTGCTGCATTTGTCGCGCTGTTGCTAAAGCTTCAGCAAATGCATCTACTTGATTGTTGCAGCTGTGAGTTTCTCTTTTATTAAGCATAAAAGCTGTAATTAGCAGGTAGGTATGTAGGCTGGAATACAAATCTGGAACATCAAATTGCTGGAAGTTCACGAAAATTTTAAATATTTCCCACCAGAAAGATAATCACTGTTATACAGTGCCACGTTGACTAGCTGATTAACAAAATTAGCGTCCTTGGGATTGTAACTTAAGAACAGTCCTCTCTCTATTTCCCACGAGCGGAGTGTATTTTGCCAAGCTTGGTACTTTTGGTAATTAAGTTCTTCTGAGACACTAGTAACTTGAATGCACAGTGGTTGATGGTTACGACTAACAATTAAATCTGTTGCCATTGAAAGGTCGGCAATATAACGCTGCCAAAAACTACCTTCACGCTGAACAATATCTTGGGCTATTGATTTAATTATATCATCATCAACCTGATTAAATTCGCCTCCCATCAATTTTTGTTTCCAAATATAAAATTTGGAGTCACTTGCATTAATCCATCTAGGAAAAAGATAGCTATACCAATATCTCTCAATCGGCGTCATTTGATCGAACTTTGCTTTTTGTTCTTCTTCCGAAGGTAAGGATTTGACTATCAGCCAAATTGTAGAATCCGTAATCACCTCTAAGAGAAATGCAATCACAAAAGGTTTTGCAGTCAGGGAACCTGGCTTGATATTCTTTACCCAACGATTGATTTCGTCTAATCTTCTCGCTAAATCCGGATCTATCGAGGAGGCTTGCAGGGTAAGGGACTTTAGCTTATCCTTAATCTCTTTTGCTTGCAAACGATGCCCTACTTTCAGAAGATAACGCTTTTTTCACACACTTATAACTAGATTTTAACTTGAAAATGTCTTTAGTTAATTTCCTGATGTCATTAAATATTCTCTGGTTCAATGCCCTGTGTAAGTAAAACCTCCCGCAATCGAACAATTTCTTGCTTTGCTTGTTGGGCAAGTACTTTTGCCCGTTGGGCAGGTAAACTTTCTTGTTCAGGTAGTTCTTCAGATGATAATATTAATTGATTTTCACTAGTGAATAATCTTAATTTACCTTCATAAACTCCCAAGTAAAGTTCTAACTGCTAGCTCCACAAACGTCCATCAGTGGTAGATTGAATTTCTTGATACTTCCCATCAACTAGATGAAATCCCTGAAACTCCATTGTTACAGAGTCAAACCAGAAATCATCTGGTGTACGGAAGGTATCCTGGTAAACTTGTTTTTTTAAGCCTTTACCAACTGCGGCTGTTGAATTTGACAAAATTTCTATAATCAAGTTTGGATATTTACCGTCTTCTTGTCAAACTACTCAACTCTTGCGGTCTTTTTTATGAGTTCCTAAAACTACAAAAAGGTCTGGTCCACCGAAATGTTCTGATTTTTTCTGATTAGGATTGTAGTAAATCGTAAAATTGCCAGAAGTATAGAAATGCTGCCTTTCTCACCACCACAATTTGAGTATGCGAATCAGCAAATCGATTTGCTCTCGGTGTAGGTCACTTTCTAAGGGTGGTTCGTCACTAAGTATATCACCAGGAGGAAATACAATTTCATTAGCGATCGCCCCGCGATTTACGTTTATTTTACTGAAGATTTGGTAACTTGCAGATGGCTTTGAAAACTTGTAATAACTCTATTGCATCTGGAGATCCATTGAAATTTAATAATGGTATTAACCGATAAGTTGGCTGTTGATCACCTTTTATATGAACAAATTGATAACGCAGTCCGTTAGTTACCAGTCCCCAAACAGATAGTTGTTGATTTAAACTTTTAAAAGCATAAGTCAGTAATTGAGGTAAACCCTCACCCACTTTGATCGCACTGTTTTTCGTTTCAATAACGACAACCCAAAAAGGCGGCGCGATATTACTTTGAGGACTGTTGATTTAAAATATCCATCCGTCCAGTAATTATTCTGTCTTCATTTTCGACTGCGATCGCAATGCTATCTTCCATTGTCAACCGAATCGGCACATCGTAAAAGCCAGCTAACCGCATCAAGGGTTCAATTGTTAATAATTTTACCAAACCCTCAGAAATTTTACCTGTATTTAAATAACGCTCGAAGTCGCTTATGATTCGCAATAAATCCTGCTGTTCAAACTCAGAGAGTGGTTCTAGACTTAAGAAGTCTGTAAATAAAGCATTTGATTTCAAGTTTAAGAAAGCGATGAACATCGTTGAGAGATAGGCTGCTAACTTCGACGGTAAGTGTCATAGTTTCAGGCGTTGTTTGTGAAGACTATTTACATTTTGCAATATTCTCAGTAGAGACGGTAACATCTTGATATTTAAATCCAATATCAAAATACTCTCAGGCTCAATGATTTGTAGATATCACACCTTTTTTTATTGTTTGGTTTTGGTTGGTGTAAGCTAAGTAATCTTGCAATTTCTATTCAGCTTCAGGAAAATTTAAACACTGTCTGGCACAACTAAGCTAAAAATAGTTTTCAGTAACAATACCGTTTGCAAATGTAATTATGTCTCAACCAAGTATAGAATCAATCCCACAAGAGAACCGCCTCTTTCATCCTGCCTCGGAATTCTCACAGAATGCCCATATCAAAAGCCTGGAGGACTATCAGCGTCTCTATGCTAAAGCCAAAGCTGATCCGCAGCAATTTTGGGCAGATTTGGCTACAACAGAATTAGAATGGTTCCAAAAATGGGATACAGTATTAGACTGGCAACCACCTTTTGCTAAATGGTTCGTTGGCGGTAAAATTAATATTTCTTACAACTGCCTTGATAGACATCTCACTACTTGGCGTAAGAATAAAGCAGCATTGATTTGGGAAGGAGAACCAGGAGATTCGCGTACCCTCACCTATGCCCAACTGCACCGAGAAGTTTGCCAGTTCGCCAATGTATTGAAGCAACTGGGTGTACAAAAAGGCGATCGCGTTGGTATTTATATGCCGATGATTCCCGAAGCTGCGATCGCCATGTTAGCTTGTGCCAGAATTGGCGCACCCCACAGTGTGGTATTTGGTGGTTTTAGTGCCGAAGCTTTGCGCGATCGCTTAATTGATATTAAAGCTAAACTGGTAATTACGGCTGATGGTGGTTGGCGCAAAGATGCGATCGTTCCTCTCAAGGAACAGGTAGATAAAGCCTTAGCTGATGGTGCTGTTCCCAGTGTAAAAAATGTCCTGGTTGTGAAGCGCACCGGACAAGAAACTTATATGCAGTTGGGCGGACGCGATCATTGGTGGCATGATTTGCAAAAAGGAGTATCAGCAGATTGTCCCGCCGAACCAATGGACAGCGAAGATATGCTGTTTGTCCTCTACACTTCGGGCAGTACCGGCAAACCGAAGGGCATAGTGCATACAACTGCTGGTTATAATTTATATACCCACATGACCACCAAGTGGATATTCGACCTGCAAGATACAGATGTATACTGGTGCACTGCCGATGTAGGTTGGATTACTGGACACAGCTACATTGTCTACGGCCCTCTTTCCAACGGTGCAACGAGTCTAATGTATGAAGGTGCGCCCCGTGCTTCTAATCCTGGTTGTACATGGGATGTGATTGAAAAATATGGTGTCAATATTTTTTATACTGCACCTACAGCAATTCGAGCCTTTATTAAGATGGGAGAACAACATCCTAATGCGCGAAACCTGTCTTCATTGCGTTTGCTAGGAACCGTCGGCGAACCGATTAACCCAGAGCCTTGGATGTGGTATCACAAAGTAATTGGTGGTGAACGTTGTCCAATTGTTGATACCTGGTGGCAAACCGAAACAGGCGGAATCATGATTACACCGCTACCAGGGGCAATTCCCACCAAACCGGGTTCAGCAACTTTTCCCTTCCCAGGAATTATCGCAGATATCGTAGATTTGGATGGAAACACCCTACCCAATAATGAAAGCGGTTATTTGGCAGTGCGACATCCTTGGCCAGGAATGATGCGGACAGTCTACGGCGATCCAGAACGCTTCCGCCGCACCTACTGGGAACACATCCCGCCCAAAGATGGTAACTATACTTACTTTGCTGGTGATGGTGCCAGACGCGATGAGGATGGTTACTTTTGGATAACAGGTCGTGTGGATGACGTATTGAATGTGTCAGGACATCGGCTCGGTACAATGGAAGTAGAATCAGCCTTGGTTTCTCACCCAGCGGTTACAGAAGCGGCAGTAGTGGGTAAACCAGATGAACTTAAGGGTGAAGAAGTAGTTGCTTTTGTGACTCTAGAAGGCAGTTATCAGGGAAGTGAGGAACTGAGTAAAGAACTCAAACAGCACGTCGTCAAACAAATTGGTGCGATCGCTCGTCCGGGAGAAATTCGCTTTACCGATGCTTTGCCCAAAACGCGATCGGGTAAGATTATGCGCCGATTGCTGCGGAATCTAGCTGCGGGTGAAGAGGTATCTGGGGATATTTCGACATTGGAAGATAAAAGCGTGTTGGATAAATTACGGCAAGGTACGTAAATAATTCTAAATGAGCCTAGTAGGGGCGCATATATCTGCGCTCCGTCTGTCTTGTGATCCATTACGCACTAACGCACCTCAATTTATTATATATAAAGATTAGAACATTATTGAGGCACTCAGGGCGATGAAGTTGAAGCACAAACTTAAATCAGCATTTGTTCAATCTTTTAGCGGCATGACGCTGAGTATGATCACTGTAATGGGGATATCACCACTAGTGTTAGCGGTTCCGGCAAAAGTTTCTTTGCATTCCCCTGAACAGTATGCACAGAGACAACCACAAAAACTAGCACAGTCTCAAGCTCCAGACACAGGATCATCAGAGCGATCGCAGATGATGCAACAAGCCAATGCTTCATTTAATCAGGGAGACTTAACAGGTGCTGAGGAAAATTTACGCAAGTTAATTAAAAAATTTCCAGAGGATGCCTTTGGACGCTTTCAACTGGGAAATGTACTTTTTCGGCAAAAGAAATCAGAAGAAGCAATTACCTCTTATCGAGAAGCCATTCGCATCCAGCCAAAATATGCTCTAGCCTACAATGCGATCGGTATTGTTTATGCTAGCGAAAGTCGCTGGGAAGAAGCCATTACTGAATATAAAAAAGCTCTAGAAATTAATCCTAATTATGGCGAAGGGCTGACTAATTTTGCACTGGCATTGTGGCAAACAAATAAAAAAGATGATGCATTATCTTCTCTACAAAAAGCTTTAAATATTTTTAAAGCACAGAATAGAAATGAAAAAGTTAACCAAGTCGAACGAATTTTGCGAGAGATAAAAACTGGTGATCAGCCTAATGTTTCATGAAAATCATATTATTCAGTGGTAAAAGTTAAGAAGACTTGCTGACGATTAGCTTTCAGGTTGCTTTGCCAATAATGCGATCGGCTATTATGCACCTATTACTGCGGAATTTGGCATCTGGGTAAGTCGTATCTGGTTTGTAATTATTGTGGGCTGGGCATGTTGCCCACCCTTTTAAAAGCATTGAAACTGAATTATTCTAATGAATGAAAGATTATTGAGAATGGTGCAAGATACAAGATAGAAGTATAACTGCTGCTGACGAAATATTGTCAGAGAGTGACGCGATGTCTACGACGGGCTACGCTTACGCTCCATATTCGAGCCAAAATGTGATAACTGTTAAGCTGTTAGCTTTAGCACAAAAGGGGAGGAAATTTATGGAGCATGACTTTCAAGCAATCGCTGAACTTTACAAAAACGCCCTCCTCAACGATGTCCTTCCATTTTGGGAAAAACACTCCCTTGATTGGCAGCAAGGCGGCTATTTCACCTGCCTTGATCGCTATGGCAAAATTTATGATACAGACAAATTCATCTGGCTGCAAAACCGCCAAGTGTGGACTTTTTCCATGCTTTGCAACCAGTTAGAAAAACGCGAAAACTGGCTGAAAATCGCCAGCAATGGCGCTAATTTTCTCGCCCAACATGGCAGAGATAGTGATGGTAACTGGTATTTTTCCCTCACCCGTGAAGGGAAACCATTGGTTCAGCCTTACAATATCTTTTCTGATTGCTTTGCAGCGATGGCATTTAGCCAATATGCACTCGCTGGGGGGGAAGAATGGGCAAAGGATATGGCAATGCAGGCTTATAACAACGTATTACGCCGCAAGGACAACCCGAAGGGCAAATATAATAAAACCTATCCTGGCACACGTCCGATGAAATCATTGGCTGTACCGATGATTTTAGCCAACCTGACTTTAGAAATGGAATGGTTGCTGCCAAAGGAAACATTAGATAATGTCTTAGCTGAGACTCAGGACGAAGTGATGACTGATTTTTTCGACCAAGAACGGGGACTAATGTACGAAAACGTTACCCCTGACGGTTCCCACATAGATTGTTTTGAGGGACGGCTGATTAACCCAGGTCACGGTATCGAAGCTATGTGGTTCATCATGGACATCGCCCGTCGCAAAAACGATACCAAAACTATTAACCAAGCCGTTGATGTGGTGCTAAATATCCTGAATTTTGCTTGGGATAGTGAGTATGGCGGATTGTATTACTTTATGGATGCAGACGGTCATCCCCCACAACAATTGGAATGGGATCAAAAGCTGTGGTGGGTTCACCTAGAGTCTTTGGTTGCATTAGCGATGGGCTATCGCCTGACCGGACGTGAGGCGTGTTGGGAATGGTATCAAAAAATGCACGATTACGCCTGGTCACACTTTACTGATTCAGAATACGGTGAGTGGTTTGGCTATCTCAATCGCCGTGGAGAAGTATTATTGAACCTTAAAGGTGGCAAATGGAAAGGATGTTTTCACGTACCACGGGCGTTGTACCTTTGTTGGCAGCAATTTGAGGCGAGCGCTACTCCTTTGCAATAGACTTCTTACAAAAATTCATGTTCATAACCACAACTTAAGGTGTGATAATAACAGCTTCAGTTGTAGTAACAACGGCTTTAAGGTTACTTATGAATGCTTCAGTTATAGTAACAACAGCTTAAGTTATTGCGATGCCTGCGGCGGTGAACAACGCAGTCAGTTTAATCTCTGTTAGTGTACAAATAAAAGTGGAATCATTGCCACTGAAAGGATGTCTGATGAATGCTGTAACACCTAAGCGATTTACGATCGCTGAATACCATCGATTGATTGAACTCGGATTTATTACAGAGGCCAATCATATTGAGTTAATTCGAGGGGAACTGATTCAAATGACAGCAAAGGGAACACCTCATACAGTTTGTAGTTCTATCCTATGTCGTCAATTGGATCGGCTTTTAGGTGATCAAGCAGTCATCCGTGGACAAGATCCTATCACCCTTCCTAATCAAAGTGAGCCTGAGCCGGATGTTGTCATTGCACAAGGAAGAGATGAAGATTATCTCGCTCATCATCCCTATCCCGAAGATATTTTGTTAGTAATCGAAATTTCGGATAAAACCCTAGATTACGACCAAACAACCAAGCTGTCATTGTATGCAGAAGCCGGAATTTCTGGTTACTGGATTGTGAATTTGCCGGCTCGTCAACTTGAGCGTCATAGCCAGCCATATCAGAATGCTCAAAGTAAGTTTAGCTATCTTAGCAAGCAGATTTTTTTATCTAACCAGTCAGTAGCGATTCCTGGATTTGAAGATGCATTACTGGACTTGAGTAGGTTGTTTCCAGAGAGTGCAAGTGAATAATTTTGTGCGTGATGCTCTTTTGCCCGATTAAGCCTTGCTTTAATTAATTCGATGTCTTGTTAGCAATCTTGATGAAGATGAAATAGTTTTTGAAGATGTCTTCAAAAACTATTTCAAAATAGCAGATGAAAGGTACATTGAACTTAATCCCGAAAGGGCAGATGAGGTTCAAAATGTACTCAAAAAAATATCTGAATAGCACTGGCTAGTTAAGTAATTATATAATTAGACAAACTAAACACAAAATGATTTAATTAAAGGTATTGCCCAAAAACAACTTTTAATATGAAAAAACTGTCTCTAATTCTCCCCTTAGCTATACTAGGTTTTGGCAGTGTAGTTGTTAAGAGCCAAGAAATCTCCTCACCCAATACTTACACTAAATCTGTTAGCCGTGAAGTTTTAGCGAGTGGTTATCCTACTCAAGATAAAAAGCAGATTCTTGAGCTTGTACGCTATACTATCGCACCTAGAGCAAAACTCCCTACTCATACTCATCCGGGAATGCAGATTGGACAAGTAGAGGCGGGAACTTTAACTTTTACTGTTTTAGAAGGAAAAGCTAAAGTAACGAAAGCTAACGGCACAGAATTGATTCTTCAAAAAGGGAAAACTATACAGCTTACAGTTGGAGATTCTTTAGTTGAATATCCCGGAATAGTTCATTATGGAGAAAACCAAACAGACAAGCCAATTATTTTGTTGTCTGCTTCTCTATTTAATGCTAATCAACCAAAAGCTATTTTAATCAATCCTCAAAACAGATGAATTTGATGATTGATTTCGACTTTTGTCAGAGGTTTACTCATTAATATTTGAAATTGCATCACACAGATGACGATATGAGTCGCCATTATCAGCAAAGTACCATCGAGTTGCCATTTAATCGTGTTAACCCTCTCAATCTAAATGTGGAAGAGCTTACCTACTTTGCAAAGTGTCATATAAAACTGAAGATTTAAATAATATTTTAAAGAAGGTTTTTTAATCTGCTTGTTCTTCTGGTTCAGTGTCTTCATTATTAATTACAGACTAAATTCCGCTGCGCCATCCTCATCTACATCTGCATCCTTACTCATAGCAGTAGGTTTAAATTTAGAACCATGAATTAATTCACTAAACGCAATTTCTGGATTTTGGTGAAGAATATTCAGCACACTCATAAAATCTCGCACAATTTCTCCTGGTGTGAGTAATGCTTCTGCACCCAAGCGATTAATAATTTCTTGCACAAACTCCTTCAACTCACGATTTGTCAAAGTCTGTTCATACCCAAAATTGAGTGCATGAATCTCAGTTAAACGCTGCAAAAGCGTCAAAATTTCTACTTCACTCAACGGGTTCAATCGAATTACTGGTCCAAAATTCTCCTGAACGCCAGATTGTGCAACAAAACGGCTTTCCTTTGTGCGTCTTTGCCAAGCTTGGTCTGCAAAAAGTCCCCGTTTGGGATCTTCTAAAAATTTAGTTGTTCCACCAACAACAATACCAAGATGTTCTGCTTTACATTGCATGGTATCGTTAAACATTACTAAAAGTCTATTATAGTTCTTTTCCCGCGTGACTGTAGTAGATATTTGATATAAATGTACAGCTTCATCAAGTATAATTAACAGTCCTTTATAGCCAATTTCAGCTACAAATTTAGCAAATAATTTGATGTAGTCATACCAACTATCATCATCAATAATGACGCGCACTCCTAAAGCTGCTTTCGCCTCAACTTTAGTAGTAAATTCTCCACGGAACCAGCGCATCGCCGCATTTTTTAAATTATCATCATCCAATCGGTAGCCACGCCAATAAGCGATTATAACGCTACCGAAATCAAATCCATGAACTAAGTCTTCAATATACTGAACTACTTCCCTAATTTTCGATTCAACTTGGTCATCAAAACCATCGTCATTCGGACGCATTCCAGTTTCTTTAACCACTTCTTGTTGAATTTTATTAATCCATCCTTCTAAAATTGAGACTAAAGCACCACCATCAGGACGAGTTTTTGTAGCTAGGTGGCTCATTAATTCTCGATAGGTGGCTACACCTTCATGATTGCTTCCTGCTAATCGACGTTCAGAGGATAAATCACCATCAGCTACTACAAAACCTTGCTCTATAGCACGGTTGCGAATTAGTTGCAGTAAAAAACTTTTCCCAGAACCGTAGTTACCAATTATGAAGCGAAATGCTGCTACACCTTCTGCAATATCATCGAGATTTTGTAATAGGCTTTTTAGTTCTTTTTCTCGGCCTACTGCTATATGTTCAACTCCCACTCTTGGTACTACCCCCGCACCAAGGGAATTAATTAAAGCAGTGGAGATTTTTTTCGAGATTTTGAGCTTTGCCATATATTACACATCACTTTATTCTAAACGCAGAAACACGCAGTAAGTAGGTAGGGCACATATTTACATTACTACTAATCTGATGACAGCAATAATAATTTAATTTGACGAAGCATATCTAGCCATAAAATCTTCATACATTGCAATCATTTTTTTGACATACATCATATGCTCAGGGTAAATTTTTGGAATTTCCAAATCTGAATTAATAATTAATTCACCAATAGTATCATTTGCCCGTTCATTTATAGAATCGATTAACAGATTCGGCATAGTGATGTTTACTTCGGCAATTTTTTTAATAGCAGCCTTGGGATTATCTTGTTCGACTATAGCTTTTAATACTTCTAGTTCAAATCGTGGGAGATTTTCTAAAAAATTAGTCCATTCTTCAGGGATGTTCTCTAATGTCTCAATTTCTGAAGTATCTCTGATTGCTGTCTTTTCCATTATTTCAGAAAAAGGAAACAATTCAGGCTCATCTTCCTGAGAATTATCAGACAAAGGCTCTTGATTAAATGTTTCTATTTGTTGGAGTAATTCCCATACTTGATTTTGTAATGAGTCTCGTTCTTCTTGTAATAATGAAACTTGCCCTTGCAACTCCTGTAATTCAGCTTTTTTTTCTACTAGTTGGGTTTGTGAAGAATTCAGGATAGCTTGAATATTTTCTCTTTCGGTTTTTGTTGCTACCAGCAATTGATTTTTTTGGCTTGTCTCAACTTCTAGTTCTTGAATTGCAATTCGTAATTCATATAGTTTTTCTTCTAATTGGGGTTTGAGTCTGCCCAAAAGAGTTAAATTGCTTTCAACTTCTTGTTTCTCCTGCTGGAGTTCGGAAATTTGACTTTGCAACTGAGTAATTTCAGTGCGAGATCCATTACAATTCAACTCTAGACGGCGCTTCTCTACTGTGAGGACAGAAAAAGCATTGTTCAATTCTGCTTGATTTTTATGCAAGTTATTAATTTCAGTTTGCAGATTATTGATTTCATTTTCTAACTGCTTTTTCTGCCCGGCAAATGTTCTTAATTCTCGATGTATACTATCCCTTTGGTTACGGCTTTCTGTGACTTGATTTTGCAGATGTTGTGACTCAGCATATAATAAATTATGATGTTCTTCGATTTGATGAATTTCTCTGACAACACGAGCCTTCAATCCCTCCATTTCTTTAATTCTCTTGCGGAGAGAACCTAAAACAAACATTTCATAATTTCTGCGTCGCTTATCTACGAATAATGCTGCTGCATAGATAATAACGGCAGTAATTACACCTGTGAGAAAGGCTTTATTAAAATCTAAGTTTGGGACCAGGCTAAGGCCAAAACTCACACTAAAGGCAACTATCCCTAAGATAAATCGATTGCTGATCATTACTGATTGCATATTGCTGGTTTTTAGCGTATTTAAATTATCAGAATAAGTAGCTCTCATACTAATTTATAATTCGTCATGACGCTTACAGACTCGTTAACGAGCGAACGTGAACAGCGTCTCTTTTAGGAGAAGGGCTGTAGGCAGAAGAGAAGGCTTTACACTGCATTAACATAATTTGTATAAAATACACAGAGAATAATACTTACTAAAAAAGAGTTTCAATCTGTTGTTCTGTTTGGTGAAACAAGACATTTTTCCCAAATTTGGTATCATAGTCGTTCTGGAATCTCTAGTTTTAGTTACTGGTACATAACATTGTTCTGTAAGTAAAAAAAAGTGCAATCATCAATGAACTAATTTTAATCAGAAGTATTAAATATATCCTTATTTACATTAAATAGTCTTAAATCTGCTTTTAAAAAATCTACAAACTGCCGTGCTGTCCGTCCAGAACGACCATTATGGCGAGTTGCCCACTGTAATGCTTGAAATTCCAAATCTTCTTGAGTAATATTAATTTCAGCTTGTGCGGCTAGATGTTGTACAATCTTTAAATAAGTTTTCTGATTGGCTGGTTCAAAGGTCAAGGTTAAACCAAAGCGATCGCTAAACGAAAGTTTTTCCTGCATCGTATCCCAAGCATGGATTTCCTCGTTATCCTTAGGTGCAGGTCTATCCACAAAAAACTCCCGAATCAGGTGGCGGCGATTAGAAGTAGCATACACAACTACATTTTCAGGCCGCGCGGTTAAATTACCTTCTAAAACTACCTTGAGAGCTTTAAAGGCATCATCATCTTCTTCAAATGAAAGGTCATCGACAAAGATGATAAATTTTTGTGACACTCCCCGTAAATGTTCCACAATTTCTGGTAAGTCTTTTAAATCAGATTTTGACACTTCCAGCAAGCGAAGGCTGCGATTACTATATTCATTCAACAAAGATTTCACCAAAGAAGATTTGCCAGAACCCCTAGTACCGTAAAGTAATACATGCAGTGCCATCTCTCCTGATAATAAAAACTCTGTATTTTTTAGCAAAGCATCTCTTTGAGACTCGTAACCTACAAGCGCACTCAGCTTAACTGGGTCAGAATACCGAATACCGATAAACTGCCCAGCTTGCCAGCGTAAAGCGCGATATTCTGCAAATAAACCAGAGCCACATTGCCGATAATAAGCCGCTAACTCTTCTACAGCATCACCCCAATTATCTAACTGTTGTAGATATGTAACGAACTTTATCTCTACTCCTACCAATTCTTGCTCTTTATACCACACTACTGGCGAAATCGGCATATGAGCTACGCCTTGTATCCACTCACTCAAAGAAGCGCTGCTACATTTATAGAGACTTTGCAATATTTGTAAATCATGCTCAACTGCTGCTACTAAAGCTGGGGGCAAATCTTTAAATTCTCGCACTTCAGCCAGCCTTGTAAAAGGATTCTTAGAGAACAGAAGTTGAGTGATTAAATAGTCTTCCCAGTTTTGATTTCTAGCAGCCAAAGCGTAGAAGTAACTGCCGTAGGCTTGGAGGCAACCGCGTGCATCGGCGTCAGTGTAACGTATAGCTTGCAACAGTTTCAGAAATGCCATCCCTACTTCGTCTTGCAGAACAGACTGGTAGAGCAAAAGTGAGGCTGCTTGGCGCTGGAGATATTGAACTTTTGTATATGAAGAAATATTTGTCATTGGCATTGCTTGATTGTCCATCAATAAACTGTATGGTATAGCTAAATAACTATGGTAAATTGTCTGCTGACCCTGGCAGTAAAGTCAAAGTCTACATAGGTTTTTACAATGAATTTCAGTATAATTGCTGCTCTTGCCTACGGCATATTAGCGATTGTTGGTGGCATTATTGGCTACATTCAGGCTAAAAGTAAGGTTTCACTCCTAAGCGGTAGCATTAGCGGTTTATTACTAATACTTGCTGCTTACTTTCAATTCCAAGGACAAACCTGGGGTTCGATTTTAGCAGGGTTAATTACTGCTGTTTTAGTAGTCGTCTTTGGATTTCGACTGGCTAAAACACGCAAGTTTATGCCTGCGGGATTAATGACGATTTTGGGTATCTTGGCATTGGCGGTGATGGTGAATCAATTTGTGGCTTTAAGGTAGCATCAGTCTCCAAGCAATAACCATCCTCCTGTTTTTTGTTGCCTATTAAGGCGTTCTTTCAGAGTGAGGGAGGTGATGATTTGCAGCAGTGATATGATGTCCGGGTAATTAACTATAATACCCCCAAGCCCAAAGAGCCAAAGCTACGCTTGAGCTAACCTAAGAGCCTGCTCTTAAAAGTTGGGGGTGAGGTTCTTTTCTTATGGCTAATTTGGCGGACATCATATGAATCAAGCAATCGGGTGTTCCTGTGTTTCTGCAATCCAGTACTTACTACAGTTTTGCGTAAAAGCGTAGCGTTTTTAATGCAGGGGAACGCATTAACATTCCAAGGGAATGCATTGGCATTGTATTGAGATACATTAACAATGCAAGCTGATGCATTAATAAAGCGACGGATACATTAACAATGCAAGCTGATGCATTAATAAGGCGGCCGACGCATTGGCATTGCAGGGTATTGCTAAATTTAATTCGCTACAAATTAATGAAATGCTGTACTTAGCGCAAAATCTGGTCAATCATCCGGTTCGCCTGGGAACCATAACCGCCCCCAAATAAATTGAAGTGATTCAAAATGTGATACAGGTTATAGAGCGTTTTTCTCTGTTCATAGCCTGCATCTAAAGGAAAGACTTCGTTGTAACCTTTGTAAAACGCTGCGGGGAATCCACCAAACAATTCTGTCATGGCAATGTCAACTTCGCGATCGCCAAAATAAGTTGCTGGATCAAATATCACGGGTTCTCCTGAGGCTGTACACCCGGCATTTCCGCCCCATAAATCGCCATGAACTAAAGAAGGTTGCACCTGGTGCGCCAATAGTTCTGGGATAGCTGCTAGTAATTTTTCTTGTTGAGGGAAATTTCCTCCCCGTTGCCTTGCCAACTGAAATTGATAACCCAGGCGATGTTTAATATAAAATTCTGCCCAGTCTGATGTCCAAGTATTGATTTGGGGCGTTGAACCAATGGTATTGTTTATTTTCCAACCAAAACCTTCACTACTGCTAGCTTGATGCATCGCCGCTAACTTGCGCCCCATCTCTTCCCAGGAATTGCTGTTACTGCTACCAAGTTCTAACCATTCCAGCACGATGTAACTAGAATTCCCAGCTTCACCCCAGCTTAGAGGTTTTGGGACACGAATACTAGCTGTTGCTAGCATTTCCTTTAAACCCAATGCCTCAGCCTCAAACATCGCAACTTCGGATGCAAGGTTTTGCTTGACGAAGTAGGTTATCTCACCATTGGAAACAGCATAACCTTGGTTGATGCACCCGCCACCAACCGATCGCCGTTGTTGACTCTGAAATTTTTCGCCAGTCACCTGGCTAATTTGAGCATCGATTTTAGTCCACATCATGCAATTTTGGATTTTAGATTTTGGATTTTGGATTAGTAACTGGGCGTTGGGAATTGGTTATTGGTTATTCTTTTCTTCCCCATACCCAACGGGAATTCAACAGACCTCTCCGAAGCAAAGAGGGAGGAGCAACAACAAAAATCAGCTTTTTAAGCCTCTCTCCGTTTCGGGGAGAGGTTTGGAGAGGGGTCAAAACAGTACTCATCGAATTCACGTATGCCCAATGCCCTATTTTCTAATTTACGGCTTGACAACAACTACACCATAAGCATTTGGGGAAAGATACTCTTTGGCTGCTTGCATCAAGTCAGTTGCATCTTGGCTATGAATATAATCTGGGTAGTTAAAGGCGGGTTCTAAATCTCCCACCAAGGAATGATAGTAACCATACAATCCAGAGCGATCACTTGGTGTTTCATTGCCAAATATAAATCTATTAGCTACTCGCCGCCGCACACGGGCAATTTCTGATTCTGTGACTAACTCGGTTTGAACTTTGCGAATGTGTTGAGCGATCGCATCCTCTACTTCTGCTAAATTTTCCACTGCACATTTAGCTGAAATATAAAATGTCCCTTGCAGTTGATTGCTCATATTGCTCACAGAAATTGAAGAAACCAATCCCCGTTCTTCTCGTAAATCCCTCACCAGTCTTGATGTCCGTCCGTGTCCCAAAATTCCTGCTAAAACATCCAGTCCATAGGTGCGATCTAACTGAGTCATTCCTGGAACCCGCCAAACCATCACTAACCTTGCTTGCTGGAGACTATCATCTACAAATTCTCGACGGACAATTTTTGTAAATGGTAACTCAGGAGGCAGAGACGCGATTAATCGTGTCTGTACTGGTGAGTGGGGAGAGACGCGATTAATTGCGTCTGTACTGAGTTTTGTAAATCCTTCAGCAACGGTTGCAATTAATTCTTCCACAGGTAAGTTGCCCACAGCTACAGCAGTAATTGACTGGGGTTGATACCAACAAGTATGAAAATCCCGCATCTGTTGGGGTTTAAGTTCGGCAATCACTGATTCCGGCCCCAATACCGCCCGGCGATAAGGTAACTCGGTAAACGCTGTCTCCATCACCCGTCGAAATGTCCGTCGTTGGGGATTATCCTCCGAACGCCTTATTTCTTCTAAAACTACTAATCGCTCCCGTTCAAAAGCATCATCAGGAATACTAGCATTTGATACTACATCTATTTGTAGTGGAGCCAGCTCGGCAAAATCTTTGGGCGCAGTGGTTATATAGTAATGAGTATAGTCTTGGCTAGTAGCTGCATTGGTAACAGCACCCCGCTCTTCAATTCGCCGTTCAAACTCGCCGCTAGCCAGTCGTTCTGTTCCCTTAAAAATCATATGCTCTAAAAAGTGAGCCATACCGTTAATGGCATCAGATTCTACTGCTGAACCAACTTTAATCCATACATTGAGGTTTACAGCTTCAACTGGCATTTGCTCCGCTATGATTGTCAAACCATTGGGCAACTGATGCAGCGTTGGGGTATTAAGACGAGGAAATTTCCGTAGGGTTGAAGTCATTGCTGCTTGTGTGAGGAGCTATGTTACTTCTTTATCTTATCCGTGACCGAAGAGACAAGGGAGCAGGGGGCAGGGGGAAAAAGAGTTTGAGCCTTGTTTATTTTTCTTCACACAGTTTGGTTTTATTGTACCGACTTACTTAGAATATAAGGTGCAAAAAGAGTTTCAGAGCAAATAAATTTATTTATGCCCAAAAGCAAATATATTTATTTCGAGTGGAGAGTGCCACAATCAAAAATAATGCGTCTAAAAGGTTTTACTACACAAAACCTGTCCCTCTCCGACTAAGGTGCAATCAGCAAATGCGTTGGCGTAGCCCGCCGCAGGCATCGCTGAATCAACAAATGCGTTGGCGTAGCCCGCCGCAGGCATCGCCAAAATAACATTATAAAGGGGAAACTAAAACATCTAATTCCCTCCCCTTGTAAAGGGGAGGGTTAGGGAGGGGTAATTCAATAACCTGCGTGTACACCGTAGCCGACTCAGAGAGGGACAGACTTGAAAAAGAGCAAGCCTTAACCCAAGCGTATTGAGACAGACTTGAACTAAAGTTCAACACAGAAAGAGGTTCATCTATGGATTCGGTAGATTTAATTACTGTGGTTTAAAAGGATTCGATATTGTTAGCAGTCATAGTTAAAATATCCTTAATTACAATGTTTACTCTCGGATGAAAACTACACCCTATAACGATAATCATTAGTCATGAGTGATTTAAAAAATGACTCATGACAAAAATTTAATAAGCTTTTGTTGGTAGTTGTTGCTCTAATTTCAGCAATGCTGCAACCCGCACCTCTGTAGCAGGATGACTGGAGAACAAGTTACCTAGAAACTGTCCAGAGATGGAATTGATAATTAATAATGGCTCAAATGCTGGATTGGCATTTAAAGACATCTGCTTTGCTGAGGCTTCTAAGCGTTGTAATGCCCTGGCTAAAGCACGGGGATTACCAGTTAATCTAGCAGAACCTGCATCAGCAGAGAATTCTCGTGTGCGCGAAATTGCTAGCTGAATAATCGTCGCAGCCACTGGCGCAAGCATTACTGTTAACAAAACTCCCAAAGGATTACCGCCTCTGTTGTCATCTCGTGAACCACCGCCAAACCATAAGCTGTAACTCACCATTTGCGCTAGGAATGAGATAGCACCAGCGACAGTAGCAGCAACAGCTTGTGTAAGGGTGTCACGATTAATAATGTGGGTGAGTTCGTGGGCGATAACGCCTTCGAGTTCGTCATCTGGCAATATATTCAAAATGCCTTCGGTGACAGCAACAGCAGCGTTTTCTGGATCGCGTCCTGTAGCGAAGGCGTTAGCACCTTGGCTTGGAACGATATAAACTCTGGGCATGGGAATCTTAGCGCGATCGCTCAATCTCTGCACCATCCGATAAAGTCCTGGTGCTTCCCTTTCACTCACAGGTTGGGCGCGGTATACTGCCAGCGCAATCTTATCTGATTGATACCACGAAAACAGGTTTGTTACTGCTGCTAAACCTATTCCTATTATCAAACCACTAATACCGCCAATTATCCAGTAACTAATTGCGATCAAAATACCACTTAACGCAGCTAGCAAAACAGCCGTTTTCAATTGATTTGTCATATTTTCGCTCTCCTGCTAATGCTGTATTATTTTTCTATGAAACAGCATTAGACCTCTTGCAGAATTATTTTTATGTTATAATAGAAGGCTTTGCTTCCATACTAATGAGGTGGAATAATTGAGAAACGTGATACTTGGGT
>NZ_JBALCO010000175.1:0-10949 GCF_036919595.1 Nostoc sp. | reverse complement strand
TGCTGTTCCCAAATTCCCCAAAGCTGATGCCGCACTGGAACGAACTTCAGCCTCAACGCTTTTATCTTTGAGGATGTCAGCGATGTCTTTGACGTTGGGTGTGGCTGCTGTTCCCAATTTCCCCAAAGCTGATGCCGCACTGGAACGAACTTCAGCCTCAACGCTTTTATCTTTGAGGAAGTTAAGGATGTCTTTGACGTAGGGTGTGGCTGCTGTTCCCAAATTCCCCAAAGCTGATGCCGCACTGGAACGAACTTCAGCCTCAACGCTTTTATCTTTGAGAAGATTGGCAGCAATTTGTGTAATATCTCTTAGTTCCTTCTCTAAAGATTTTAAATTTTTCAGTTTATATTCACCTAATTTATCCAAAGCCAACGTCTTCACCTGAGGATAGTCATCATTAAGGGCTGCCATAATACCCTGAATCTGCCATAATTCTGGCTTTGGCTTTGGTTCTTCTTCAGCGTTTACCCAATTGAGTGAAAAGACAACAGTCAGTAAACATGTAAAAAGAAACAGGAAAACGCGAGATAACCTGCGACGGTTGCCGACATTTTTGGGCATGATGGGGAGACAGAACAAAAGGCTCTGATGTGACGGTGAGGCGAGTCCTTGTCTCCAATGAGGTGAAGTCATACCCATAAATACTGCAATATTGTTTATTAGTGTAGCAGTACGAATCATCCGCAGTTTAAAAGCCTTGTCATTACGTACATTTTTGTAACAGTCAAAGGATCACGCCAGCCAAGAAGACGCAAAGAGCTTTGTGGTAAACATCGCTGTTGTGGAAGGCGATCGCCACTGAGGTTCTTTGTAGAAAGCCCAATGCCCGCAATAGTATTGGAGAGTGTTTAAAATTTTGAAGCTTCTTGTATAGTATTCAAATCATTGGAGTCACCCAAGGTAGCGATCCTAATTTGGCAGATAAGTTAAGAGGTACAGCAACTAGGCAAAAATTGCATGAATTGAAAGGGAGACTACCGTTGTGAATAACCTGCAAGCTTGACTAGCGATTAAGTTCACCTCTTGATTCGTAACATTTTGATTATGGGTGTTTATGCCAAGTTCAACTATTGGGCAATCAACTCCTGCGACTTTTATTTGTCTATAAGAGGTGTGGATTAATAAGCGAACTATGCGATCGCAATCAAAAGACTTATATCAATAGCTTGAAATGTTTGTCAATTAAGATATTTAAGAATTGTACAACTTTTTTATTTATCAATTTAAGAAATATTCGAGATAATTCATCACATTGGATTGTGAGCCTCCCCTTTTTTTGGGTGTCACCTGCACGCTTCGGGACACCAAGGCATATTTCTCATTGACGTAGGTTTGAAGCCATTGTTCAGAAACTTGGGCTACAGGAGCGATTACGACCAAAAAAATTCGTTCCAGCAGCAATCGGTCAATCACTTTTTTCGTTGGTTTGTAATTGACGATTTGGATCGAGGACAAACCACAATTGTAGGCGATCGCTCCGTGTTTACAGGTCTAAAACCAGAGATTGTTCAATGTGCGGATGAAAAAGAAGAGGCAAAGCGTATTGCTAGTTGGGCAAAAGAGTTGATTCAAGATGGGTTTGCTTCCTACGAAATCTGCGTCACACCTTATAAACCAGCAATTCGCACAGCACTGCAAGTAGAAGGTATTCCAACGTTTTAACTCAAGCCTAGAGAAGAAGATCCAGGGGTTCGCCTGGGGACAATGAAGCGAATTAAAGGATTAGAATTTCGAGCGATCGCTCTTTTGATTTTGGGCAAATGCGATCGCATTTATTTTTTCATTTTTAGCTCCAAGATAGCATCAAGCGTATAATTTAACTCCAAGATACTTAGATTGGAGAGAATGAAAACAAAATGCGATCACCTGACATTTTGCCGTAGTAAAACCTCTCAAGTTAATCTTGTACTCGTCGTGTAAAGATTGGGCAGATTGACAGGAGAAGGAATTTGGTGGTGTGATCGCTCAATAGGTAAAGTGAAATAGAGTGCGATCCTATCCCTCGCAAACTCAAGCTGTTGATTCAGCTTTGCACTTGGGATGCGATGGTCGCTTCGCGAACCGCCGCAGGCATCGCCACTGAATTTTGAAGCAAATATTCCCAAATCCTTACAGGGAAGACGTTTGCAAAATTATACAACTTTTTTATTTATTTTTTTATGGTAGCATGATGAAATTGTACAACTTTATTTTTTCAAAACTTCTGAGTAGCTAACGATATAATAGTGTTTGTAGTCGCTTAAATTGTACAACTTTTTTATTTTTCTGCAGGAATAATAAAGTCGTATAACAAATAAAAAAGTTATACACTCGTTAAGCAAGATCCTGCTTCTGGTTGCCATAATTTATGCTTCAAAAAGCACCCTTAACCCTCTTCATGGAAAATTTTTGTACGGATTCGTTCCCATTGCTCAATCTGCTTCTGTAGTTGCAATTTGCGATCGCCCTCAACTGCACCGAGACTACTAAACAAACCCTGACCATTCAACTGATCGCTGTAAATAGCAATCAATTCGGTCAGTGCTTTTTTATGGCTTCAATTTCCTCCTCACTGAAGGAATTTATATCTAAGCAAATCAGTCGTCTGCCAATTCTCTCTACAAGCTTTGACCGGCTTATATCAAAATTGGAGGCGATCGCATCTAATCCTTCAATACCAGTGGGAGTAAGGGCTAGGTTGACCCTTTTCTTCACCTCGTCGTACATCACGCTAAGGCGTAAATAGGGCAACCATTTAAAATACCTAAAAAGCCCATTCCATAATACTTTTGATTTTTGACTTCCGCCTTGCGGTATTAGGTGGCATCCTTAGTAAAAAAATGCCAGATTCGCTTCTTGAGGAATCGCAAATTACTCGTTATTGCAGGCGTGGGCTTAGACGTAAACTAAATGTGTAGCTTTGTGTAAAATATTTATGCTATCGCTCTTATTCAGTCTGCGTTTAGCCTGGTTATTAAATCATCAGCAAATTTATCCAGCTAAAAAAGGCATTGTCTACCTTTGAATTTGACTCCAAGCTTGTGGTTGTTATTTTGAGTTTGTCAGCCTCTATAGGTTGGAGATAACCTTCTAAGAAAAGATGGTTGATGTAAATGCGAATATCTTGATTGTCGAAAGGCAATTAATTAAAATCATCTCCGAAGCCAACTCTAGCCTCGGTCAAATTCCCCAAAACCACCTCTATATGGTGGAAGCAATGGAGAAGTTGGAAGATATGCAATTAATCGAAACTAAAGAGTCTCAAAAATATATTGATCTAGCTAAGTCTTTAGCAAAGGAATTTGCAAAGACTGCTGTAGAGCGGGATGCAAAAGGGGGAATACCAAAGCATGAGCGCGATCGCTACTGCCAAAGTCGTGGCCACTAGAGTCGGTTTAGACATCACCAACCGCATTTTTTAAGTTATGGGTACAGGCGCTACTAATGCAAAATATGGGTTTGACCGCTATTGGCGTAATCTTTGCACGTTCACTCTCCATGATCCAGTAGATTACAAAATCCAAGATATAGGAAACTGGGCGTTAAATGATCAACTGCCAAAACCCAACTTTTATTCATAGTTATTAACTTTGCTTGTTTGAAATCACAGTACTAGTTTTGTCATTTTCTAGTTCTCTGATTAGAGAATCAAAACCACTAGTATTGTTTCCATTTTTGGCAAATCAAAACTGAATTTTACTTATTACAGCACTCATATTGTTGGAAAAAAGCGACCAAGTTTATTCACAAAGTATTTCAGTTTCCCGAATAGAACAATTTCTACAGTAGCGCGATACTTTGACTGTGACAAAAATCTGGGTAATCACAAGGTCTTAAAGGTAGGCAAACTGACGCCACAGTATACTAGTATCCACTGGGTTAAGAACGCCGTACATTCAAGCAACACCATTCTTTTCGTTTCCACAGGGTAGCAACAACCCAACCATTTTCTTCTAAAGCGTCAGCGACAGCTTTTGATTGTTCTAGTAAAATACCACTGAAGATAGCCCAAGTTTCAGGTTTGGCGATCGCACTCATTTCTGGAACCAATTCAATAATTACATTAGCCAAAATATTGCATACAATACCATCTACCGGATTCTCAACCAGTTTTGTTAAAACGTCTACACTTCCCAGTGCTGGTAGTAAACGTTCTGGGCTAATGTCGTTCAGGGCACCATTACTGATAGTTGATTGCACCGCCAAAAGGTCATTATCTACTGCATAGACTTTCTCTGCTCCCAGTAGCAGTGCTCCAATGGAAAGGATACCAGAACCACAGCCAATATCCGCAATTACTAGATGTTCATGTTTACCACTAGTACCCACAAACGACTGAGGAACTCCACTCAGCCGCATTTCCAAGGATTCCAAACATAGCTGAGTGGTGGCATGGTTGCCCGTACCAAATGCTACACCTGGGTCAAGACGAATCACTAACCGTTCCGTTGTTTCTGGTAATGGTAGCCAAGCGGGGTTAATTAGGAAGCGATCGCCTATTTCCTGCGGATGCCAATATTGTTTCCAGCTAGTTGCCCAATCTTCCTCATCAATCAACTGCCATTGTAGGGAGGGAGATGAAAGTCCCACACAGAGGGCATCTTGACGCAGCCACAGCGATAGGGCGGCCAAATCTAGTAGCTGCGTTTGGATTGTCGGTAGATAAGCCCTGACTAAAGATGAATTTCCTTTGTTTTCACTAGCTGTTCCACGGCAGCCAAAATCTTCCAATCGCCAAAAGATAGAATCTTCTAGGTCTGGCTCACATAAAATCTGTAGTTCCCACCAAGTGTTTGCCATATAATTTTAGATTTTAGATTTTAGATTTTAGATTGGGGACTAAGTAACGGATAATGACCAATGCGAAAAACAATGAGCAATTAGCCATTACCAATCCAAAATCCAAAATCGTTCGACTAAGCGACTTGCCTTGAGCGACTTGTGCCGAGTTTAGCCTCAGCGGCGTCGTAAAGCCTGCGGCATAGCTACGCTTAGGGCGCAGCCTCTCCAAGAGTTGGGCGAAACCGAGGTAAGCCGAAAGGAGCCGAAGTCTGAAATCCAAAATTAAAGTGTTACTGTATACGCGTCCCGAATACCAGGGACTTTTATAATCTCACCCAAAATGCCCTCAGGTAAGGGATCATCTATACTCAAAGCCATTACAGCATCACCACGAACGATTTTACGACCTACCTGCATACTGGCAATATTCACATTAAAACTGCCGAGTAAAGAACCGAGTTTGCCGATAATCCCCGGCATATCACGGTGCAAGGTAAACAACATATATTTGCTGGGTGGGACGTTAATCGGGAAACCATCAACATCAGTCAGGTGAATTTCTCGCTCACCCAACAAAGCGCCTGTGACAGAATGAGTCCCTAAACTACCCGTGGCTTCTAGATGAAGCGTTCCGGCATAGTCTCTAATTGATGCATCGCGGGTTTCAATCACCCGAATTCCGCGTTCTTTAGCTTCTATGCTGGCATTTACGTAATTTACCCGTTCCCGCAAAGCTTGGTAAAGTAATCCTTTCAGGGCAGCAACTACCAAAGGCTGACTTTTGTTAGTCGCGAGTTCTCCTTGCAGTCGAATATTGAGTACTTCCACCCGTCCGCCAGCTAGCTGTCCCACCAGGTTACCTAGAGTTTCTGCTAGTTGCATGTAGGGTTTGAGTTCTTCCAACACATCGGGGCCGAGTCCGGGAATGTTGACGGCTGAACGCGCTGGTAGTCCTAAAAGTACATCCCGAATTTGTTCAGCAACATCAATAGCCACATTTACTTGAGCTTCCGCGGTGGAGGCTCCCAAATGCGGGGTAAGAATGATTTCTTTGCCTAGCGATCGCAATTCAGATTCACCCAGTGGTTCTGACTCGAACACATCCAAGGCTGCACCCCCGATTTTACCCGCTTTCAGAGCTGCTGCTAAAGCTACTTCATCAATGATCCCACCACGAGCGCAGTTAATAATCCGGGCTGTGGGTTTCATTTTTGCCAAGGTTGTGGCATTGATTAAGTGGGTGGTTTCTGGGGTTTTAGGGATGTGTAGGGTAATATAGTCTGCTTGCTGGAAGAGTAAATCTAGCTCCACTAGCTGACAGCCAAGTTGTTCGGCTCGGTCTGTGGAGATAAAAGGGTCATAAGCTAGGAGTTTCATCCCCATTGTCTTAGCTACAGTGGCAACATGGGAGCCAATTTTACCCAAACCAACAACGCCGAGAGTTTTTTTGTAGACTTCCGCGCCGACAAAGCTATTGCGATCCCACGCACCGCGTTTCACCGAAGCGTTAGCATCGGGGATGTGGCGAGACAAGGCCAAAATCATCGCTAGCGCATGTTCTGCGGCGGCAATTGTATTTCCCTCTGGAGAATTGACTACCACAATTCCCCGGCGTGTGGCAGCCGGAACATCCACATTATCCACACCCACACCAGCACGACCGATGATTTTTAGCTGCGTGCCGACTTCAATAATTTCTTGGGTGACGCGTGTACTAGAGCGAATCATCAGCGCGTCATACTCACCAATAATTTGGAGCAGTTCGGCTGGTTTTAGACCTATTTTGACATCAACGGTAGCAACTTGCGAAAGAATGTCAATTCCAGCTTGGTCAATAGAATCTGAGACAAGAACCTTAGACATGATTATTTCATTTAAAGCTACAGGTTTTGCTGCACAAGACTTTTTAGTTTAGTCTTTATCTGTCGCAATTCCGCAAAAATTATTCGTTTTAATATCAACTTAACCTTCTTACGCTCCGTGCTGATAGTATCGAAGCGTGAGTTGCTTCCGGTGGGTACTGCCTCCTAAGTATTTGAACATGAGTGGCTGTTTGCGCCACCCTGTCGCTAAATATAAAGCATGAATAGCACTAAGCACTTATATATTTATTAATAGTTAAGAGTTACCAAAATTTTCTCGGCTTAAGCAACTTCCTTGGTGGGGTAGAAACGCCTGTATTCTTGACTGGGCTGCAACTTTAGCTGAGGCAATGCTTTGCACAACCAAAAAACCAGCCAGCGACTATTATATCTGTCGAATCTTGGCTGTTTTTCAATACCACAAGTAGTATCCCTTAGTCAAAGCAAAACATTGCATCATCAAGATAATCGGATTATGACAATTAAAATTTAGGTATCAAATAAATTTTCTTGCTCATGATTGCGGCAGACTTAAGATTGTCTAGTAGCTAAAAGCTGCAACTATATCAGTAGAGTACTTAATATACATTAATACTCTACTGATATAGTTGCGGATAAATCGCTATAATTCTGGTGAGCCAAATAGAGCCAAATGTCCTTTGAGTTTTGGGGAAACCAGCCATGTTAGAGTACAACTTGCCAAGGTACTTGCCCTCAGCCGAAGAACTCCCAGACTCTGATGAAACGCCTGTGGATAATGAGCTGCAAGAATTGATACCAGGCTTACTGAAGGCGATTCTGCTGATACTTTGGTCAGAACGCATGGACTGGCTCTTTGCCATAGATATGGGTATTTATTATCACCCAGATAAACCGGCTATTGTGCCAGATGGATTTTTGAGCTTAGGGGTAGAGCGGTTTTATGATGAGGAACTGCGTCCCAGTTATGTGCTGTGGGATGAAAATGTTGTACCGATTTTCGTGCTAGAAGTAGTTTCCCAAAATTATCGCAAGGAATACACTACTAAATTGGATGAATATGCAGCTTTGGGTGTACTTTATTACGGGATTTATTCGTCTCGTCGTCGCCGCAAACCTCATCTAGAAGTACATAAGTTGGTTAATGGTAAGTATGAATTGCAAGCGGGAAACCCCGTTTGGCTACCAGAGATTGGCTTAGGAATTGGTTGCGAAAGGGGAAATTATAGCGGTGTAACGCGAGAATGGATGTATTGGTATGATGAGCAAGGACAACGGTATCTCACCCCCGCAGAACAAATAAAACAAGAAGCACAACGCGCTGAAGTTGCAGAACAACGTGTGCAACAATTAGCACAACAATTAAGAGCGCTGGGAATAGATCCAGATAATCTCGGTTAACTGAATATTTTGCAATATTTTCAACAAGACTGAAAAATCCGGTTTTTCAGATTTATGTATTTGCTATAAATCCAGGTTTGCTACTGGAAGCTGTCAGTAAAAAACTATTGCTTTTTAGGAATAACGTTCCTAATTCCACTTTTAGCGCCAACAGTATCACCTTTGTAACGAGGGATGATATGAATACTGGCGTGCATAATATTTTGACCTGCGGCTCGATTGATATTCATTCCTATATTAAAGCCATCAGGTTCAAATTCTGTTTGGAGAATTTCTTGTACTTTGTTCACCATAAGCCAGCAAGCAGATTGCTCTTTAACTGGTAGTTCAAAATAACTGCTAACATGACGTTTAGGAATAATCAAAATATGTCCTTTACTTATAGGATAACCATCAAAAATAGCATAAGCAGTTGCTGATTCAGTTAATGATTTTTGACTTTTATGAGGATTACAGAATATGCAATAATTAGATGAATTTCGCTGATGATTATAGTGAACATACTCATATAATTCTCGATGTTCATCTAAGCAAACTGAAGCAAAGGGAAGTTTGACAATACACTGATAAGTAGATTTTTTATGGACATAATGTTCTCGAAATCCTTCTTTTTTCAGATCCCTTCTTACAGCATAATAAGCTTTGCCTCCTGGTTTTAATAAGTGTGATATTTGCATAAGAACATTAGTTTGTTCTTCAATAAATAAAACATTTAAAACATAAAAGCAAATTATAGTATCAAATTTATTATCAGGATATTGTGGAAAATAATAGGGGTCATAGCCTGTAATATCACAACCTTTTTGGCGCAATATTTTAACATCATTACCAAAGCCACAACCAAAATCTAATATTTTGCCTTGTAGAAGGTTTTGATTTAATAAAAACTGTGCAGGAAATGACAGATAACTTCTTTCGATCGCAGTAAGATGGCTGAATTGATTTTTTTGCTGTTTCATGGAATTTTGGTGCTGACGTCCCAAAATTATTATTCCCAGCATCCCTTTAGATTATGCGATGTCTACGACGGGCTATTCGGCGTCGCATCAGGGTCAACACCTAGCTCGCGCAACTTAGCTGCTAGTATATCAGCGCGTTGGCGTTCCTGTTGGGCTTGTTCGCTGCTCCACAACAGCAAATTTCCTTCTGTATCCCACCACCGCAGCCAATTCATGGTTTGGCATAATCTTTCACCTTGCCAAATTCCGAGAAATAACTCTAACTCAGGAATCCAGTAACGTCCATTAGCGTCTGCTTGCTGCAAAGTATATTGTCCATTTTGCAAGCAGCGTAGTTCTATACTTGGTTCGTAAGGATCGTAGGTTACGTAGGTTGGAACTTGCAGAATCTTTTCGTAATAATAGAGTTTACCGTAGGGTGGAGTTGAGCGAACTGATAGTTCTCCACCTTCGGTGTCTGAAAGAAATTCCATCACCACAGCTACAGCAGCGCCTTCTAAATTTGGGGTATAGCTGCGACGAACTACATTTGTTCCTACAGACTGGACTTGAGGGACATAAAACCAGTCAGGGGCTTTAACAACGATTTTTTTGTTGACTGTGGCTACAAGTCCAAAATTAGAGCCAATCAGCATCTGGGGTTGGATGCGTCCTGTGCTTCCCAAAGCATCGGTAAGCGCAGCTGCGATCGCAGATTGTTGAATATTTTCCACTGGATCGTCAGGTAAAATGAAGTCGGCTGGAAGTGCTTCCCAAGTAACAATTGGTTCTTTTTGGATGGGGTTAACTTGTAGAACCATAAAATTACTCCTAATATCAATGCACAGTTATTAGTTATTTTTAACAAATCTTCAACTAGCATCGCTCTTAACTTAGAAGACTCATAAATCTGGAAATATTCCTCAAGCTAGTGTATATACTCGTAGTCAAGCACTTAGCAGGCGTGAGTATGATAGTTGAGTGGTTCACTCTCTGGATAGGTCAAAAAACGGTTGGATTTCTTGTCAAAACTATTATCAGCGAAGAATTTGTCAAGGATTTACTCAAGGACTACGCTAAAGATTTTTTCAAAAATATCTTTAATAATGCTGTAACCGCGCCTTTTAAGCGAGAACCCCTGGAGAAAGCTGTTGTCATGGCTATAACAGAATTTTTGGAACTCATGCAGCAGGATTTAGATGATAGTGAACTTGCTGAAGATGAAATCAAAAAGTATGAGCAGCCGCTAAATAAATTTCTAAAGCATCCAGAAGTTAAAGGAATTTTGGGAACTGCTTTTAAAGATGACTCTCAAGCTATAGATATCAAGGCATTAGAAACAATTTGGTATGAACTTAATGCTTCATATCCATTACCGGATGATTTTAACTGGAAACGGATTGGCAAGAAATATCTGCAAAAGGTTAAAGATATTATTATAGGAGTTCCTGAACTGCGAGAGATTCTGGATTCCCGAAATTTAGACAAAATCCAGAATAACACAACAGAGATAGCCGGGATTATTCCTGATTTTGATTTGGAAAGATACCAAGAAACTATTAAGGAAACCTATAGTAATCTGAATTTAGACAGTTTAGATACGAGTACCTATGATTATCGAGATAAACTCAAAGTCTGGGATATATTCATAGCACAAAATGTCCGTGAAATTCACCAAATTATTCCCAGAATTCACGAACTGCCGAAAGAACATCTCCGAAGATTGCGAGAAACTAACGAACTGGAAGCAGAAGTTGAGTTAGAAGAATTAGAACGCTACAAACGAGTTTATTTAGAACAACCAAAATGTTCTGTTGTGGATATTGTAAATGAGCAGCAGACTAATAAATATATCGTGATTCTGGGCGACCCTGGTTCCGGGAAATCTACTTTATTAAAATACTTGGCATTAAATTTGGGTCTTGTCCACTTTTGGTGATCATGTTTGGGGATGCTCTCAATTGAGCGATCGCAATCAAAAAAGATACAATGAAACCCATTATCG
>NZ_JBALCO010000174.1:0-25217 GCF_036919595.1 Nostoc sp. | reverse complement strand
CCCAAGTATCACGTTTCTCAATTATTCCACCTCATTAGTATGGAAGCAAAGCCTTCTATTATAACATAAAAATAATTCTGCAAGAGGTCTAATATGCATACTCATCATGTCCCCATGACATATGCACATTACTCAAGCCACAATTCGGCTCGTAAACACCATATGTAGTGTTATATACAGGGTTATTGTAATCAGGGTTTTCTTTGAAAAATTCCGAGAAAACAATTTTATCAGAAAATGCACAACCCACAGGAAAGGTATCGCCTACTATGGCCCATTGGGGTTCACCAAATAAACAAAGTATCTTCCCCATATCGTGAAACAAGCCAGTAAGTACCATCCAGTCTGGGTGACCATCGGCGCGAATGGCTTCTTATGTTTGCAATAGGTGCTGTAACTGATCTAAATCTGTATCAGGATCTGAATCATCAACCAATTGATTCAAAAATTCCAATGCATCCCAGAGAGACATTTCTTTCTTATCCAACTTCAGAAAGTGTTCTTTTTTCTCTAATACAAAATCATAGGTTTGATTGATATAATTTAACCGATAGAACTCTTTCACCGTATCTCTAGTAGGCGCTTCGTAATTCCTGTACTCTTGGGGGGTTTTACCTTCTTTAACTATACTGTCCGGATCGGGATAGCGATTAAGTAAGTCTTCTTCCCATTCTTCTAGCGAATATAAAGGATTATTTTGAGCTTGGTCGATGGCATTACTTAGAGTTTGAGACATATCTTTTGAGTTGCCGATATTGATATGTTAAATGGTGCTTTCACACTCCATGTTTTGCACACGTGTGCAAGTGATATTATTTTTGCACAGGTGTGCATGAAATGCATGTTAAGTTTTTTATCATGCAGTTGTAACCAATAAGCTAAATTCCTAAAGCCGTTCTAATATTTTGGACAATTACCTGGGGTGACTGTGCAACATCCATAGATATAGTGTCTAATGGTTCTTCAAGAGTGATAAACTGGCTGTTGAGGAGTTTTTCGGTCATGTAGTGATTGTGACGCTCTTGCAACCGCATTTGAATCAACTCATAAGACCCTTTGAGGTAAACTAGCTTGATGCGTTCGCCCTTGGCGTTGGCGAAGCCATCGCTATCCAATACCAGAAATTGCCGATAGCTGGCTTTTAAAGCCGAACACGCCAGCACTACATTTTTATTTTCTTCCAGCCAATGTTTTATAGCTGTTTGCAAATCTTGCAACCAAGGCGTCCTCTCAGCTTCACTCAGAGGGATACCGCGTCGCATTTTCTCAACATTCTCTGGCGAGTGGAAAGCATCAGCGTCGCTAAACTCGCAGTCTAACGAGTCTGCTAGCAGTTTTCCTATGGTAGTTTTGCCAGAACCGGATACACCCATTACGACAATAATCATAGACGGCTTTTCCCAGCAATTTTAAGAGTGATGAGTAGCATTAATGCATGTTTAAGACTTGCGAATTTAAACACGAGAATAATTCTATTTTTCCATTATTCAAACATTTTTTGATAAACAAGTGACTTGATTGCTGGGGTCAATCTAAATTCTATTTTTCTATTATCAAAAATTGATTCACGTCCACTTACTTAGCACCAGTCAATATACTTTCGATATCTGCTAGCTGCACCACTCCTGAAACAGTTGGACTATTAATTACAAAGAAAGGTGTGCCAGAAACAGCCAATTTATCTGCTAATTGGATATCTTTTGTAATGGCGGGAGTAGCAAGAGTAAGATCGCGTTGAAATTTACTCAAATCTAGCTTCAGTTTTTTAGCAATATCTAAATATAATGCTTCACCTAGTTGCTTTTGATTAGTAAATAGCGCATCATGATATTCCCAAAATTTGCCCTGCTGGTATGCTGCCCAAGCCGCTGTCGCCGCTGGCAATGCTTCAGCATGAATTGAAGTTAGCGGTAAATTCTTGTAAACAAATCTTACTTTATCTGGATATTTTGCTAACAATTGTTTCAATGTTTTATGCGCCTCAGCACAATAGGGACATTGAAAATCTGAAAATTCTATTAGCACAGTTTTTGATTGAGTTGAACCTATGGTAGGAGACTCACCAATCACTGTTTGAGGATTCGCCTTTAAATCCTGTAAAAATGCTTGCTGTGCTTGCTTTGTTTTCTGTTGTTGTTGCTGCTGATAGGCTTGAACAGATTCGATAATTGCCTCTGGATGTTCACGGGGAATTTGTAATACTTGCTGTTCCAGTTGCGGATCAATGCGGCTAGCAGCTTGTGCAGTAATTGACCAGGTGACAACAACTAAACATAGCAGACCTATTGCTGTCCAAGTACGAACATACTTAAACAAGGGACTAAACAAATCAAAGAATACACCCATAAATACTTCTTCCAGGGAATTCTATACATTACTTTTTACTTGTTAAAAAGATCCAGCAATCATCCCAGCAAGTAAAATAAAACCAATCCACACGTTTTGCCGGAACATTTTACCATAAACAGGATTAGGTAAGTTTCGCTGTCTTAATCGCAGAGACTGCCAAATCCATCCGATAGTAGCAACTGCAAGGCTAATCCAGAAGGCGAAGTGTAGATGTCTGAGTACACCTAACCAAGCCAATAACAAGATTGTGCCAGCAAAGAAAATTCCAATAGCTACAGGGGCATAATTCCCAAAAAATAGAGCGCTAGAATTAACACCAATGCGGTGATCGTCTTCCTTGTCGCTCATAGCGTAAAGTGTATCAAATCCTAATGTCCACAGTACAGTCGCGCCCCAAAGTAACCAAGTTGGTTGGGAGATGGTTTGTGTCACTGCACTCCAGCTAATCAATACCCCAAAACCCCAAGCGATGGAAAGCACCAGTTGCGGCACAGGAAACACCCGCTTTGCGCCTGGATACAGCAGAATTACAGGCACTGCTGCCACACATAACCAAAAACTCAAGGGGTTAAGATAAAAGGCCAGGATCGCTGCACATGCTAGCGATACGATCGCGACTACAATCCCAACTTTCACAGACAGGGCGCGAGAAGCCAGGGGCCGATCGCGTGTTCTCTCCACATGTGGATCAATATCCCGATCCCACAAATCATTGACAACGCACCCAGCCGCACTCGTGGCGAGAGTACCCAATATAATCACACCAACCAGAGGCAAAGGCGGTTTCCCAGAAGCTGCCAAAAACACAGCCCAAAGGGCAGGAATCATTAAAATTAAGCGTCCTTCTGGTTTATGCCAGCGCAAAAGTCGGATAATTACAAGCCAAACTGGTTGCTGGGGGCGTTCTGGCGTCGTTAACATAGAAATCAACAAATAACTTTAGATAGATGAATTCACACATCTTTATATCTATAGAATAACGTTATTTGATATTTATAAAAACATGCCTCTATTCGCCGAATCATGCCAATAATACAGCACCAATCTAGCAGATGACAGGCTATTCCAATTTTCTATTCTTTAATTCACACATTTTTACATATCTTTACATCTAAAGAATAACGTTATTTGTTATTTGTAAAAATATAACCCCAAGTGGCAACTTAAAATATCTTTAAATAGTCACTACGGTTAGAAACAGTAGGGTGAATATACTTAGCTTAGTTCCCCTCGACCAAAGATGAAGAGTGCTGAGTATTTTTTAATTTACTGAGTACGGGCTAAACCATAGCTATCCGCTAACAGCACTCAGTTTGAGCAAGTGTGTTGCAACAAATATCAGTGCCAGCTACCCCGACATATCACCGTTTGCCATCATTTCTTATAAAGAGAGAAAACTAGATGCTGAATTTAGTTTCGGCTAGCTGGGAGAGTGTTCCAACTCAACCACCTAAGCAAGATCGGATTATTGCTGCCATTGACTTGGGAACAAATTCTCTACACATGGTAGTAGTCAAAATTGATCCCACACTACCAGCTTTCAGCATTATTGCCAGAGAAAAAGAAACCGTGAGACTTGGGGATCGCAATCTTACCACTGGGGAACTCAAACCAGAGATAATTAAAAAGGCGATCGCTGCTTTAGGACGCTTTCAAGAAGTTGCCAAAACTATCAACGCTGAAACAATCATTGCCGTGGCAACTAGTGCTGTGCGGGAAGCCCCCAATGGAAAAGATTTTTTGCAAAAAATAGAAACAGAGTTGGGTTTAAGCGTTGACTTGATTTCTGGTCAAGAAGAAGCGCGACGAATCTACCTTGGCGTGCTGTCGGGCATGGAATTTCACAACCAGCCCCACATGATTGTTGATATTGGCGGTGGTTCCACAGAGTTAATTTTGGGCGACAGTCACGAATCGCGTACTCTCACCAGTACCAAAGTCGGTGCAGTACGACTCACTAGCGAGTTAATCACCACTGATCCCATCAGCAACACTGAGTTTCACCATCTGCAAGCCTATGCACGTGGTATGTTGGAACGTTCCGTGGATGAGGTGCTAGCAAATCTCCAGCTTGGGGAATCTGCGCGTTTGGTGGGTACATCTGGCACAATTGAGACCCTGGCAATGATTCATGCAAGAGAAAAGTCAGGTGTTATTCCTTCCACTTTAAATGGCTACCAGTTCAGTCTTAAAGACTTGCGAGAGTGGGTAAATCGCTTGCGGAAACTGAGTAACTCAGAAAAAGCTGCAATTCCCGGTATGCCAGATAAGCGGGCTGAAGTTATACTCGCTGGCGCAGTGATATTACTGGAAGCGATGACCCTTTTAGGTAGTGAATCGGTTACAGTCTGTGAGCGTTCTCTGAGGGAAGGCGTAATCGTAGACTGGATGTTAGCCCACGGTTTAATTGAAGATAAGCTGCGCTACCAAAGTTCAGTTCGGGAACGCAATGTTCTAAAACTCGCTAATAAATACCACGTCAATTTAGAATACAGTGATCGCGTGGCAGCATTTGCCCAGAGTTTATTTGACCAAACTCAAGGTATACTACACCACTGGGGATCTGACGAGCGACAACTGCTGTGGGCGGCCGCAATATTACACAATTGCGGTCATTATGTCAGCCATTCGTCTCATCACAAGCACTCTTACTATTTAATTCGCAATGGTGAGTTACTCGGTTATACAGAAACCGAGATTGAAATCATTGCCAACTTAGCGCGTTATCATCGCAAATCGCCGCCCAAGAAAAAACATGAAAATTACCAGAATTTGCTGACTAAACAGCAGCGACAAATGGTCAGTCAATTGAGTGCAATTCTGAGATTGGCAGTGGCATTAGATAGACGACAAATTGGTGCGATTGCTCAAGTGCAATGTGAGTATTATCCACAATTAAGGCAGTGTAATTTACTAATATTCCCATCTCAACCTAATGATGACTGCGCCTTAGAACTCTGGAGTTTAGAATATAAAAAAGCAGTGTTTGAGGAAGAATTTGGTGTAAAATTAGTAGCGACTTTAGAAAAGTCTAGCGTTGCTAGCTTCTCCTAGAAACTAGAAATTAGGGTGCGTTAATGCTGTGTAACGCACCTGCTGAATAAAGTATAAGCGCACATATATGCGCCACTATAAATTATTTGTGATTTACGCATCTGCTTTTAAAATTTTAGTTAAATTATCATATACTTTTTCATCATACTTAAGTATTAATTTATCAACCACCCAAAGAAGTAAGTGGGCAAGAATGAATCAAACTATGTTACACAATGTAAATTGATTAAATTGCCTCTTAGCAAGGGTTTCAGACATTACTACAAACCTTTAATTGTTTACGCTTACTTACTTCGTTTAAAAAGAAAAATTAGAATTATAATTAAACTAGAGTTAACAATCTATTTAATATAGGTTATGTTGCTATAGGATATCTAAGCTGGGAAAACTTAGATATCCTTTTATGAAATTTCAATCAAGCAGGCTAAATTGCTTAGTTTTCTGCATTGGAGAATACTCAGGCTTCAGCATATAGCTTGCATTTATTGATTCTGAGAATTCTTCAGCTTTGAGAACTATGATCGATATCAAAGCTGGAGATAAAATATGATGAATTTATCTGTGACAACTTCCCCTACTAAAACTGTACCTAAGTTGACTTACGATGTACTGATTGAAAAAGAACTAGATGGCAGGGTTAGTGCGACAGTGTTAGAGTGCTAGGCTTGCCAGATATTAAAAGCTCTGGTGCGACGAAAGAAGAAGCGCTAGAGAAACTCATTCAACTTTTAGAACGAAAACCAGAAATAGTAACTTTGGAAATTGAACCTCCCCAAACCGAGGCTACTTTATGGTTTTTAAAAGATGTGCGATCGCTAGGATTTGACCAGTATGCTATTATTAATTATTACGAAGACTTGATTCGTTTAAGAATCCGTATTGGTACTCAAGATTTACACATTCCGGCAGACTTTACGTCAAATAATCGCTGATAGTATCTAATTTTTAGCTCATCGATTGCTTGCTCAACTACAGAAGATGGTAATAGCTCTTTAAAAGGCAATCCCAAAGTTTGACCAAATTTATCAAGAGAGAATTTCTACTCGTAGTGTCACAGTGATATTTATGTTGTTGGCTTATTCGGATCGATGAAAGTATCTCATGAACGAGTAAGCTTTTCCTATCTCTAAAAAATTTTTGAACAATCGGTACATCTTTGCACTTCCTCTGTCAGGCACAGCGATGGCGTAACCGCCCGCCTTAAGAGCGATCGCAGTACTACATCTTGCACAATAACTTACCCCATACCAAGACCTTCACTGTTCAATAGCTTTAAAATCTGTAGCCCTTATCCCGTATAGCTTAGAGCTTTTCTTAGTGCCATTCGGAAATAACCTTTACCCGCATATCTTTTACTGCATTCGTTGAGGTGATAAAAGTTGTTTTATTGATGAACTTACCTTTATCTGGCTGAAACAGCAGTTGATATTCTGAGTTTTGGGCGATGTCTTCTCCTGTCGGAGACGCTGTGTCTAGCAACCCGTTCGCCCCTAGCGTATCATAGGGAAGGGTACGGCGAGCCACAGAACGCCTAAGTTTATCTCAATAAGCAGCGATTAATGCGATTATTTTTAATTTATTGAGAATAAAATCCTTTTGTTGACATGATGCAGCCGCCCTGATCACTGTACGCACTTAAGTTTTATAAATAACATAAAAATTCCATCGTACTGACACACATTTAATAAAATATCGAATAAGATAAAAATCTAAATCGAATACAAATTAATCTTTGTCATTCAATCCAGATGCTAGTTAGCAGTTTGGCAATGTTCATGTCTGCGATGAAATATTAATACCATTTGGGTAATAATTTTTCAGATAGTAATTTCAAATCATATCTGGTGCTATGAAAATAAGATATCTTCTTCATCGCTTAAGGTTCGGGCTGCACAATAAGTGGTGGTTGTTGAAATACCGATTTCGAGAACTACTGATTAAACTACAGTTCTACTGGCTTTTGTATCAAGGCAGTAAACTACTAAATATTAACCAGAAGTCAGTAATTGTATTTTCTCCTCACCAAGATGATGAAGCACTAGGTTGTGGGGGTATGATTGCACTCAAGCGAGAACAAGGGATACCGATTAAAGTTGTTTTTGTTACAGATGGAGGAGGTTCTCATCGAGGTCATACCAAGATTACCCGTTCAGAAATTGTTCAAATTCGTAGACAAGAAGCGATAGCAGCTTTGAATATTTTAGGAGTGGAATCAACAGATGTTCACTTTCTTGATAAATGTGATGGCGCATTATACAAAATGACAGAAACTGAACAACAGCAAACCATTGAAGAAATGGCGCAATTATTAAGTAGTTTTCAACCACAAGAGGTATACGTTACTCATAAACAGGATCGCAGTCGAGATCATGAAATTACTTATAAATTGGTTAAAGCTGCTATTTCTAAAGCAGAAGTGACAGTAGAACTGTGGCAATATGCTATCTGGTTGCTTTGGAAGTCTTTATTGTTTCGCAGTCTGAAGTTTGATGAATTAGCAGGCGCTCATCGGGTCGCAATTCATCAAGTGCAATCTAAGAAAAAGCAGGCTATTGAAATCTACCGTTCTCAATATTTACCTATAGATGCTGAATCGAGTGCCGTACTTCCCCCTGGTTTCCTCTGGCGGTTTTTCTTACCTCATGAGATTTTTTTCAAATCAGACTCCGGTCAGGAGTAAAAAAGGTTTTAGATAAGAAGAGCTCATAAGTCATAATTCCTCCTGAATTCTGTACGAGTGGGTGATGAGTAATTGAGTACTTTCACATTTTTAAGCTTTTACCCTCAAATCATACAAATATGAGTGAACAACAATTCTGTTTTTGCACTTTAGCATTAGGCAAAGTGTATCGGGGCCTGGCTAGTTTATTAGCAAAAGACCTAGAACTATATTCACCTAACACTGCTTTTATAGTTCTCACTGATAACCCTCAAGAGTTTAGCAAATATTCTCAAGTTTTAGCATTTCAGCATCAGCAGCAGGGTGTTAAGTGTTACCACGATAAAAGATTTGCTATTGCTAAGGCTTTATCTCTATTTAATTCATGTATATTCATTGATTCAGATATGCGAATTTTGGCACCTGTACCAGAATGTATAGAATGGCTTTTAGAGCCAGGGATAAGTGCTAGAGCTTGTATGGATATGCCGAAAAAATTTGCCAAAGCTTTGACAAAAACTGACAAGTATTTTTCTAGAGAAATTGAAGTAATAAAAAAAGCAGCGCAATTTTTAAATTTAGATCCAGAATGTGAAAATGTTACGTTTGTCCATGAATATTTGTTTTCTGTCACTAAGTCAACAGGAAAAGAAATTGAATTTTTAGAAACATGGGAAATCCTTGCCAAATATTTTGAGCTAAATGGAGTTTATGAAGGTGAAGGTAATGCCATAGGTTTAGCTGCCTATAAAGCAGAGCTGCCAGTGAGATGGAGCGAGATGTCAGGTATTTCCTTTTTCAATAACAAAACTGAATTGATCAAAATTCAAAAGGGACAGTCAAACATGGATGAAATGTCGACATATTTTCAGGAACACGGAAAACTTGCACATCCTAAACGCTCTATTCTGGAGAAAATTGTATTTAAACTTAGCAAAGCCATAATGCATGTTTATAGAGCAATAAAGTACAGAGTCGTTACTTCACTGTGAGAAAAGAGTTTTTCGCAAATAACCTCTACCTGCATTTCTTTTACTGCATTTTTGGAGGTAATAAAAATAAATTGAGTCAACTGCTATAAGAGATAAATCACTTGCATTATTAGTTTAAACAAGCACTTTATCGGTAGGATTTTTAGATATAAAAACTACTGTATATCTGCCTGATTTGAATAGTTTGTGCTTGTTCCCTAATAAAGCTTTTTAAAGCTATCCGTCTGATTACAATCTTCAGTCTCGTGTAACCTTAGCTAAACCTGAGTATTAATTCCTTTTCTCCCAGACGTTACGCGATCGCAAAACTACATAATTCGGTAAAATTAGGTGAAGCAAATTTTGCGCTTGTTAAACAAAAGCATTAATAAACCCATGCAACTGAAACTCAGTGCATCTCAACTTCCCTTCGCCCCCATCCTGTTAATTACCCCCTTTTTCCTATGGGGGACGGCAATGGTAGCCATGAAAGGAGTAATACCCCACACCACACCGCTATTCATGGCAGGTGTACGTTTGATACCAGCTGGAGTGTTAATTTTAATAGCAGCTGCATTCATGGATAAACCCCAGCCCAAGAGTTGGGCTGCATGGCTGTGGATTGCCTTATTTGCTCTAGTAGATGGGACGCTATTTCAAGGCTTTTTGGCAGAGGGATTAGTCAGAACCAGTGCGGGATTAGGGTCTGTGATGATTGACTCGCAACCCTTAGCTGTTGCCTTGCTGTCGTTGTGGCTATTCCAGGAACATATTGGTTTTTGGGGATGGCTGGGGCTAGCCTTGGGAATGACAGGCATTGGTTTAATTGGCTTACCTGATGAGTGGATTTTCCATTTTCTCGACTCAGGCGCAAATATCACAATTGGGAACTGGCAAGATTTGTTTGCTAGTGGCGAGTGGTTGATGCTATTAGCAGCGCTATCAATGGCTGTGGGAACAGTGTTGATTCGGTTTGTGTGCCGACATGCTGACCCAGTAACTGCTACGGGATGGCACATGATTTTGGGTGGATTGCCATTATGGGGAGTTTCATCAGTTGTCGAATATCAGCAGTGGGAGAATCTAGGAGCATCTGATATAGTGGCTTTGGGTTATGCTACTGTATTTGGCAGTGCGATCGCCTACGGGTTATTCTTCTACTTTGCCTCTAGTGGCAGTCTCACCAGTCTTAGTTCCCTGACCTTCTTCACACCCATCTTTGCCCTAGTATTTGGTAATCTCTTCCTCTCAGAAGTCCTTAGTCCGTTGCAGTGGATCGGTGTTTTCCTTACTTTAATCAGCATCTATCTGATTAACCAACGTGATGCTTTAGAGGGTAAAACGACACAGTTACTGTCGGCGAAATAGCTAATATACAGCAACCAGTTTTAGAAGCATCGGCTAAAAAATTGAACCCCCTAACCTTAGCAGTCAGAGAATCGGAACCACAAATTTTACCTTAACTCGTTAAAGAGGAGATGAGGGAATAGGGGAGCAGAAGAATAAATGACAAATAACAGTTAACATTTGGTCATCTTAAAGTTATTGTGAGATAAAAGACTTCAAAAGCACGTTTAGGCTCAAACTTGCAATATGAGGCTATGCCGTTCCTCAATCTTGATATTTACCTGTTTTTCTTGCGTTGGTTTTTACCCAAATCGCGCAAGTACAGCCACACCTAACCTAGCACCTGAAATTTTAGAACTTGCACAAGCTAGTTCGACAGTTACTGCTAGTCCGGCTGTTTTGAGACCCGGTAGTCAAGGGTCAGATGTGCAGAGACTGCAAACCCAATTAAAACAGTTGGGGTACTATAGTGGCGTGGTAAATGGACAGTACAACGCCAGTACGGAAATCGCTGTAGCTAAATTCCAGAAAGCAAAGGGTTTAAAAGTAGATGGTATTACGGGTCTGGCGACTATGGGCAGACTGCAAGCAGCCTTGTTTGCCAAAAATCAGATTGTCACCTCTCCATTTGTTGTCTCTCCTGCTCCAACTTCCAAACCATCTGCAACACCCAAGCCGACTGAGAGAGGTTTTCTCTGGTGGTTAATATTTGCCATTGGAGTTCTAGGAAGTATTGGCGCACTTGTTTACCTGCTGAGGTGGTTTCGTCAAGTGAAACAAGTGCAAAAGTCCGAAATATCAAATACTAAAAGTTTGGGTGAAGCTAACAAAGACCCAATGATTCCACCCTCACCAGAGACTGTAACTAGTCCACAAACAGCTACGCCACCACTCACCACACAATTGCTGCTACCAGAAAAAACTTCCCGGCTTGCTAAACTCAATATCGTTGACGAATTAATTCAAGACTTACGCAGTTCTGACCCAGCGAAGCGACACAAGGCTATTTGGGATTTGAGTCAGCAGGGAGATTCGCGGGCAATTCAGCCTATGGTTGACCTGATGATTGATGCTGATTCTCAAGAAAACAGCTTAATTTTGGCAGCTTTGGCAGAAATTGGCACCCGCACACTCAAACCGATGAACCGGGCTTTAGCAATGTCAATCCAAGATGAAAGTCCACAAGTACGGCAAAATGCTATCCGTGACTTGACGCGCGTTTACGATACGATGGGTCAAATGAATCAGATGTTACTCCATGCGTTAAATGACCCAGATGCCGAAGTGCAAGCAACAGCACGATATGCTTTAACTCAGATGAATCGAATGCGTGGCTTACCGGAACAACAAGGTCTACCAGAAGATTCACACGACGATTCACGAGAATAGAGCAGAAGTCATTCGATTTTAGATTTTTCCTTCAATCCCTAACGCTCATAAGCATTGTGTCAGCGACTGTGCGTAGCGTCAGATATCATGTCCGCTTGATTACTTATTAAACGGACATGATATTGTGATTTTGAGTTCTAATTTGTCTACTGCACCAAGTTTAAATCCGTTGTCAGCTTAAAAATATTTCAATTGGATTTGGATATTAGTGTTTGGGCCTGCAACCAAAAATGCTGCTTCGCTAAATTTGGGCGCTCTTGTGCGAATTTCTGGGTTGCTGGAAAATCCAAAGCCTTCGCTTGGTATACCAAGTCCATTTCTATTGAGAGTGCCGTCATTATTTTGATCGTGGAAGACAGCAACGGCATAACTACCTGCTTTCAAGTTCTCAAAGGTAATGATAAAGGGAGTATCAGTAATCTTGGTACACTGCTTTTGTAAGACGCGATCGCGATCGCTAGGAAATCCTTCACTGCTTGCAAATAGACTGGCACATACTTGTCCTTCTTTGTTCTTCAAGCCATCAATTTCCACGGTGAGTTTACCGTTAAAATTAGCCTTGGCACTAAATGACCATGCCAGATTTCCCAGAGCTGCCAATAACAGTATACTAACTCTTAATCCTCTAACCATAAAATTGTCACAAGGTAAAATAAGTTTTGCTGAAATTAAGTTTTCACTTTGATTCAGATCACGCAGATTGATCGTGACATTATTCGGTCAATACTCGCAAGTATCCTGCCATATTTCGTCTCTATATTTGTCTGTATACGCAATAGTCAGTATTCATCATTTATCTCTGCGAAACTTTGTATCAAAAGCCACGCAGATTTTAAAGACCTATCCTGAGATAGGAGATTGTCGAGCTATTTATAGAAGAGTTATCACTTAGTTAAATCTGGTTGTCAGTGTAAACTCACAGGCGATCGCTATCTTAATTGATCAGCTGCACCAGTTGAGCAAAAATGCTCCGCATCCTGACTTATCGTTAGATATCGTTTTGCCCATTAAGCACCAATCAGTGAGGGAAACATCTATCGAAACTCCCATACAAGCAGCTTGAGTTAAATAGAATCGTAGTGGGAAAGGCTAACAAACCTAATTTCCTTAAACAAACCGGGTTTAGAGTACCTGTAATATGGGAAACTTGGCAATATTCCCGATAAATAAGATTCAAGATGAGTAACATAATTTCGGACATCGCAGTCAAGACCATCAACGGTGAGGATAAGCAATTAAAAGACTACACCGCAAAGGTACTCTTAATTGTGAATGTGGCTTCCTACTGCGGTTATACTTCTCAATACGAAGGGTTAGAAAAATTGAACCAGAAGTATGGGGAAGCAGGGTCACATATTTTGGGGTTCCCCTGTAACGATTTTGGAGGGCAGGAAGCAGGAAGCAATCAGGAGATTGTGCAATTTTGTACGAGTAAATATGGTGTTACCTTTGAACTATTCGATAAAGTTCATGCTAAAGGCTCACAGCAGCATCCACTTTATGAGCGACTTACCAAAGCCGTTAAGCCAACCGGAACTGTTGCTTGGAACTTGGAAAAGTTTTAGTTAATAAACAAGGTGAAGTGATTGCTCGATTTAATAGTAGTATCCAGCCCAATTCACCAGAGATAATTGCCATAATTGAGAAATAATTAGCAAAATAGTCATTAGTGATTAGGTAAAACTTTCTGTACTATTGACTATTGGGTATTAGCTCTGGACTGTTAATTTTATTTACATCCAGTCACTTAATTTAGAATCTAGTCTCGATGAGTAGTTTAATTTATTTGTGTCTAATTTGTTATGAACGTTGCAATCATTGGTTGTGGTTATGTTGGTTATAAAGTTGCTCAATATTGGCAGCAAAAGATGAATTTTGTTGTCAGTGTAACTACAACTTCCCCTGAGCGTGTCCCGGCACTACAATCAGTATCCCAAAGAGTTGTAGTTACCTGCGGGAATGACCTAAATAGTCTAAAATCAGTTCTGCACAATCAAAATGTTGTACTTTTGAGTGTTGGTGCAAAAAATGGAGAAGTTTATGAAGAAACTTATCTACAAACTGCTCAAACTTTAATTTTATCCTTGCAGCAGATTCCGAGTGTAAAACAATTGATATACACAGGGAGTTATGCCGTTTATGGTGACAGAAATGGTGTGTGGGTAGATGAAGAAACACCGCTTGCACCCGCTAATCAAAATGCACAGATTCTCAGAAAAACAGAGGATGTATTGCTATCAGCATCTAGTGAAAATCTCCGCGTTTGTATCTTTCGCTTAGGAGGAATTTATGGAACTGGCAGAGAATTGTTAAAAATATTTAGCAGATATTCTGGTGCAACTCGTCCTGGCAATGGCGAGGATATCACAAATTGGATTCATTTGGATGATATTGTTAATGCGATAGAATTTGCCCGTCACCGTCGTTTGCAAGGGATTTACAATCTGGTAGATGATGCACATCTCACCAGTCAAGACTTGTTAGAGCGCCTATTTGAAAAACATAATTCACCCAAAGTTAAATGGGATACTTCTATCAAGAGTACCCGCCCATATAATGCTTGGGTATCGAATGAAAAACTTAAAGAGGCTGGATACCAGTTAGTTCATCCACAAATGATTTTTTAGTAAGGATTAAAAACTAGGAATTATGCAACCATCTACTGTAGCTAACACAATCAATTTGACAGCATCTCCTAGCCAGTTTTACAGTTGGCAGAATTATCGTTGTGCTTACGAAGTTCATCAACCAATTAATACAACACCTGAGGGTATTCCTTTACTGTTAATTCATCCTATTGGCGTCGGATTGTCACGGCAATTTTGGCAGCGATTTTGTCGCAAATGGTATAATACAGGTGAGCGTAATTCAATTTACAACCCTGATTTACTAGGATGTGGTGAAAGTGATATGCCTCATGTAGCTTACACTCCTAATGATTGGGCAGAACAGTTGCAGTACTTTTTACAAACAGTTGTGCAAAAACCTGTAATTGTAGTAGTCCAAGGTGCTTTATTACCAGTTGCGATCGCATTAGTTCAAAAGGAATCAAATTTAATTGCCAGACTTGTACTCTCTGGCCCTCCAACATGGGCTTTGATCACAAATAAATCACCAGAATGGCAGCAAAAACTCCTTTGGAATCTGTTAGATTCACCTTTGGGGAGTGCTTTTTATCGCTATGCACGCTCCTTAAAATTTTTACATTCTTTCTCGACTCGTCAACTATTTGCTTCTGATAATGCTGTGGATGCAGAGTGGTTGGATACATTGGTTGCAGGTGCAGAAAATCCTGCTAATCGCCATGCAGTGTTTTCTTTTTTAGCAGGGTTTTGGCGACAGAATTATACTAGTCGTATCGCCTCTATTGGGCAACCAACATTAGCGGTTGTGGGGGAAACTGCATCGAGTATTAGTCAAGACAATAGAAAAGAAACGCCAGATGAACGCTTGGCTCACTATCTGTCCTGTTTGCCTCAAGGTCGAGGTATAAAAATAAATGGGCGCAATGTTTTACCATATGAGTCAACCGCTGAATTTGTCGCAGCTATCGCTCCATTTATTAATGAAGTTTTTTAGCTGATTGATAGTTACATCATAATTAGTCTTCCTATGATAGGTTATGACTGGAATTGATTACTTCAAGAAGCAAAATTATGTTCTCTGATCGCCGTGGACAACAAGTACCAAATGTCACTTTTCATACTCGTAAGGACAACGAGTGGGTGGATGTGACAACCGATAAATTGTTTGCTGATAAGACAGTGGTTGTCTTCTCCTTACCGGGTGCTTATACTCCGACTTGTTCATCAACTCATCTCCCTGGTTACAACGAGTTGGCTGGGGTTTTCAAAAAAAATGGTGTGGATGATATTATCTGTATTTCTGTCAATGATAGCTTTGTGATGAACGAATGGGCAAAGTATCAAGAGGCAGAAAATATCACAGTAATTCCCGATGGAAATGGTGAATTTACTGAAGGCATGGGAATGCTAGTAGATAAATCAGACTTGGGGTTTGGTAAGCGATCGTGGCGCTACTCGATGCTGGTGAAAGATCGTGTAATTGACCAAATGTTTATTGAGCCAGAGGAGCCAGGAGATCCTTTTAAGGTGTCCGATGCTGAAACAATGCTCAGATACATCAACCCTCAAGCAGTGAAGCCCGAAGTAGTTTCCCTGTTTGCGAAAGTGGGTTGTCCCTTCTGTGCCCGTGCTAAGGCGATGCTTAAGGAACATGACATTAACTACGAAGAAATTACCTTGGGAAAGGATATTACCACACGCTCTTTACGAGCAGTTACAGGTGCGACAACAGTTCCTCAAGTATTTATCGATGGTAAATTAATTGGTGGTTCTGAGGCATTAGAAGCCTACTTTGCAGCGAAATAGGTTTCACTTGGTTGACACAGGTGACAGCTGTGTCAACTTTAGGTTGTTATAAAAAAAGGCGGCGATCGCCCTTGGATGGATCAAGCGCCGCCACTCTATCGTTAAAATATTTTAATTTATTCAAATAGATGCAATATTTAAATTTATATTTGATATCGTTAGTGCCCTTTTTGGTGGTTTACTTTTCCTGAACAATTATGTTTATATCTTACTGATTCCAATTATTGGTTTTGGAATTATCCAATTTTTTAAAAAATTTGTCTTTAATGCTAAAGTCCAAGCAGCTAGCAGAGTTAAAAAATCACGCTATGTCAATTATGTCAATAAAATTCGACATCGTGATACTGACTGTCCGCACTGCGATTATTATCAGTATATTGAATGCCAAAATTGTCATAATCTTACTTATGAACATTTGTCGTACTGAAAACATTGTAGAACTTCTCAAGATTCCAGTAATTTGTAATCAGTGAAGTCGTTGATCAGTCATTTTAACTTAGATATGGAAAAAGTGAAAAAAGCCAATAAAGAGAGTCAGTCGCCTCTTGATTTTCTCAAAAACCTGTTGATTGCTCGTTGGCGATCGCTCTTACTCCTGTTGATAGGAGTCTATTTACCTTTGCAAGTCTTTGAAATCCTGACAGTGAAGATATGGCAGAATCAAGCTGGCTTCCCGTGGGATGTGCCTATTCTATTAGCAGCTCATTCTACAGAAAATCCACAGCTTGATGTTTTAGCAGTGACGCTAGCTATAATTGGGTTGCCTTGGACGGCAATACCGATTTTGGGTGCGATCGCACTAATATTACTACTTCAAAAACGCTGGCGATCGCTAGCTTATTTACTCACCGCCTCAGTTGGAAGCATCATCATCAACCGCACAGCAAAGGAATTATTGCATCGAGTGCGTCCACAATTGTGGCAGTCCATTGCGCCTGAGTCTAGTTTTGCATTTCCCAGTGCTCATGCCATGACGAGTGTAACTCTGGTAGCAATTTTGCTATTCTTAACTTGGGCTAGCTCCTGGCGCTGGTTGGTTCTCATCTTCGGTAGCTTATATGTAATAGCTATTGCCTGGTGTCGTATCTATCTGGGGGTTCATTTTCCTAGTGACATTCTTGCAGGTTGGATGGTTACATTAGGTTGGACAATTGGCGTCAGTCTAATTATCAAACCGTATATGACTAAAGTCAAATCTCTAGATGGCGATGGCTACGCCAACGTCTTTGACGAACGCCCTGAGGATAAAACAACCTTACTTCCTGAAGAAAGAAAGTTGATAACTGAGGAGTGATATTATGTCCGGGTTTACAACTATGTCAATCAATTTTGGATTTTGGATTTTGGATTTATTCCGCCCACTCTTTTACGGGGCATGAACCAAATAATTTTTTGTTCTTTAATCTAAAATCTAAAATCTGCTAAAAAGCCAGTGATCAAAACCCATGCCCACCATAGATATGGTTTTTAGGCATAATGTTATCACTCCTGTACTAGACTTTGATTTAATTTATATATTAAACTACACTAAGACGAGAGGAATAGTGGGTTTTTATGGAAAGCGTCCAAAACGTTAGTCAAGAGTTGAATGTAACAGGAGACACAACTCTGGAGGACTTGCAACAATCTACTCCAGAAGAATTCAAAAAAGACATTTTCAAAAAACTCAGAGGTGGATTTTTTCTCATACTGGGATATTTGTTGTCACCACTATGTTGGTGGAATGACTTACTATTCAATCTGCCAATAGCTTATGCTTTTGGGTATGCATGTAGTTTACTTTCCCCAAAATTACTTCTACCTTGTTCAATTATAGGGTACTGGCTCTCTAATATTGTGGGAATTCTCTTGATGCAATTCGGTTCTAAGGACATTTTTCAAAAAGAACCTCAAGAGCATAACCTCAAGAAAGAATTATTCACTGGTCTAATTTCTTCAACAGCTTATACCCTGTTGATTATCCTATTGATCCAGTTAAAGATTCTCGATTCTCCCATTTTATTCTCCAACGGTTAATTTAGTTTATCACGTTTCTAGAAAGGAATTGGTTGTAGGGGTACACATCTGTGCGCCCCTATGTCTTATTTAGCAAATATTTCGTGAAAAAGAATATCAATTTTCATCAAATTTTAAAATTTCACTTAAATTCAACAATTTTGGAGTTTCCTTACTTACAATTAATGGCAGCTTCCCATTCCATTTTTCTATTGCTTGCCTTTGCAGAATTTCTGGAGTTAAACCGTCACGTAATAATTTGTGTGCCTCAGCCTCTCCTTTTGCTAAATTAACTTTTGCCTCAGCCTCTTTTGTTGCTTTCAGTGCGATAAACTCTGCTTGTTTTGCTTCTTGTTCAGCAATCTGCTTCGCCTCCACCGCTTCACCAAATCGTTCTGAAAAATGGACATGAACTAGAGAAATATCATCAACTCCAACGTGATAGCTACCCAGTCGTGTTGACAATGCATCATCTACTCCACCTTTGACTTCTCCTCGTTTAGTAATAATTTCTTCAGCTGTATATTTTGCCATTACTGCTTTTAGTACTTCTTCAACTGCTGGGTTAATAATCCGAATAACTACATCTTGTTCATCTCCAATTTCCTGAAAAATGGCATTTGCTTCCTGGGGAATAATGTGCCAGTTGAGAGCGACATCGGTGAAAACATTTTGTAAATCTTTGGAAGAAGCCTCAGCAGAAATTTCCTGTTTTTGGACTCGAATACTCACCTTTTTCACAGTATTGACTACAGGAATAATTAAGTGAAGTCCTTCTTCTAATATCTGGTTTTGGACTTCGCCAAATTTCATCAATACACCACGTTCGCCTGCATTTATAATCACACAAGGCGTGAGAAAGATAGTTATCAAGAACAAAAGAGCAGTCAGTTTACCGGCACTGTTAAAAGTTGTATTTTTTCTCATCTGTGTGAAACATGCATGCGTCTGGCATAGAGACACATATTTAGGAGTTGTAAGCTTCTTCTGGTCATCCTCTTATAACTTTGGCTCTAAGTCAATTTTCATGTGACTCTAGCCAAGGTAACAAATCAGTATTACCAATAAGTAGCAAGTCCCTGACTGAGCAGTTAATCTGTTCAATGTACAGGCATATAGGTAAGCCACCAATGTGTACTTTACTACCCCAAGTTGGAAATAGTGAAGGTTAGGGTAGCTTTATTTTTACATAAATTACTGTAATAATATCGAAAAACCGTAGTATTTGAAAAGGTAAGTTTGCCCTTAATTGAGTAAAGCAGCAGAGCAATTACACTGTTAATAATTAAAAAACCTGCTCAGATGCTTCCCCAAGCATGGAGAATATGATCATTGACGATATAAATTGGTCATCAAGCAATGGGAGCAGGAATGACAGTTTTTGAAGGCTATAGGCGACAGTATCTTTATGATAAATGGATGAGGGTGCAACGCTTGCAGCCCATGTATTACATTTAGCTGATCTTTTTGTTTACTAAACTCATCAGCTGCTTATCCAAGTCCATGAGGTAACCTCTACCGTAAGCTCCATTCTCTAAGCCTGTAAGGAGATGATTGGGAATGTCTTGTCTAATTTCCTGGCTACAAGAACCAGCAGCTAGGGCGTAGGCGTAGCTCGTCGTAGACATCGCAGCTACTGTATCCACATCTCCTGTAAAAGCGATACAATTTTGTAAAAGTTCGCTCATAGTGTCATTTCGCATCACCGCAGTAATCGCTGCCCTGACACTCATCCAACCTTTAGACTTGACTTTACCTTCCCACGGTTTAGACCATCCAGATACATAACCTTCTAGAAACTGTCCTAATTTGCGTTTTGCTCCCAGTCGATAGATAAAATAATGTGACATCAAAGCAGCCGCAACCGCAGCATTGATCCCATCGGGTGTATTGTGGGTAATTGCCGCTTGAATTGTTGTCGCCTCAATGACTTTCTCTACTGTAGGATAAATACCTATGGGCGCTGCACGCATTGCTGCCCCACTTTCATCGCTGTCAGGGCGAATTCTGCTTAAAAACTCTTGCCCATCCTGAATTCCTACTAAAAAATGGTAGAAGTTTCTAGCATAACCCTCTCTGGGGTCGCGTTTAAAGGCTCTAACAAAACTATCGGCTAAAACTTCTGGTGTCCAAGGCGCTTGAGCAACAATCACTTCCGCAATGGCAATGCTCATCTGGGTGTCGTCAGTGTAAGTGCCAGGGATGAGTCGAAAACGCGGATGTTCGACGTATCGACTCAAATCGTTGTTAACGATCATCTCGTCAGCATATTCAAAGCCTGCACCGTAGGCATCTGCGATTGCTAACTCTAGCAGCATATTAGTATTAGACTAAAAACGGACGCGCCAGAAAGAAGCTAGAAACTGATTTAGCATCTACCAACTCTCCTTCCAGAATAGCTTTCTCTAATTCTTCGGGAGTCAAAAACACAGTTTCGATATCCTCGTCTCCATCTTGTGGTGGTGGTGTCTCCAGCTTTTCTAAATCTCGCGCCAGAAATGCATAAATAATTTCATCAGAATAACCAGGCGCTAGGAAAAATTCGCCTATTTTGTCCCATTTATGGGCACTATAGCCAGTTTCTTCTTCAATTTCACGCTGTATCGTTTCTAGGGGTTCTTCATTTAATTCTATAGTTCCCGCCGGAAATTCTAATATCCGTCCCTGAATTGCAAAACGATACTGGCGCACGAGTACAAGTTTGCCTTCTGATGTCACAGGTACAGCTAGGGCACCACCAGGGTGACGAATACATTCCCATTCTCCTTCAGCTTTATTAGGCAAACGCAAACGATTAACTTCAAAATCAAACTTGCGTCCTTTATAAAACAAGCGTTGTTTCAGCAGTTGTGGTAATTCTCTACCTAATGGCATAGTAAAATCTGATTATCTGTGAGTACAGAGGTAAAATCAGCGTTCTTCTGTGTTTAAGAATGGTAATTTTAATTGTCCATCAATAAATGTACATCAGAACAGTCTACTTCTTTGAGCAGTTCTTTAATAACACACCCAGAAACTGGTTCTACCCAATCTGAGGCAATTTCTGCCAGTGGTACTAACACAAAGGCCCGATCCCGCATTCGGGGATGGGGAATCTGGAGGTTTGGTGTATCCACAATAAAGTCATCATATAATAACAAATCCAAATCCAGGGTTCGTGGCCCCCAGCGTTCCTGACGCACACGCCCAAATTGTTGTTCAATTCCTAACAAAGCTTCTAATAAGTGCTGGGGTAGCATTTCTACTTGCAATGTGACGCAGCCATTTAAGTAATCTGGCTGCTGTGGCCCTACTGCTTTGGTTTGGTACCAACTTGATCTGGCTTCTAAGAAAATACCTGGCGTTTGGACTAAAGTTTCGATAGCTGCTTCTAAAATCGCCTGTGAATCGCCGATATTACTACCAAGGGCAACAGCGCTTCGTCTGGGCTTGGCGTAGGCATAGCCCAACTCAGGCATCACACTCTTTTTAAGTAAGCTGTTTTCAGGCTGTTTTTGCGGATATCCAGAAAATGTCAATAGTTTTTATATTTCTAAAAATTATGATAATTGCAGTAGTTTTACAAAACTCAATCCAATATACATTATTCTAGAGTGAGTTTTGTTAAGTATTTTATTGAGCAAGCGTAGCAATCTAGCCTCTCCCACTCGTCTTAACTAAAGCTCAATTGATAAACTCTCGGTCTTTTTTTTATTGATATGGTAGCTAATTTGCATTACCATTTACTGTAGCAGGAAAGGTAATCAACCTCTTTAAAAACCTGATTGCTGTTTAACATACAGACGCCGCACCTTGACAATTAAATCTATGGGGTTCTACTTTGTTGTTCTAGTAGCTTGACAATTTTTGTTAAGCAGCCTGAAAGTAGATAAAAGATTTACAGGAACTAGACGATTGGCACTTAACTAAAATCAATTTTGGAGTAATCCGACTACCGAGGGGCACTCGGTAAGTAACGCTTAGGGAGAGAACCACCTCTGGTGAGAGTACCGCAAGTTGCTCTAATAAAATGGACTCGTTGAACTAAGAATCTCCGTGGCTTGAGCCAGGAGAGTGTCAAAATAATACAAAGGTGGTGCTATAACCCCAAAGCTTAATTGGTGGTTAAGTAGTTACGACTTTATATAGAGGAATTAACGTATAAAAGATTACTTTGTGTTTGAAGCGAAAACCAACTAATTAGAGTGACTCTAATCGGGAGGAACCGTGATTGCCACTTGGTAATCATCAACCCGAAGAATCCACAATTGAGATACTAATAGCACATCTGGCGCAGGCAAGGCAGTTACTGAGCAAAATGAAAATTTTACCATCTAGGATGAAGACCAATCAGGCAACTGGCGGTAAACCACTTTATCGTCGCTTATGGTTTTGGGCAGGCTTGGGTGTGGGTGGTGGGATAGTAGCTTTCATCTACGGCGTCAGTCTAATAGATCGCACTTTGCCAGATAAGGCCGAGCTAAACGCCGTGCTTAGAGAGCAAACACTGACCATCAAAGCTGCTGATGGAACCATATTACAACAACAAGGTGAAGCCACCAGAGAACAGCTAAAACTAGAACAAATACCAGATAATTTAAAAAAAGCTTTCATCGCCTCAGAAGATAGAAGATTTAAGCAACACAACGGATTTGATCCTCAAGGAATTGTGAGAGCAAGTTTGAATAATTTGCGATCGCAAGGTGTGGTGGAAGGTGGTAGCACCATCACCCAACAGCTAACGCGGATTCTCTTCCTCAAACAAGAACAGACAATCTGGCGCAAACTCAAGGAAGTCCGCCTCGCCCAAAAAATGGAGCAAGAATTAACCAAAGATCAGATTCTAGAGCGTTACTTGAATCTGGTTTACTTGGGAAATGGAGCTTATGGTGTAGCAGATGCAGCCTCGGTATACTTTAGTAAATCGCCAGATCAACTGTCACTCGCAGAAATGGCAACGATTGCTGGATTAGCTCCTGCTCCTAGCTTGTACGCCCCAAACAAGAATCCAGAGGCTGCAAAACGGCGGCGTGACCTAGTATTACTACGGATGCAAGAGGATAAAATAATTACGTTAGAGCAAAGGCAGGCAGCAGTTCAAGAGCCGCTAACCCTGAAAAGCAGTTTACCCAAGCGAGTGCAAGTAGAATCACCCTACTTTACCAGCTACATCCAAAAAGAATTGCCGAAGTACGTTTCTCCTAAGGTGCTAGCAAGTGGGGGTCTAGTAGTGGAAACTACGCTGAATCCAACTTGGCAGAAGGTAGCAGAAGAAGCAGTTGCCAAAACGCTGCGAAATCAAGGACGCTGGGAGAACTTTAAGCAAGGAGCAATGGTTGCCATTGACCCCCGCAGCGGTGAAATTAAGGCAATGGTTGGCGGAAAAGACTTTGGTAAAAACCAGTTTAATCGGGTTACTCAGGCACAGCGGCAGCCAGGATCGACATTTAAAGGGTTTGTATATGCCACTGCGATCGCTAGCGGTAAAAGTCCCTACGATACCTATGAGGATGCACCCATTGTTATAGATGGTTATGAACCGAAAAACTTTGGTAAAAACTTCCACGGCTCAATGGACATGCTAGATGCCCTCACCCGATCTATCAATATCATTGCGGTGAAGGTGCTGATTGATGTGGGATTTACGCCAACGATTAAACTTGCCCATGATATGGGGATAAAATCTGAACTCAAGCCCACCTATTCCTTGGCTCTCGGCTCCAATGAAGTGAATTTGCTGGAATTGACCAGCGCTTACGGCAGTTTTGCCACCCAAGGATTGCATACAGAGCCTCATGGTATTACTCGCATTCTCAACCGCCAAGGCAAAGTAATCTGGTCAGCTAATTTCCCGTCTCAACGCGCCCTTGACGCTGACAGTGCCGCCATCATGACTTGGATGCTACGCAACGTTGTAGAAGCGGGGACAGGTGGTGCTGCTCAGTTAGATAATAGACCAGTTGCTGGCAAAACCGGCACCTCCGACGAAGCCCGTGATTTGTGGTTTATTGGCTACATTCCCCAGATGGTGACAGGGGTCTGGCTAGGTAACGATGACAACCACCCCACAGACGGTAGCAGTAGTAGCGCCGCTTATACTTGGCACGAATTTATGGAAAAAGCGGCAGAGGGGATGACCGTAGAAAAGTTTCCCAAACGACCCAAGTTAGAAGGTCGCAAAGGCACTATCAAAGCCCAGTCCATCAAGCCAAAACAAGTGCTGAATCATTCTATTTCTGAGGATGATGACTCAGAAGGGGAAAATTCTACAAATTCTAATTCTGAGGATAGTGGATCATCTAGAAGACGTAGAAATAGGAGGAGCTATTCTGAAGAAGAACAGCAATCTAGGGATTATACCCCAAGACGAAGAAGGCGCGATCGCAGCCAAGAATCAAGTTCCAGTAACTCTTCCTCAGAATCATCTACCCCACAGCGGCGATCTAGAAAAGTAGAATCTGATTCTTCTCCCCCGTCTCGAAGAACTCGACGATCGTTCTCTCCCGCAAATAGTTCCGGTTCTTCAGATTCTTCACCGTCACAGCCATCCTGGCGGGATAGACTTAGACCGTCTCATGAATGAGGTATTGGGTATTGGACATTGGGCATAGAGGTAAAAATCCTGCTCCTTGTGTCCCTGCATTCGCATTTCTGTGCAATATCAAGTTGCTTAAACTTAACTACGGGGGGATGTTACGTGATACGCTCATTTGATAATGTGTTAAGTACTGTTATTTAACCTTGGAGAATATACTCATGCATTTATTTATGCAGACAGCAGCACCAGCCATAGATGCTGCTCCTCATTTTCCCTTGGCTTTTACGTTGGTGTATGTGGTTGGTTTTATTGCTGCTGTAAGCATTGGTTCAATAGCTTGGTACAACTCAAAACGCCCCGCCGGTTGGGAAAGCAAAGAGCGTCCTGATTTTGTGCCTAAGGTTGATAAAGAAGAGACTCCGGGTCTGGGTGAACCGAAGCCATAAGCAGTAAGGGACTTCCAAAGAATAAATTATTCCAAGAAAAACAAGAGACAGGTTTTTCAAGAATGATAATCATTTTAAGGGGGAAGAAAAGGGGTTGCC
>NZ_JBALCO010000173.1:0-88668 GCF_036919595.1 Nostoc sp. | reverse complement strand
GACCAACGAAAATTTTTTGAGTTGCATTTAGCTGCTGATTTTCAGGTACAACTCTTAATTTACCCGTTTTTAGGCTTAACCGAAAAGTATTGAGTAGCAACCCTTTTCAATATGACCTGGTTACAACAGATAATTTAGAGCGGATTGAGGTATTAAAAGGGCCTGCGGGTGTTTTATTTGGACAGGGTTCTCCCGGAGGAATCGTCAACCTAGTCACCAAAAAGCCACTGAACGAACCTTACTACAACTTGTCATTCTCGGCGGGTAGTTTCGGTTTGTATCGACCTTCCTTAGATATTTCTGGGCCGTTGAACGCAGATAAAACCCTTTTATATCGCTTTATCGGCTCTTACGAACAAACCCTCAGTTTCCGCGATGGAGTTAACCGCGAGAGTTATTTCTTTGCGCCAACCGTGCAGTGGAACATTTCACCCGCGACAAAATTAACATTGGAGTTCGAGTTTATCGATGCTGATACTTCAGCCGATCCGGGTATTCCCTCTGTTGGACGTGGGATTGCAGCGATTCCAATCTCGCGCTATCTCAGTGAAACCGATGGGATAAACGAACCTTTTGGCAAAAATAGCGTTCGCAAGTATAACTTGAGTACCACATTAGATCATCAGTTTAACCATAATTGGTCAGTTCGCAACACCTTCTTTGCTAAGTGGTTTGATCTCGGTCGCCTCTATCCACTATATACAGGTTTGAATGAAACAACGGGAGAGTTGACGCGTCGTACCTATGCTGGGGAGGGTCTTTACCGCAGTTATTTCAATAATTTAGATATTCTGGGTAACTTTAAGACTGGTTCGATAGAGCATAAGTTGTTAGCTGGGTTTGAGTATGGGAAGGAAATTAATACAGACTTGAAGTTTGGAGTTGGTGAAAGTGGTTCGTATCCATCGATTAATATCTTTAATCCCATTCGTTCCCCTGACAGATATTCTCTGGACACACTTCCTATCACCACTAATCGTGATGAAAACAATACAACTTATGGTTTCTACATCCAAGACCAGATTGCTTTTGCTGATAATTTGAAGTTATTGTTAGGTGGACGATTCGACAGTTTTCAACGAAATCAATTTGACCGATTGAGTTCAACACCCACCGAAGCCAATTTCACTGCTTTCAGTCCCAGAGTCGGGATTGTCTATCAACCCTTACAACCTGTATCGTTGTATGCCTCCTTTACAAAAGGTTTTGAGCCAAGTTTTGCCAGATTAGAAAGTGGGAACGCTCCACCACAACGGTCAACACAATATGAAGTGGGAACCAAATTAGACTTTGGCAAATTTGGTGGAACTTTGGCTTTCTACGACATTACAAAGACTAATATTCCCACAGCTGATCCGAATAACCCACCCTTCGACATTTTGACCGGAGAAGTGAAAAGCCGAGGGATTGAACTAGATATATCAGGTGAAATTTTACCAGGATTAAATATGATTGCTGCCTATGGCTACAATGATGCCTTTGTCAGTAGCGACAATAGTACTCCTGTAGGAAATCGGTTTGACAATGCGCCCCGTCATACTGCCAGTTTATGGACAACTTATCAACTCCAGAGGGGCGATTTAAAAGGCTTGGGATTTGGTTTAGGCATTTATTATGTAGGCGATCGCGCCGGCGACCTTGCTAATTCTTACGTAATTCCTAACTATCTTCGCTTCGACAGTTCAATTTTCTCCCGACGGAAAAACTGGCGAGTGCAACTGAACTTCCGTAATTTGTTCGACACTGAATATTATCTTGGCTCACCAAACAGCGATCGCTTAGGTGTGATTCCTGGCGCACCTTTTAGTGTTGTAGGAACGATTTCTGTACAGTTTTGATGAGCATAAACTTCTGCGTCCCTTTGCGTTTCAAAACAAATCTAGTAAATAGGAGAAGCAGATAATTCTACCTCTCCTATTGCGTAAACCAATTACTTAAAGCTTGCTGACTTTAGTATTTGTGGGGTTTGTTGGGTCTGTGAACAAGAAAGCTGAGAATTTGGCACTGTTTGATGTTGTCAAAACCCACAACACGAATATAGCTGGTGTTGAATTGAGAACGGCATCCTTGAACTTCGCTCAACACTTCTTGAGTGGATTGAGCACCGAACAAAGGCAGCTTCCACATTGTCCAATATAATTCTGTTGGCTCAGAAGTTTCATTAAACTCGATCGCTGGAATGTAACCTTGATTCAAAATGTACTGGATCTGCTTGGCAATTTGAGCGTCAGACAGGGGGGGCAGATAAGAAAGGGTTTCGTAACGACGCTCTTTTGGTAAAGTTTGCATAGCTTTTGATAATGGGTTGCGATTTTTTACTACTAGGTTGACCGAACTAATTGGATAAGTCATCCAAATTCGGATCTGAAGTTGCTTGCTGTTCTGGTTGCAGACTGGGGTTGGATGTGTCTAATCGTGTGATCCGTTCTAAATGCTGGCGACGCTGTTCCATGTTGGCTTGCTGAATGCCAGTCCGAACCATTTCCGGTAAAAATTCGATGATTTCTTCGGCAATGTGTTCCCTGACAGTCATGATTCGCAAAGCCAAATCTGGTTTTTCTCGCAACAGTTGCTCAATATATGATTCACCATTCTGAATTTTGCCAGACGAAAAGTTATGCAACCAAAGTTCTAATGGAGGATTCGTTTCGCCTAGCTGTGCCAGTACTGTCCTTAGAGCCTGATAAGTCAGGTAGCTTTGGAGAGTCTTGGCTGTGTCCTTTGCAATTTGCTTAAGATTCATGCTTGACCCCAGCCCTGAAGAGTTATGAGTTATGAGTTATGAATTAATGCAAATCTTAACTCTTAACTTTTGTACAGACGCGATTAATCAGCCAGCGCGTTGCGGGGGTTCCCCCCGTTGTAGCAACTGGCGTCGCGTCTCTACTTCTAACTCTTAACTTTTGATCAGACTGTATCCATTGCTTGAAACTCGAACTTGATTTCTTTCCACAGTTCGCAAGCAACAGCCAGTTCAGGAGACCACTTGGCAGCTTCACGGATGATATCGTTACCTTCACGAGCCAAGTTGCGGCCTTCGTTACGAGCTTGAATAACGGCTTCCAAGGCGACGCGGTTAGCTGTAGCCCCAGGAGCGTTACCCCAAGGGTGACCCAGAGTACCACCACCGAACTGTAGTACGGAGTCATCACCAAAGATTTCTACCAGCGCGGGCATGTGCCATACGTGGATACCACCAGAAGCAACTGCAAATACTCCAGGTAGAGAAGCCCAGTCTTGGGTAAAGTAAATACCGCGAGACTTGTCTTGCTCAACGTAGTTTTCACGCAACAGGTCAACGAAGCCCAAGGTGATAGCACGTTCACCTTCCAACTTACCAACTACGGTGCCGGTGTGGATGTGATCACCACCAGACAAACGTAGAGCCTTAGCCAATACACGGAAGTGAATACCGTGGTTCTTTTGACGGTCGATTACAGCGTGCATAGCACGGTGAATGTGCAGCAAGATACCATTGTCGCGGCACCAACGAGCCAATGTGGTGTTGGCAGTGAAACCTGCGGTGAGGTAGTCATGCATGATGATGGGCATTTTGAGTTCTTTAGCGTACTCAGCCCGCTTCAGCATTTCTTCACAGGTGGGGGCGGTGACGTTTAGGTAGTGACCTTTAATTTCACCGGTTTCTGCTTGAGCTTTGTTGATAGCTTCAGCTACGAACAAAAAGCGATCGCGCCATCTTTGGAATGGTGCGGAGTTGATGTTTTCGTCGTCTTTGGTGAAGTCCAAACCACCGCGCAAGCACTCGTATACAGCGCGTCCGTAGTTCTTAGCGGAAAGACCCAATTTGGGCTTAATTGTACAACCCAGCAAAGGACGACCGTATTTGTTTAACTTGTCGCGCTCAACTTGGATACCATGGGGAGGCCCTTGGAAGGTCTTGATGTAAGCTACTGGAAAGCGGATGTCTTCTAGACGCAGTGCCCGTAGAGCTTTGAAACCAAACACGTTACCTACAATTGAGGTCAAGACGTTAGTTACAGAGCCTTCTTCAAACAAGTCCAGAGGATAGGCAACGTAACAGATGTACTGGTTGTCTTCACCGGGAACTGGTTCAATATCGTAGCAACGACCTTTGTAGCGATCGAGGTCGGTGAGCAAGTCTGTCCACACGGTTGTCCAAGTACCTGTGGAAGACTCAGCTGCTACAGCCGCACCTGCTTCTTCGGGAGGAACACCAGGCTGGGGTGTCATGCGGAACGCAGCTAGAAGATCAGTATCTTTAGGTGTGTAATCGGGTGTGTAATAAGTTAGTCTGTAATCTTGAACACCGGCTTTATACCCAGATTTGCTCTGAGTCCTCGTTTGAGCGTAAGACATATTTTATCCTTCCCTGAAATCACTCTTTTTAATTATCAAATCACGTTTTGTGCAACTTCCCTTCACTGCGCTCTTTCCCTTTTTCAGTGGGGAGAATATCTGGGAAATTTTTTGTTAGCGGTTGTCTTTGGAAAAAGGTAGCAGTTTTTTTGCGGCAGACACTTTGGTAGCGGTAGTAACCCCCCTTAGCAGTGTTCTCCCTTTCTAGAGTACACGTCCTAGCGCTTCTACTTTTCCCCCTTCCTACGAATCAAAATTCTTTTTTATCTCTTTTTCGCACCCAACTAAACCTTCTCAATTTAACCAAAACTTCCGCACTTTGCGGGCAGCATTTAGATAATTCCCTTATGGATTGGGGTATTCAGGGGATTGGGCTGGCTGGCACACATTCTCGCCTCTACACTCCTTATATCTTCCCCGTTGATGGAAAAGATACCAGAAAAGAATTTACTTGACAGAGATTTAGCAGAGTGGTGAGCGAAAGATAAAAAATTCCACACCACGTAATTTGTAACTTGTTTCACAATATATCAAGAAATTGATAAGTTATTCTTTGAAAGTTTTTAACTTAAGTATATGAATTTGTTATTACATAAAGTTTTAAACATTTTGTTACAAATGATTTACAAAGTGTCATGAATAACTGTATAGAGCCTTTGGGGAGTGAGGAGTGAGGAGTTATAAGAATTCTTTCGCCAATGCTCAATACAACTTTTGGAGAGGCTGCGCCAACGGCTCCTTTCGGCTTCTCTACGAGACGCTGCGCGAACGCTCAAGGCAAGCCGCTTAGGACAAGTTCGGTACAAGTGCCCGATGCCCATTGAATTTTAGAAAAATTCCAGATGACGTTTAATTAATCCCAGCTAGGGGAACACTGGAATTAACCCAAAGCCAGTTTAGGTAACGGCTATGGGTACTCTCTCCAAAGGAAATGTCACCGTGGTATTGTTTTACAAGCGTGCTAGTTTATGGATTACTTCTATCTTGCTGGGGTTGATAGCTGTGCCAAATATAGGATGGGCACAAAAAACCCCTGACACTAATTCATCTGATTTAACCCCAGTTTACCCACCTTCTGCACCGCCATTGCGAGTAAAACCCTTACCCGATGAACAGGGAGTGCAAGAACATTCGCCAGAAACTGATTATCGTGTCGGCAACTTACTAGAAGATTTTATGGGCAATCTTTGGGTAGGTTCTTGGCGAGGACTATCGCGCATTGATCCTAAAACCGGCAAGATTGTTTCTCGTGTAAGCTTATCGAATGTTACCATTGGTGCTTTAGCCCAAGACAAAGTAGGACGTTTGTGGGTGGGAAGTTATGGGGGACTAATCCGAGTAGACCCCCGCACTAACGAAATCACCGCACAAAATTTATTTTTGCCTTCTAAACGGGTGTTGTCAGTGTTACTTGACAAGCGGGGTTATTTGTGGACTGGAACTGATAGCGGTTTAGCCCTAATTAGTCCCGACCAAGGCTTGATTATGACAACATTAAAAAATCTGCCTGGTGTCAGCGCCAACACCATGATTTTAGATGCTGAAGGTCAACTGTGGGTTGGCACTCTTGATGGATTAGTACGGGTAAATACTGCTAGTGCAGCGATTATGAAGCGGATAGCCGATTTACCAGGGACGACTGTACAAGCTTTAGCTATTAGTCCAGAAGGATTAATTTGGGCGGGAATGCCGAATAATTTGCTAGTTATTAACCCAAAAACTGGTGCAGTGTTGCGGTCTGTGACTCGCCTACGTGGGCGTAACGTGACAGCAGTACGTTTTGCTAAAGATGGTAGTGTCTGGGTCGGGACTAACAATGGTTTGCTACGATTAAATCCAAATACAGGAGCTGTGTTAGACCCAGAAGTTGCTGGACTTCCTTCTAGTCGGGTTCTTGCCCTTGCACCTGATATCGCTAATAAATTATGGATTGGCACTAGTGAAGGTCTAGCTTGGTTAATGCCCAAAACGAGTAGTGCAAAATCCCATATTGCTTTCAGTCGCGCCGTTAAGTAGGGATTAGGGACTGGGGACTAGGAAAATTTATTCCTAATACCCAATACTTAATCCCCAATCCAAAATCCAAAATCCAAAATCTAAAATTGGCAATGGCAATCACTACCCAGCAATTAATTCAATGGAAACAACAGGGACGTTCAATTGTGGCATTGACCGCCTGGGATTATGCGATCGCTCAACTCCTTGATGCAGCTGGTGTAGACTTAATCCTCGTGGGTGACTCTATGGCAGTAGTTCTAGGGCATGAAACAACACTGCCCATAACTTTGGATGAGATGATATACCACGCCAAATCCGTGCGTCGAGGAGTTAAACGTGCATTAGTAGTTGTAGATTTACCATTTTTGACGTATCAAGAAAGTCTCCAGCAAGCGATGCATTCAGCTGGGCGGGTACTGAAGGAAACAGGCGCTCAAGCGGTAAAATTGGAAGGTGGCTATCCAGCGATCGCAGAAACTATTGCTCGTTTGGTAGAAGCCGGAATTCCGGTAATGGGTCATGTAGGTTTGACACCGCAATCAGTACATCAACTCGGTTTGCGACAACAAGGGAAAACGCAAGAAGCGAGTGAGAGGATTTTACTTGAAGCGATCGCTCTCGAACAAGCTGGTGTATTTTCTCTAGTGTTAGAGCATATCCCCGCAGATTTAGCAATGCAGATTACACAAAAACTGAGCATTCCAACAATTGGTATCGGTGCAGGAACTCACTGCGATGGACAAGTTTTAGTTACCTCAGATGTAATCGGGCTTACAGAGAAGCAGCCACCCTTTGCCAAGGTTTACACAAACTTGCGCGAGACGATTACCAAAGCCGTGCAAGATTATGCTGTGGAAGTACGCGAGCGGAAATTCCCATCATAGTATAATTTGAGTTAAGTACAAAATGGCGCAAAAGCTGAGATACATGGGTGTGAATCTAGACGAGTTAGTCTCAACTTGAAGAATCTTGCTTGCTTTTATTGCTTGCTCAATGCGCTGCCTAATTGCTTCTTGTGCTATGCGAATATTTACTTCTACTGGTGTACCATCTTCAGTCGCCATTGGGCGGATACCATGTTGCTTCAGAGTCGGGAGGATTACAGCGGCTAAACAGGACACGAATAGCTTCATTATTATCTCGTTGTGCAAGTACATAAGCTGTCAGTTCATAGCAGGGATTAATGTTGTGGAATTTGTTGAAGTTTTTTACAAAGACACAGCAGGTCAAGCCCAAAAGCTTGTCTTCCAAGTGCAAAATGGGAAATTAGTTATACTACCTTGAAAAGATTAATATGCACAATCAATCAATTAACAAAACAGCAGATCCAATCGAACCTCTAAATGACACCTGGGCGGGTAAAAAGAGTGCTGGCAGGTGGTGTATAGTTCCACCATTCGATTTTACTTCCCTCTCGACTCAATTCGTCAATGCTTGGTACATCAATAGCACGATAGGAACTATAGATGCTTTTGACGAGCTAGCAAGAGTTGGGGAAGTCTTCTTTAGCCCAAGCAGCGAATCAGACATTAAGGGAGTGGTGCTTGAGTGGCAACCAGGAAACTCTTATGAAGAATACATTGAACACGTATTAAAAGCCATAGGTGAGTATCCTGCTGCCATTGAAGAGCTAGTGATGCAAGTCGATCTGCTGGTCTTTGTTCGCACTGAAGAATCCCCCCATCAGCCAATTCGAGCTTGGGTGAGATACCTTGGCGAGTTGCTGATTCGTGGTGGTCCAGAGTACGGAGAGCCATATCTCTGCTTCTCCGTGCATCACACACTTTTCTATCCATTCTCCTATCCTCTCGGCGCAGACAATAGCGAACTGTACTCTCTTAATCAGCCGCTACTGGAAAATGCCCTACGACGTTGGGAGGAACGGTTTGGTTCAATAAGCGAAGTTGAGGGTTTAAAAGGAATTTATGAATACGGATTTAAGCCAGAAGAAGAATGGGCTGCAAAATTAACTGATTGACAAAACAACAGATATAATTCAGCCTTTGATTTACCAGTTTAGGGTTTTTGGAGTGGAAGTAACGGTTTTAACTTCTCCCACTGTTCTATACCTGTCGTCCTCGATTCATCAATACACTATGCCTGCGATCGCCTGTTTTTATAGAATACAACGAGTTTGAAAACACGCCTTATAACCTTGTCTACTTAACTAGTGGAGTCGTGACGGTATAGCTCCAAAAACTACAACCATTCGCCTAACACCAAGGGTGCGATCGCGCAGTTAGAGTTTTTGCCCAACGACGTTGGACAATTAGTGGTTAGCATCTTCCTGTTTATTTCAATAGTTTGCTAGCATCGTTTTTGTATTTATGTACAAAAGTTTAGACTCAAACTCAGCAACACTCTACTTGTTGATGCGTCCTAGCGCTGATGCTGATGGATACTTATGATATAGGAACTAAAAATTTAACTATGGAACAACCGATACAAGTAATTGGAGGTGGACTAGCTGGAACTGAAGCAGCTTGGCAAATAGCCCAAGCTGGAGTACCAGTAATTCTCCATGAAATGCGTCCAAAACGCTTCAGCCCTGCTCATCATACAGAACATCTGGCAGAATTAGTATGTAGTAATTCCTTTGGGGCAATGGCAAGCAATCGCGCAGCGGGATTATTGCACGAAGAATTACGCCAACTTGGCTCTATCGTCATTTCTAAAGCTGATGAACACGCCGTTCCGGCAGGTGGGGCGCTAGCCGTAGACAGGGGACAATTTGGCCAAGACTTGACTCAAACTTTAGCTAGCCATCCTTTAATTGAATTTCGTCGGGGTGAAGTGTCTGCGATTCCAGAAGGAATTGTGGTTTTGGCAACTGGACCTTTAACCAGTCCCGACTTAGCCCAAGATTTGCACCGCTTTACCGGGATGGAATACCTCAGCTTTTTCGATGCGGCTAGTCCGATTATTGTGGGAGAATCGATTAACCGTGACGTTGCTTTTATGGCATCACGTTATGACAAAGGCGAAGCCGCTTATCTCAACTGCCCAATGAATAAAGAGCAGTACTTGCAGTTTCGAGAAGAACTTTGTAAAGCTGAACAAACAGAACTCAAAGGTTTTGAACGGGAAACGGCGAAATTTTTTGAAGCTTGTTTACCCATTGAAGAACTAGCACAGCGGGGGGAAGATACCATGCGCTACGGGCCCCTAAAGCCAGTAGGATTGTCAGATACTCGCACAGGGGAACGTCCTTATGCTGTGGTGCAGTTGCGACAAGAAGATAAAGTCGGTCAACTGTGGAATATGGTAGGATTCCAAACTAATCTGCGTTGGGGTGAGCAAAAGCGAATATTTCAGCTAATTCCAAGTTTGGAAAAGGCGGAGTTTGTGCGGTTGGGAGTAATGCACCGCAATACTTTTATTAATGCTCCTCAGCTAATGCATCCTACTCTGCAATTTAAAGAGCGTCCGACATTGTTAGCAGCTGGACAGTTGATTGGTACTGAAGGTTACACCGCAGCGGCTGCGGGTGGCTGCTTGGCAGGAATTAATGCAGCACGGCTAGCTTTGGGTAAAGAACCTTTGATTTTACCACCAACAACAATGATAGGTGCGTTATTGGAATTTATTAGTTCTGCTTCGCCGAAGCATTTCCAACCAATGCCGCCCAACTTTGGGATTTTTCCCGAACTGGGTGCGAAAATCAAAAGTAAACAAGAGCGTTATGGACGTTACCGCGATCGCTCTTTAACTGACCTAGCAAACTGGAAAGCAAATCATAATTAATGGGCATTGGGTACATATCATGATCAAAAATCTCGCAAAAGGCAATATTTGCATCTCTTACAAATCATCTCAAACTCAATTAGAGATAGGGATTTGAGTGACGCGATCGCAAGTATGAGCCAGAGCAGAAAAATCAACCCAGACCATGCCAAAAAACCCAGTACGAACATTTTTTTCCGGTTGATTCACCGGACATGATATTACTCAGCACTCAGAACTGTTTCGGAGATGTCTGACGAAAAGTACACATCTACGTGTTGTTTATTCAACGGCTGATTTTAAATTTATTTGGTTTAATAAAACTTAAAATAGGTTTATTATCCTTTAAAATCTTTTGCAGAAATTTAGGTCAGATATATGGCTGATATTGTTGATATTGCAGTTACGGCTAAGTCTTTCAAAACACTGGTGGCGGCTGTACAAGCTGCTGGTTTAGTAGAAATATTAAAAAGTCCTGGTCCGTTCACTGTCTTTGCACCAAATGACGATGCTTTTGCCAAGTTACCAGGGGGAACTATCCAAACTCTGTTACAGAATATTCCTCAGCTAACACGAATTTTAAAGTATCATGTCGTTCCCGGAAAGCTGCTACAGGCTGATCTAGCACAACTCGGTACGGTTAATTCTGTAGAAGGTTCACCCATAAAAATTGATTCTTCTGATGGTTTTGAAGTTAAAAATGCCACAGTTTTAGCAGCAGATATCGAAGCTGATAATGGTGTGGTACACGTTATCGATACAGTGATTTTACCGGGTTAATTCAGCTAGGGTGGGTATTTTCCACCCTACTTATCCAAAATCTTTATAATTAACTAACTATTGGTAGTATCAAAATGCAACTAAATAGTTTAACTTATGTTATATTCGCAATGTGATTACTCACTCATATATTAATGTAGATTTAGTTATTTTAAAATAGAATAAATTAAATTCTTAAAAAGCTAACGTCTATCCCAACAAATTAATGCTCGATTTTAACACCTTAGTTGAGTTCTCTCGTGGCAACTGCGTAAGTATTTGTGCATTTCTCGTACCAGCGAACTTACTAGTCACAATTTTAACGATGAGCTTGGTAGCGTTACGTCGCCCATCATATCAAGTGTGGCAATCTGCTGGAATTGCCAGCTTTTTCGCTTCCGTGATGATATTGCACGTATATACTTGGTTCATGATTGGAGTAGTGATGGCTCCTACTTATATCTTGCTGTGGCTAGCAATTACTTGCTTGGTGACTAATTTGGCAGCAATTCTTTTTCAAAGACGCTACGGTAACAGCCCTAGTCTTTCCAACAACGCCTGAAATTTACACATCCGAGCGATGTCTAATGACAAGCCGCTACGCCTCTACGCATTATTTCTCCAATTCGCTGGTGCAAGTAGTGCGTATGTGTAGATATTGATGGTCTGAATACAGTTTCAGCCGCTAATTTTGTTAAATTTGGCACTGTTGCGAGTCTGAATCTTTCAGATGTACAACAGATATTGACTGCAACTGCTTTTGTGGTTAAAGCTGCGGCAACTTTCACTCTAAGTAAAGGCACTGATCAGCAGAATTTTCTAGCAGTTAATGATAATACTAATGGATTCTCTTCTCTCACAGATGCCGTGATTGAGATTAGTCGCTACAAAGGCAACTTAGCAAAATTCTTTATTAAAATAGTATCCAATAGAGCCTATTTTGTTGCCAGTATCTAGAGTAGAAATGCGACAGATACCAATTAATTGCTTTTGGGCTTTTAAAGTCACTGCCAAGGCAAAATGCTGACGGGATTCTTCGCCTTGCAATGAAATCTCTCTTTGCAAAAAGCCAAAGGTCAAATAACGCACAACTTCATCATCGCTGGCGTATTTATGAACCGCTTGCCAATCTGATTCTACAAAGTCTCGCAGTATAAGACGTTGGGTTTCTAGCGGTATCATTTGGGAAATTCTGCACGTAACTGATTGACTACCTGATCTAGTCCAACGGAATGGGCGGCTTTGAACAATAAACGATCGCCTGCTTGCACAAATGTCTTCAATCTAGCCACCAAATCAGCATGAGTTGCAAAGCACTCTGATGGGATACCTTCAGCACTAAGGGCGATCGCTTCGGCATCTTGTCCATCTACCAAAACCAACAAGCCGTCTAGATTCAATTTTCGCACTGTTTCTCCCACTCGCTGGTGCAACTGCTGCGATCGCTCTCCCAATTCTTTCATTGCACCCAATACGGCAATCTTTCGCTTTCCGGGTGTGTCTACCAATAATTGCAAGGCTGCTATCATAGCTTCTGGTGCAGCATTATAAGTTTCATCTAAGATTACCACATCGTTGGGTAAGGTAAACTGCTGCGATCGCCCTGTGGGCATATCCACCACCACACCTGCTTTGAGACTTGCCCAATCGATCCCTAACACTTTTGCCACTGCTAAAGCTGCCAAAAAATTAGTCGCATTGTGACGCCCAGGTAACGGCAGAGGTAGTTGGATTCCTGCAACTTCCACAGTTTGGTGATCAATTAACTGCCCTTGGATATCCCCACCAGAAAAGCCGTAAGTCAAAACTTCTCCGTGCCAAACTTTCGCCGCTGTGGCCATTAATAGGGGATTGTCGTGGTTGAGAATTGCCACACTATCAGCAGCCATTTCGGCTAATAATTCACATTTTGCCTGAGCAATCGCTTCTTCCGAACCCAGTAATTCAATATGCGCTGTCCCGACATTGGTAATCACTCCAATTGTTGGATGCGCTATTTGCGTCAGTTCGGCAATTTGTCCTCTACCGCGCATTGCCATTTCAATCACGGCGTAGTCATGTTCTGTGCCAAGTTCTAGGAGAGTTTTCGGAACACCGATTTCGTTGTTGTAATTTTCATAAGTTTTGTGAACTCGTCCCTTTGTTCCTAAAACTGCGGCGATCAGTTCCTTGGTTGTAGTTTTGCCCACGGAACCTGTTACGCCAATCACTGGAATGTTAAAGCGATCGCGCCACCATCTGCCGATTTTCTCATATGCCTTGAGGGTGTCTTTTACCTGTAATATAGGAAAGCCAGGATTTTCATATTCAAAATCTACAATTGCAGCTATTGCACCTTTTGCGATCGCGGTTGCCACAAATTCATGTCCATCAAACTTATCGCCTCGCAAAGCTAAAAATACTTCACTCGGTTTCAGAGTACGGCTATCTGTTTGGATACCGCTACTTACTTGTGTTAAAGCAGTTTCAGATAAGTTTGTCGGACTGGCCAAAAGAACTTCAACCAGTTGGGTTAGGGTGGCAGAACAATGCATAAGTAATTTACAATTTAAAGTTAAAAATTATAAAATCGAATTATGACATAATACTGCATTAAACAACAAGATTTTCGACTTCAAGGGAAAAGTCGCGAATCTAAGCCTAATGAAGGAAAGTGAGAAAAGGGAACCCCGTATTTAAAAATACTTGCTCTGTAACGTGTGGGGAAAAGTGATTTCTTTCTTCTTGCTTTACCTTTTTTACCTTCTTTGGTCACAATAATACCAAAAATAGTGCCAAAGAAGCTTAACTCCTTTGGCACACTTTGTTTATAAGCTATTTATATAGTTTAATTAAGCATATGTTTTATCATCCTATCCCCGGTTTTTAATCAAGATTACTTGCACAATTTTGATTGCTATCTCACTAGAAACACCTAAAGCTTGATATAGATCATTTAAGAAGTATTTTTCTTCTTCAGCGACAATACCTTCAGCTAACACTAAATCGGTGGCTACTGCAAAGGCTGCTTCGCGCAAGTCTTGAGATAAAGAATCTTTTGCTGCATCAAATAAACTATTAAAATCATCACCCTGGAGAATGCCCAAGATTTTGTCAAACAGCCTGTTCATCATCTCATGGGGATAACTTTTAAAAAGTTTTGTCCGGGACAGCACAGAAGTGATAGAATTTGCCTGCTCAACAGAAAGGTAACCGTCTGAGGCTGTTGCCACCAAAATAATCACAGCAAAAGCTTCTTCTGGATTGAGTGCTGCTTGGATTTGGCTTTCTGTACCCAACACAGCGTCGAATAGACCCATTGTAGTAGCTCCTTGGTTAGAGTCCCAATAGCGCTACAGTTACCTGTGTGTTTGGTGGATTTCCGGGTAAGACTGCAATGCTGTGAGACTTTCATGCTTTAGTGTTCCCAAGATTTATTCACGGCGAACACCTGCACCCAATGGTTTTTGGCAAGAACTACATTGCTATCTGTAAACTTAAGGTTCTCCTGCCTTTTCTATTATTTCAATTACCGCCAAACCTATACCAGAAGCTGCTATTAACAGTACTACTGATATCAAGTAGGCATTAGTCAGCATCCGTAGAGCTTCATCGAAAAAAATGTAGGTGGTCATTGCTTCACCTTTTGAACTTTGTGCTGCTAGTACTTTTTATTTCTCCACACCCCGATAGGTGAATTTCGCTGAGAAACTGCTAGCAATTGCATCTTAACAAAACTTTAGCTCTTTCTGAACCAACTCAAACTTTTCTTTCTGAAGATTCGATGAAGTTTACAAGAAAGGGCATTGGGCGAAGGGGCAGAAAAGAAAGACTTACTGCAATTTCCCTTCTACTCCTTTGATGAAGAAACCTTTGCATACATCATTTCTGTAAACTTTTGTCCGACAATGAGGTAAACAAGGAAAGCTTAAAGTAAACAGCGTTCAATCGTCGCTACAACTGATTGAGAAAGAGTATCAAAGTCGTAGCCACCTTCTAAGCCAAACAGAATTTTACGAGTTAACCCAAGACAATAATCAGTAAATAAAGCGTAGTCTTGTGGCTGCAAATTGATACTTGCCAAAGGATCTGCGGCATTGCCATCATAACCAGCACTGACAATTAGTAAATCCGCCTGAAAGTTAGCTAAAAACGGTACAACCTGTGTTTCAAATAGTGGCTGATATACTGCAATATCACTACCAGGGCGTACAGGTAAATTTAAGACATTATTATGAAAACCGCGTTCTGTCGATCTTCCAGTACCGGGATAGCATGGGTACTGATGTAGGGAACAGTAAGCGATGCGTGCTTGGGTTTCGACGATCGCCTGAGTACCATTACCGTGATGCACATCCCAATCGAGGATGGCGACGCGGTTAATTCCAGGTTGTTCTAAGGCAAATAAAGCTGCGATCGCTGCATTAGAAAACAGGCAAAAGCCCATTCCTGCATCACTTTCTGCATGGTGTCCTGGGGGACGTGCTAGTACAAAAGCCGGATTAGCCGACTTTAATACAGCCTCAACTCCATCTAACCAGGCACTGACTGCCAACAATGCCACATCATAACTGCGAGGGGAAACTGGCGTATCTCCATCCAAAGGGCCACCGCCACTAGAGGCGATTTGCCAAAGTTTTTTGATATAGGCTGGGCTATGCGCTTTAACCAACATAGACATCAGTGATGGCTTTTCTGATACTGGTGTAGGCGATCGCCAGCCAATTTTATCTGCAAAGGTAGCTGCTTTTAGGGCAGTGGCGATCGCACTTAAACGTTCTGGTCTTTCGGGATGGTATTTTCCAGTCTTGTGATCTAAAAATTCGTCGGAATAAATGACTGGCAGCATAAGACGAAAAAGGTTGGCAGCAGGTCAATGAATGCTATTGTATCCTCACTGGTACAAACAGTTTTTCCTTGTGACTAGAGTATTGGTCGTTTACTTTCGAGGATTTCTGTTGCAATCTTTGCAGAAAGCGGTCGGTAGAGTAAAAAGCCCTGTACCTCCTCACAGTTGATAGATTTCAAGAACTCCAGTTCCTCTTCTTTTTCTACCCCTTCGGCTGTCAACTTCAATCCCAAGCTGTGCCCCAAGCTAACTATGGCTTTGATAATATGAGCTACTTTGACATCCTGTGTCAAATCTTGAATAAAAGATTTATCTATTTTCAGATTGTGGAGTGGCAAAAGCTGTAGGCGTGAGAGCGAGGAATGACCCGTACCAAAGTCATCAATGGAGATGTAGACACCCATCTGCTGTAGATTTTGTAACACCTTTCTGGTAAAACTTAAATTTTCAATAGCTGTAGTTTCGGTAATTTCTAATTCTAAAAAGCGCGGCTCCAGACCGGTTTGTTCTAAAACTTTGGCTATAGTCTCCACCAATTTGGGTTGGCAGAACTGTTTCAGAGAAAGATTGACAGCGATCATCATGGGTGGCAATCCTGCATCTTGCCAGGTTTTATTTTGGCTACAGGCTGTCCGCAGCACCCATTCGCCAATGGGGACAATTAATCCACTTTCTTCGGCGAGGGGAATAAAGACACTAGGTGCAACCAAACCCATCTCTGGGTGCTGCCAACGCAACAGAGCCTCCATGCCAGTAATTTCTCCTGTGGCAATGTTCACACGAGGCTGATAATACACCGTAAATTCTTCGCGTTCTAAGGCATAGCGCAAGCTCTTTTCTAAAGTTAGGAGTTCAGGATTTTTAGCGCTCAGGGAAACACTGTAGAATTGGTAGTTATTCCGCCCTTTGTCCTTAGCATAATATAAAGCGGCATCCGCGTGCTGGATTAGTGTTTCGGCGTCAGGACTGTTGTCATCAAGCAAGGCAATACCGAGGCTGGCAGTCACGTAAAGTTCATGCCCTTGAAGATGGAAAGCATCCTCTAAGGCTTGTAAGATTCTCTGCGCCACCTGCTTTACCTCTTCAATATCATTGACTCGGGGGAGTAAAATAGTGAACTCATCACCTCCCCAACGGGCTATGGTGTCTCCGCCTCTGAGTAAGTCTTTTAATCTTTGAGTGACATTTTGTAACAATTGGTCTCCCAAAGTGTGCCCTAAAGTATCATTAATGACCTTGAAGCGATCTAGGTCGAGGAAGATCACAGCTAAACTTTCGCCATTCCGAGTGGCGTTTGGCAGAGTTTTAGCGAGCATCTCATTAAATAGTAGGCGATTAGGCAACCCTGTCAGCAGGTCATGAAGGGCTTGATAGCGAATCTTTTCTTCTACTTGCTGACGCTGCTGCGTACTAATGATACTAGCGGCCATCGTCAAAAGGGTAGATTCTTCATGCCTTGACCAATGCCGCTCAAAGGTGCAGTCTGCCAAGCCAAGGTAACCCCATAATTCGTTCTCCAACCGGAGAGGCACCAGGATAAGCGATTGAATGCCATCTCTAATCAGAAATTCTTGTTCGGCGACAGGAAATTTTTGGGTGAGTCCGCTAATCGACTCGCCGCTAGAGAGAACAGTATACCAACGGGCTAATCCAGAAGCTTGATAAGGCTGATTCTGCCAATGGTGGTGGGTAGGTTCAATAAAGGAGTGCGTCCATTCAAACCGTAGGCTAACTGCTATTTCCCCTGTAGCAGGATGGGGATGGTTCTGAAAGAGATAGGCACGATCTGCCTTGGCAGCTTCGCCCAATACAGCTAGAGCTCGATCAATACCAGTTTCAGAATTCATTTCCCTTAGCAAATAATTAGCGGCTTCTGCAACTGCCTGTAGCAAGCGATCGCGCTGGCGCAGTTCGGCTGTGGCTTGCTTTTGCTCTGTAATATCCCTAACAATAAAAGTTCTAATTAAATCACTTTCAGGAAGGTAGAGAACGGATTGTTCAAAAACTTCTGCATATACTTCCACCTCCCGCACAAAAGAATTTTTTTCTAAATTGTTAACTGCACCCAGGAGTCCTGTTAAGATAGGGTGTTGTGTTCCAACTTCTCTAAGTTTGGGAAACTTGAGAGCTGCGGCTGGATTGAGATAAGTTACTGTTCCCTCGAAATCCATCTCGATAATTGGATTGGGGATGAGTTCAGGGAAGGATGCTAGGCGAGCTAGGGCGGACTCACTGGCTGCTTCAAAGGTGGGATCAATAGCTAAGGTTTGAAAAGGATTGGCAGGACTGGCTTGCTGTGATAGGAAACCAGATAAGTCTTCAACATCAGAAGATTCAGAAAATGCTTGTTCTGAGAGGTTAGAAATAGCATAATATTTTGCTTGAGCATGATTACCGCCAAAGGCAATGATATCTCCGTTTCTGAGATTATGAGAAAAGCATTTAGTGCCATTTAAAAATAAGCCATTAGTACTTCCTTTCCCCTTGTAGTTGCCATCAATAATCTGGAAGCCGTATTGGTCAGTCTGTGGAACAGTTACTCGCAATAAAATTGCATGTTGCATTGATACTGACCGGGAAGCCAAGACAATAGTGTTTGCGGGATGCCGCCCCAAAGAATAAGTAGCCTCTTGCAAAACGACAGTTCGCTGCCCTTGTAGGTCTTGGATGACCAACATATGGCGTATTTTTTCCCGCTCATTTCCTAGCATGGCTATTCCTCAAATTCTCATATCTTTAATGTTTTAGTCTAAAAAATACTACTCCCAGAAGTTGCAATCCACTTAGGTTAAGGGTTGATCTTCCCTAATCCTCCTTAAAAAGAAGGGAATTAAGTCCCCTTTTTAAGGGAAGCCACTTGCTCCACTTGGGGGGATCTTCCTGGGCAAAATATCACTAACACCAAGCGTATTGCCATAAATTCAAGATTTTCAGGTTGAACTTATGGAAAATTTGCTCAATTAAAATTGTCACTGTCTGTAATCCCAAAATCGGTATGAGGGTGCAAACCAGCCCTTCTCTTCATGATTGACCTTCTGGAATGAGATGGCTAATTGTTCAATCAGTTTTTGCAGTAGAAGTTCTAACTGTTTTCTGCACTCATTCATAAGTTATAAACTTTGTCCATTTGTCTATATCATCCAACCTTGTCTTCCTTAGGATACCCAGAATAAAATCAAATACTGAATAGAACACGTGGTATATTTGCGGATTTTTATTCTGAGTAGTGGGGAAACTCCGAATTATATAAATAATTATCTGATTTTTATTTTTTAATCACTCAAATAAGTAAGTAAGCATAATTAAACATACAATAAAATCCTAGTTCGTAGTGAGCAATTCCTCGCTTATAGCAACGTTTATCAGGACTAAAGTCTTACCCAAGAGGAAAGTTAGTCGCTCATCAGGGAAACCCCCAGACGCTCTCTACTAGACCCGAGGCGAATGCAGACTCGCTCTAAGCGAACGCGAACAGCGTCTCTAAAAGTTGCTATGCCGTTGGCGAACAAGAGGCGTGTCGCAAGACTTGCCCAAGGGACGCGAACAGCGTCTCCCCTTCTCACATTGCCAGAGGCTAGCGCCTGCCTTAGGATGCCCGAACACAAGAGCGTCTCCTGTCTTGAGAAGGGCTGTAGGGAGAAGACCGCGCTAACTCACTACAAACTTTAATTTATTTAGGCCTAGCTATTTAGTACTGCTTTATGGAATTTTGTGAAATAGATAAGAGCAAGGCAGGAATTAAATTAATTGGACGCATCCCACTGGGTAAAAAATATCTGACAATTGGAAATCGCACGCCAGTTGCTTCAATGGTGTCAACCCTCGTTGACGCAGCCTCTGGTAGCAAAAGGAAGGAGAATGAACTCCTAAATTTTAAAAAGGATTATAGAGTAAACTGAAATACAAACCGTTATCTTGTAATGTTCTATCATTTGAGTCAACAGATACTAAAGGAATGCCCCAGTCAAGACGAACGGTGAAGCGATCGCCCTGTGACCAACGCAACCCCAGACCAACAGCAGCTAGAGTATTATGGTTGGGATTCTCTCTACCAGAACTATTCCAACCAACACCAAAATCTATAAACGGCACAACCTGTAATGTGCTATTTATCTGTGGTAAGCGCAGAATCGGTACTTGAACTTCAGCAGAAACAAAAGTGCCATTATCTGTCAGCAGGTAATCTTGACGGTAGCCTCGAATACTATCCTGCCCACCTAAGCCAAATTGCTCTAAAGGCAAAAGTGCTCTGGATGCGAGTTGGGTATTTAAACGAAGTAATAGTAAGGTTTCAGGAGCTAAAAGGCGTACCCACTGCGCTTGCCCTTGCCAAGCAAAAAAACGGCTATCGGGAGCATTTTGGTTAATTGTGGCATTCAACACATCTATACCCAAGCTAAATTGCGAGCGGAGGGCGATGACTTCACGGCTATTACGACTCGTCCATTCTTGAAAAAATCGCAACGCAGATATCTTGGTGCGTCCCTGTTCATCCGCTCCAGGCGAAAGTACAGAACCGGGAAACCCATATCTCTGTAGCAAGGACGAAATATAACTTTCGCGTCGGGACACCGTTAATCCAAGGACGAATTCTTGTATGGGAGTTTGAACTATTGGCTGGCGGAATGTCAGTTCGTAATAGGGAGAAGTTGATTCGATATCTAAAGAGTCGAAAGGAGGTTCAATGACATGACTCGATGTAGTGCCATAGTTAAAGGTGAGGGTTCCGTTGCGGGGATTGAGAGGCAATGTGTAACTAGCGTCAAAGGAGTTGCTACCATCGGTATTAGTGTATCCTAAACTCAGACCATCTCCGAATCCCAGTAAGTTAGCTTCATTCAATCGTAATCCGCGGCGAAAACTGCCAACGCTTGGCGATCGCCCATTATCAAGAACTATTTGGCTTGTAAGGGTTTTTGCCTCGCTGATGTTGACTTCTAACAGACTCGTACCAGCCCGCGATCCTGTTGAGAGTTCAGCAGACACCTTTTGAATCAAAGGATTAAGTTGCAAAAGTTGCAGTGCCTCTAGTAAACGCTGGCGATTAAGAGGCGGTGATGTCGCTATTGCTAGTCGGCTGCGGACATAATTCGGATTCAACCGCCGAGTCCCAGTTACCTGGATATCTTCTAATTTACCTTCGACCACCTGAATTTTGACAATATGAGATTTGAGTGCTTCTAATTTACCTCCAATCACCTGAATTTTGACAACACGGGATTGGAGTGTTTGGGGTGGAATATACGCACCAGAAGTAATGTAACCATTATTGACGTATAAATCAGTGATTTTAGAACTGGCTTGAAACAGTTGAGCCAGTGAGATCGGTCGTTTGGTAAATTCAGCAGTGGCGAGGGCTAACTCTTTAGGACTGAAGACTGTGCTACCAACAACTTCAAACCGTTCAACAACAATAGTTTGAGGAAACTTGCCAGGAAATGGTTCTTCAGGTGTGGGAGTTGGGGCAGAGGGGGGAAATAGTTCTGCTGGTGGGGGGAGTGGCTGTGGCAGTTCGGGTGAGGGAAGTGGCGAAGGTGCGGGTGGTTGGATATCCTGTGGTGGTGGAATTCTTTGTGAAAGGATGAAATTACTAGTTGGTAATTGTGTAGTATCAACAGCGTGGGCTTTTAGTGGACTAGAAAATATGCTACTGAGTAATACAAGCATACTCAGCGGTAAGCAGGACACTATAAGATTCTGAGGATATTTATCAATCATCACACTGGACTATTTTTTGTTAGGAATTATGAGATTATACGGGGACTGCTTCAGATGTGAATTTTACTTCATGTTTTGCCGCTAAAGTTGATATCTTGGGCAAATCTCAATTTCAAAGCTAAATCATCTGGTTATTGCAGACTTAAAAACCTTGATGGTGTTTAAACTGCATAAGCAAGCAGATATGTTGGAATTATCTGTTGCTGCAAGAGAAATAGACCTAGTACAGCACGGCGTGTAAATCCACCTACTATCTCAATAGACCTCTTGCAAAAGTCAAAAAATCAGGAATGTCATTATTACTTCAGAAGGTAAGCAAAAAGATTTAGAGCAAAGAAAGTGGTGTAATGGCAGATTAAGTATTACCCTGTTGATTTATCCTCTAATCCATTTTGAATATGGTTTAGGCTTACAAACAATAATTTTCACTCCATACCTTTTTGCTTAAAGATGCCCATGAATTTATGTTTAGGAACGTGGGTTTGTATCAAGTCTTCCCGATAGCTTAACCACTCAACTTCCTTCCCAGATGCCAAGTAAAGTAGGCATTACCTGCCTTTTTCAAGCATTCAAGCGCGTAGTAGTATTCGGCTTCACCTGCATCCATAATCTTTTCGGCACAGCGACGAGTATTAGCAATCACCCAATCAGGATTGTGAGAGATAGCAGCATCCATGACTCGGTGAATCAACTCTGAATAATAAGAACTAAGTTCACTAACGATCGCAATTGGATCATCAATTAGCTCCTCATGCAATAAAATATCCACCTTAGCTGATTCTGTTCCCCAACCACTACAAGTACAGACAGTTCTCAGCAGGTCTGTTTTGACACTTTCCCAGTTTTCCCCAGCCAATGCCATCTTTTGGTAGTCAACAAAGCAGGGCTTCACTTGAAAATAAAGCTACATATCACCTTGACAGGGCTACTCCTAACTCCTAACTCCCCACTTCCTTTGGAGTATAAAAAAAATAAGTATCTAGATTTGATTATAATTACTGAAAACATCCATCTTTTCGCCAGAAGTGAGTGAATCATAATTTAAGTTAGCAACACCCGAACGTTGAATCAGTAAAAAGTTATCAGGCGGATGGTAGGAGATTTAAATCAGTTACCAGTTCCCAGTGTTCACTGATAACTGTGTGCTGAGGGCTTAAACCCAGCAACAAAACTGATAACTAACTGTTAAAAGGGTTGCGCTGATTGTCGGTCAAGTTGAGAATAAATAGGCGAAGCACACAGGGAAACTAACGTGAGTCAAGAATTTGATTACGATTTAGTAATTATAGGCGCTGGTGTAGGCGGACATGGCGCAGCCTTACACGCCGTAAGTTGTGGTTTAAAAACAGCGATTATTGAAGCTGCTGATATGGGAGGAACCTGTGTTAATCGGGGCTGTATCCCTTCTAAAGCGCTGCTGGCTGCATCTGGACGTGTGCGGGAGTTACGCAATGCCCACCACCTCAAGTCGCTGGGAATTCAAATTGGTAGCGTGGAATTTGATCGCCAAGCGATCGCTAATCATGCTAATAATCTGGTATCAAAAATTCAAGGCGACTTAACCAACAGTCTCAAACGTCTAAAAGTCGATATTATCAGGGGTTGGGGAAAAATCGCTGGGGCACAAAAAGTCTCTATTACCGGAGACGGTGGCGAAAAAACGATCACGGCCAAAGACATCATCCTTTCGCCTGGTTCAATTCCTTTTGTGCCTCCAGGGATTAAAGTAGACGGCAAAACTGTCTTTACCAGCGACCAAGGCGTTAAGTTGGAGTCGCTACCAGACTGGGTGGCGATTATTGGTAGTGGTTACATCGGCTTGGAATTTTCTGACATTTACTCAGCTTTGGGTTGTGAAATCACCTTGATTGAAGCCCTAGATCAGCTAATGCCAGGATTTGACCGCGACATTGCCAAACTTGCTGAACGGGTGCTGATTACTCCCCGCGATATTGAAACCAAAGTAGGGATATACGCCAAAAAAGTCATCCCAGGTTCACCTGTGGTAATTGAGTTAGCAGATTTCAAAACCAAAGAAGATCTAGATGTCATCGAAGTGGATGCTTGCTTAGTGGCTACAGGACGCATCCCGGCAACACAAAATCTTGGTTTAGAGTCTGTAGGTGTGGAACTTGATCGGCGGAATTTTATTCCAGTTGACGATCGCATGGCAGTGCTATCAGCCGGTGAAGTAGTGCCGCATTTGTGGTCAATTGGCGACGCTAACGGGAAGATTATGTTGGCACATGCGGCTTCTGCTCAAGGCATCATCGCGGTGGAAAATATAATTGGGAGGGAAAGAATAGTAGACTATCGCAGCATCCCCGCAGCGGCGTTTACCCACCCAGAAATCAGCTATGTGGGCTTAACGGAAACCGCAGCTAAGGAGTTGGGACAAACTGAAGGGTTTGAAATCGCCACAAGTAAGAGTTACTTCAAAGGAAATTCCAAAGCGTTGGCTGAAAATGAAGCCGATGGTGTTGCCAAGGTGATATATCGCAAAGACACAGGAGAAGTCTTGGGCGTCCACATTTTCGGACTGCACGCCTCAGACATAATTCATGAAGCGTCAGCCGCGATCGCTAACCGTCAATCTGTCCAAAGTCTCGCACATCTAGTTCACGCTCACCCGTCACTTTCGGAAGTGCTGGACGAAGCTTATAAACGAGCGATCGCTATCTAAAAGTTAGGAGTGAGAAGTTAGGAGTGAGGATGTTAATAACTCATAACTCATAACTCCTAACTCATAACTCCTAACTCATAACTCTTAACTCAGCACTAATTATGCAAATCCGTCGCCGTTCCCCTAACCCAGCTATTAATGTATCCATATTACGTTATCAGGCTGTCATGCCTGATGCAGCGCCAAACAACATCTTGGAGGAAATTGTCTGGCAGAAAGAAGTAGAATATGACCAAATGCGGGAAAAGGTTCCTTTGCAGGAATTGCAGAAGCAGGTACTTAGTGCGCCGCCAACCCGTGATTTTGTCGCTGCCTTGCGCCAAGGTAAGACTAAGCCAGCATTGATTGCAGAAGTTAAAAAAGCTTCACCCAGCAAAGGCGTTTTCCGAGAAGATTTTGACCCAGTAGCGATCGCCCTTTCTTATCAGCAAGCCAAAGCAAGTTGTCTTTCTGTGCTGACAGATGTCAAGTTCTTTCAAGGTAGTTTTGAGAACTTAGCCAAGATTCGGGCTGCGGTAGATTTGCCTCTACTTTGCAAAGAGTTTGTCATTTATGCCTACCAAATATACTTAGCGCGGGTTCACGGTGCAGACGCTATTTTGTTGATTGCAGCTATCCTGAGCGATCAAGATTTGAAATACTTTCTCAAAATTGCTAACAACCTGAAAATGGCAGCCTTAATTGAAGTTCATAGTTTGGCAGAACTTGACCGTGTGTTAGCCTTAGATGGGGTATGCTTAGTAGGAATAAATAATCGCAATTTGGAAGATTTCTCTGTTGACTTGCAAACTACTTGCCAACTTTTAGCTGCAAGGGGTAGCCAATTGCAGGAGAAAAACATCCTTGTTGTCAGCGAGTCAGGACTACACAACCCAGATGATTTGAGTTTGGTGCTTACAGCAGGTGCATCAGCTGTACTCATTGGAGAAACATTGGTAAAACAACCAGATCCCGGTGCTGCGATCGCCCGTATATTGCCGAAGAATTTTTGAAAAAACACCTCCCCTGCACTAAGGGTGCAGGGCAACTAACCACACAGAATTGTTAGGCAATTAGGGCACACTATGCGTAGATACGCAGCACTTTGCCATCAAATATCATCATATCTTTACCAAATCTTCATTGCTAATCAAATCAAAACCATAAGCAAGTAGTTATTTATTATGTAACAATCCATTTACCAGAGATAAATTTTTACTAATACAAAATCCCAAATATGAAATCCCAATTTAACTTCATGGAGCAAATTCCTCTACCTTCACCTATTCACTACGAACTTATACTTCAACTTTTAGAAAGACAAACCATGTTAGCGGTAAATGATAATCCAGATTTACGGCATCAGGTGAATCAGCTAATTATTACTCTCCGTAAAGCTGCCGTGCAACAAAAACGACTAGAAGAAATTTGCGAATTTTCCTCTGTTACTGTTGATCACCGTTGGTCGATCAACCATCATAACGGTAGCAAAGTTGTTGTCCCCGATTGAAGCTGATAACTTAATATTTCAACCTTAAATTTGGCATCTTTGTTAAGTTAGCTTACCACCATCAGAAAGTGTAATACAAATGTGTGCTTCCTTATCTTAGATTTTGATTCCGGATGAGGGAGCATCTATAAACGTCTATAAACAGCTGCAAAGATATTCTTGGTAAGGACTGTCGCGATGCGTTCAAAATCAGAGTGTCCTTGGCTGAGATAACCGGATTGCGATCGCCAGTTGACTTAGGGAAGCCAGTGCGTTGCAGAGGTTTCCGACGCTCGTAAGCGTTGTATTAGCGACGTAGGAGCGTTTCAATACAGTTCAGTTAAGCATTTCTTCCTTCTCTTTCTTCTCAACGAGAGGCTGCGCGTTGGCGTTGGCGGAGCCTCTCGTTGAGAAGCCTCTGATAGAGAAGGCGGTTCGTTAAAAAAATTGACTTTGATAAAGAGTTAAGCCTTAACTGAACTGTATTGAGGAGCGTCTGACTCGCTCTATGCGAACGCAAGAGCGTCTCTAATGCCATGCCTTTGGCGTTCACGGAGCGTGTCGCAGACAAGCCTCGAACGCGAATAGCGTCTCCCTTTGGGAGAAGAGAAGGCTTTACACTGCGCTAGGGAGATCCAAAAAATAAAAGCAAGCGCCGTTTCAAGGATATTGTTGCCAAAACGATGAGATTTTGGCGCTTTCGCCCTCCGGGTGAAAGCTAGGCTCATAGCATTTTATTACTTGTAAGTGCCCTATTCGTTGTAGCAACTGGCGTTGCGTTATCGCGTAGCGCAACGCACTGTCAACAATTCAAAATGCCTTATGCCGTAGGCTAAGGCACCCTACTAATAATTTATATTTATTCATATATATTGAATTTTTATGGCTGACATACATAGTTTTTTACCTAACGATTAAGTTAGCTTTTTAGAATTTATACTGTCTAAAAAACTGTAATCTTTACAATAATTTTAGCTTTCAAAAAGCTCATATTGATTTATAAAAAATTGTAGATCAGCTAAAATATTTATGATATTCTCTCTCGAATTGGACGAAAGATGAAATATAACAGCATTGATGAACTATTGAGAAATAATCAGGCTTGGGTTGCCGAGAAACTGGCTCTAGACCCAACTTACTTTCAAGAATTATCTAACGGACAAACACCACCTTTTCTATACATCGGGTGTTCTGATAGTCGTCTGGCATTAACAAGATTTACCGGTACAGAACCAGGAGAGTTATTTGTACATCGTAATATTGCCAATCAAGTTTCTCTAACAGACATTAACTTTTTAGCCGTTTTAGAATACGCGATTTTACATCTTGGGGTGGAACATATTATTGTTTGTGGTCACTACGATTGCGGAGGAATTAAGACGGCTTTAGAAGGGAGAACCATCGGAATTCTTGATAACTGGGTAAATCCGATTCGAGAACTATATTTACAGAAGCAAGAAGAAATTGATGCCTTGCCAACAAGAAAAGAACGTCTGAATCGTTTGGCGGAAATCAATGTTGTGGCGCAAGTAAAAAATATTTACCAAACTTCCATCATGCGTCAGGTACTCTATGAACGAAAAGCGCCTATGGTTCATGGCTGGGTACTAGATATAAGCACTGGGTTGATCAAAGATTTGAACGTCTTAACTAAGCAATGGCAATTGCATATTTGCCCCTTGCTTCTAGAGTTTAGACTCTACGCTATGTTAAAAAATGATAGTAATTTCGGTATTTAGCGCCACAGAAAATTATACTTTGGAGACATGATTGCTCGTGTCTTTAGAGTTTTTATTTTAAATAAAAAATAGTTATTTTTTCAATACAGTCTTGTAATACCTCCGGCAAACTTTTGAAGAAGAATGTCTAATGCACAATTCAGAATGCTCTTTTCTAAATTATTGATCAAAACTTTGCAGATATCCAATTTTTAAGCCTTTTTGTAGAGGCAATTTATGAATTGCCTCTGTCGAGATTGGTACACCCAACCTCCACTTACAAAGAATTATTTCTTCAAAATTATCCACACTGCATGAATAATCCCAGGAATGTAACCAAAAAACGTCAAAAGTATATTAATCCAAAAGTCTACACCAAAACCTACTTGCAAAAAAACTCCCAAAGGCGGTAAGAAAATGGCACACAGAAGACGAACTAAATCCATTTGAACCTCCTATTAATCTCACAAAAGACAGCTTGTCGGTGAAGTGATTCACCACTGCTCAAGTATATTTCTACCTCTCAAAGATAACATTGCCCCTCTCAATCTAGGTCACAGTTGAGATCCGGTAAAGCGCACTTAAGATTAGCCACCACTGATTTTGGCCTTGTAGCCTAGTTTGGTTAAAATCTCGACAATTTTCTGCTTGTGTTCGCCCTGAATTTCAATTTCGTTATCTTTAATTGTCCCACCTGTGCCACACTGGGTTTTCAACTGCTTCACCAAATCTGCCAAGGTTTCTGGTTTGGCTTGAAAACCGCTAATCACCGTGACAGTTTTGCCTTTGCGTCCTTTGCGGGAAGCTTGTACTTTGAGATTTTGTTGCTGTGATGGCAGTTCTGGAATTGGTCTTTCTGTGGCGGCGGAGTTGTCGTTACCAAATTCGCGGTATACAAAGCTTTTGTCAGAAGATTTGGGATTGGAAGAAGACATAAAATGAATGTTTAAGAAAAATTTAAAAGGCAGTGGAAACTTCTACGCAACCATTCTGCTCGGATATCAATTTCTAGGCTAACATCACAAATCCATTCTAAGGGATTTAGAGTATCAACGAGGAATTTAGTCCTTAATTACCATTTTTCATATATGCCTCAGACTTTTCTATAATAATAAAGTCATTCCCGTCATCAAAATCAGCTTGTGACTACCACTCCCCTATCTCCAAGTTCAACTGCTCAGGTTCCCGATACGCTAGGCCGCTTTGGACGCTTTGGCGGTAAGTATGTACCTGAAACGCTCATGCCTGCCCTTGCTGAATTAGAAACAGCTTATCAGCAATACCGCAATGATCCTGGTTTTCAAGCAGAACTACAGCAGTTGTTACGGAACTATGTAGGACGTGCCACACCATTGTATTTCGCTGAACGCCTGACTGCTCATTATGCCCGACCTGATCGCACGGGACCGCAAATTTACTTAAAGCGCGAGGATTTAAATCATACTGGCTCTCACAAAATCAATAATGCCCTTGGTCAGATATTGTTGGCGAAACGTATGGGCAAGCGACGGATTATTGCCGAAACTGGTGCTGGACAACATGGAGTTGCCACAGCCACAGTTTGCGCTCGTTTTGGGCTGGAATGCGTAATTTACATGGGTGTTCATGACATGGAGCGCCAAGCTTTGAATGTATTCAGAATGCGGTTAATGGGGGCAGAAGTGCGTCCGGTGGAGGCGGGAACAGGAACGCTCAAGGATGCCACTTCTGAAGCAATCCGCGATTGGGTGACAAATGTGGAAACAACTCACTACATCCTGGGTTCGGTAGCAGGGCCCCATCCTTACCCAATGATGGTACGTGATTTCCATGCAGTAATTGGCCAAGAAACTCGCGCCCAAGCAATCGAAAAGTGGGGTGTATTGCCTGATATTCTCTTGGCTTGTGTGGGTGGTGGTTCCAATGCTATGGGACTATTCTATGAGTTTATCAATGAGTCTTCTATCCGGTTTATTGGGGTTGAGGCAGCAGGAGAAGGTGTCAATACCGAAAAACACGCAGCAACCTTGACAAAAGGACGAGTTGGTGTGTTGCACGGAGCAATGAGCTATCTCTTGCAAGATGAGGATGGGCAAATCATTGAGGCACACTCAATTAGTGCGGGGTTAGATTATCCCGGTGTCGGTCCAGAACATAGTTATATGAAGGATACTGGTCGTGCGGAATACTATAGTGTGACGGATGCAGAAGCTTTGGCGGCATTCCAGCGATTGTCGAAATTGGAAGGGATTATCCCGGCATTGGAAACAGCCCATGCGATCGCCTACCTCGAAACTTTATGTCCCCAACTAACCGACAGTCCCCGGATTGTAATTAACTGCTCTGGACGCGGCGATAAAGATGTACATACAGTAGCCAAGTTCTTAAATCATGCGTAAATGTACACCCAATTTTTGAGAGGAAGCAATAATGGATCAACAATTCCAACACTTTATGCTACCGCAACCCACTCACGATGAGTTGGCACGCCAAAACTTTGTGCATCGTGACGCTAGCTACTGAGGCTGGTTTTGCAACAGATGAGACATTCGAGAAGTTTGTCCCTAATGGCGGATGGAAAGCAAAAGTAACTAATGACCTGTTTAAAAATGGTAACTTAAGCAGGCAAGGCACTTGGTTTGTGGTTGCTGCAACTAAGTAAGCAGAGGAAGTATACCAATTCGTAATCACGTTGGCGGACTCCCTAACGTAATTGAGAAAGTCAGATTTTATCTGGGTTTCTTTCTTTTGTATTTGTAGTCTTATTTTTGGAGAATTGGTATTAGGACGGCAAAAATAGCTAAGGGTAAACGACCTGTTTACTTAGACAATCCGCAAATCGATAAATTGTTGGCGATCGTCATGGCTTTGACTGGTGAAGTATCCGTGTTGCGTGAGCGGCTGGACACCATTGAACAGGTGTTAGAGGTTAAAGGGATTTTATCGGCTACTGAGATTGAAGCTTACGAGCCGGATGCCAAAATAACTAAGGAACGGAAATAGTGGCGTGTAAAATATATTGCGCGGGTGTTGCGCGTGGTACAGGAAGAGTTAGAAACTCTCAACCAAAGCTAGTCGTCCAGAAGTTTTAGTGAAAAAATTTATGCCATTTACAGCAGTTTGCAAGTAAGTGAGGTACGAAAGGCAGGACTCACGCATCAGATATAAAGAGTTTTTACCTCCTGCCTCCAAACCCGTAACTTTGTACTTCATGTAAAAGAAAACTGCTGTATATCTCATATTCCACAATTTAGTCAGTATTAATATTTAGTTAAATCATCTCTTCAGATTCAAAAATAGTTCATAACAATTACTTTTATTAAGTATTAATACTGCTAATTATTAGAAATTTTTGATTGTTTTTTAACCATTTTTAGCAAAGTTTTGGAAATATTCGTGTATTACACAATGAAGTGTAGAAAAGGCTTGTCTAAAAACTATCATACTAATGGTAGATGACAACTTTTTATATTTATAAAAAACTTTCGTAAGATTATGAAATTAAACGTTTACTGGTAGTTTTTGAACATAAAACCCCATAAACAGAGGTATATAGACCGATAACCAATTTGTCACATTCGCACTAGCTTGGTTAGATTGTCTGTAACTAAAGTTACAGCAAATGATTAAAACAACAATTTACGGACTTACTTTAAGCACCATTCTTCTCAATAGTGGTGCGCTCGCTACTCCGGTAACAAATCTAACCTTTTTAACGAAAACTTTATATGTATTAACTGATACTATTAAAGTTGCAGCATCTAGGATAGACACTGCTGCTCTAGAACAGTCGATTTTCAACCAAATTAATAACTATAGAGCTTCCCAAGGACTACCAGCGCTAACTCGCAATTCTGCCATCGAGAATCAAGCCAGGATTCACAGTCAGAACATGGCTAATGGTACGGTTCCCTTTGGACATACGGGATTTTCAGAACGTGTTAGAGCAATCGGTATTCCTTACAGAGCAGCTGGTGAAAATGTTGCTTACAACCAGGGATATAGTGATCCTGCCACAATAGCTGTTCAAGGCTGGCTCAAAAGTCCAGGGCATCTAGCCAATATCAAAGGTAATTATGAGAAGACGGGGATTGGTGTCGCTAGCAACAGTAGAGGCGCAATCTACTTCACACAAATTTTCCTTCGCTGATAGATTTGGTAAGATTTAGGTTTGTTTTCATCAAATTCCCCAGACTTCAGCCTGCTAGCAGGCTGAATAATGTAGTTTCAATGACATTTGTCTATTGAAGACTAGATTATTTTTTTAGTAATTGATGAAAATTCTTAAATTATCAGTAAAAATAACCGTGATTTCATGAAGCTTATTTATTGAAGTATTGACAATTGGAAATGATTGTTTATACTTCCTGTACAACGATGTAGCCAGATTGCCGAAATTCATCAATCCTTAATAGAATCATGGTATATATTGTTGGAACTATAGGGTAGAGTAGAAGTCATCTCTACACATTATGCAATTCTCCATGTTCCGACAAACTGCTTTTGGCATCGCTTTAAGTGCGCTTGTCCTTGCTAGTGGATTAACGACTGTTCCGAAACCAAATTATCTTTCTACAAATACATCCACCCGTAATAAGCTGTTGTCACTTTTTTCCAGTCAGGTTGCAATATCGACTCCTACTTTTAAAACTACAGAGCTAGAAAAATCAGTTTTTGACGAAATTAATCGATATCGGGCTTCTAAAGGACTGCCAAAGTTGACCATAAATGCAAATATCACTCGACAGGCAAGAATTCATAGTCAAAATATGGCTAAAGGTAAAACCCCATTTAGCCATCAAGGATTTGAACGGCGAGTTAAAGCTATCCCTATTCGCTACAACAGTGCGGCGGAAAATGTTGCTTTCAATCGGGGATATAGCAACCCTGTAGACAAAGCTGTTACTGGTTGGATCAACAGTCCGGGACATTTAAAAAATCTTAAAGGAAATTATAACCTGACTGGAATTGGCGTTGCTACTAATAATCAAGGCGAAGTCTACCTGACACAAATGTTTTTCCGCACTAGGTAGATTTAATTTCTGATTTTTTTGCACAATAATAATTTAGTGTCTGACAAGACTTCTATCTATTGGACACTGCAATTATTTTTGAACAATTTATGACATTACAAGATTTTCAGGTGAGCGATCGCGACCTCAGTGACGCAGCCCTTAGACAGTATTTAGAATCTACAGCGATCGCAGTTGATACAGAAACAATGGGATTATTGCCGCAACGCGATCGCTTGTGTCTTGTCCAACTGTGCAATCTAGAAGGAAAAGTGACTGCAATTCGCATAGCCAAAGGACAAGCTGACGCTCCAAACTTAAAAAAACTCTTGGAAGCGGCAAATGTTGTAAAAGTGTTTCACTTTGCTCGCTTTGACCTTGCAACTTTACGAGCCAATCTGGGGATTCAGGTTCAGCCTGTTTTTTGCACCAAAATTGCTAGTAAGTTAGCCCGTACTTACACAAATCGCCACGGACTTAAAGATGTGGTGCAAGAGTTAGAAAAAGTGGAACTGGATAAAAGCTCTCAAAGTTCTGATTGGGGTAACGCTGCCAGTTTATCTGAATCTCAACTGAGTTACGCTGCCAATGATGTGCGCTACTTACTTAGTGTGCAGCAGAAGTTAACAGAAATGCTCAAACGAGAAGAACGTTGGGAAATTGCTCAAGAATGTTTTGAATTTCTACCAACAATTGTTTCTTTAGATTTGTTACAATTCAAGGATTTGTTTGAACACTGAATCAAACAGTAAACCTCTTGCAAAAGTTATATTTCTGGAGGACAAGCCTCTGGAGGCAGAACATTTTGTCTCCTGACTCTTCAACTTATCACATGCCTTTTGTTATAGTCAACGCCAAGGGCGAACGGCAAGTTGTTCTCCTGCACGCTATTACGTAGCTTGCTTCCTCGTAAGGGTACGGGGAATGGCAAAAGCCGCGGCTCAGAGTTCTCTGTGAATTCTGACTTATTTCCTCACGAGAAATTGAGATTTTGCAAGAAGTCTATTACTGATTTGCTAAGTTATTTTATGCATAAGAGCCAATATTGGAATCATCTGAAGCTGTAAAAGTTCTAGATTCGCTAATGTCTTACTTCACATCATCGGTTTTCTGTTGAATGTCTTGCTTCACATCACCGGCTTTCTGTTGAATGTCTTGCTTTACGTCACCGGCTTTCTCCTTAGCCTCACTGGCTTTCTCTTGAATGCCTTCTTTGACGTCACTGGCTTTCTCCTTAGCCTCACTGGCTTTCTCTTCAATGCCTTCTTTTAGGTTACTGGCTCCCTCTTGAATGCTTTCCTTTAAATTACTGGCTCCCTCTTGAATGCTTTCCTTTAAATTACTGGCTCCCCTTTTAATAGCTTCTGTCGGGCTAGTGCCTCCCTTTTGCAGATTCTCTTGGTGATTTTTTAGCCGATCTACCACATTGTAGTCATCTGCACCTAGAGGAGTTGTTGATTCGACAATGCCTTCAGTTGGGCCACCGATCTCCTTCCACGCGGCAAGACCACCTTTGAGTTGAGAGACATGCTCAAATCCATTAGAACGCAGTTGTTGTGCGGCTTGGGCAGTTTCTTCTTCATTAGCTCCGTAAACGTAAATATCCCGGCTCTTAGCCAAAGAAGCTACTGCCCGCTCTACTAATCCATCTACTGGCATCGGCATCGCTCCCATAATGTGACCTTCATTGAAGGTGTTGCGATCGCGCACATCCAGTATTGTAAAAGCTGGTTCGCCCCATTCTAGACGAGTCTTTAAGACATGAGCTTCAGATTGTGATTCTATTGGTGGCTGTGGGGGAATGATGCCGCCTGCTAAATTGTTAGTCATAATTATTCCTTACTGACGATATTAATAGCAATTTAATGGACTAAGCATATTTAATTGCTCTTTCTCTGGGATGAATATTTTCAAACTATCTCCTCAGATAGAGTGGTAATTTTAATAATTTCTACCAATTAATCAATTGCCAATAAAGCCATTTAAGACTACATATGACAAGACAATGTTTTATATGAAGTTAATTAAATATCTTTAAATTTGATGTTGATGATATTGAATAATACAGCCAAATTTAAATTTATTTAAATTTCCTATAATCTATACATAACGAGAAAATCTTAGTTTAAAATTAAAAATATCCAATCATTACTATAGTATTTTTTGACTTTTTCAATATCTGCGATCGCTAACAATAAAATCTTTTCAATCTCTTGCTGCACTGTTCGAGTTATACAAGCAGCGCTATATGCATGGACGGCAACGCAATGCAGGTTTAATGCAAAAGCACCACTTTTTGGTGGTTCCCAATCAGGTAAGGTCGCAATTCCTATCTGCAAGACTCCCCTTCGCCAGATTAAGAGCTTGCAAAAATTTTGGCAAAACTGGCAAAATCACCCTTAGCTTGCCACCAGTCCAAGACTTGTCGTAGTTTGATGCTGAAACTTGTAGTATACTATATGCTTAAGAGGGTAGCTACATGTAAATGCACGCTGAGTAAATTTTCGTAGACCCTCTTCAAGAAGACATACCTGTTGCCTAGAGTACATTTGGGAAAATAGGAGTTTAGGATCTAGGTTGGCTTAGAGCTTTGTTTGTGAGCCTTTGTAGATACCTAATTAATCAGGTAGTGCATTACTGTTCCAAAGTTGTAACAGTTGCTGTGGCGTTTATTATTTCTCTTGACTTTTTGCGGTTATGGAGATGGTCTTCAATTATACTCATTTTTATTATAAAAGTTTTATATTATACAATATAAATTAAAAATTTTACAAAAATCAGCCAATAATTATATATTCTATAAGCATTACATGATTGAAGTTTTCATACTTATGGAAAACTAATTGTACACAAGTACTACAGTAGCGATAGTTCTCAGCATAGACACGCGTGAATACATTCTTAACAGAAACACCTCAAGCAAAACTGGCACAACAGCAAATCGCCCAATCCACAATAGGCAGCATTATGGTTATGGTTTCTGAGACTAATCCCAAAATTCTGATCGTTGATGACGACTTCGGTGTCCGAAATCTTGTCTATCGTTTTTTAAGTCGGAAATATCAAATAGAGTCGGCAGCAGATGGTAAGACTGCTTTGTCGTTGTTTGAGCAATTCAATCCAACTTTAGTAATTCTGGATTGGAATTTACCGGATGTTAATGGTTATAGCCTCTGCCAAGAAATGCAGAGTCGTACTAATGTTTTAGTGCTAATACTGACTAGTAGGACTGACGAGGCTGATAAAATTAAAATCTTGAGCGCAGGTGCTGATGATTTCATGACTAAACCATTTAGTCTTGCGGAAGTTGAAGTTAGAGTAGAAGCTCTTTTAAGGCGGATACGCTACATCAACCCCTCCCCAACACAACGTATTCTCTTCAAGCAGCTAGCAATTAACCCAGAGGGTCGGGAGGTAACACTTAACGATAAACCTCTCGCTTTAACAGCGCTGGAATTTAATATCTTACATTTTTTGGCAAGTCATCCTAATCAGGCTTGGAGTCGTCCACAGCTAATCCAAAAAATCTGGGGTTGCGACTACATAGGAGATGGACGAGTGGTTGATGTGCATATTGGTCAACTTCGTAAGAAGATGGAAGTCGATGCCAGCATACCGGAGTTTATTAAAACTGTACGGGGCTATGGTTACAAGTTTGAAGCGCCCGACGAAAATGCTGATTCCTGATCTTTCTGATTTCGGGAGTACTTCATAATAATGAACGACTCAGATAAGTCAGCATTAATCTTATTGCTTACTTAAATACTTTTACTGAGGCTTGACCGGATAACTTGCGTTAAATTGGGACGTTGATCCAAACTGATTTAGTAATTTCGTGTCTGCTCAAGCCTCAGACAGTAACTTTATTGCTTTTAATATATCGTCTCAAGATAAGTTCCAACAAAATCCAAATATACAGAGCTTAACCGAAGTTTCGCCTATAGGTAAAATTTGGGACAAGCACAGAGCTAATACTGATAAACTCTTGCATTTTTACGCCAAAGCAGACGAAGATTATTTTCAACAGTATGCTTGGCGGATGAGAATGTGTTCCGAGTTGCTGGAATTTCAATTAGTGCCGGACGAATCGGAAGGTATTCTCAAGTTAAAGCTATTAGATGCCCGATTCTGTAGGGTTCGTCACTGTCCAGTTTGTCAGTGGCGGCGATCGCTGATGTGGAAAGCAAGGGCTTACAAAATTCTCCCACAGGTTGTAACTGATTACCCCAACTACCGTTGGCTATTTGTCACCTTGACTGTAAAGAATTGCCAGATTGAGGAACTTAGGGAAAACTTGGATTCGATAAATAAAGCTTTTAAGCGATTCACTGAATTGAAAGCATGGCCTGCGAAAGGTTGGGTAAAGTCCACAGAAGTCACCAAAGGTAGAGATGGAGTCTCGGCACACCCCCATTTACATATTTTGGCAATGGTGCCGCCTTCGTATTTCAGTCATGGCTATCTTTCTTATGCCAAATGGGTAGCATTGTGGCAGCAGTGCTTACGAATTGATTACCAGCCAATTATTCATACTAGCGCGATCGCAAAGCATCATAACCCTTCACTACTTATCCCAGAAATTCTCAAGTATCAGGTGAAAGAGTCAGATTTTGTGGGTGATAGAGAATGGTTTCTAGAGTTAACCCGTCAACTGCATAAAACTAGAGCGATCGCTGTTGGGGGTATACTTAGGCAGTATATGCGGGAATTAGAAGAGAAAAACCAAGACCTCATTAATGAAAGTGAAGAGACAGATGAGGTGGATGGGGAAAGTTTGTATTTCCGATGGGAGCGCAAGTTACAAAGATTTAATATAGAGTGACATCAGCGATGCAACCGCAGTCACGAATATAGAGTGACATCAGCGATGCAACCGCAGTCACGTAATCCTTACAGTCAAAAGATTACAGGAATTTAGAACTGTAAATACTGTGGTTTAATCGTTCGGAAACTCAAAGACCAGCGTTCAGATACAACCGGAAGTAGTTCATGGAGAATACTAGAGTCAAACCGGATAACCTGACCATCTTCAAGGTGATATTCCTGATTATCAATGCGGAAAGTAGCACGTCCAATATTGACTAATGCTACCAGAGGTTCAAAAACTGAGTGGTCACAGTGTTCTGTCATACCACCACCTGGACGATAATGGCAAAGTAAGGCACAATTCCATCCTGGAAGAATGCGATTGCCAAGTCGATTAACCCTCTCATCCCAATTGCCTGGATTAATCTTCGCATTAGGCTTTAGTAGTATTACCTCGTATCCAAACCATTTGTGAGTTCGATCAAAAGCAATCCGACTAGAAGACATTGACTTCATCTTAGATTGATAAGGACACCAGTCATGAAGACTTTGAAGATCACGACGAATGTATCCAATGGTATCAAAATTCATAATTAACTCCTAAAAAGAAAAAAGTTTTCAACTCTAAATGAACAAAAAAAGGAATTTCTATCTACTCAAGGAGTAAATAACTAGATTTCCTCATTACTATCGGCGTTAGCCGATTTAATCTTTCTATAACGCGAAGTGTTTAAGAAAAAATATTTAAAGGCGTGTTGACACCACGACAAGTGGAGTACAACTCTTCATCTATTTTCATTTGGAGAGATTAAAAGTTATTTCACACGAAGTGTTTAAGAAAAAATATTTAAAGGCGTGTTGACACCACGACAAGTAGAGTACAACTCTTCATCTATTTTCACTTTGAAAAATTAAAAAAAGTCCTGCAATTAAGCGTGTATATAAATATATATTTCAGAATTTTTAGGCGTAAGCCTATCCTTTCTCTAACCCAAAAAACAAAAAAAAATACCAGTCGCCTGAAAAACAGATAACTGGTATTTAGAAATTACCTTTACTTGAAGCTAGTAAATAGCTTCAATGATAAAGTTATAAAATCTCAAAATAGATGGTAAAAAACAACAATGAGTGAGCCAAAGCCTACTTGTACAGTTGTCGGGGAAGAATATTTCCTGATATTCAATGGTCAGAAAACAACTCAATACTTAAAGACTTTTAATTACTACTTCGTGATATAGCGTATTTCGTTTGTATGCAATACACTTTGACCTCTCTCCTAAAAGCAGAGAGGCTTTGAATCTTACTCCCCTTCCCTACAAGGGAAGGGGCTGGGGGTTAGGTCTATATTTGACTCAACTGCAAACTGTCATATCATCATTCCTCATTTTTGTTAGCCAATCTTTTACTAACCAACTCAGCCGCTAAATGTATTGCTGCTTTCATACTCGTAGCATCAGCAATTCCCTTACCCGCAATATCAAACGCTGTTCCGTGATCTGGTGAAGTCCGAACGAAAGGAAGACCAATAGAAGTATTAACTGCCCGCTCAAACGCCATCAGCTTCACAGGAATTAAGCCTTGGTCGTGGTAAAGTGCCAAATAAGCATCAGCCGGATTTTGTACTAAAGAATTTCCATACCAAGCTTGACCAGGTTTAACCCACATCGTATCTGGCGGTATCGGCCCATCTAGCTGTAATTGTGGTCGCTTTTCCCGCTCTTGCTCCAACCAGGGAATTAACCAATCTTGTTCTTCATGTCCCAATTGTCCCTGTTCACCACTGTGGGGATTCAAACCCGCGATCGCAATTCTTCCTCTATCTATACCAAAATCTTTCTCCAAACACTCCACCAGCAAATCCAGTTTTTGTGTCAACAACTGCGGTGTCAATGTCTCAGCTACTTGACGTAGAGGAATATGTGTGGTGGCTAGTATTGCGCGGAGTGTCCAATTAGTATGTGGCGATCGCGCCACAAATAACATCCCAAAACGGTCAACACCTGATTTTTGTGCCAAAAGTTCCGTTTGCCCTGGATAATTATAGCCTGCGGCTTTCCAAGCCGATTTAGCGATCGGTCCGGTGACAATACCATCAAATTTACCAGCGAGTGTTTGAGCGATCGCATATTCCATATAGGCAAAACTAGCTGCACCACTTGCTGCATTACCTATTCCAGTGATAATTTCACTTTTAATTTCCCGATCAAACTGCACATCACTGACTGACAACTCGTCTGGATTTGCCAAAGCTGCTAAATTCTCAGTTAAATTCAGTCTGTGATAAGTCTGTGCCAGCAAATTCCGGTTACCCGCCACTGTAACGTCATATTTTTTACTAATTTCCGGATCTGCTAAAGCTTTCAAAATCACCTCCGGCCCAATCCCCGCCGGATCTCCCAGCGTCAGCACCAAACGCGGACGATTCTCTTTGCAAAAATTTACTAAATTATCTTGATTATTTTGATACATAAAATCTCTTCATAATTATTATCATCAACTTTCCCCAATTTCCCCATCTCCCTCTTTACCAACAGTAGGGATTACCCCCTAAACCAGTAGGGATTACCTGCTAAACTAGTTTAAAATTATTTACACAGGTCTAATCCTACAGCAACTATTGAAAAGCTTCTGGTAGACCTAGTTTACACACCACTTTGCATAAGGAGAATCACACCAATGGGCGGCGAAATTTTGGATGGAGCTCTATTGTCCTTCAGTTTAATCTTCGTGGGCTGGGGCTTAGGCGCATTGTTACTGAAAATTCAGGGCACAGAAGAATAATCCCTACGGGAATCGGCTATTGAGAGGAAAAAGGTTTTCCTCTGCTTTAGAAAGTTCTGTTCGCCTCAAGCTAGCGTTCATACTTTTCGCTAACTGGGAAAAAAGCTTGTCCGTTTACCGGACAGCCGTTTTCCCATAAGTTTTTCCAAATAAATTGATTTTCTGAGAAAAGATGTAAACTTTTGTTTGCATAGGTTATTCTGATAACATTCTTTTCATAAAACATTAAAATTTATTACAACCCTCATGACATTATTAATTGTCGGTGCCACTGGCACCTTAGGAAGACAAGTGGCTCGTCGTGCAATCGATGAGGGATATAAAGTACGCTGTCTTGTTCGGAGCAGTAAAAAAGCAGCTTTTCTCAAAGAATGGGGTGCAGAACTCGTACCGGGAAATTTGCGTTACCCCGAAAGCCTAACGGAAGCATTAGAAGGTGTAACCCAAGTTATTGATGCGTCAACATCTCGCCCTACAGATTCACTGAGTATCAAACAAGTGGACTGGGACGGCAAAGTAGCATTGATTCAGGCTGCAAAAGCAGCGGGTGTAGAGCGTTTTATCTTCTTTTCGATTTTAGATGCTGATAAATACCCAGAAGTGCCGCTAATGGAAATTAAGCGGTGTACAGAACTCTTCCTGGCTGAGTCTGGCTTGAATTACACTATCTTGCGGCTAGCTGGGTTCATGCAAGGATTAATCAGTCAGTATGGGATTCCGATTTTGGAAGCACAGCCAGTTTGGGTGACAGGTAATTCTTCTCCCATCGCCTATATGGACACTCAGGACATTGCTAAGTTTGCTATTCGAGCATTGAGCGTGCCAGAAACGGAAAACCAAGCTTTTCCTGTAGTCGGTACTCGTGCATGGAGTGCAGAGGAAATCATCAACCTGTGCGAACGCTTATCTGGAAAAGATGCCAGAGTAACCCGGATGCCAACAAACTTGCTGCGTACTGTGCGGGGCTTAATGCGGTTCTTTCAGTGGGGATGGAACGTAGCAGATAGGCTAGCGTTTACAGAAGTGTTGGCTAGTGGTAAAGAGTTAAATGCTCCAATGGATGAAGTATACACAGTTTTTGGTTTAGATCAGCAACAAACCACAACCCTAGAAAGCTATCTACAAGAGTACTTCAGCCGAATAATGAAAAAGCTCAAAGAGTTAGACTACCAGAAAAATAAAACCAAAAAGCAGAAACCTAAAAAAACTCCTTTTAAACAGTCTTCAAAAGTCAATAGTCAATAGTCATTACAAAACAGACATTAGTCGTAAAACTCTAGACTCTGGATATTTGACTCTAGATTAATGACTACATGGTCAAAAATGTGTAAGGATTACATAATACAGAGCATCGCCTAAACTTGGATATTTGAGTGTGCCGAAAGCAGGCATTATCTACAATGACGTTAAACCGATAGCGAGTCGTGTCGCTATCGAGTTGAAAGACAAGCTAACCGCAGCCGGTTGGAATGTATGTGTGACATCGAGTATCGGTGGCATACTGGGCTACTCTAACCCAGATAGTCCTGTATGCCACACCCCCATTGACGGTCTGACACCCCCTGGTTTTGACTCAGATATGGAGTTTGCAGTGGTATTAGGGGGAGACGGCACTGTTTTAGCAGCGTCTCGTCAGGTAGCTCCCTGTGGTATTCCACTACTAACAGTGAATACCGGCCACATGGGATTTTTGACGGAAAGTTTCCTGAATCAATTGCCCCAAGCACTAGAACAGTTGATGGCGGGTGAGTATGAAATTGAAGAACGAGCCATGCTCACCGTCAAAGTGTTTCGGGGAGATTCAGTGCTATGGGAAGCCCTTTGCTTGAATGAAATGGTGCTGCATCGGGAACCTTTGACCTCTATGTGCCATTTTGAAATTGCCATAGGGCGTCATGCGCCAGTAGATATTGCGGCGGATGGTGTGATTGTTTCTACGCCTACTGGTTCTACAGCTTACTCATTAAGTGCTGGTGGCCCAGTGGTGACTCCTGGCATACCTGCTTTACAGCTAGTACCCATTTGTCCCCATTCCCTAGCTTCTAGAGCATTGGTATTTCCAGATACTGAATCTGTCAACATCTATCCAGTTAATATTGCTCGACTGGTGATGGTGGTGGATGGTAATGGGGGATGCTATGTACTACCAGAAGATAGAGTATATATGGAGCGATCGCAATATAGTGCCAGATTTATTCGCCTGCAACCGCCTGAGTTTTTCCGAATTTTACGAGAAAAATTAGGTTGGGGTTTGCCACATATCGCTAAACCAACTTCCGTAGAATTACCTTAGTTCTTGACCAAGCAGGGTATTGTTGAAGAAGCGAGGAAGCAAACAAAAAATTCTTTCCTCTGTTCCTCTGCTGCCATGACCTATGCTCAATTTGCTGATTTCCTTCCAGAATTACTGGTATGGAGATGGTATTTGGAGTTAGTTATTAAGATTGCATCCGAGAATTCGATGGCTGTCACTTGAACGTGCTAAAAGATCCTTAGCCACGTGTCAAATCAGGATTGCTCCATCACTACAAACTCGTAATTGCACTTCTAACTTATGTAAAGATTTTCACTGGAATATCTTTACAATCCCAAATCCAATATCCCAAATTGTTATGACAGTTGCTCAAAGTCCCTGTGTTTTAGTGATTGAAACCGATGAGAGCCTAGCAAATCAGCTTTCTTGCGATTTGCAAGAAGCCGGCTATGAATCAATTTTGGCTCATGATGCGACGAGTGGTTTGCAACACTACCACGATCGCCAGCCTGCTTTAATTGTCTTAGACCGGATGCTAGCAGGTGAATCAGGACTCTCATTGTGCAAAAATCTGAGAAGCACTGGTATGCGATCGCCTGTATTGATTTTAATGGCAAGGGATACAGTCGATGATCGTGTAGCTTGTCTAGAAGCTGGAGCCGATGATTATATCCTCAAGCCATACCGCTCAGAAGACTTTTTAAAGTTAATTCGCCTCTACTTAAAACCTGATTTGGATACCACGGAGCAATTACGCTTTGGGGATCTGATTTTAGACATCGCAACTCGCCGTGCCATACACAGCGGACGGGCAATTGACTTGACAATGAAGGAATTTGAATTATTAAAATTCTTAATGGAACATCCCCGTGAGGTGTTAACCCGTGAACAAATTTTAGAAAATGTTTGGGGTTACGACTTTCTAGGTGAGTCGAATGTAATTGAAGTGTACATCCGCTACTTGCGCCTAAAAATTGAAGATGAAGGTCAAAAGCGCCTTATTCAAACAGTGCGAGGCGTAGGGTATGTTTTAAGAGAATCCTAGTACACTGTGGTGGAAGTTTGCCTATCTTTAACAAGGAGATTCGTTGCCGCATTCCCAGTCTGAGACTGGGAATATACATTTGGGGGCCGCTGCCTCCCAACCCAACGGTTTCTGCCTACAACACTAGTAAAATTGAAATCTAAATTACAAAATCAAAAAGAATTATGACTCGTTGGCTAGGTTTGCTCTCGATGTTACTGAGTATTTTTCTGATCGGCTGTTCTGTGCCCACAACAGCTAAACCTCCTACCCTCACGTCTGGTTCTCAAACTCCAGCACCAGAGAGTTTAGGTCAAACACTACCAATTTCTGCAAAAGCCATTGTTCCTAATGGCACAACGATTCAGCTAGAAGTGGCACAGACGTCAGAACAGCAAGCGAAGGGATTGATGTATCGACCAGCTTTGCCAGATAACCGAGGAATGCTGTTTGGGTTTCCTTCAGCACAACCAGTTAGTTTCTGGATGAAGAATGTACCTGTGGCTTTGGACATGGTATTTCTACATAAGGGTGTAGTTAAATATATTCAGGCAGCTGCACCTCCTTGTGCAAGTGAGCCTTGTCCTACCTATGGCCCCAATACACCAATCGATAAGGTGATTGAACTTCGCTCTGGAAGAGCTGCCGAATTGAAGTTGAAAGCGGGCGATCTTGTCAAAATTGAGTTTTGAAACTCTGGAGCTTTGTGAGGATAAAGATTTTGGTGGTTGCTCTGTTCAGAGCCTATACTATCGAAATATATGTTTTTTTTGTAAAAATTGTCACGTATTGTGGTACAAAAGTCATCTGTAACGCTACTATTTAAAAACTGTGATAATAATGTAAAATTCTACTGCCTCCAAGCTCAAATCGCAGTTTTAAGGTTTGGTTGCAAAAATATTCCCTTCGGCGTAAATGTAAATAGTCGCCAATAAGAGAATATAGGCTATGGAATCTTTGTTACTACATGTGTAATTAAATAAAGCATAAAAGTAAACAAGATTGAGTGAATTTAACTAAGTAAAAATACTGCTTGAAAATCGAGCAGATTATTTGTACGGAAATTTCTATTTCTCAGATCCTGTATGAAAAGCCTTTCTTTAAGGCAGATTAAATAACTGTGTTGGGGTGTATAGCCGATAACGGCACAGTGACAGATGAAATATTGGCTACTGGCTACCGAGCAATGGTGAACTGATTATATGACAATACATTCTGCACAAGGAGGTGAGATACAAATGTCACCATCAAAATATTCTCGACTTATTCATTTCTTGCAAGAAGATTTGGCAATTTCCACAGCATCGCTAGCGGTGGCGCTTCGGCATCGGGAGCAAGATCCAGGCCCTTTGACAATGATTCTTTGGCAGTATGGGTTAATTACTCTAGAGCAGTTAGAACAAATTTATGATTGGCTAGAGACAGCGTAGATCATACCAATTTTGGATTTTGGATTTTGGATTTTGGATTTTGAATTTTGGATTTTGGTAAAGCAGCGCAGTTTTCTCCCTACAGCCCTTCTCAAGATAGGAGACGCTCTTGCGTTCGGGTATCTTACGGCAGGCGCTAGCGTCTCCCTTGAGAGAAGGCTTTACGCTAGCGCATAATTTAGCGTAAAGCCTTCTCTACGAGAGGCTGCGCCAACGCTTAGAGCGAGTCAGACGCCTGCGGACTAGCTAACCCTGTGCTATCGGGCGTCAGGGATTATAAGTCTCTACCAAAAGGCTGTTACCGGAATCTCAAACAATGCTATTTATGCCAATTTTAGGATTATACTAAGTTACCAAAGTTAGTATTGTTTAGTGTCAAATACGCTGTGCGACTGTCTCCGGAGTAAATAATACTATCTAGGGCAAGTTGGTATCATCTAGGAAAATTGAAGCTTGTCAGATCAACTTTACCTTGTGTAAAAGTTGATATATAGGTCTATTCACTGTGGCGGTTTCTACTCATTTACAGCCAAATCAAAAGAGCGATTTGATAATTTAACTCGCTCTTTTGATTTAGTGCTTAGTACTCAGGACTGACTAAACACTCTAACTGCTGCAGCTATACCAGATCCAGGGGTGAAGTCTTCGTAACCAAGTTCTCTTAGGGTAACTTCTAAGGATGCTATACAGCTAAGGATATCGCGATCGCTCACAAAACCCAAGTGACCAATGCGGAAAATTTTGTTAGTCAAATGGTCTTGACCGCCTGCTAGGGCAATATCAAAGCGCTTTTTCATCAATGACCGAATTTTATCCGGCTCAATTCCTTGTGGTGCTACAGCCGTAATCGCCGGACTAGCGGAACTATCTGCTGCCAACAAGGGTAAATTTAACCCTTGAATGGCGGCGCGGGTAGCATTTTTGAGCCGTTCGTGTCGAGCAAATATTGACTCCAAGCCTTCCTCTTTCATGATTCGTAACGTGGTGTGTAACGCTACAATCAAGTTCACAGGCGGAGTAAATGGAGTTGTATTTTTGGCTGTGGCTTTGCGATATTTGCCTAAGTCCAAGTAATATTTTGGTAGCTTCGCAGTTTTGTAAGCTTCCCAAGCCTTGGGACTAACAGAGACAAAACCCAATCCTGGCGGAATCATATAACCTTTTTGGGAACCAGAGGCTACTATATCCAAACCCCAAGCATCCACAGGTAGATTGAACGCACCCAAACTAGTCACGGCATCAACGATAATTAAAGCTTCACCATGTTCTTTGACGTAACGGTTGATGGTTTCTAAATCATTCAACACACCCGTCGAGGTTTCGCTGTGGGTAATAATCACAGCTTTAATTTGCTTTTGGGTATCTGCTTGGAGTTTTTCAGCAAATACCTTTGGATCTAAGGGTTTTCCCCATTCCACTTTAACTTCTTCTACATTTAAACCGTAGGCTTGACCAATTTCTACCCAACGTTCGCCAAATTTACCATTAGAGCCAACTAAAATGCGATCGCCTGGAGAGAGGAAATTAATTATTCCAGCTTCTACAGCACCAGTACCGCTGACATTCAGCGTCAGCACATCACTTTGAGTTTGGTGCAGCCACTTGAGGTTTTCCGTCACCTCTGCCAATATGTTGCTAAATTCACTGGTGCGGTGCCCAATCGGATGCTTGGCTAATGCCAGTAAGGCAGCTTCTGGCACCGGGGTTGGGCCAGGAATCATCAGCATCAGCTTATCGTTCATGTGTCTATCCTAAAGTTAAATAGAAGTCAAAATTGTGTGAAGTTGGTTCAGTCTGGTAGCAAATTCTAGATATTTTTTTACAAATTACACTCAGTTTGTCACCAGTCTTGTTGTATATTTTCCGAATCCATAGGAAAAGTATCGTGGGAGTTATTGCTCGGTAAGTTTGACCTTTGCAATTTATATGAGACTCCAACTCAGATGAAACCTCTGTTCCAGGCAATTTTACCACACACCTAGATGCCAGGTTAAGTCGTCTGCTCGTAGGGGAGTGGCTATTTTAGCCAAGCGTGAAGCGTCTATCTAGACTTTTACAATTTTAGGCACAGGTATGAGAAATTCTTAAATATTACCTATAATCCGCCTCTGTTGTTTTTATTGAAACACGCAAAATCGTTTTGAATATTGCGGGAATTGCCGGTGAAAAAGCTATGTTTTGCTTCAACCAAGGAAGTAACCTCTTACACTATGCGGAAGACTAGGATGTTACCGTTTGCGAAGAGATAGAAGATACCTAACCCAAACTTTTCAATCTGCTTGGGTCGAAGATTTGTTATTGGATTGCCATTCTCTAAAGAATACCTACATGTATAGAGGAGGTGACGATTTATTTGAGTCTAAATCGCTTCGATGCTAATATCCAAGCCTTCTCTAATTTACTTTATAACGATTCATTTGCCGCTGAAGTTGAGATATTTATGCTACTAATTCCTGCACATTGTGAATCGGCACTCAGTGGTAGGCGATGGCTACGGCGGACTACGCCTACGCTAAGAAACTATAAGTTTTTATACTATACTTACAAAATTGCTACAGTTGTGCTTAGTCTTGTTAGTTACCATTCATAGTGAGTCGTTTTTAACTAGTGTCAGTTCATAAACTGTCACTCACTAGATCCCCGGTTTTCTTGCAAAAGAGATATTCTTAGTTAGTGCAAGGAGTGATACCATTTCACCAGATGTTTGTCACAAGTTATCCCCGCAATACTCCCTGTCAAGGAAGTGTTGCAGATTTCAAATGTTGCATCAAACAAGTGAGTTGGTATAAGCTTTTACGGAGAAGCGCTTGAGTGAGCAAAACTCTCAAGCGCTTTTTCGTGTATAAATAAAATAGTCCTACTCTCTGGACGATCATATAGATGTTCTAAAATACACACATACCACAGAAAGAAACATTTGTTACAATACTTCTTGCAACAAATGTTTTATGGCTTTAACATCCCTACAGAAGAATTAAAAAGTAATTCCTATAAGACTCATCCAGGCAGAGCAGATAAACTAGCAAGACGCGCCATATACGCTCTGGAAATGCACAATAACAACAGTACCGAAAAAGCCTGTGGTATATTAATCAGACTGCTATCCAATGTCTCACAGGTAGCAAGCCTGCCACAATTAAAGAAATTCTACAGACTTAATGACCATAACGCTAAACACGATTTAAATCCTTACGATAACCGCAAAGGCAATGGTCGCAAAATTGATTTAGAAATCGATTTAGTACCACTTGTACGAAACGGGCAAGATATGATTTAGTATGATTTAGCAATGTGTACTCTCCGTCTAAGACTAACGTTTAGCAGATTGTTGGGAGATGTCGGGATAGAGCAAATTCGGTCTGCCACTCTTTCAATATACAAAGTCTATTGCTCAGGCATTAGGAAGAACAAACACGATGAAAAGAGTTATCTTAGGGTTCTTACCCTGGATCATTTATTCTGTGTTGGCAAACAGAGGGGAGAGTGGTATCCTCCACGGGGCAATTATTGCACTCGTCCTGACGTTCATTCTTGGACGTGAAAATTTACGTAAAGGCTTCATTTTAGATTGGTGTACGGTTGTCTTTTTTGCCTTCGTTCTAGTTGTGGGTGTTTACTTGCAGCATCCTTTCATTACGCAACATCCAGGACTTTTTGCTGACGGTGCCTTGGCAGTGATTGCGATTGGCTCCTTACTGGTGGGTATCCCATTTACGATTCAGTATGCCCGTGAGCAAGTTACTCAAGAACATTGGAATAGTCCTATTTTTATTCGCGTGAATCAGATTCTTACCCTGACCTGGGGGATTACCTTTGCGCTGAGTGCATTGATCAGTTGGCTGCTGCCACTCAACGTTTCTACGATTCTACACATAGTCATGGTTGCGATCGCCATCTTGATGACGATACGCTTCCCCGCTTGGTATCGCAATCGGGCATTAAAAAATAGGAATACAGAGTTATGAATTCAGATGTGATTTAGCAATGGTTGGTCAGCATGAACGCCTAGCGTGTTCTCTTCCCTCTACTCTTAGCTGACTACAAAATTCACTAACTTCCCAAGCACCACAATCACCTTTTTAATCTCTTTACCCTCAAGGTTACGCAGGGCAACTTCTGATTCACGAGCGTACTTCTCCAACGCTGCCTTATCTGCTTGCGCTGGCACTTGAATTGTGCCGCGAGTTTTACCATTAATCTGAATCACTAAAGTGATTTCATCAGCTACCAAAGCAGCTGGGTCAAATGATGGCCAAGTTTGAGTATGAACTGAATCAGTTTTACCCAATAAATGCCATAATTCATCAGCAATGTGTGGTGCGAAGGGTGCTAGCAATAGCACCAAATTCTGAATACCTTCTGCGTAAATTGGTGAATTTTTGCCGCTGGCATCCGTTAAAGCATTACTCAACTTCATCAATTCTGAAATAGCTGTGTTGAATTGATATTCACCTTCCACATCTTCTGTCACCGCTTGAACAGCCGTGTGAATCGCCCGCCGTAATTCCTTTTCTGCCTTAGTTAAATCAGATTGGGCTTGCTTACCGGATACCCCAGCCGCAACATAATCTGTCACCAAACGCCAAACCCGATTTAAAAAGCGGAATTGTCCTTCCACATCGGCTTCATCCCATTCCAAGTCTTTTTCTGGCGGCGCTTTGAACAAGATGAACATCCGCGCTGTGTCTACACCGTATTTGGCAATTACATCTTCTGGCGCTACACCATTGCCCTTTGACTTAGACATGGTGGCATAGAGACGTTGTAATGGTTCGCCTGTCTGAGGGTCACGAGGGTCGGCTGAATTTACTAGATTAGAAGGAATCCATTTATCTTTACCGCCCTTGTTGGGATTTAGGTAAGTTAAACCCTGTACCATACCTTGAGTTAATAGGCGTTGGAAGGGTTCATCAAAGTTCAGTAACCCTCTGTCCCGCAACACTTTAGTAAAAAATCGCGAATATAACAAATGTAAAATCGCGTGTTCAATCCCACCTACATACTGATCTACTGGCATCCAGTCATTAATTTTACTTGAATCAAAAACCTGTCGTTCATTCTTAGCGTCAGGGAAGCGCAAGAAATACCACGAGGAATCAATAAAAGTATCCATCGTGTCAGTTTCCCGCTTTGCTGGAGTGCCACAAGTTGGACAAGGCACATTTACCCAGCTTTCTAGCTGACTTAAAGGTGAACCGCCACGTCCAGAAAATTCCACCTCTTCTGGCAACTGAACTGGCAAATCTTTGTCAGGCACTGGCACTATCCCACAGTTGGGACAGTGAATTACAGGTATTGGTGCGCCCCAGTAACGCTGCCGCGAAATTAACCAATCCCGCAAGCGATATTGCACCCGTACTTTACCAAAACCTTGTTGTTCGGCGTATTCAATTATGGCTTCTTTAGCATCTGCCGAAGCGATACCAGTAAAAGACCCAGAATTAATTAAAATTCCTGGTTCAGTGTATGCCTGGTTATATTCAATTTGGATGAGTTGTGTAATTTCATCTATCTCTGATGTTGGACTTAAGTCAAAACCTGCAACATCATCTGGGGAAGCTATGACAAAATCAATTGGCAAATCGTAATTTTTGGCAAACTTAAAATCCCGGACATCGTGTGCTGGTACTCCCATGACTGCCCCAGTACCATACTCATACAGTACATAGTCAGCAATCCAAATGGGCACTTCTTCTGCTGTAAACGGGTTAATTGCCACCCCACCAGTTGGGATACCCCGCTTAGGTTTGTCTTCAGCAGTCCGTTCCAACTCACTTTGATTGGAAACCTCTTTAATGAAGACTTCTACTGCCGCTTGTTGTTCTTTTGTGGTGACGCGCTTTGTTAAGGGATGTTCTGGTGCTAACACTAAGTAGCTGACACCATAAACGGTATCTGGACGTGTGGTGTACACGCCGATTTTTTCATCTATCCCAATAATCGGAAATTCTAAGTAAGCGCCTGTAGATTTACCAATCCAGTTTGCCTGCATCAACTTGACGCGTTCCGGCCAACCTGTCAATTTATCTAAGTCATTCAGCAATTCTTCGGCGTAGTCAGTAATCTTAAAAAACCACTGCCGCAATAATTTGCGCTCAACTATTGCCCCACTGCGCCAAGAACGTCCTTCGTTATCAACTTGCTCATTTGCCAGTACAGTTTGGTCAATGGGGTCCCAATTTACTGCTGCTTCTTTTTGATAAGCTAACCCAGCTTGCAAAAACTGCAAGAAAATCCATTGCGTCCACTTGTAATAATCCGGTGAACAGGTAGCAAGTTCACATTCCCAGTCGATGGATAAACCAAGACGCTGCAATTGCTGCCGCATCTGGGCAATATTTTGATAAGTCCACTTTGCTGGCGGCACACCACGGTCAATGGCGGCATTTTCTGCCGGCAACCCAAAGGCATCCCAACCCATTGGGTGTATTACCCGATAGCCTTGCATTCGCTTGAGACGGGCAATGACATCGGTAATCGTATAATTACGGACGTGACCCATGTGTAGGCTGCCCGATGGATAAGGGAACATGGATAAAGCGTAAAATTTTGGCTTGTTGCTAGCTGTAGGTGTCTGTTCTAAGCCAAATTCTACCCATGTTTTTTGCCATTTTTCCTCAATTGCTGCTGGGTTATATCCGGAATCCACCAAAAAAATTCTCCTACTGGGTCTGTCTAGGTTAACCTGCTATGTCAGCCTGCTAGGTTAACCTATATTGTAGGTCAACTACTCACAGATTTATATAATTGAGCATCAGCCTGATTATGCCCGAACTGCTAGTGTTTTAGGTATAGCAATAGTCATTTGATGAAGGTTTAGATGGTTGAATCAAATGTAGAATTTTCCGATTTAATGCGGGTTTTTGTCTACGGCACGCTCAAACCAGGTGAAGCTAACTATAAAAGATACTGTGCTGGCAAGATAATAGATGTTAAAAGAGCTTTTGTACAAGGTAAATTGTTTGCTCTGCCAATGGGCTACCCAGCAATGACGCTAGGGAATACCCAAGTTTACGGATATTTACTTTCTTTTTCCAACCCAAGGATTTTAAATGAGCTAGATATGCTGGAAAATTACCAGTCCACTAGACAACCATCAGAAAACCTCTATAATCGACAAATTATCGAGGTTTATCAGCCACAGTCGCTCTATCTAGGTTGGGCTTGGGTTTATTTGATGACTCTAAACCAAGTTAACGAATTAGGAGGATTCCTCCAACCTTACGGCTGGTGGACAGGCTCTGGTTTAACAGCAAAGTCACAGTTATGATCTGTGAACTGTTAATGCGATTAGTTTATATCCTGTTTAGAGTCGTGCCGTTGCAGCTGTACCGGATAGATTGGATTTTCTGGAGAAGCTACTGCTGCTTTAGGAATTTCAATTACCGGGTTATTTAGTCCCACCATCAGTGGGGAAAGTGGAGCCATAGACGGTGATGACGTTTGTATCGGTTCTATTTCTGGTCGTTGTGCCAGTTGCGGCGGACTGGAACCACCAGATACTAAGCCAGATACTGCACCGATTACACAAGCAGCAATGGCTGCACCTCCCACCATCCAGTTTAAACGGGAACGGCGGCGCAAACGTGTCAATACTTGCTGAACTGTTGCTTCTGGTGACTGTTGGGCTGCTGGCACTGGGAGAGTCCGCAAGCCTTGGCGCAGCTTTAAGAGTCGGGCATACAAGCATTGAACTGAGGCATCATTTGCCAGCCATTCTTCTACTTGCCTGCGTTCTAGGGCTGTGACTTCACCATCGAGATAAGCACTCAATAACTCGAAGCGATCGCGCTTCACCATATCCATAAGACCCGTTGATTCATTGGTATGCTTGGCCGTTCCATCTGACAAATCTTGAGGAAGTTGCAAAGGAGAACAGTCGTAAAACTGAGAATCAGTAGTCATCTTAACATTATTACCAATTCAAACACGGGTAAACTGGACGGAAATTCGGAAAAATTAGCCAATTTTCCTCCTAAAGACAGAGGCGATCTACATCTTTGTAATAATTCTTAATCAATGCTTAAAGTCTGCCATTGGGCAGAGGCAAGATGCAGTAAATTAGGAGTCTAAATAATTCTGCAAGTGAGCTTGCAGCCTCGATCTAGCTCTGGCAATTCTTGATTTCACAGTTCCTAATGAAACTCCAGTGATTTCAGCAATTTCTTCGTATGCCATGCCTTCGATTTCTCTGAGGACAATGGTAGTACGAAAGACTTCTGGTAAATCCGCGATCGCTTCCCGCAATTGCTCGTAAAATTCTCTAGTTGTAAGTTCTTCTTCAGGACCTGGGGTATCGCCGGCGATTTCCCAATCCATCTCGCCGTCGTCTAACAAGCGGGGAGCATCTAATGACAAAGGACTCATAACCCGCTTGCGTTTACGCAACTCATCATAAAACAAGTTGGTGGCAATGCGGCTTAACCAGCCCCGAAATTTAGCAGGCTCTTGTAATCGGTTAATATTCCGATAGACTCGAATCCAAACTTCTTGAGCCAAATCGGCTCTGTCAGCCCAATCTGGAGCCAGGTGGTATAGAACTTTATCAACTTGACTTTGATAGCGGCGTAATAGTTCTGCAAACGCAGCACGATCTGGTCGCAGTCCCGCTTGACAGCGCAAAATTAAATCGTGATTAGGGAGTTTGTCAACTTGCACTGATGCTTCTGGATACTTTGCATCAACCGTTGACCAGGATACAGTAATCGACTGACTCATAGATCGTACTGGCTCTAAATCATCCCTATCTATTAGACCTGCTAATGGGACAGAAGTTCCATGCTAAGGTGACGGATTTATGACTGGAACACTGAAGCATACAATTTTGGATACATTTATAGCAATAAGGAGACCCACTTTTTCCTTATACTGTTCGCATAGTTGCCCTTGTACCCATCAACTAACAAAGGCGCAGCAATATGCACACTTAGGTCATTTTAGCAACTGGGTATATACGCTTGATAAAAATAATTAAATCTAGTTATAAGGATGAAGATAAAAATTTTGTAATTCTGACTTCTTGATATCTTTAAAATTCAGGCAATAATTTCTGGAAGTTGGCTTGCTGTGGTTACTATAATGGTGATTTATTTTTTTGATTTTATTACCAGAATAGTTGCTGATTGTTCTGGTTGTGAACCGTAGGTAGCACCATTTTGTTGCTCTGGTACACGAACTTGAAAAAAGAAATTAAGGGAAAATGTAATTGTGACTGCTAGCAATAGTTTTTCAAACATGGTTTTTCTCCCACCTACACCATTAATGATTGATTGCTACATTTCAAAAGTTCCACCAGAAAGTCCGAATATTGGCTTACAACCCCCAGAACTTTGGAGGAATGAGGTTGGTCACTTGGAGTTTTGCTGCTGGGACAATTTGCATAGTCTTAGTTTGCCCAAAGGTATTGGCAGATTTATATCGGAAATGATAAGTATTGATAAATTTTTGATAATCGGATGATGAACACATCTAATTGCTCGGCTGGATATGTCAGGGATAAACAATAGGCGATGGCAATGGTAAGAAACGAATCTGTAGGGCGGATGGTAATGTTGCTCTGTTTTGGCACAGCATTTTTATCTTTAGCTGTCCATTGGCGCATTACTATGGCCCAAGGGCAGTCTGAGAAGTCTGCATCTACTTCGATGCGGCGAGATTCTACCCTAACCAATCCTAAGGGAAGCCGCTCAGAGAAAGTCTACAAGAATGTTTCACAAGTGAGTTTAGGGGAAATTGCGCTGGGTGCATCTGTGCCAGTTGGTGAAGTTACCCAAGGCTCAACTCCTCAGAGGGCGTTTACACCAAAGTCCTCTGCTATTAAGCCTCAAACTAAGTCGAAAATAATTGAGAAGAATGTAGCGAAAGTACCTACACTCAGGTCTGCTGCTATTAAGCCTCAAACTCAGCCTCAAATAATTAAGAATGATGTAGCTGAAACAACCGACCTACCAACTAAGACGCGGCTGGTGGCGCAAGCAGAAAGACAAAATCCAGTTGCGGATAGTTGGCCAAAAGCTCTATGGTCTCAGGCTTCAGCCGAACAAATACCATCTAATAGGCTGGCTGATGCCAAGACGCAAGTAATGGTTGATTTAAGCGATCGCCGCACCTATGTATATGCAGGAGATGAGGTCATAGCCAGCTACCCAATTGCTGTAGGTAAGAAAGGTTGGGAAACGCCTACAGGTTCTTTCCAGGTGATCCACATGCGACACTATCCAATCTGGCGTCACCCGATCACTGGTAAAGTATTTCAGGCTGGTACGGATAGTCCCTTGGGAGACAGATGGATTGGTTTTTGGTCAGATGGAAGGAATGAAATTGGCTTTCATGGCACACCGGAGATTGGGCTAGTAGGAACCGCTGTATCCCACGGCTGCCTAAGGATGCGTAATTCTGATGTCCGATTGTTGTACGAGCAAGTGAGTTTAGGGACAACAGTGTTAGTGCGTGAATGATTGATTAAGAGTCCTTTGTCCTTTGTCTAAAACTCCTGACAAATGACTAATGACTCTTAAAGTTATAATTTTTGCTCAAAGTTAGGTGCGTATGTCTGGAGTAAAGCACTAACTTGGCGTACAACCTCATTGCCAGTGTTTTTACCCAAGGCTTGCCGTTCTGGGAAGAAATGGGGTCGATCAAGGTAACGGTTAATTGCCTCACTTACTTGCTGAGAAATTAATTCTTGCAGTTGTGCCCGAGCCGTTTCGCGCTGGAAGGTAGCACCTTCTTCTGTAGTAGCATACAAAGGTGGTAGCCGATTGAGAGCGTAAGCAGCAATATCGCCGACATCTAGAGAACTTTCGCTGGTGGCTTCAATTTCTGCGACTCGGGCGATCGCTTCAGTCAGTACCAATTCTTCCATGACGTTAATGAATTGTTTCCGAGGTACCGCCACTACCTCACCAGTCAATAATGCTCCCATCAGCCGATCGAGTGCCATATACTCTTCAATTGAGAGTTCCGAGGCATTGTCGCAGATTCTACCGACTTCTGCTTCCATTGCTGGTGTTAAATAACCATCTTGGAGAGCTTGTTCTACAATTTTTTCAATACTCATAACGCTGATCATCATTTATGTTAGCCAAGCAAGGTAAGGAGGGTATCAATCCAATTTCTTTTGCCTAATTCTCAGCAAAAAAAACACAAATTATGCACAGACGCGATCAATTCTGCCTCTACTAGTTAACGACTTTAGTTCGCCAAGGTGTTGGATCAACAGATTGTCCGTTGACATATAGACCCCAGTGTAAATGTGGGCCTGTGGCAGCACCTGTGGAACCCACTGCACCAATTAGTTGACCAGCTTTCACAAAATCACCTTCTTTAACGTTAATACGACTCAGGTGCATGAAAATACTGATTACTCCTTGACCGTGGTCAATGCCAACTACATTGCCGTGAACCCGAAACCCTTGGGATGCCCTACCTACCAAAGCAACTCGCCCAGCGGCTGGTGCAATCACGGGTGAACCGGCAGCACCAGCGTAGTCAAGACCACGATGATAGTAGTCTTTTGCAAATGTACCATTATAGTAGCGACGTACACCATAGTTTGTACTCATCCGCCCAGCATTTGGCTTCAGAAATACTCCATTCCAATACTTTTGTGGTGTTTGTAGTGCCTTGAAAGCTGCCACCCGTTTTAGTTCATATTCTGTGGCATCTACTCCGGCTTTGCCAGGTGGCAAAGTTATGCGCTGTATAGGAAATTTGCGATTAAGCACATTCACTGCCAAGTTTTGCACCTGACCATCCCCTGCAACCCGAAGTGGCCTTGTTCCAGCTTTTTCTAGTGGAGTTGTGGGAACAAAAGCCCGATACCGATTGGGGGAAATTTCAAAAGCTGGGTATGTATTATTACCACTAGCTACTGTTGGATTTGTACCATTTTCTTGATGGTCTAGATTAATCTCCACTGAGAGCGTATCTCCTAATTTAGGATTAGTTGGAGTCACCTTTACTTGTAAAGCATCTACAGGCAATGCCAAGGTGAGAGGGAGAACAGCAAATATTCCCTTTAACACATTTATTGCACGGCGATTAGGTGTCAAACTTTTGACATCAAAACTGAGCAACTTATTGTTTGAATCATTAGCGTGATTCTCAGTAATCATAGAGCTATAAAAAATACCTTGCTTGGATTAGAAAATAGACTAGCTTATTTCTATTAGTGTTTCCTGTTTGAAGCAAATGTTGTTGAAAACCATAGATGTTGGGAAATCGTCTAGGGACTTATGGACAGTACAGGGGTAGGGGTAGGAGACAAGAGAGAATGATTCGTAAGTGTAATTTAATGAATTGATATTAACTTTAATAACCAAGGTCTATTACATTGTCAATGATTTTAAAACTTAATTAGTATACTGTGGCGTCAGTTTGCCTACCCTAATTACCGTTTATATACTTATAACATTTTTAACTAATTTTGAGATAGGATGTAAAATAGCAGCGACTTTACCTAAAATTTCCTCGTTTCGAGTTTTGATCTGGAATAATGGAGTAAAAAGCTCGACGTTACGAGTCCTGAGCTTGAGTAATGAACGCTTTTGAATCTCACACCACTTGAAGTGGCATGATTCCTGCTTCAACGATCTTTGCCTGGATTACTCCAGAACTTATACCAATTCGCTATGAAGATGCACTTAATTTTTATTAAACGAACCGCCTTACCCTGCGGGAACGCTAAGAGCGAACGGGTGACGCTGGTTGCGCGGCATCGTCTCCCAAAGGGAGAGGACTCATCCTCCAAGGATTTGTGTAAAAATAACCTGAACAAATTTTATATATAAGCTAGATTTAGCAAGCTATTCCAAATAAATTTTGTACAACTTATTTTTACATGATGCCTAAGCTGATAGTTTTAATTTTGACTTGAGCTTACCATCTTCCATGTGAACGATGCGATCAGCAATATCTAGGATGCGGTTGTCGTGAGTAACCATCAAGATGGTACAGCCTTGTTCTTTTGCCAGTTTGTGCATAAGATTGACTACATCTCGTCCCGATTGACTGTCAAGGGCGGCGGTGGGTTCATCCGCTAAGATAATTTGAGGATGACTGACCAAGGTGCGAGCGATGCCTGCGGCGGGCTACGCCTACGCTACTCTTTGTTTTTGTCCCCCAGACAGTTTATCAGGATAGTAATGCAGGTGATTTCCTAATCCTACCTGCTCTAGCATCTGGGCTGACCTAGCTAGCATCTTTTTTAACCTAAGATGTTTGTGCAATTCCAAAGCCATTTTGACGTTTTGGAGTGCCGTTAAACTACCATGCAAGTTATGTGCTTGGAAAATATAACCCTTACGGCGTCGCGCCTGCACTAGTTCTTCTGCACTAGCACCACAAAGTTCGCGTCTCAACACCTGCAAACTACCAAATTGGGTAGAACGCAACCCACCGACTAAGGTCAGCAAGGTAGTCTTTGCGGAACCAGAGGGCCCGGTCATAATAATGATTTCACCGGCGTTAATCTCTAAGTTGATGTTAGATAGAACTTGCTTGCGGAGTGAGCCGTGACCAAAGTAGTGGTCGAGATTACGGATGGAAATGACGGGAAGCATAACAATTTTGGATTTTGGATTTTGGATTGTTAATTATTCTGATGCCCATTTTTAAAACATATCAGCGGGGTCGGTGGCTTGGAGTTTGCGGGTGGCGATCGCACCAGAAATTGCACACATAATGATAGTCAGCACTAATACCTGCAATGCCCGAATCGCAGTCATGTACATGGGCAAATTTGTAGCTGTGCGAGTCAGTTGGTAAAGTGCTAAGGACACTCCTAATCCGGGGAAGAAGCCCAGTGCTGCCAAGCTGCCAATATCAACGATTCTTCAAGCACCACACCTAGCAGGTAATAATTGCGATATTCCATTGCTTTGAAGGTGGCGTATTCCTGAACATGGGCATTAACATCGGTGGAGAGGACTTGATAAGACGATAATCACCCCTACCACAAACCCCATCGATACACCCAGGCTGAAAATAAACCCAATTGGGGAATTTGTTCTCCAGAAGTTGTTCTCAAATTCAATAAATTCTGCATGGGTTAATACTCTGACATCATCTCTCAGGTAGGCTTTCAATATTGCTGCCACCTTTTTGGGTCATAGCCTGGTTTAAGAACAATCAAACCTAGACTAGACACTACTTGACTGTCGCCCAGAAAATAGCCGCAAAAAGTTTTGATCGCTAGTAATCAGGTTCCCATCTGCGCCAAAGGAAGCCCCGACTCGGAATAAGCGGCTAATGGTAATTGTGCGCCGTTCTATTTCGGTGGTTAGGGTTTTACCTTGGTCAATTTGAGCGATCGCTTTTTGATAATCTCCTCTTGCACCACGATCAAACAAAACGGTATCTGGCAGCTTAATTTTCTGCAATTGCTGGTTAACATCCGTTAAATCAAAGGCTGGCTTGTCCAGATTAAAGCCAATAACTAATACTCCCGTCTCACGATGTGTTTGGGGATTCTTCCAAATTGTGTTGTTGAAATACATTGGTTCTGCCGACCTTACCCCTGGTATATCCATTGCTTGATAAAGTCGCCGACGAGAAAATGTAGACAAGCTTGGCAAGTTACGGGCTTGGGGACTGGTTAAAACAATGTCTGCTTGCAAACTGCGATGCAGTCTGGTGTTACTGTCATACAGCGCAGTCTGAATGTACTTTGCCAATATCGCTTTCGTAGACTTCGGTTATGACATACATCTGGCTGGTTTGTCCAATATCTGCAATGCCATCATTTGATACTAATTCCCCAGGATGGGGGTGGATCTCAAATACCTGTCCATTTTGGGGCGATCGCACCTGGGACTGTTCCAGATTGACTTTTGCCAGATTCATGGCTGCTATGACACGATTAACTTCTGCTTGAGCTAACCTCCCCGCCTGCGGTGTACATACAAGTCGAATTCCCCCCTTTATAAGGGGGACAGGAAATTTAATTCCCTCCCCTTTGTAAGGATAGGGTTAGGGTGGGGTTCTTTTCTTATAGGTAATTTAGTGGATATGATATTACTCTCCAGTATTAAGAGACTTATGTTCTTGACGAACTACTTTTATTTTTTGAAAGTACTCAGGTATAGTAAACGTTTTCCAAATTATGCTTTGTAACAGCACCCACAATCAGAGAAAATTTAGTGAAAAGAAAACATTTTTTATCAGAAAAAATAAATAAACTTCAAACACTAAAAAATCTCTTTAAATTTGATATTTTTATAATTTTTAGTGATATATTTCACTCCGGAAAGTTTTTTTGCTAAATTGTTTGTTAAATTAACCAACCCATTTGCTAGCAATCACTTCAGTGCGCGATCGCATTTAATCCGGTTGGGTTAACGTTTTAAGGAGGTTCATCTAATTACTCAGATTTCTCACAAGCACCTAAACACATCTGACTAAATTGGAAATCGCCATGAGCAATTCCTCTGGTGCTACAGGTTTAACGATGTGCTGTTGAAACCCCGCTCTTAGTGCTTGCTGCTGATTGATTTCGCCTGCATAAGCAGTCAGAGCGATCGCTGGAATCTGTTTTCCCCCTACTTCTGCTTCCAGAGTACGCACCTCTTGCATCAGCATATAGCCGTTCATCTCTGGCATCCCAATATCGCTGAGTAAGATATCTGGCTTTGACTGTGTTAGCGCTTGTAATGCTTCATCTGCTGATGCAACTGCGGTGACCATCGCTCCAAACTGTTCCAGCACAAAGCTGAAAAAGTTGCGGCTATCAGTATTGTCATCCACAATCAGGACTTGTAGACCCATGAGGGGAGAGGAGGCAAAAACGGCAGTTGAGGAATCAGCATTCGGATCATCGTCGATTGTTGCACTGTTCTTGAGCAGCGGTAACCTAATTGTGAAGATGGCTCCCTGCTCCTCCCCAAGACTTTCGGCCGAAATCGTTCCACCGTGCATCTCAACCAAGTAACGAGCGATCGCTAAACCTAACCCTAGCCCACCAAACTTTCTAGTTGTTGTACTGTCACCCTGACGGAAATAGTCAAACACATAAAGTAAAAAGTCAGGGTGAATGCCTTTACCTGTATCGCTGACGCTAATCTGCGCTTGAGCGTCGATACACTCCAATCGCACATTTACATGTCCCCCAATCGGTGTAAATTTGACGGCATTCGATAAAATGTTCCAGAAAACTTGCTGTAAGCGGGCTGAATCACCCAAAACTTTCCCCTGCGGATCAAGCATGATCTCAATTTTAATAGTTTTAGCCTCTGCTGCTAAACGCACTGTCTCCATTGCTGCTTCAATCGTGGATGCCAGATTGACTGGTATCATCTTGAGATTGAGTTTGCCTTGAAGGATGCGAGAAACATCGAGCAAGTCATCAATTAGTTCAGCTTGTAATTTAGCATTGCGCTCAATGGTTTCAAGGGCTTTTTGGAGCGCTGTCTCATCAAATTTACGGCTCTGTAACAGTTTTGCCCAACCGAGAATCGGATTCAGCGGTGATCGCAATTCATGGGAAAGTACCGCCAAAAACTCATCTTTTATCCGGTTAGCAGCCTCTGCTTCTGCCCTGGCTGTTTGCTCAAGTTGCAAAAGGCGATCGCGTTCTGATTCAGTGCGTTTGCGATCGCTGATATCAGTTAGCATGGCGATCGCGCCCAAGAACTCATTTTGTTCACTAAAAATAGCTCTAGCAGAAATCAGCGTCCATATATACGAACCATCCTTGCAGCGCAATTGACCTTCTTTTAAATCACTCCCTTCTCCCTTTAGCCACTTTAGTATCTCTTCGGCTATCCCATTAGCTTGATCCATAAAATCAAACAAGGAACGACCGAGCATCTCTTGAGCCGGGTAACCTAACATCTCGGATAACCGTTGATTCACAAACTCAGTTCGTGATTGAGAGTCAATCATCCAGATTCCCTCATAAGAGGTATCAACAATTCTGCGATACTTGGCTTCACTCTTCTGTAGCAATTCCTCAGCGGCGCTCCCGCCGCTCCTTAGCTTCCCGCAATGCCCGTTGCACCGAGGGAACTAACCGCCCTAGTCGTTGCTTTAATACATAATCCGTTGCACCGTTCTTCAAGGCTTCGATCGCTAATTCTTCGCCCAATGCGGCAGAGACAAAGATAAAAGGAACCTCTGGACACTGATTTCGGGCAATTTCTAGAGCAGAAATTCCATCAAAAGAAGGCAAGGCATGATCGGCAAGAATTAAATCGAAATCCTCTGTTTCCAGAGCAGTCAGGAAATCAGCACCGATTTCAACTCTGATCAGTTCGCAATTAATTTCCCCTTCAGTTAACATCGCTTGGACAAGCTCTGCATCTAAGGGACTATCTTCCAAAAGCAGAAAACGCAGGACATTCATCATTTAATCTCCTGTTGACGATGAGGTGCAGAAGGTAGAGCACCAACGGGTGGCTGATTAATCACTGCCCAAAATAGTCCCAGACCCTTGATAGCATCGGCAAATTCATGGTAATCTACAGGTTTGACGACATACGCATTTACACCTAACTCGTAGCATCGAACTAAGTCTGGCTCCTCACGGGAAGAAGTTAGTACCACGATCGGAATCACTCGCATTATTGGGTCAAATTTTAATTGTGCCAGTACTTCTAGTCCATCGATTTTAGGCAGTTTCAAATCGAGCAGCACTACAATAGGATGCCCCTCCATTCGCAACCGAAACAGCCCCCGGCGATAGAGATAATCTAGTGCTTCCTCTCCATCACGCACTACCACTACTTCGTTGGCGAGATGATTTTCTGACAAGGCGGCCAATATTAACTCTGCATCGTTAGCACTGTCTTCAATCAGTAGAATTCGCTTGAGTTCTTTCATTCGCCCTCCTTCTTCGCGAGTTTAGGTAGTGAGAAATAGAAGGTGGCTCCACTGTCAACTACAGCCTCTGCCCAGACTTGGCCATTATGTCGATGAATAATGCGTTGCACGTTTGCCAATCCAACACCTGTACCTTCAAATTCTTGGTCGCTATGTAGACGTTGAAATACTCCAAATAGCTTGTGAACATATTGCATATTAAAGCCTACGCCGTTATCTTCTATAAAAAAGACAACTTCGTCTTCATTCTCAGTACTTCCAATAGTAATTTCTGCTGGGTTTCGAGTCTGGGTATATTTTACGGCATTGCCTATGAGGTTGCGAAGGACGAGCCGCAGCATGGAGGGGTCGCCTTGTACTTCTGGCACTGACTCTATGTGCCAATTAATTATGCGTCCTGGGGTTTGGTTGACCAAATCGCGCTTTATCTCTTGCACTAACTGCTCCATATTGAGATTGATGTAGCGCATCTCGCTGCGCCCCATGCGGGAAAATGTGAGCAACTCATCGATTAGTATTCCTGCCTGTTTGGCAGTTTCGGTAATTATTCTTAAATAGCGCTGACTCGTTTCATCTAACGTGCTTGTTGAGCTATGCCGCTTTTGAAGCAATTCTATAAATCCGGCGATGTGGCGAAGCGGTGCTCGCAAGTCGTGAGAGACTGAATAGGAGAAGGATTCGAGTTCCTTATTCGCGGCTTCAAGTTGGAGGGTGCGCTCTTGAATCCGTTGCTCTAGCATTTCGTTCAGTTGTTCCAGAGCGGCTTCGGCAACTTTACGATCGTGGATATCAACACAGGAGCCAATATAGCCGATAAATTCCCCAGTTGGTGCCAAGTATGGTATACCAGTATCCAAAACCCAACGGTCTTTGCCATCAAAGTGTTTGAGGCGATATTCCATTTTAAAACTTTGTCGGGCATCAAAGGCATTGATGTATGTATCTAAGCAACGCTGAAAATCATCAGGATGAACACCTTCAGCCCACCCATTGCCCATCTCTTGCTTCAGAGTCCGCCCGGTAAAATCTAGCCAGGGTTTATTAAAGTAATAACAAAGTTTGTCAGTGCCAGACATCCATAGCAGTACGGGAGCGGTGTCTGCCATCTGGCGAAAGCGGGCTTCACTTTCACGCAACGCTGCTTCTACCTGGTTGCGATCGCGTAGCGCGGCTTGTCTTCGCTCAAGTCAAGAACAAAACCAATGATAGTCTCTTCCTGCTTGACAAAGCCAAGTAAGGCAGGAATTAGAGAGCCGTCTTTACGGATGTATTCCTGCTCAAAAGGCTTACAACTCCCGGCAATTCTTAGTTCTTGAATTGATCGCTCACTCACCCCAATACCTTGAGGTGGGGTAATCTCGCCCAAGCGGATTCGACCAGAGCGCAGATCCTCGCGTGTATAATTAACCATTTGGAGAAAGGCATCATTAGCTTCAATGATCGAGCCGTTCACATCAGCCATAATGATTCCAATGATATTGGACTCTACTAAGCGACCAAACCTTGACTCACTTTGGCGTAGGGACTTAAGGTTCGCTTCAGCTTTCCTTTGGGCTGTGCGGCGTGATTCGTTGAGCCAGATGATTAACCCTGCTGTCATCATGAACACGGTCAGCCGGACTAAAATGTCCCGATGTGTAATGTACAGCGGATAGAGCGGCTGAAGAAACAAGTAGTTAACTATCGAAGTAGACAAAACAGTTGCCAGTAGTCCTGGTGCGAAACCCCCGTACCAGGCACTCACCATCACTGCTGCAAAAAATAGTGCAGAAGGCGTTGCGCTCAGATATGGACGGAGCAGCAGTGTTACTCCCAGTCCTAAGGCTACGGATAGCAAAGCAATAGTATAGTGCAGCAGTTGCTCCCGAATGATTGCGCCCTTATTTGTACTGCTAGCAAAGATGTCTTTAGGTTTAGATGCCCTCACTTTATGAGTCATAACCCTACTCTGCTTCTGGAAAATACTGGTTTAGCAGACTTTTACCAGGTTCACCCATCTTCCGTAACATTTCTTCTATTAATTTTAATGCTATCTGTGAAGGCACTGTATGCCCATTCTGCCAGCGATTGACTGTTTTGAATGAAACTCCTAATTTAGCAGCAAACTGTTTTTGAGAAAGATTGAGTTGCTGCCGAAGCTCCCGAATTAAATCTAAACTTTTTAATCCTTTTGTTACAGACATCTCCTTTTCCTATTCCCATAGAATTACTAAGATAAGACAGGTGTCCTATTGTTTATCTCTCGCTTAGGGAATATTTATCAGGTTATACCAGTAAGTTAGGTTTTGCAGTCACTCTAGCCAATCTTATATCTTAAAAAGGTCACGTTTGAGGTTCAAAGGCTCGACGTTGAGGTTCAAAGGCAGGATTTACGCAAACAATTGCTAAATAAAAAGCTTAATTTCTCGAACCGCCATCGCGCAGCGTCTCGAAGAGAAGACGCCAAGAGCGCCTTTCCTTCGGAACGCTACGCAAACGCAAAGCGTCTCGAAGAGAAGAATTAGTAGAGTGTGCGTAAGTCCTAAGAGGGTGAAACTTAAGCTTTCCAATGTTTGGGTAGTTGAAGATTTTCGGGTAATATTGTTGTGCGATCGCCAGATGTTTGGGGAATCCTAAAAAACAGCGAATGCTGTATTTAGCATCGTCATATCTAAGTAAAGGTGCTATGTTTTCCAAACTAAATTTGCAGCTAAAACTTTTTGGTTCTTTTGGAGTTATTACTGCAATCATTCTGATAATGAGTGTAGGTTCGTATAGCAGTATTTCAAAGCTATCAAGCTATATCGACGAGCTGGCTAACAACGATTTACCCAGTATGGATGGCTTGTGGAAAATCAGTGATGGACAAATTCAAATTGAGTCCTCCGAACGGCTATTACTTAACCAGACCTTGACAAAACAACAGCGGCAGTTGACTTTGGTGCGGATTGACAAAGCCTGGAAACAAATTGATCAGGGATGGGAACAAGCGTTGAATACGCAGCAAGCTTTGAATACGCCGATCAACAACGCAGCAGAGCAACAGTTATCAGAACAGTTCATCCAAAATTGGAAAGTCTGGAAGCAAGCCCACCAGGAATTTATGAGTTTGGAGCGAAAGTTCTATGAGTTTAATATTTCTCAACCGGAGTTAATGCAAGCAAAACTGGGACATCGGCAGCAACAGAATTTGCCTCAAGTAAAGCGCGTTGAGTCTGCTTTAGCTCTCTACACTCAATTGGAGTCCAGTAGACCAACTAGAGAATTACTTTATCAAAAAGCTAATACTTCATTACAAAATCTGCTCAAAAACAATCAAGATTTTGCAGTTCAAATTCAGGAATCTGGCAATAAGGCAGCAAAGCAAAGCCAATTTGCGGCTATAATCAGCATTATAGTGGGATTGGGCGCATCACTGACACTGGCATGGCTGCTAAGTCGGGCGATCGCTCAACCGATCCAGGAAGCTCATGATACGCTGGAACATCGAGTTGAAGAACGAACTCAAGAATTGCAAGAGACGCTAGAGACTCTCTTAAAAACTCAATCCCAATTGGTACAGACAGAAAAGATGTCGAGCTTAGGACAGTTGGTGGCGGGAATTGCTCACGAAATTAATAATCCAGTCAATTTTATTCATGCGAATGTGACTTATCTAGATGAGTATGTAATTGCTCTAGTGGCTTTGCTTAAGATGTATGAACAGGAGTATCCTCAAACAAGTCCCGGAATTCAAGAAATGATTCAGGAGATTGACTTAGAATTTTTAGCAGAAGATTTACCTAAAATGCTTGCTTCTATGAAAGTGGGAACGACGCGAATTAGTGATATTGTTCAATCGCTCCGCACATTTTCTCGTATGGATGAAGCAGAACTAAAGCCTGTTAACGTTCATGCTGGGATTGATAGTACGCTAATGATTCTGCAACATCGCCTGAAAGCTAGACCAGAATGCCCAGAAATTCATGTAGTCAAACACTATGGCGATCTGCCGTTAGTGGAATGTTATGCAGGTCAACTCAATCAGGTGTTTATGAATATTCTGGCAAATGCAATTGACGCGCTAGAGGAATACAATTGCGATCGCAGCCATCAACAGATGTCAAAGAATTTTAGCCAAATCACAATTTCAACCGATATCAACACCCAAAATCAGGTAAAAATTGTAATTGCAGATAACGGTTCAGGAATGTCTGAATCTGTGAAACAACACATCTTTGATCCGTTCTATACGACAAAACCTGTGGGTAGAGGGACGGGGCTGGGATTGTCTATTAGCTACCAAATTATCACGGTCAAACACGGCGGAACATTGGAGTGCTATTCAACTTCGGGACAGGGAACGCAGCTTGTAATTCAAATTCCAGTAAAGGCAAGCTGATAGTAGAAACTATATTAGTATTTTGTGAAAACGGTAGAATGCGCCCAAATAACTAATGATGCTGCGATAACTTAACCAGACTGCCGCCAATCTGTCGGTACTTCTATATAATCAGGTAGACGAGTAGTGCGATCGCCAAGTGCCTTTCTAATCTGCTGCAACTCTAAGTTTTTAGCCCCTGTTAAAATTGTCCCTTCCAGTTTGACATCACTGAGGTTAGCTTCTGAGAAGTTAGCTCCCATCAGATTTGCCTGAGTCAGGTTAGCTTGATAAAAGGTTGCCCTATACAAGTTTGCTCCGATGAGGTTTGCTTGATGCAGGTCAGCTTCCGTTAAGCTGGCTTCTGAGAGGTTGGCAAAATAGACTTCCGTTTGGTGGAGTTTGGCTGCATTCAAGTTAGCCCCTGAAAGGTTGGCCCCATTTAAGTTAGCCCCTGAAAGGTTAGCACCAATTAAACCCGTCATCTGCAAATTGGCTTTACCCAGTTTTGCTCCTTGCAAGTTAGCGAGAAACAACTTTGCTCCAGAGAGATTGGCCATTTTTAAGGTTGCTTGTTGCAAGTTAGCTTTATAGAGGTTTGCTCCTTGCAGATTAGCTATACGCAGACTTGCGCCACAGAGGTTGGCTGAACGCATGTTTGCCCCACAAAGATTAGCGCGGTTGAGATTAGCCCAACAAAGGTTTGCTCCACATAGGCTAGCTTTTTGTAATTTAGTTTCATAAAGAATAGACCTAACGAGTTTAGCGCCATTCAGGTCAGCCTCACTCAAGTCGGCTCCACGCAGGTCAGCCCCACTCAAGTCAGAACCACGTAAGTCTGCTTGTTGGAGATTAACTCCTAGCAGGTCTGCTCGTCTGATGTCGATATTGCGTAAATCAAGTTTCTGATCTTTTGGGTCTTCGAGTAAATTACGCCTGCCGATAACAGTTAGGGCTGCTTGAATATCAGTGCGGATGTTTGGCAATTCTTCATGCAGGTTTTGCTCCAACTGCTGAGTCGGACGCGACCCACTTCTACGCCTACCTGAGTAATCTGCTGGTGAATATTCTGGCTTTTGTTGCTCTACCCTCACCTGCTGGATATGTACATTCTCTCGCACAAAGGCAGTGAGGATTTCCATGATTGTCCAGTGTTCAGTAGGAAAATCCTGAGCAACTCTTTCTAATGCATAAATTGCACCTGTTCGGGTTTCAATCTTATCATGACCAAGCTGGGCAATTGCCCCCATAAAGCGTTCTGAAATCAATCTGTCTTGATTGATTTTGGCATTCTGAATGCCAATTTCCAGGTTTTTCTCAGCTGCGATCGCATTTTTCTGCATTGCTTGGGCACGCTTTGATGCATAATAAGTATTAAATATTGCTGCCGATGTTAGAAAAACTATTGCAGTAGTTGTTAATGCTTGATTTCTATATTGGATTTTTTCCTGAATTGACAACTCCTTAATACTGGACAACGCGAATAAAATTACAGTCAATGAGAAGCCAAATATAACTGTTATAGTTATCAACCAATTCAACGGAGCGTCTGTCTTTTTAGAAGACATGGTAAAGATTTTCCTTACAACCTAGAATTATTACTTAGATATTTGGGCAAAATAGTATAGCATTTAGCAAAAAATTATAATAGGTGTCAAGACACTCATTGAACTAAGGAATGACATCGAATATACTTATACGTTGCGGCAGAAATAAACCACCCATTCCAAAACAATGAAACGCTTGTGGTACAAGAATTACGAATTATGAATGACGAATTTCGCCTTATCCACCTAAACCAGAGGCGAACGCGTAGCGTATTGTAGATAAACCGTACTATAGCAATCTTATTTGAGTTGTAAAAATTCTCGTAGACGCGCAGCGGCTTGCCGCAGGCTACCGCCAAGCCCCCAAGCCGCTAAGAGCGCCAAAAGAAGAAGGAAAGAAGTTTACGAATCATTTAGGACTGCTATCGTAAGCTGTGGCGGAAGTTTGACTACTTTTAACAAGGGGATTTTGCCCGTTGTTAAGTCCCAAGTCTTGTTAATTTAAATGGTAGCTGAATTTACACCTTGCGGTACTAGTATTTTACTTAGAAAATTTTGCTTCCCTAAGATTTGCCCCATCAAGTATGGCATCATCGAGAATTGCCCCGTCCAACCTAGCTAGATATAAGCTTGCACAATGCAGGTTAGCGCCAGAGAGGTTAGCTCCTTTTAGGTTAGCTGCACTGAGGATTGCTCCTTCTAGGTTGGCTAGATATAAGTTAGCTCCTTCTAGGTTAGCTGCACTGAGAATTGCCCCAGCAAGATTAGCTTCTCTGAGATTAGCCCCAGCAAGATTAGCTTGATAGAGATTTGTCTGTTCTAGGTTCGCCCTATTCAGGTTTGCTCCTCTCATGTCCACGTGACTTAAATCAAGTTGCTCATTTTCTGGGTGTTTATTTAAGTAGCTCGACATAAAGAATTCCCGGTTTTTAGTCAGGGCTTTAGCCCTAACATCAGGGCTAAAGCCCCTACTAAAAGCCAATCCCAATCTTTTGACATTACTTAACATAGTTTGATTTATTCCCGCCGATTTACTTACATCTCTTCTAGCGATAACGGTAAGGGCTGCTTGAATATCTGCACGAACTTTTGCCCCGATATTGCTTGTTACTTCCTTTTGGGGCGTGTAATGAGCATTTTCTCGGACAAAAGTAGTAAGAATCTCCATGATTATCCAGTGATACTGTGGATAATTTTGGGCAATTTGCTCTAAATCATTAATTACAGCGAGACTGGTTTCTATTGTCTTATTCCCTAATTGTTCAATTGCTATTTTTAAACGTTGTTTTTGTAAATTATACTGAATTTTGTTAAATTTTTGCTGAAAAGCATGTATCCCCAGACATATTTTTGATAATCGACTGTTATTTGTTGATGAAATATTTTTTGAAATATTTTTAACAGTATGAAAATAATTAATGATTACTGTCAACATACAAGAATTAAAGACTTAGTACTGATTGGTGGCAGTCACAGCCATCAATTGTCCTGAGAATGTTTGGAATGAAGACGTTACCCAAAGTAAGTTTGACGTTGATTACTGCAAATAAAAAGACAGCCGACTCTGGAATGCTACCAGGACACATTGCTGGATTTAACAGCTACGATGAATGCCATATTGATTTGCGACCTTTAGCGAACTTTGCTCAAGCACAGTTGTATATTAACAGAGTAGTTGCCCTAGACTTGGAAAATAACAAAGTTGTTTGTGCTACGGACTTGCGGTAGATTTTGATGTACTGTCTATTGATATTGGCAGAACTCCGGCCACAGTGTCTGTATCAGGTGCAGCAGAATATGAGATCGCAGCTATTGGAACATTGGTATGAACTAATTGAAGCTGTAGGTAAAAATCCTTAAGAACTAATTAGCATTGCGATCGTGGGTGGTGGTGCTAGTGGTGTACAATTGGCGTGGCGCACGCAATCATCATTTACATCGGATTATTACATCAAACTTAACAATCAATTCAAAATCTGGAAATTCATTTATTTCAGCGTGACAATGCCCAATGCCCAATATCCAATTTCTTCATTGAAGCTGTTCAATTAGCTGAATAATTTGTTGATAATACTGGATATTTCCTTCTTGGTAATATAAGTCAGCGGATTTCTGGAAATCGGCAATTGCTCCTTGAGAGTCTCCGAGATTTTGGTATACATCTGCCCGAAGGATGTAAGCTGAAGCCCAATTAGGCTGACGCTTTAAGGCTTGGTTTAAATCTGCAAGCGCTCCTTGTAAGTCTTTTAATAAAGAACGGCTACGACCCCGATTGTACCAGTCTTCAGCAAAACTGGGGTCGCTCGCGATCGCTCGACTGTAATCTTCTATTGCCCCTTGAAAATCTTCTAAGGCATAGCGAGCATTAGCGCGATCGCTGTAAAATGCAGCAGATTGGGGATTAATTTCCAAAGCTTGGGTGTAATCTGCGATCGCACTTTCATATTCTTCTAAAGCATAGTGGGTTGAACCTCGGTTGTAATATGCTTCAATTAAATCAGGATTAATTTGCAATGCTTGATTATAATCTGTGATCGCTCCGTGTTCATCCCCCAAAAGACGACGAGCATTTCCTCGATTGCAGTACGCTTGAGAAAATTCAGGCACAAGTTCTATTGCTTGGGTGTTATCGTTAATTGCTCCCTGTAAGTCTTGCAGGGCTTCACGGGCAATACCCCGACCATAATAAGCTGCGGCTAAGTTATCATTAATCTCTAATGCCTGATCGTAATCTTTAATTGCTCCTTTATGATCTGCTAGAGAACGACGAGCCGCCGCGCGATCGCAATATCCTTCAGCTAAATTAGGATTGAGTTGTAATAGGCGATTGCTATCTTCAATTGCACCTTGATAATCTCCCAGTCGGCGACGAGCATTCGCGCGAAAGCCGTATACTAAAGCTAGAGTCGGATTTTCTTGTAACGCTTGGTCATAATCTGCGATCGCACCCTCATAATCCTCAAGAGTACTACGGACAAGACCCCGCTCACAATAAGCTTGCAGATCATCAGGATTTAGCTTTAATGCTTGGTTAAAATCCTCAATTGCTCGGTGATATTCTTTGAGATGAGCAAGAACCAGACCCCGATTATAGTATGCTCCGGCAAACATGGGATTGATTTCTAGGGCGCGGTTGTAAGAAGCGATCGCACTTTGATAATCTGCTAAAGCGTAATGGGCATTACCTCGGTTATGATAAGCCTCGGCTAAGTTGGGATCTAATTGTAATGCTCGGTCATGATCCGCGATCGCTTCGTGATAATTTCCTAAAATATGATGAATATTACCCCGATTACTGTAAGCTGCGGCAAAATGGGGATGCCACTGTAAAGCTTGCTGAAAATCAGCGATCGCTCCTTGATGATTACCCTTTTCAAAATGAGCTACACCCCGATTATGATAGGCATTGGCAATATCAATATTGATATTATCAGCTAACTGGGTACTAGTTTCTATTGTTTGGATATAATCAGCGATCGCTTTGTCGTAGTCTTCTAATGCAAAGTAAGCATTACCCCGACTGTGGTAAGGTTGGGCTAAATTGGGATCGATTTGTAATGCTTGGTTATGATCAGTGATCGCTCCTTCATAATCGGCTAAAAAGTAACGAGCATTACCTCGGTGATAGTAGGCTGTGGCAAAATTGGGATTGATTTCTACTGCGCGATTAAAATCTGCGATCGCACTGCGATAATCTTTGAGTTGACCACTTAAAATAAGCCCTCGATTATGGTAAGCTTCAGCATAGTTAGGGTTGAGCTTGATTGCTTGGGTGTAAGCTGCGATCGCTCCTTGATAATCCCCTTGCGAACTGTGGTTTAATCCTTGATTTAAGAAGTCTTTAGCATTCATGTAATTTTTTGGGGTTTCGACATTCCCTAGCTTTCAGGCAACGGAATTTTTAACGATATGTTTTGAAAATAGTTCCAGCTACTATTGTGCCTCTTGCTAAGATTTTAATTCCTGATCTTCTGTTAGCCCAGATCAGTGCGACGAATTTCAGGCGACTTCAACTGACATCTTGCACCCCAAGTAAGAACGGTGGGTATCTGACTCGCCGTTCTTTACTGATGTTATTATAGTTGTATATAATACATTTAACTAAGTGCGATCGCATCTACTAGCAACATGGATAAAGAGGCGCAAAATCGCTTAAAACACTTTACTTGCCTAAAGTCCAAGTACCAAGCAACTAAATATAACGATTCATCACCTGTGAGTTTGTTGTATCTCATTTCGCGAAAAGTTGACTTAGGAATTGAGCTAACTGAATTAGAGTTCTCTTGGTTAACAGAGCAAGAACTTTTTGAAACAGTTGAAATCGTTTACCAACAGCAATATAAGTTAGAAGAACTTAGAAAACTAGAAAATGAGTTTTGCTCTCTCAAATCTCAGTATCAAGTTCCTAAATTTTTGGGAGCTTTCAAAAATATTTATATTATTCTGTATCCAATTATTTGGAAGTTTAACTCACAAAATCCACTAAAAAATTCAGAGATTGAATGGCTAAAAAATAATGGGCTTGGTGGGACAGTTGCTCTTGTTCATAAGGTGGAATTGGAGAGGCATTTTTTTGCTCTGAAGGCAAAGTACCAAGCTCCTAAATACCAAGGTTCATCTAACAAGAGATAAATCAAAAATTAAAACAATATCAGAAAAGCGAAAGGTAAACTCGGAAAAATTTTATCTAATGTAAGTGCTATTCTGACGTTACAATACAAATGAATTGATCTGGTTGCATCGCATGGATTTTCTGACAATTTTAGGATTAGCGGCTGCCACAATAACCACAATCTCTTTTTTGCCACAGATGTTTAAAACATGGCAAACAAAATCAGCAAAAGATGTTTCTATGGTTACACTGATCACATTCATAATTGGTGTTTTTTTGTGGTTAATCTACGGAATTTATCTACAAGCCCTGCCAATTATTCTTGCTAATAGCGTGACATTGTTTTTTAACTTGATAATTCTATGGCTTAAAATTAAATATAGATAAAGAAGCCCTAGCGGCTATAAATCGCGGCTACACAAACTCTCGTCAGCCTACGTGGGTTTTGCCTATGTAGCCGCGAATTCTATGAGACTGCATTATTCAAACACCCCTAAGAAACACCTGTGACATTATCTGTATTTGACTCTGAACGCCTCCTTTTCACTCCCGCCACCCCAGACACCGACGCTATCGCCATCATTTTTGCCTTTCCCAATGAGTACAGCGTAGGTATCACTAGCCTCGGCTATCAGGTAGTTTGGGCAACTTTGGCAATGCGTGATGATGTGCAGGTGAGTCGCCTGTTTACAGATACTCACGAACAACTCCCCAGAACACCGGAAATTGTGGGATTTTCTATTTCCTGGGAACTGGATTATGTGAATATTTTAAATTTGCTGGAATCTTTAGAAATTCCCATTTTGGCAACTTCTCGTGATGATTATCATCCGATAATTTTTGGTGGTGGGCCCGTTCTCACAGCGAATCCCGAACCTTATGCAGATTTTTTTGATGTAATTTTATTGGGGGATGGCGAAAACCTACTGGGAAATTTCATTGAGGCTTACAAAGAAGTAAGAAATGCTTCTAGACAAACTAAACTAAAAAGACTTGCACAAGTCCCAGGAATTTATATTCCCAGTTTATATCAAGTGGAATATCACGCAATAGATGGTGCAATAAAGTCAATTAAACCAATTTCTCCAGAAGTTCCCGCAGTGGTGCAAAAGCAGACTTATCGGGGAAATACTCTATCGGCTTCGACTGTAGTCACCAAAAAAGCTGCATGGGAAAATATTTACATGGTGGAAGTGGTGAGAAGTTGTCCAGAAATGTGCCGCTTTTGTTTGGCGAGTTATCTCACACTGCCTTTTAGAACAGCTAGTCTTGAAAGTTCATTAATTCCAGCGATCGCAAAAGGTTTAGAAGTTACAAATCGGCTAGGATTATTGGGGGCTTCAGTAACTCAGCATCCAGAATTTGAGACTTTGCTAAATTATATTAGTCAGCCAAAGTATGATGATGTCCGTCTCAGTATTGCCTCAGTGCGAACCAATACTGTAACAGTGCAGTTAGCAGAAACTTTGACGAAACGAGACACGCGATCGCTTACCATTGCAGTAGAAAGTGGTTCTGAGAAAATCCGGCAAATCGTCAACAAAAAGCTGCATAACGATGAAATTATCCAAGCAGCGATAAATGCCAAAGCTGGCGGATTGAAAAGCTTGAAACTCTACGGAATGGCAGGAATTCCTGGTGAGGAACTAGAGGATTTAGAGCAAACCGTGGCGATGATGCGTAGTATTAAAAAAGCTGCACCGGGATTGCGCTTAACATTTGGATGCAGCACCTTTGTACCCAAAGCCCACACACCGTTTCAATGGTTTGGGGTGAATCGCCAAGCAGAAAAGCGGTTGCAGTTTTTGCAAAAACAGCTAAAACCGCAGGGGATAGAGTTTCGCCCAGAAAGCTATAATTGGTCGATTATACAAGCTTTGTTATCCAGAGGCGATCGCAGAGTGTCCCAACTTCTTCAACTTACTCGTCACTTTGGTGACTCCTTAGGTAGCTATAAACGGGCTTTCAAACAACTCAAAGGACAAATCCCCGATTTAGATTTCTACGTCCACGCCGAGTGGTCAACAGAGCAAGTATTACCCTGGAGCCACTTGCAAGGGCCTCTGCCACAGTCTACACTACTAAAGCATTTGGCTGATGCTAAGAGTTATATCAACCCATCCTCAAAGGAATTACAGCCATTGAATTCATAGCTGAAAACTTGATGCAAAACACAGCTGAGTATTACTGCGCCTATTGCGGCGAACCGAACTTAACTTTTATTGATTTGAGTGCTGGAGGACAACAATCTTATATTGAAGATTGTCAAGTTTGCTGTAACCCAAATATTTTGTATGTCCGGGTTGATGAAGATACTCTAGATATCGAGATTGATACCGAATCCGAAAGTTGAATTTTAGGTTTTTCTTTCCATGCTGCACTTTAAACATTCCTCAGTAATTAATGCCCTACCAGAAGTAGTTTGGAAATTTCACGAAAGGCCAGATATTTTGCAACTGCTGAATCCACCTTGGCAGCCAGTTCAAGTGGTTCGTCGTGAAGGGGGGCTGAACGTGGGCGCTATCACCGAATTTCGTCTGTTTCTCGGCCCATTACCCTTAACTTGGTTAGCGCGTCATACTGAATGTGAAAAATATCACCTGTTTGCCGACGAACAGATATCTGGTCCTTTTGAATCTTGGGTACATCGACATGAATTTGAACCAGAAAATGGCAAAACTAGGCTAACTGATGCTATTTCCTTCTCTATGCCTGGCGGAGGTACAGTTGAATTTGTCAGTGGTTGGTTAGTGCAAGTGCAACTAGAAGCAATGTTTCGCTATCGCCACTATGTGACTAAACGGGAATGCGAATCATGATAGCAAAATGTGTTGCATCCTTTTCGCCAGCTTTAGCTATTTAGAAAGTACTATAGGATAAATACTAGTTTTTATATATACTGATTTTTTCAGTGTAATAACTTAGATTTTCCAACTTCTCAACCAAAAATATTTGTTGGTATCGGCTTGTATGTGTAATACTAGTTAAAGTATCTTAATATTTATAAACATTTTCAAGTATTGGCACTGTCCAATGCGAAACACTAACCGCTAAAAGAGTTTTCTGGCTGCTGGTTAGTATTTTTTGTGGTGACTATATTTTAGGAATTTTTACCTGAATACTAGGCAAAGTAAAAGCGTGATTCAATTAGAACAAGTACCCAGTCATCAAACACAACTGACCCCAGTAGTGAAAAGTAAATCTCAATTTAAGGGACTTTTCATTGCTATTGTCATTGTTAGCCTATGGATAATTAGCCTGAGTTTATTACTTTCCATTGACATCTCCAATTTTAAATTGTGGATGTTATCGCCTGTTATCTTATGGCAAACATTTCTATATACGGGATTATTTATTACATCACATGATGCTATGCATGGGGTAGTGTTTCCCCAGAACACCAAGATTAATCATTTTATTGGGACATTAACCCTATCTCTTTATGGTCTTTTACCATATAAAAAATTATTGAAAAAACATTGGGTGCATCACCACAATCCAGCAAGTCAAATAGACCCAGATTTTCATAATGGTAAATACAAAAATTTCTTTGCTTGGTATTTTTATTTTATGAAGGGTTACTGGAGTTGGGGACAAATAATTGCTCTGACTCTTATCTATCACTTTGCTAATTACATCCTTCATATACCCCACGATAATCTAACAACCTTTTGGGTGATTCCCTCGGTTTTAAGTTCATTCCAATTATTTTATTTTGGTACTTTTCTACCTCATAGCGAACCCATAGGAGGTTATATTCAGCCTCATCGTGCCCAAACAATTAGCCGTCCAATTTGGTGGTCATTTATCACCTGCTATCATTTTGGCTACCATGAGGAACATCACGAGTATCCCCATGCTACTTGGTGGCAGTTACCAGAAATTTATAAAACAAAATAGTTATCGTTTATCTAATATTATGGCAACAAGAGTCACATGGTAATCTATATAGTTAGATTATCCTGCTTATGCCAATTAATAATTCTCGTTTTGTCACCTATAGCCCTGCTTATACAATTGTTCCCACTTACGAGTGCTTCAATCGCTGTAGTTACTGTAACTTTCGCAGTGAACCGGGTAAAAGTCCCTGGATGAGTCTTTCAGATGCAGAAAGTATTTTAAAACCACTTCAAAGCGAAAAAGTCTGTGAAATCCTCATACTCAGCGGTGAAGTGCATCCCCATTCGCCGAGACGTCAGGCGTGGTTTGGGCGGATTTATGATTTGTGTGAATTAGCGCTTTCAATGGGGTTTTTACCACACACGAATGCGGGGCCACTGAGTTTTGAAGAAATGCAAAAGCTCAAGCGTGTGAATGTTTCGATGGGGCTGATGTTGGAACAGTTAACACCAACATTGTTAAATAGTGTACATCGGCACGCACCGAGTAAATTACCAGAAGTTCGTTTACAGCAATTGCAATGGGCGGGAGAGTTGCAGATTCCCTTTACAACTGGGTTACTGTTGGGAATTGGAGAAGCTGTAGATGATTGGTGGGAAACATTAACAGCTATATCTCAACTGCATCAACGTTATCACCACATTCAAGAAGTCATCCTGCAACCCCATAGTCCAGGATATCAACAAACCTTTGATGCACCACCTTTTGACCCCCATCAGTTACCAGAAGTCATTTTCAGGGCGCGTCAGATTTTACCGCCAGATATTACGATTCAAATTCCGCCGAATTTAGTTAAAGATGACCGATGGTTACTTGCTTGTATCGAAGCTGGTGCGCGAGATTTAGGTGGAATTGGGCCAAAAGATGAGGTGAATCCCGATTATCCTCATGTTCAGGAACAGGCATTGAGAGAAATTTTACAGCCTGCGGGGTGGGAATTGGTGCCGCGTTTACCAGTATATCCCCAGTTTGATGGCTGGTTGTCGGGGGAATTGCAAAAATTGGTAAATCGGTGGCGAAAAACTTTAACTCCGGCTTTTCTTGTGTAATGACAAACAAGTAAAGATTTTTTCCTTCCCTGTTAGTGTCTTTGTTAATGAGTCTTTGATACTTGCCAACGAGTCTTTTTTACTCGTGAATGAGTCTTTGATACTCGTCGCCGAGTCTTTTTTACTCATTAATGAGTCTTCGAGCTTCATTAATGAGTCTTTGATACTCGTGAATGACTCTTTGAGCTTCATTAATGAGTCTTTTTTACTCATTAATGAGTCTTTGATACTCGTGAATGAGTCTTTGAGCTTCATTAATGAGTCTTTGATACTCGTGAATGAGTCTTTGAGCTTCATTAATGAATTTTAGGGCTGCTGATTACTCAATCCCCATGTAAACTTGCGTTATTATCGCACTAAACTAGTAAATTCTACCTATGGCTCAGGATTTTGCAACTTTAAAAAAGATATACAACGCTTTTGACCCATTTCGACCTTTGCCCGCAGGAGATCCGGTTTATGTCGATTGTCAGGAGGTGCGAGGAGATGGCGACATTTTGGTAGAGGTGGGTAGAGAGATTTTGTTGTCAGACAGAAATACTTGTCAACTTTATGCTGGTCATCGTGGTGCAGGCAAATCAACAGAATTGCTGCGTCTTCTGAAATATTTAAACGAGCAAGGTTGTTTTGTTGTCTATTTTGCCGCCGATGAACAAGATATTGAGCCAGAAGATGCCCAATATACAGATATTCTCCTTGCTTGTACACGACGTTTATTAGAAGCATTAAAAGATAACGCTAATCCTGAACCTTTGGTGTCATGGTTGAGAAACCGCTTGCATGATTTAAAAGATTTGCTACCTGACGTATCTTTAGAAGGTCTGGAGGTAGAGAAGGAAATTCCTCTTTTTGCCAAAATCACAGCCAAAATGAGAACCGAACCCAGTCTCCGCCACAAAATCCGCGAACGAGTTAACCCGCACACCCAAACTTTGATTTTGGCTTTGAATCAATTTATTGAAGATGCAAAAAAACGCTTACCTTCGGAATATTCTCAATTGGTAGTCATCGCTGATAATCTAGATCGGATTGTACCCATACTCCAGGAAGATGGACGCAGCAATCACGAACATATTTTTTGAGACCGGAGCGAACAACTCAAAGCTTTAAATTGCCATCTAATTTATACAGTACCGATTTCATTAGTGTTCTCTAACCGCGCTACAGATTTACGAGATATCTATGGTAGTGATGCTCAAGTTTTACCAATGATTATGGTGCAAACTCCTGAAAATAAAAGTTATCAACGAGGAATTAATAAAGTCCAGGAATTGTTGCAAAAGCGGGTGAGTCAGATTGACCCTAACCTTTCTATCAGAAATATGTTTGAGCAGCCAGAAGCTTTACAGCAACTCTGCTTAATGAGTGGAGGTCATGTGCGGAATTTGCTATTATTAATGAAGGAAGCAATTAAATATACTAATAATCTACCGATTACGAATAGAGCTTTACAAAGGTCAATTAGCGAAACTAGAATTACCTACCGCAATACAGTTTATGAAGATGAATGGCAAGCACTAGCCAAAGTTTATCATTCTAAACAAATAGTAAATGATGAACAACACCGTAACTTATTATTCAATCGCTGTATTTTGGAATATCGCTACCGTGATAAGGAAGAACAAATTCAATGTTGGTATGATATTCATCCTTTAATTAAAGGAATTAAAGAATTTCAGGGTGCTTTTGATAATTTGAACCTTAGTGAGACACAGCTTGATGAAACTGGAACTGACTGATTGGGATAAAGATTTACCAACAGAACCAAATGAAGAATATCAAGCCTTAGTCCGTACTCTTAACTTTACAGAAGGCTTTGGCTTGTTATTTGCTCGTTGTTCTCCGGCTGAGGGTGAGCAGTTAATTGGCAAAGTTAAAGAAGAAATTACTAATAAAAAAATTGAGGTTTTGCGATTAAAGCAAGCTGTTACTAATTTATATGAAATCATAGACAAATTAGATAACAAAAAACAGATAGATATTTTGTTTATTACAGGTTTAGAGCATTCATTTTATGAATATGAAGAGTCTAAAGCATTGGCGGGCTGGAATAGTAGAGATATTTATTCATATAGTTGGAAGAGTGTACCGCCTGTTTTAATTAACCTGAATCAACAGCGAGAACGTTTTAGAGATAGCTTTAATATTTGTTTTGTTTTCTTCCTACCTCTATTTGCTATTAAATATTTTATTCAACGCGCTCCAGACTTCTTTGACTGGCGTTCGGGGTTGTTTGACTTTCCTATAGATGCAGAAACTCTCAAGCAGGAATCATCACGTATACTCCAGGATGGAGACTATGAAAAATATCTCACGCTAACACCAGAAGAAAGAACTCAAGAAATACTAGCAATTCAAGAATTAATTGCAGCAGATTATCAAAGAACTAGTAGCCAAGCAGAATTACTAATTAAACTGGGAGATTTGCAGCTTGCTGGACAAGATTACAAAGAAGCGATCACATCCTACGACCAAGCACTGAAATTTCAACCAGATTTACACGAAGCTTGGTACAATCGCGGCAATGCGCTATCTAATTTAGGACGCACTGAAGAAGCGATCGCATCCTACGACCAAGCACTGAAAATTAAACCAGATTATCCAAGCCCTTTCTACAACAAAGCTTGCTATTATGCGCTTAAAGGTAATATTGAGCAGGCGCTGGAAAATCTACAACAAGCAATTAATCTAAGTCCTGATGAATGCCGTGAATGGGCAAAAACCGACTCATCTTTTGATAGTATCCGCGAAGATGAACGTTTTCAAGCCTTGATTCAATTACCACTATAAAAACTAAAATAATGTAACGATTAATTTAGCGATCGGCTTCAGACTTCCACTGAAAATACTAACTGAAATTAAAAGCGATGCCGATACAGTACTAAATCCTTAAAATTGTTCCTTCACCCATTCTCGAAAATTCCGCGTCATTTTCATCACGCCCATTCTTTGACTTTCTTCTAAAAATCGACCGATTTCAATTAAAGGCAATTGTGCAAAACTTGGCGAATTATTACATTCTACATATTGCCCTTGTTGTAGTTGGTAAATATATAGCACACCTTCGTCATAACGCCAAATTTCCATAATACCTAAAGACGCATAAATATCGAATTTATTCAGCGAAGAACTCGTTAAATCTATTTCTACTACTAAATCCGGTGCTGGGTCACGGTTCAAATCAATTTCTGATTTGTTCCTCACCAACGCTTCATTGCGAATATAGTAACTGCTATCTGGTTCCGCACCACGCCGTAAATCTTCCCGCTTTAAAGTCGTTGAACCTGTAGGAAAAATTTCTAAATTCAACTCTTCACCCAAAACGAAAATGAGCAGTTTCAACAAGCAATTCCAATGTTCATGCGGCATCAGTGGGGTCATAATTTCCAGCGTTCCTTGGTCATAGGCGATTCGAGAGGCTCTATCTTCTCCAATCTCAGCTAACATAGTTTCAAAAGTCTGCCAGCTGATATTTCTCAATACAGCCCTTTGTTCTGAAGAAGCGCGTGCTGTTACCATTTCTCGATTTGTGGATTACTACCACCAAAATAGCCTCAAATCCATATCTTCAGCGAACTAATTCCCAATGCATCCCTCAAAGGAGAGAGATAGGAGCCGAAACCCTGTTGTAAAATAGACCTATAAGGATTCGGGGGGCCATTTAACTGGTCAAAAACGCCTATAGAAACTATTTTTGGAAATCTCCAAGGTCTGAAGTCCAGCCAGCTGAAGCAACTACAGCGGCTGTATCACCAGCGCATACCAGGCGATCGCATCACCACGCCTGAGTTTTCCCAGCGTCTGGCAGCAATTAGCACAGAAGTCAATCAGCCTGTGTGCGCCTATATCAACCGTCGCGGACAAGTGATTCGCGTCGGCGTAGGCACACCGCGTCAAACGCAAATACCACCGCTGGAATTGCCCCGTTATGGTGCAGAACGACTCAGCGGTATTCGTTGTATTGCCACACATCTGAAGCCAGAACCGCCAAATGAGGCGGCGCTCACGGCTATGGCATTGCAACGCTTAGATGCCCTAGTTGTACTAAACATTACCGGAACCGGATTTACACGGCGGGGAGGCGGTTCGACTGGGTACGTCAAAGAAGCTTATTTAGCTCATCTGACACCCCAAGAGTCTCGCACCTTGATTACTAGTCCTGCTGCTCCCAAGGTAGGGGAAAGCCAAATCCAATCTCCAAGTTGGAATATATCGCCACCTCTGGACTTGGACGATCTGGCAGACCAGGATTTAGTAGACTTGGTAGAAAATCTGGAAGCGGAATTCCAGCGGGAATTTGTCGCCCAGGAAGTAGATGCTGACCACGATCGCGTGCTGATTGTGGGGCTGATGACCAGTGAGATGACTCCCCTACAATTCCAAGACACCCTACTGGAATTGGGGCGTTTAGTTGATACTGCTGGGGGAGATGTATTACAGACAATACAACAAAAGCGATCGCGCGTTCATCCCCAGACAGTTGTTGGCGAAGGTAAGGTGCAAGAAATTGCCCTAACTGCTCAAACACTAGGAGTCAATCTTGTCGTCTTTGATCGCGACCTTTCACCCTCCCAAGTCCGCAACTTAGAAATGCAAATTGGTATCCGGGTGGTTGACCGTACCGAAGTAATTTTGGATATCTTTGCCCAACGCGCTCAATCTCGTGCGGGTAAATTGCAAGTAGAACTAGCACAGTTAGAATACATGCAACCGCGACTGGCTGGTAGAGGTCGTACCATGTCCCGATTAGGTGGTGGTATTGGGACTCGTGGCCCTGGTGAAACCAAACTGGAAACTGAACGCCGTGCCATTGGGCAGCGTATTTCTCGACTGCAAAAAGAAGTGGATCAGTTGCAAGCCCATCGTTCGCGGTTACGGCAGCGACGGCAGCATCAAGAAGTTCCTTCGGTGGCTTTGGTTGGATATACCAACGCTGGTAAGTCCACTTTGCTGAATGCTCTCACGAATGCAGAAGTTTATACAGCCGACCAGCTATTTGCCACTCTCGATCCCACGACGCGCCGCTTAGTAATTCCTCATGGCGAAACAGATGAACATCAGGAAATTCTGATTACAGATACGGTAGGGTTTATACACGAACTACCTGCATCGTTAGTGGATGCCTTCCGCGCCACCTTGGAGGAAGTCACAGAAGCCGATGCTCTACTACATTTGGTGGATTTGTCTCACCCGGCTTGGTTGCGTCATATTCGCTCAGTTAGGGAAATCCTGGCACAAATGCCAATAACTCCTGGCCCGGCGCTGGTTGTTTTTAACAAGATTGATGAAGCCGATAGTGAGACACTGGCTCTAGCTAGGGAAGAATTTCCCTTAGCAGTATTTATTTCCGCGAGTCAGCGCTTGGGATTAGAAACCCTACGTCACCGCCTTGCCCAGCTAATTGAATATGCCGTTGACTGTGGGTAAATACTGAAATTAAAGTTTTGTATTTCAGTTAAAAATGCCGTAGTTTTATTGACTACGGCATTTGCTATTAAAGATAAAGAATATTTCTACTCCCCTAAGTTCAAATAAACTAAATATACTGAAAAAGCTTTTGCCGTAATAGTTTGAGCGATTGTGATCAAAACTGTATACCTTTATAAATTCCTTCTATGTGCAAAATTTTCCCTTTTAACAGCATAGGCATCTACATGGCTTAAAAACTTGTATTTAGTCCTCTTGAGAAGAATACAAGCTATTAGCCTCGAAATTTATTCCCAAGCGGGATGACAACGAAGCCCAAAATTTATTTAATGTTGGTAATGACAAGCTCTTAAAGCTTGCTATACAATCGCTAAGAAGCCTATAAAACAAGCTAGCTTTTTAGCAATTTTGATTTTGAACTTTGCGTACTCCTGCAAAGAAGCAAGCTTGGCGTAGCATGTGTTGAAGGGACTCATCTGTACTAGTAACTTAATCTGGCAAATTTAGTTAGCCACTTCTGAGGATAAAGTCAAAACGAGATAGAGCCGCTACAGCAAGTGGCAAAGTTCTAAAATTAAGAAGTATTAAATCAAGTTGAGGACATTATGGCTGCAAACGTAGAAATTTACACTTGGAGGACTTGCCCTTTTTGCATCCGTGCCAAAAGTTTGCTGAACAACAAGGGGGTTGAATTTATCGAATACAGCATTGACGGAGATGAGGTAGCCAGAAATAAAATGGCTCAAAGAGCAAATGGACGCCGTTCTTTACCGCAAATTTTCATCAATGATCACCATATCGGTGGTTGTGATGATATCCACGCTTTAGACAGTCAAGGCAAGCTGGATGAGCTACTAACTTCTAGCAATAGCGTGTAGATTCAGAAGATATTGCGATCGCTAGCGACAAGCCGCTGCAAATTACACGGCAGGCGCAACAACTCTAGAAGGAAGAGGAACGCTGCCTTGTTTACAGACTTTTCTATCATAAAAGTCACATCTGTCCACAAGACTTTACCCTCTAGTACCGCAAGGCGGAAGTCATGCATTCAAAAGTCAAAAGTCAAAAGTACTACGGAATGGGCTTTTTAGGGTTTTTAAATGGTTGCTCTATCTACGCCGTGTTGTACTAGCTTCTACTCAGCAGTACACATGTACGTCAATTGGTGAGAGCATCAAGAGATAATAATTGAATAACCATTTAATTTCTTGGTGATTGAGGTATAAAGGGTGAAACTGGCTTTTATCATTGATCCCATCCATCAGCTTGACCCGTGTCATGATACCAGTGTTGCCCTGATTGAAGCAGCGCAAATCTTGGGACACGAAGTCTGGGTAACTCAGGGAAACCTGCTGAGTGTGGTGGATAGCAAAGCTTGGGCTATAATACAGCGAGTTGAAGTTATACCAGTGCAGTTGCTAGAGGGACGCTGGATAGCGGCAAATCCTTGGTATAAGTTGAGCGATTCCTTCTTTACTTCTTTAGAGACAATGGACACCGTATTTATACGGACAGATCCACCAGTCAATGATTCCTACCTCTATGCCACCTACATTCTGGATTACATTGACCAAAATAAAACCCTGGTGATTAACAGTCCTAGTGGCATCCGAGAGGCAAATGAAAAAATGTACGCCCTCCAGTTTACCAAAGCGATTCCAGAAACGATTGTCAGTGCTGATAAGCAGTTTATCCGGCAATTTGTCGAAGTAAAGAAAGCTGCGGTTCTCAAACCACTGGGTAACAAAGCTGGGGAAGGAATTTTATTTTTGCAATCAGGCGATCGCAATTTTAACTCTATTGTCGAACTCAGTACCCTCCAAGGTCGAGTACCAGTAATGGTGCAGACCTATTTACCGGAGGCAAAAGAAGGAGATAAGCGAATTATCCTGCTGAATGGCGAACCGATTGGTGCGCTCAATCGCCTCTCTAGCGGAACTGATTTTCGCAATAATATGGCAACTGGTGGTACAGTGGCTCAGACCGAAATCACCCCAAGAGAGGATGAAATTTGTACCCAAGTAGCTGAACGCTTACGCCAAGATGGCTTAATTTTTGTGGGTATTGACGTTATTGGTGGTTATTTAACTGAAGTTAACGTCACTAGTCCTACCGGAATTCGTGAGATTGATCGCCTAGATGGTACTCACCTTGGTCATCAGGTTATTCAATGGATTGAACAGACACTAAAAAGCAAAAAATAATTTACATTTATTTTTTGCTTCGTGTCTTATTCTACGTGAGTTCGACGGCTGATGTGATGTTCGCCTAATGAACTAAATCAAAAACCTCCAAGAGGATGTTTAAAAAGTATTGTTGGTAACAGCAATACCTGCCAAACCTAACCCCCCTTCCCGATGTTAGCGTTGGCGAACGCAAGAGTGTCTCTAAGAGTTGCGGCATCAAGTGCAGCAATGGGGATTTCAAACCCTCTCCCTCTGTGGAAGGGAATGGCAGCGGAGTTTATAGTATACTTTGCTACTTTTAAAACATCCTTAAAGAGGTTTTACTACGCAAAACCGTCCCTCTCCGACTCCTAGAGTGACAGACTTGAACTAAAGTTCAAGTCTGGAAGAGGTTTATCGAACTCACCTTATTCTCCAGGAAACAGACTTCCTTCGGACGCTTGCATAGGCGAGTTTCCCACCCAACTTTCTTTAAGTAAATATATTTACTTGTACCGAATATGAGTTTAATGGATCGCGGGGGTAGATGTAGCGATGTCTACACGGGCTGTTCAGCGTTGTATCTGTAGTAGGACATGCCTTCCTGTTTTTTATTCCAAAAGCACATCTGGACATGTGAGCCAGCAGACTCCTGCCCAAGTTCATTCTATAAGTAGCGTTAACAAGTTTCTTTACCAATTAACAAAATTGGGGATGGCAACGAATTGCTTACCCCTGCTTTTGGTAAAACCCTGGAACTAGCAGATTTTATACAGCACTCAGCCTAACCTGAGACTGCTAATTTAATCTAAAATCTCAAATCCAAAATCTTTTAATTTCGTGGTGTACGTCGGTTTCTCAAGAAGTCAGGTATATCCAATCCAGGTTTTTCTTTTGGTTCTGGAGTTGGAGTTGGAGTTGGAGTTGAGGTTGGGGGATTAACTGGGGGTTGCTGTGTTGTTGGTCGCTTCGAGGTATTAGGTGCGACTCGAACGTTAGCCACGCTTTGTTGTGGTACAGCTTGCACTTCACCTGTAAATCCAGTAGCAATTACAGTAATTCTTACCTCACCTTGGAGTCTGTCATCAATTACGGCCCCAAAAATAATATTGGCGTTGGGATCAACTACTTCATAAATTGCTTCTGCGGCTGCATTCACTTCATGCAAAGTCAGGTCAGTACCACCTGTAATATTAAAGACAACACCTCTAGCACCTTCAATAGAACATTCTAGTAACGGCGAAGAAATAGCTGCGATCGCAGCTTCTCTGGCTCTAGATTTACCAGAGCTAACGCCAATTCCCATCAATGCCGATCCCGCATCTGCCATTACAGCTCGGACATCAGCAAAGTCAACGTTTACCAAGCCGGGGATCGTGATGATATCAGAAATACCTTGCACCCCTTGACGCAGCACATCATCTGCATAGCGAAAAGCTTCTTGTACAGGCGTTTGTTCCGGGATCACTTCCAGTAGTTTGTTGTTAGGGATAATGATCAGTGTATCTACTCTACTTTTTAATCCTTCGATACCTTGTTCTGCTTGGCTGGTGCGGCGGCGTCCCTCAAAGACAAATGGACGTGTGACTACACCAACAGTAAGAGCGCCCATTTCTTTTGCTACTTCTGCCACAATCGGGGCTGCACCTGTCCCAGTGCCACCACCCATACCAGCGGTGATAAATACTAGGTCTGCTCCCTCTAAAGCTGTAGCAATTTCGTCTCGTGATTCCTCAGCTGCCTTTTGACCAATCGCAGGATTACCACCTGCTCCTAAACCCCGCGTTAGCTTCTGTCCAATTTGCAATCTACTGGGAGCGCCTGCCAAAGTTAATGCTTGAGCATCAGTATTAATTGACCAAAACTCTACCCCAGAGACATCAGATTCGATCATGCGGTTAACGGCATTACCACCGCCACCACCTACACCAATTACTTTGATGTTGGCAACCCGACCAGGAACAATCTCGCCAATTCGGCTATTTTCCGCAAAAATCTTCTTATTTTCGTGATTTGGTCCAAAGTTCACCCCAGAGTTATTAAAGGGATTGGTCGAGTTAACTGCCAGAGAGAACCCCGGCTGTCCCGTAGATTGGGAACTTTTATAGGTAAGTCCTTGGTTATTATCAAGTGTCATTGGATTTGTGAAAGGGTAGATAAACGACTTTTTCAGGTGTTATTCACTTAAGAGTCAACTATAGTTTGACACTGCCACAATACTATGGCACTGTTCTTTATTGTTTTCACTACTCCCAAGCCTAACAGAATTGGCTGTGCGAAAATTTGCTATGGGATAAGCTTTTAAGGCAGCCGATCGCACAGCCAATTCTAAAGAAGTATACTGACATTTATCTAAAAGTGTTCTGTATAACTTCAACCAGACATTAATCTCTTCATTTTTCTCAACAGAAGACATAGCTTGTAAAGACACGCCACAACGCATCTTATGTGCCTCAATAATATTGTTAATAGGTTTCACCATTAGGAATGATTGCAACTTTAAACACAAAATTTACCTTATACTTACTTATCTTTAAGGTTAAAGTAAGTAAAAATTTACTTGTCAGACTATACCTGATTAATTTGTTGTTTGGGGGGTCTTAATGGACACTTTGTTGGAACCAGAGTCTATCTTAGAGAACCCCCACTAGTGTGGTCAACAAATCAAGATTTTCTTAGAGGTTTGGTAACCCAATAAGAATTACGGTAGAAAATAGTCTAAACTGATTGCCCAGAAGCAATGCTTACGCAACTTTTGGTGGCATTTTCCGTTACATGAAACTTCGGTAAACTGTCTTTAGAAGTGTCCTCAACAGACCAAAGCTAGAGCGTTTTTGGCTCTGCACTTTGATGGCGGCATAAACCGTTCTCATCAGTGCCCTCTGAAAAGCGAGTCTGAATCTTAATGAAAAACTCAAGCAAGCATTTTTCTCTTTTCCGCACTGGGTTTAGTCAAAGAATGTATGGGCAGAAGGCATTTTGCACGCCATAGACCATCATTAGATTGTCCGACATCTTGCACCCCACCATTAGATGTTAGGGTCACAATTGAGAGTGTTTTACTCGCAATAGGGACTTTATGATTGATCTTCTCATTTTAATTAGAAGTTAATGCCGATTTTCGTGCGGTTTGCTGGAAAACTGAAAATAATAAATATATTTATCAGCATAAAGCTTCTCAATTTACTAGGAGCGTTCAAACGCCTTATGTGAATTAAGCCACAGGATGCTGTTCAAAAGTAAGAACATCAATACCAAAACGCTGGCGCAGAAAAATACGCAGAGTATGACTG
>NZ_JBALCO010000172.1:0-24198 GCF_036919595.1 Nostoc sp. | reverse complement strand
ATTCATTGGGAGACCTCAAGCTTTGGTTTCGTTACCTTTATCTTGTGGTTTCCCTTTCTTTTTTGCTACCCCTTCTCACTCACATAAGGCGTATTATGTATTCACCAACCATTTACCGATTATCCGCTCCATACAAGTTTCTCTTTCGGTAAAGCCAAGTTATTTGTAAAATTGGATAAAATCATCTGTAAACAAACATGATGACCTTGCAATGTGTCTAATAAAATTCGCATCATTGTGCTAGCAATTCCTTGGTGACGATCAGGTGTAAATGTCCAAACATCCATTATGTAAGCATTACAAATACCAGACGCTCGTTCCTCGCTAACGCTGCGCTATCGCTAACGCTGCGCTATCAGATAGTCCGCGAGCAATACTTATAATCTGATCGCCTGTATAAATAATGCAAGTGGCAGAACTGTTGGCAAACGATGCTTTGAGTTGTTCAGCACTTCCACCGTTATCGAATTTATCTTGACTGAGTGTAGCTTTCATCTCCTCCCAATCAACATTTTCGAGATCGTGTTTGGATGTCACCATTGCAGCAGAGAATTTGATAGATGTTGCAGTCAACAAATTAAGAATTTATGACACAGCAAGCTGATTCAAGTCAGATGGTGTGAGATTGGAGTGTACTACTTGACCATCACGAAACCAAACGATGCGCTGGGTTTGACGAGCAACTTCTGGTTCATGAGTTACCATTACAACGGTGATTCCACTGACATTGAGTTCGCGAAAGATGTCTAACACTTCTTCGGTTGTGCGCGTATCAAGGGCGCCAGTGGGTTCATCGGCTAAGAGTACTACAGGACGGTTAACGATCGCCCGAGCGATCGCTACTCGTTGTTGTTGTCCACCAGATAGCTGAGTTGGTTTGTTGTTAAGGCGATTTGCTAAACCGACTCTTGTCAGTGCAACTGTTGCGCGATCGCTTCTTTCTTTTGGGTTGACATTAGCATACACCATCGGCAACATCACATTTTCTAAAGCTGTTAATTGGGGCAATAGGTGGAATTGTTGGAACACAAACCCCAGTTTTTTATTACGGATGTGTGCCAATGAGCGATCGTCCATTTGAGCTACATCGAGGTTATCTAAGTAATAATGTCCGCCTGTGGGACGGTCTAAACAACCGATAATATTCATGGCTGTGGATTTACCAGAACCTGAAGGCCCCATGATTGCACAATATTCGCCCTGTTCCACAATTAGGTTGACATCATTCAGCGCTCGTACTTCTGTTTCGCCACTACCATAAATCTTGAAAATGTTTTCTAGTCGAATGATTGCTGGTTTCGGTACAGGATTAGGAACCAGGGAATCGGTAATTGAAATAGTGTTTGTCATAAGGAAATAGGTAATCTTAAACTGGGAAGAGAGTAGCTTACCAGTTGTCACTATAGTAACCACTGTCGCTCTGAATATAAACGCTTACCATTTTCTGACGACTACCCTACCAGAGAAATTGATCATGAAAGTTGCTGGAGAGAATCAGGTATTGACGACGATGCAGATACTTTTCTCTCATGGTGATCGCACGCACAGATGGCCGCCTCGCACACGAGGAGGTCGCGGATATGGTCAGCTACTTCTTGTCGGTGCCTTCTTCGTTACCAGCAGTTTCCACCTGATGGACGGCGGGCGGCTACACGGCGCAGTAGCGATCGCAGATTCTTTCTTGTTGGGCTGAGTCTGCAAAATCAGAAGTAGCACAAATTGTTTCCAAACATCTTGCACTTCAAAGTAAAACCTATGTAATTTAAAATAGAAGAATATTGTTATATCAACTTTTAAATAGGACTTACGTAAAAAAAATCTCAAACTCTTATTCCTCCGTGTCGCGCCAGTTGCTTCTCCTAAGGGAGACGCTGCGCGAAGCAAGATCCCCGTAAGGGTACAAGTCGGGGAACCGCATCGCCCTTGGCGTCTCCCCTTCTCCCAAAGGGAGAGGCTAACGCCAAGGGAGAAGGGCGCACTGGCTTCTCTGCGTCCTCTGTGGTTCGATTTTCCCTTACCTGTGCATAAGTCCTGTTAAAGTCTGGTCTGGATTCTCATATAGCAAATCGAACTATTACTGTACTTATATCAAGTCTGGTTTTACAATTAACAAAGAAAAACCAGTGTGCAATTAATTATAGGCGAAAGTAAAAGGGACTGGAGATTGCGTAAAGAGCGGAAAAATTATGTAATTTGCTTTGACCCCAAACATATTTTGGAACAAATTTCCCAGTCCCAAGTCCCCAAGTTCAACGCAAACAACGAATCGCCTCTAATAGACCTCTAGCTTTATTCAACGTCTCTTCGTATTCTTTCTCTGGCTCAGAATCAGCCACCAAACCTGCACCGGCTTGTACACTCACCGTATTATCATGCACTACCATTGTGCGAATTGCGATCGCAGTATTTAATTGTCCTTCAAAATCGTAATATCCATACACACCCGAATAAACACCCCGACGACTAGACTCTAACTCGTGGATAATTTCCATCGCCCTAATCTTAGGTGCGCCGCTTACCGTACCTGCTGGGAAGGAAGCTTTCAGTAAATCCCATGCTGTTTTATCAAGTCCTAATTTACCCACAACATTGCTAACAATGTGCATCACATGGGAGTAGCGCTCAACTACCATTAATTCGTCAACTTTGACGCTACCACTTTCACAAACACGCCCCAAATCATTCCGCCCTAAATCAACAAGCATTACATGTTCGGCAATTTCTTTGGGATCTTCGAGTAAATCCTTAGCGAAGGCTGCATCTTCATTGATGGTTTTTCCTCGTGGACGCGTTCCTGCAATCGGACGTACCGTTGCTATCACTCCACCATGTGGATCAGTTTCAGCTTTCACCATCACTTCGGGACTGGAACCGATGATTTGCCAATCTTGGAAGTTAAAGTAAGCCATGTAAGGCGAAGGATTTATCTGACGTAGGGAGCGGTAAAGAGCAAAGGGGTCGCCTGTGTATGGTGTTGATAGTCGCTGGGAAATTACTACTTGGAAGATATCGCCTGCTTTAATATGTTCTTTTGCTTTTTGGACACTAGTACAAAAATCTGGGCGGGTGAAGTTGCTAGTGTATTCCTCTGCTCCCCTGCTCCCCTGCTCCTCTACTCCCCTGCTTCCAGGCGGTTTCCATTCCAATCTGGTTTTTTGCGGCGATAAGGGTAAAGATAGCTTTTCGAGCATTTGGGTGACGCGATCGCCAGCTTGTTGATATGCTGCTTTTAAATCTACTTTGGGGTCACGTAAATCAGCATAAGCGAGCGCCCAAATTTTCCGCTTTACCTGGTCAAAAATCAATAGGTGGTCTACCTGCATCCACAACCCATCAGGGATATTTCGCTCATCTGGTGGATAAATTGGCACGCGCGGCTCAATCCAGCGAATTAATTCATAGCCCCAAAACCCAAATAACCCGCCAATTCCTGGCGGTAGCTGTGGTAACTTAACTGGGTTATAAGGTGCTAAACATTCGGCTAAAGCTGTAAAAGGGTCGCCTGCAAAAACGACCTGCGAACCATCGCGGTTTGTCTGTGTCGTGCGATCGCCCCTTGCTTCCAAAACCCAAACTGGATCACAGCCCACTAAACTATAGCGTCCTAGTTTTTCTCCGCCTTCTATCGATTCCAACAAAAAGCTATAGGGTTGACCTGCACATACTTTATACCAAGCAGATACGGGCGTATCTAGGTCTGCCACCCATTCTTGATATACCGGGACAAAGTTGCCTTGTTGCGCTAAGGTGCAAAACTGGGAGAAATCTGGAAACATCATTATTTTTCAAAGGTAATTGGTAATTGGTAATGGGTAATGGGTAATTATTTTTCTTACCAATTACCCATTACTAATTACCCATTAGCTACTAACAGCTAGTTATGGTGCATCGTAGGTATAAACACCGCTAAACTTAAGTTTAGCTGGACTGGGGTTTTGTCCGATCCGACGGTCTACATAACGCACTATGTCACGACCTTGCTTCACCTTTTCGGGGAATTCACCATCAGCTGGGTGAATTAAAGTGGTTTCTCCATTAGGTAAAATCCGGTAAATTTTGTAATCTGTAATTTTGAGTTTCCGGAGTTTCTGACCGCCCAAAGCGATGCCATATTCTTTACGAGCTAAATACAGCACGTTTTCACCTTTTTGCATAATAGCGGCACCACCTGTAGGCAATTCAAATACTTGCTCTTTCGGGCTAGTCCAAGTGATAGCGTACTTTTCTTCCACTTCTGCTTTCTTTAGCAAGCCACCAGTGCTGCCAGCAAATAGCGGGGTTTGTCCAGAGAGTGTTTTTTCTGCCATAAAGTGTTCTCTCAACGTTTTTAGGGAATCCTAACATCGCAACCAGGATCATATTGCGATCGCGTCATAGACTGTAACAGTTTTTAGTTTTTTAGTCATTTGTCATTAGTCAAAAACCAATGCCCAATGCCCAATATTATTTACTCTTGACTTTTGTCCGCTTTTCCTCATAGCTACTCTGAACAATCGGTATGGTGAAGTGAAACTGACTACCCTGGTCTTTGCCAGTTGACTCTGCCCAAATTTCCCCACCCCAGCCATTAACAATTTGACGGCAAATTGCTAAACCAAGTCCAGTTCCGCCAGTGGTGCGGCGTAGCGCTCCCTCTTCTTGATAGAAGCGGTCAAAAACGACTTCTAAACGATTCGGTTCAATGCCGCGTCCAGTGTCAGCTACAGTCACCTCGACCATTTGATGGCTGTTCTGAACTGCTTTAATAGTGATTTCTCCTTGGGGTGGTGTAAATTTACAAGCATTATCTATGAGTTTTGCCAATACCTCTACCAGCCAATCACCATCAGCTCTAACCAAAGGTAAGTTTTGGGCAATTTGAGTTTTGATTTTGGGCGGCTTTTCCGTTGAGGAACGCGTGCGATTGCGGCTAAGTGATAAGTCCACACACTCTTGTAAACTCAGGGATTCTGGATGCCATTCCACCCGACCGCTTTCTAAGTTGGAAAGTGTAAGGAAATCTTGTACCAGTTTTCGCATCCGCTCTGAGTCGGAAAGAGCAGTGTTGAGCATGACCTGCTGCAACTCCAAGGGCATATCCGGCTCACTAGCAAGACTTTCCAGGCACACTTGAATTGTGGATAGGGGGGTACGCAGTTCATGTCCAGTAATGGCTATGAGGTTGCTGCGGGTGCGGTCTAGGGCTTCTAGCTGCTGGTTAAGTTCTTCTAGGTTGGCGTAAGCTTCCGCTTGGATGAGAGCTGCTCCCACTTGGGTAGCGATCGCTTTTACCAAATCTAATTCCCCAGGTTGGCACTCGTGCGGTGGCATTCGGCAGTAATGCAACTCCACGATGCCCAATAATCGCCCCTGATAAAATACTGGTTCCATCAGCCAAGAACGAATGGCAAACTTTTTGGCAATCAAGGAAAGTCCCGGCGAATCGGTAACACGAGGGTCAATCAGCGTATCGCTTACACAAACACCTTCGCCTTGTTCCACTATGTCCTGAAAGAGAGAATTTTTCTCTAACTCCCAGGTTTGCCCACGAACAGATAAAACACCAGGAGTCAAAAACTCGTGTTCCATTATGGCTTGGCTATCTGTGGCTTGAGCGCGGTAAATTAGACAGCGACAAGCTTCTAGGTGTTGTCCTAATTCTTGTGCCGCCACCTGGAGAACTTCGTGAGGATCGAGCGATCGCCGAATGGCAGTGCTAATCGTATTGACTAATCGTTCTTTACGTGCCTGAGCAGCAATTGAACGGTAGGCTTTGTGCAATTTGTACTGGCTAGCTTGCAAATAAGTTAGTAAGCGCTGCACAAAGGGATCAGTATCGATATCACAAGCATATTCGTTGATCTGTTCTGCTCCAGAGTAGCTTCGCGGCTCTTTGATGCCAAACCTTTGGCATCCCTCCTCAATTTTGCTTGCTAGTTCTGGTTTATAAACCAAAATTCTGTCTAAAAGCAATTCGGCTGCTTTGAGGCTAACTCCCCTTTCCGATGTCCAAATTCCCTCAAATCTTCGCGCTGCGTCTATATCCAGATTTGGGCTTAGTTCCGGTAGTTGCCTGTTTTTGGCAATAGAACCAAGGCTTTCCCGGCAAACCAGACAAGTCGCGTAATTGTCAGCAATCACTATCAAATGCCACTCTTGACTTAAGCCATCATTTGGCTCAAAAGCTACCCTTTCGTAGTGTTCTGAACTATTGGTAAAATTGGTAAAATCAGTTTCTGGAGCAGATAATACGTATACTTGATTACTTCGTAAAGCTAGTCGCTGGTAGCGATGAGCTTCTTGGCGGTAGAATCGCTCTCGCTGGAAACTAGCAATTACAAGGGGTTGGGCTAAAGTCCCAGCCAAAACTTGATCTTCCATCGCGTGGGAGAGCGCCGTTAGTGAAGCCTTAAAATATAGCTGGGGCCGCAAGTAGGGTAGGGACTTTAGCAGATCACTCAGCACAGAAGTTGAAATGCTCATGAATTATCGTTTAACGCCCAATCTCAACAAGATCCACCTCACAGCTGCATTGTACAAATTACAAGGGGCTTTCAAGTTAAATAGACTAGTTGCAATATGTAAAGAACGCTAAAAAGCACTTTTCACCAACGTAAACGCAACACTTTGTTACTAACTAGCAGGAGCGTGTACAGTTTCATTTACAGAAAGTCGGCTTGTAGTCCATCTCTTCTAGGGGTGGAATCAACCGCTCGACTTGGGGCATGGGGCATGGTTTTTTCCAATGCCCAATCATCCAATGACCCTGAAATCCCACGCCTTCAGGCAGTAAGATCAGGTTAAAAAGATGTTTCAAATCATCAGCTACTACGCCCAATATACATTCTCGACTAGCTTTGCATATGCTTATACAGGTAAAATCTTTCAGCACTAAGTACCAAAAAATTAATTACTACTAACCACTGATAATTGATTGATAGTCCATGCGACTTTACCTACATTGTATTTACGCTCACTAAAGAAATTTTCTTACCCAAAAATAATTACTGCTACATTCACATAATTTAATCACTAATTATGGATTAAATTTAATCAATTAATTATTTATCATAAATTTGTCTAATCGAATACCAAAGAGATTTAAGACAAAATCGTATAATGGTAGGGAACGAATGCTCTCTACATCCAACAAAAACTGTAAATTTCGCCTTTTTGCTGAGTATACTAGATGTCTTGTGTCTTGAGAAAGTTGAATGACTAATGAATTATCTCAAAATCCTCAGTTATGACTCTTGACTTTAGACTTATAAAATATAAATTTCTCAAGATTTGCTTATATGGATTTGAACGCTGCTATTTTGTCAACAGTATGTAAGGATTACTTTGGCTAGAATAGCTCAAACGAGTTTTAGAGAGCGGATTTTTTCGGAAGTTGTGAGTGTCAGCGACCTCTACTCGGAAGACCACAAAAATCTAGACCTGTACACGGAACTTTGACTAATGACACCGGATACGCTATTGACCCCGGAAAAAATTTTCCTGGATGGAAAAACTTTTATTCCTGCCGAACAATTACCAATCCCGGAGTGGCCTTGTGTTGTGAGTCAAAGGCCACAACCGACACTGACGGTAAAAGATGATGATTTATTTTTTGTAACAGATACTATTGGGAACATTTCTGGCTGCTCCCTCAACGATGGCAATCCCAGTATGGGACTGTTTTGTTGTGATACAAGATTTCTCAATCGCTTGGAGTTGCAAATTGAAGGGCGATCGCCTATACTCCTCAGTAGCACTGCTGAGAAAGGGTTTTCACTCTCAGTTTTGTGTACCAACCCCAGAATCGACGAACGCCTGAAAGCCGACACTGTAGGAATTCGCCGGGAAATCGTGCTGAATGGGGCACTATTTGAAGAAATAGAGATATCTAACTACAGCACAACTACCGTCAGTTTTGAACTAAGCATCAGCTTTGATGCAGATTTTCTTGATTTATTTGAAGTCCGGGGCTATGACAGAGAAAAACGAGGTAGGCTTTTACGTCTAGCGGAACCGACGGCTGAAGAAGGAACATTATCTCTGGTCGATGGCGTTTTGCCTATACCCAAAGAGCCACCATCTTTTAGGGAAGAATCTTTAACACTCGCCTATCAAGGTCTGGATGAGTCGGTGATGGAATCCCGTATTCTATTTCAGCAGCGGCAACCAAACTATTTCAAGGGTTACACTGCGGTTTGGCAGCTAGAGTTGGCTTCTCACGAAACTCAAAAGCTGGGCTACCGAGTGAATATGTTGAAAAACAACCAGTCTAGTTCAACTGTGAGCGCAGCTTTCACCTTAGGACAGGCGAAAGCTGCTGAGTTTATGGAGAAGCAAAACTGGGTACAGCAAATTACACGCATTAGCTCAGATAAGAATACCTTCAATCGAGTGATTGAGCGGGCTGAACAAGATATGTATTTGTTGCGCCAGTCTTTTGGTAAGCATAAGACTGTTTCTGCTGGAGTGCCGTGGTTTTCTACACTATTTGGACGGGATTCGCTGATTACAGCTTCCCAAGCCCTGATGTTAAACTCGCAAATCGCTAAGGAAACCCTGATACTACTGGCGACATACCAAGGTCAAATCGACGACGAATGGCGCGAAGAAGAACCAGGTAAGATTTTGCACGAGTTACGTTTGGGAGAAATGGCTCGTTGTCAAGAAATTCCCCATACACCTTACTACGGTACAGTTGATGCCACTCCGCTATGGCTGATGCTGTATGCTGAACATTATGCTTGGACTCACGATCAAGAACTCTTAGAGCAACTTTGGCCGAATGCTCTAGCAGCAATGGAGTGGATCGATCGCAATACCAAACAAACCAGCTACCTCAGTTACTTCCGTAAATCCAAACGCGGTCTTGTTAACCAAGGTTGGAAAGACTCTGGCGACTGTATTGTAGACCACAAGGGAGAATTAGCCAATGGCCCAATTGCCCTTTGTGAGGTGCAAGCTTATGTCTATGCTGCAAAAATGCGCCTAGCAGAAATAGCTACGATGAAGAAGCGGCTTGATTTGGCAGATCGTTGGCAAGAAGAAGCTAGAAGTCTTAAGGTTCGTTTTAATCGAGATTTTTGGGTGGAAGACCAAGATTTCTGCGCTTTAGCTTTGGATGGAGATGGCAAGCCAGTAGACAGTATTACCTCAAATCCTGGTCATTGTCTACATTTGGGCCTCTTCACACCCGAAAAAGCCTATAGTGTAGCAGAACGCTTGCGGGCACCAGATATGTTTAATGGTTGGGGCATTCGTACCCTGAGTAGTTTGTCACCTGCCTACAATCCAATGGGCTATCACATTGGTTCAGTTTGGCCCCATGATAACGCTTTGATTGCAATGGGATTGCGATCGCTTGGTCTTATCGATCAAGCCCTAGAACTTTTCCAAGGTTTATTCGACATGACTAGTCGGCAGCCTTACCAACGTCCTCCAGAACTTTTTTGCGGCTACGAACGGAACGGTGATAATGCCCCTGTGCAGTATCCAGTTGCCTGTACTCCCCAAGCTTGGGCTACTGGTAGTATCTTCCAACTGCTGCAAATGATGGTTAACTTGGTGCCTGATGCTCAAAATAACTGCTTGCGAATAATCGACCCCGCTTTACCAGAATCGATTAATCGCCTGTCTTTTCATAATTTGCGAGTCGGCCCCACCATCCTCGATTTAGAATTTGAGCGTTCTGGGACTACGACTGCTTGTCGCGTTGCCAGAAAACGGGGCAATCTTCGGGTAGTTATTGAAGCTTAGGAAGAGTCGGGAGTGGGTAATTCACCACTCCCTATTTTATGCTTAATGCGATCGCTCGGCAGTATAACGACAAAGTAGAGTAATGGCTATTAACAGCAAAGGACGAAAATTGTTATATTTTTCTATTGCACCAATCTTAAGTCTACTTCCTTGTTATATTCCCGATAAGCGATCACTTTGCAACGGATTCGTTGACCAACTTGTGGGCACAAAGAAGTGTCTGTCGGTAAACCAGATGAATCATAATCGGGTTTCGTAGCAATATCTATAATTCCGCTTAGTTTATAACCGTCGATGAGTTTATAGCCTAAATACACGAAAACACCAAAAGGCTTGACAATTATGACCTCTCTATAAAATTTGTGCTCAATAGGAAGATTATGCTTTAACTTGTCCCACTGTTTATCTATATCACTCATACGCCTTCTGGAATAGAATACCGTTGTTGGGCTGCTGACTGCGACCAGAGAATTTAAAACTACTGCCCAGTAGCTTCGCTGAGTGCTTCACGAATTATCTCATCACTTACACCATGCCGTTTCAAGCTCGCAATCAATGTCGAAACAGTATCACCCTCAAGTCGCTCAAGATCAGATCTAAGTCCTTGTCCGATGTAAGCACGGACTAATGGCTGATAACCAGAAAACCCCAACAATGGTGCTACTCGCTTCAAATCCTCAATCACATCTTCGGGAATGCGAATTGTCACTGTCGTCATTGGACGATTTTGATCAAGTCGCTTTTTTAAGACTTCAGCTTTCATAATATTCACGTTCCTTGCGCGTTGCTTTCCGAGCCGAGATAATCCGAATCATGTCGTTTTCACGCTCAATGTAGACGACGTAGAGAAGATTCCATCGTCTGTCCAAGCCAATCACAGCATCCCGCTCTTCATCATTCCGGCTTGCATCAACCACCACTAGAAACGGATCGAAGAAAGCTTCTACGGCTTGCTGAAATGTTATGCCGTCATGATTGCTAGGATTAATCCAAGCTTTCTCCTCGTTCCAAATAAAGGTGATACCATTAAGCACGAAAAAAACATCCATACCTCATAGTCTAGGCAAGATGTATTTACGTTGTCAATACGCTTTGCTATAAAAACTTACAGTTACAATCCAGTACTTAATCGTCAAGTGGACAACACAATGTTAACTTACCAATCTACTGACGCGATCGCCTCAAATTCAAGGATGGTTATAAATTTCTGCTAAAAGATGGGTTAAGGATGTAAAAGCAACAATTATTTACACCAAAACTGCTAGTTCCTAACTTTTAGAGGATGTTTGAAAAGTATTGTTATTAACATCAAAACTTCAGAAACCTAACCCCCCGATTAAGCCTTCTCTACAAGGTAATGGGGGTTTCAAAACCTTTTTTCCTATAGAGGAGAGGAATAAAGGCGGGGTTTTGAGTATACTTTATGACTTTTCAAACAACCTCTTAAGCTTCCTCTGAATTTTCTCTTTTTTGTCCTGGGGATGCTTCGTAAAGTGCATCGAGATGTTGACGCGCATCTTCAACGTTAATCGAACGCATTACCAAAAGTGGCTCTTTAATTAAGTTACCCGTGCTATCTAATAACTCTGGATGGGGTACAAACTGTTTTTTTGATGAATAATAACCATAGTTGCCTTGATGATTCATTGCCGAGGAATTCGTCGGGTAAGTTCGATCCCGATCAAAACTGAACATGATCAGGTTACGAATTAAGTTGCCAACAGCTATAAATGCAAGGATTGTAAAAGCAAGAATGTAAAGCAGGTGTAACATTAGATTTTCCTCCAAAACAACAATTTTTAAAACTTTATTTTGTAACGCTTTACTTCGCCGATACTGTGACTCACAGTTAGGACAAGTATTTAACGCGCTCTTTTACGTGCGCTTACATTTATATGGAGCTATTTGTCAACCGTTATTCAACTTACGGTAACATAGGATACATTATTTTGTTAATCAAAATAATGTTAATAAATTGTTAAGATTTTTGTACTATCTCTTTAACGACTGATCTAGCATTTTGTCGTTAGACATCGCTAAGTAGTCTGCAAAAATTTAGCAAATGCTCCCATCTGCTGCTTAGACTTCACGCCCTTGACGGTAGCGCATTGCCACATTCCAGCATTCTGTTACTAGTTGATGCCAAGGCATTATCGTTGCCATATCAATCCCGACTTGTTTATCAGTTGCAGTAAATAGCATCTTCGCCGTATTTAGTTCATCTTGCGCTTGCTTAATCCGCAAGAGCAAGTCAGATTGCTCTTGGTCACTCATAAATGATAGTTGCTCAGTTTCGAGTAAATGGCGCGATCGCGTAAACCAATGCTGAAAATCTTCTAATAGAGGTTCTAAAACCGTTTTCAGCAACTCAGGCCCTGGTACATTTGAGTTTGACATAAATGAGAACTATATTTCCAACTTGCTTACTAATATTAACGTTCTTTATGTTTCTTAACACTTTTATTATTTCTCTCATAATTCAAAAGAGGTGAAAAGATGTAACAAAGAACACATAATTTATTATATAGTCTTGATATCGGGTTTGTACACTTCCTTTGGAGAGGCATCTATAGGTATAGCTGACACCGAGTTGCAATTTATCAGATAATTTAGCGATCGCCTGGAATCCTGAGTTTGACACTCAGCTAACCCCTCAAAAATTTATCTTCATCCCCAATCAGAAATTAATTCAGTAGTTGGAAGAGAAAGCCGAACTGGCAAAAATCAAAGTCGTTATAGTTGAATAAGCCTACAGATTCAGATAAATCACCTTTTGTAATCACTTCGTCAATGGTTCAGCAGCCAATGTCGCCAAATTCATCAAATCAGTCAGAACAAGTTGAAAAAATTTATTTACCGCGTACCAGCGAATCGGAGAACTTAAAAAAGATTCGCCACACTGCTTCCCATGTAATGGCAATGGCAGTACAAAAGCTGTTTCCCAAAGCACAAGTTACAATCGGTCCTTGGATTGAAAACGGTTTTTACTATGACTTCGACAATCCAGAACCATTTAGCGAAAATGATCTCAAAGCCATTAAGAAAGAGATGGTGAAGATTATCAATCGCAAACTCTCAGTCATTCGGGAAGAAGTCAGCCGCGAAGAAGCCGAAGGCCGGATTCAGGAAATTAAGGAACCTTACAAGCTAGAAATCCTGGGAGATATCAAAGAGGAACCAATCACGATTTACCACGTGGGGAATGAATGGTGGGATTTGTGTGCAGGTCCTCATCTGGAAAATACCAGTGAATTAAACCCGAAAGCAATTGAATTAGAAAGCGTTGCTGGTGCTTATTGGCGTGGGGATGAAACTAAAGCCCAACTTCAACGCATCTACGCCACCGCTTGGGAAAGTCCAGAACAACTCACTGAATATAAGCGACGCAAAGAAGAAGCGTTGCGTCGAGATCACCGGAAACTGGGTAAGGAACTGGGATTATTTATATTTTCTGATCTAGTGGGGCCGGGTTTACCTTTGTGGACACCCAAAGGCACTCTGTTACGCAGTACTTTAGAAGACTTCCTCAAGCAAGAACAGTTAAAACGGGGTTATTTATCTGTAGTAACGCCTCACATTGCCAGAGTAGATTTATTTAAAACCTCTGGACATTGGCAGAAATATAAAGAAGATATGTTTCCCTTAATGGCAGATGATCAGGAATCAGCTGCACAGGAACAGGGCTTCGTTATGAAGCCGATGAACTGCCCCTTCCATATCCAAATATATAAGAGTGAGTTGCGCTCTTATCGGGAACTACCGATGCGACTGGCGGAATTTGGTACTGTTTATCGCTACGAACAATCAGGGGAATTGGGGGGTTTAACGCGGGTGCGCGGTTTTACTGTGGATGATTCTCACCTGTTTGTCACCCCAGAACAGCTAGATAGCGAATTCCTCAATGTGGTGGATTTAATTTTGTCGGTGTTCAATAGTCTGCAACTGAAGAACTTTAAAGCTAGACTGAGTTTCCGCGATCCAGCCAGTGATAAGTACATCGGTTCTGATGAAGTTTGGGACAAAGCCGAAGGTGCAATTCGCCGTGCAGTTGAAACCTTGGGGATGGAACACTTTGAAGGGATTGGAGAAGCGGCTTTTTATGGGCCAAAACTTGACTTTATCTTTAGTGATGCTCTAGATCGGGAGTGGCAATTAGGAACTGTACAGGTAGATTACAATTTGCCAGAACGGTTTGATTTGGAGTACGTCGCCGAAGATGGTGTTCGCAAACGTCCAGTAATGATTCACCGTGCGCCTTTTGGTTCACTGGAACGGCTAATTGGAATCTTAATTGAAGAATATGCGGGTGATTTTCCTTTGTGGTTAGCGCCAGTGCAAGCTAGATTACTGCCAGTGGGTGATATACAGGTAGACTTTGCTAAAGATGTAGTGACGAAAATGAGAGCGTTAGGCATCCGTGCAGAAGTTGATACTAGTGGCGATCGCTTGGGTAAACAGATTCGCAATGCAGAGAAAGAAAAAATACCCGTGATGGCAGTGGTAGGAGCTAAGGAAGTAGAAACTAACACTTTGAGTATCCGTACCCGCGCTTCTGGAGAATTGGGAGTTATCCCTGTAGATGAGGTGGTGGATAAGATGAAGGATGCGATCGCTAAGTTCGAGAATTTCTAAAATCTAACCGCAGACGCACACTAATCACAATTGGTGTGCGTTTTGTTTAGTAGGGTACAGAGGCTAGTACCGCAAGGCAAAAGTCAAAAGTATTATGGAATGGGCTTTTTATATCAAGTTCGGATGATTACTTATAATTAAGCTGATCTGGTTTTTGGCCACCAGTGGTAGCAAGTTATATCATGTCCGCTTGATTACTTATTAAACCCCAAGAACCCCACCAAAGCGTAGCTGTCTCCCCAAGGCTCATTTATAATTTTAATTTTTCACTGCATCTGGAAAGTCAGAAAGTATCACAGACAACAAAACCTTTCTCAATCACCGCACCCAAGAAAACTTTTTGAGTTATTCAAGATTGATAGGATTGATTCAAACACTTGTGGAATCTCCTCTTCCTAAACAGACTGGACTTGCATAAATTACTATCAACAATTTTTGACTGAGATCATGAACCGCTTTACCTCTATTTTGCTCGCCGGCTTGATAGCATCTGCATCAGCTTTGGGTATTTCTCCAAAAGCGGATGCTAATACACGAGTGGATTATCTTGCTGGGTTAGATAGCTACGGCTATCAACACAATGATGATGGTTACTACGAACGTCAGAGTCGTCATCACAGAAATGATGATTATGAACGTGAGAACGATCTTCTCAACATTCGTGACAATAACTATCGGTATGAGCGCGAAAATTATCGCCACCATGACCGCGATTATAACCGTCGCTATGAGCGCGAAAATAACCGCCGCTATGAGCGTGAAAATAACCGTCGCTATGAGCGTGAAAATAACCGCCGCTATGAGCGCGAAAATAACCGCCGCTATGAGCGCGATTATAACCACCGCTATGATCGCAATAACATTCGTAACATTCGTGATAATAACAACCGCTATGAGCGCGAGCGTGACTGGGGTCGTGGTTAATCCTCCGCCTTCATTTATTAAGCTTGGTTCCAGGTGAACTGAGCATTGATTCTAATTGGCGGTAGGAAAGACACAATCTTTTTTTCCACTTATTCCAATATCTGACTTTTCACTCTTATCTAGAAAACCTCGCTTCCATTCCCTAGTAAGAAAGCTTGCTCAGGGATTAGGTTTAGCGTGAGCTTTTCTATATAGCAGTCCTAAATCACTCGTGAAAAGTTAGATCCCCTACTTCTTGGATAAGTCGGGGATCTAGACACCGCGAATGACGTGAAAAGTCAGCTTTTTATTAAATAAACAATTTACCCTCAGCCTAGAAGTCTCTTTCTTAATTACAAATTACGAATTACACCCGATTCTGGGAAGTATGTTTGGGGGTTAAAATTATTTAACCCAGCATCAGCTAGTAGGGAAGGCTTTCCGTCATATCCATCATCAAGGGCAGCAACGATACCGTTAATCTGCCAAGCTTCCAGATGAAGCTGAGGCTGTTCTTTCGCACTCACCCAAGGCAGGGCACGGAGGAGAGTCAACAGCAGGGTAAAGGGAAAAAGGAAAAAGGGCGACGATCGCTTTTTAATTATGTGCAGATACATTTGTATAGTTTGTATCGCCTACTAATAACGCAAGTTGTCGTATTATTGCTTCCCCCGCACCAGAAACAGTAATTGAAACTGCCTTTATTGTCGAAACTACTCATCACGAATATCGCGTAATTTCCATGTGGGAAGAAAATCCGGAACCATTCCTCAATGATCCAGCTTTGTTACCCTTCGGGTTCGGCAGTTTCGACTCGACGGGAACCGCCAAGACTCGAACTGGTTCACCATTAGCAGTGGGAGAATTACCCCAAGAAGTGCTAGATGGATTGAAACTCTCTCTTTAGAACAATTAGAAAATCTCAATGAAGCATTGTTGGATTTTCAGGCGATGCCTACGGCGGTAAACTACGCGGATTTAGAAACCTGGTTTAGTACATTAGACGTAGGAGTGAAAATGACGTAGATACAATTTATGAATTATGCCTACCAAGGATTTCGGGCAACGCATAATTAATTTCACTCCTATGTCTCTTAAATGAATTTTTCCATTTGAGCCAATGTCTGATGGCGCTAAGGGAAAAATAGTTTCAGAAGAACGAAAGCGAGTTGAGCTTGTTAGTTTGCCACATTATAGTTCAATTAACTTGAAGCCCCAAGGTTTGAGAGCCGCTTCAGCTATTTCTGAATTTACACCTTCATAAGCCTCCCATTCCAACGGATGCTCTTTCGGATGTCCGTCGCCGACATTACCTGCAACTTTGATGATCGGACAGTTGGCGATGCGATCGCGCTCCAACCCTTTTGGCACTACTAATTCGATTTTGTGACCAACAAACTTCGCTGTACTTTCATTAGCTACAGATTCACGGATTAAACAAATATCACCAGCAGTCCCCCAAGTCGTTTGGTAGATGTGGAGGAACGATATATAGGTTTGTGGTTTGATGGATCTTTTTAGAACTTGCATTATCTGTAATCCTTACACTATGAGCGAAAAATCATATGAGTATTTTCTATCACCTTCGTAGGCAAGAATGTTTTTAACTCACATTTTGCACCTAGCCCAGGCGATTAGAAACCGCCTGGTGGAATAGATGTGAAGCTCAACAGGGCTATTTCATTCTCCGAAAAGCCCGCCTCAGAATGAATTCACCAGTCTAATAGCGAAAGTAGTCTTTAGACAACTGAGAAAAGGTTATATTCTGTTAAAACAGACTTTGCTCGTTCCTAGTCAAAGACTAGAAATGCCTAAAATAGGGCTGCTGCCTCCTACACAAGCGGCAGCAGCCCAATGAGGTGTATTATCCCATTTCCTTCTTAGACCTAGAAACGAGATAACAAGCGATGCCTACGGCGGACTACGCTAGATGTGAAACTCAAAACACGATAATCGCCCACATACTAACTCCCAAAGCGATCGCTGCTAAGTGTTGCCAAAGGAGCGATCGCACTGGTTGCTTGGCAATTTTTTGCGTTAATAACATAGTCATCAACACTGAAAAAATTATCGTTGCACCTTGCAAAAAGGCAATCACAGCCGGGTGAGCAACCAATATTGGCAATTGTTCACCACTCAAACCAAGAGTAGCAAAAGTAACGGGAAAAATTCGCCCACCTTCGCCTAAGCCCAAACGCAGATAGTGAGCCAAGTTTCCCCCCAAAACTAATGGTAGATAGCCATAGGCAAGTTCTACAAATGATCGAGGCTTACGGTTAAAGTTGAACACTTGGAGCAACCCATAAGCTGCAAAGGTAAAAATTGCTGGGATAATTAACACTAAGAGTGATAATCCGAAGTGCTGCCAAAATTGAGTTAAATCCAGTTGTAACCCCAACCAAGATTGCAATTCTGGCAAGCGATGCAGATATATCCCACCCAACAACAAAAACAATAATGCTACTTCATAGGTGCGGGGTACATGAGTTGTCCACAGTTCAATTCCAGGGGGACGTAAGTTGAACTCAACGGAACGATGGGGACAGGCTTTCAGGCAAGTCATGCACAGGACGCAATCTCTGTTATCTTCTAACTGCGCTGGGTGCGAGTATAAAGGACATCCATTAGTTTCCATCCCTTCGCCCTTTTGCGGTCCACCTTTATAGCACTGATACGTGGTACAACTGGCAGAACAAATACCTTGCTGTGCCCGGAGTTCCGTCATTGAAAGTTTGGCAAATAAACCATTCATCCCGCCGATGGGACAGAGATACCGACACCAAAACCGCCGCTCAAAAAGAGCAGAGAAAATCATTGCCCCAGCGGTAATTAAGAGCAGCAAACAAGCGCTAAGATAGGCAGTATTTTCTAAATGCCAGAGTTCTTCCCATAAGAAAATTAGGGAGAATAAACCAAACATGAACCATCCACCCCATTTTTCAGCTTCTTCTCTCGGCCAGCGCTTGAGTTTTCGAGGCCACAGCCAGAGAGATAACTTTTGGGTAATTTCCCCGTAAATCATGAACGGACAAACAGAACACCAGATACGTCCCAAAAAGGGAAAGAGAAATAAGAAGAAAGGCCACCACCAAGCCCAAAATAGATTTAATACGAAATTGCGATCGCGCGTTTGCGGGCCAATAAATAACACTGCAACAATAATTGCAAAAGCCGTTGCAGTAAAACCATAGTTAATGCGATCGGGCCACCAGGGACTACGTAAAAACCGCCGTAAACGGGGATAGGCATTTAAAAGATTCACCCGAAATCGTTTTTTCTTTGTTTCGGCTGGCCAGAAAATTTCTTCTGTTAATTCATTCGCACCCTCCGCTTGCACGATCGCCCTTTCAACCAGATTTTTCAATTCCTTGAGGTTACCAGGAAAATCATAGGACTGGAGGCGACGCAAAGCTTCTGGGGTGATGTGCGGTTTCGGAACGCCTCTAGCTCGAATGTAGAGACTAGTATAATATTCAACCTGTGCCTGAACATCGGTTTTCCGCACCCGGAGCGGTGGTACTTTAATAATGTGACCAACAGAACGTTCAATTGTCGGCTGAGTTTTTTCTGAAACAATCAGAATTCTGGCTGTATTGGGGCGAGGTTCAGGTGCTGCTTCTCCCGAACGAGCCACGGGGATATATGTGCCAGTTTTGAGCAACTGCGTCACGGGAGGTAATAATTCTTTGGGCAATTCTTGAATATTGTTGAGAACTAGAGTCCCTTCTCCCAACCATTCCAACAGTCCTGGTTTACCGCCTGCGCGACCGAATAAATCTGCACCGCTCGTTTGGAGAATAGCACAATTTACTTTAATAATTGGTTCTCGCCGTTTTGGAGAACCAAAGTGGATCAGGGCTGCTATATTGTCTTTTTCTAACCCTGGTTCTCCAAAAATATCCACTGATTTGCGGTCAGCAGCCGATAAACGAATTTGTTCCCGCAGCCGCACAGCATAGCGACTTGTACCGATAATTCCGCGTTGTGCTTTGGTGACTAAATATGGTCGCAAAGCAATAGAACGTTCTTGTTCATAGCCAAGTGCAGATGTCACCTCAGCTAATTCTTGAGCCAATTGGCGGGAAAAAGCCAGAGCAATGTCGGGGTATTGGGTGACTAATTCCCGAAATTTAGCAGCAGGTACAACCCACAAATGACATTCAGTTACCGTAGTAATTGTGAATGGACTTAATTCATCCAACAGCAATTCTTGGAGTTCAATCACTGCTCCGGGGAGGAATCCACAGGCTAAAGCTGGGTTGGTTTGATTGGTGCTATTGCTTTCAAGTTGACCTTCTACAAGAATATAAAGTGCTTCTGAAGGAGTGCCTTCGCTAACTAAGTCAGTTTCGGCACTTACTACTTGTTCTTCAATTACTTGAGCGATCGCATTTAACACTTCAGGCGAGAGAATTCCTAAAGTCGTGCGCTCTTGTAGCCATGTAACCGTTTCTGGAGATGTCATATTAAGTTCTCCGTGTAGGCTGCTGTATAACAAGAATTATCTCTTGAAAGCTGGTTCAAAATATCTGTGTGTGGCGATGCATGACAAGTTATCTCATTGTCCGTCCATATACCGATGATTCCGTATTGGATTATGGCGTCACGACCGCCTCAGTGAAGTTGTGAGTAGTATTAAATATCTGGTTCTTGCAGCCATCGGGCGACCCTAACCGCCAAAACTTCACCTAAAATTGGAAACTCAATTGATTTTTTTATAGCTATTTTTGACTTTTTTTTCTTTTGTGCTTGCTTGTTGAAAGAGTGTGGATATTCTAAAACTACTATAGACAAAGAATTTTTCTATTTATATACAAAGGTTAGAAATGAAAATACGGTTATAAAAGCGGCCTTTTGATACTAACTATAAGGTTTTCGTACATCAAATAAAGCTGTATATTTGCGCTGTAAGAATAAACAAAAAAGAAAAAATGATTGACTTTAGCCTCACTCAAGAACAGCAGATGTTGCAATCACTTGCGCGTGACTTTGCTCAAAACAAAATTGGGCCTATTGTTCAGATAATTGAAGAGTCTAACAATCTAGAGATGGAACCTTGGGATTTCTGCAAACAGATGTTTTATAAAGGGGCTGAATTGGGATTCACATCCTTGATGGTTCCAAAAGAGCTAGGAGGTGTGGGTGGAAAGTGCATAGACTTGGCTATAGTGTTAGAAGAAATAGGCGCTGTTGATGTCAGCATTGCTTGTAGTTACTTTAATCTCACCGCAGCGATGTCGCTGTTTGTCAGCAGAGCAGCAACCCAAGAACAGCAAGAACGAATACTATCTTTTGTCAAATCAGGAAAACCACATCTATTTAGCGCCGCAGAGAGTGAATCTAATGTCGCCACCTCCGATTTGTTCTGCCCGCTCCCAGATCCCAATATTGGGATGAAGACCTTTGCAGCACGTGAGGGCAATGGATACATCCTCAATGGAACAAAATCCTCGTTAGTCACAAATGCTGGAATTGCAGATGCCTACTTTATCATTGCCCGTACAGCGATAGATAAACCATTGCGCGAAAGTTTGTCTATCTTTTACGTTCCAACAGATACACCTGGGATTAAGTTTGGTAAAAAGACACAGATGATTGGTTGGAAAGCTTCGCATCATGCTGAGATTTGCCTGGATAACGTCTTAGTCCCTGCACAAAATCTGATTGGACAAGAAGGGGAAGCAGGAAAACTACTGATGTTGGTTCCAGAAGTAGCTATTGGGCTGGCAGCTTCTTATGTTGGTTTAGCTCGTGCTGCTTATGAGTATGCTTTGAATTATGCCAAGCAAAGAGTTAGTTGGGGTCGTCCGATTATCGAACATCAGGCAGTAGCTTTAAAATTAGCAGAGATGATGATTAACACCCAGGCTGCACGACTGGTAGTATGGGATGCTGCCCGTACAACAGAAACTTCTCCCCAACTTGCCGCCACAGTCAAAGCACCAGCCGCCAAGACTTTTGCAGTGGATGTTGCAATCAAAAACGCACAAACAGCAGTTGAAATTCTTGGGGGCTATGGGGTGACAAAAGAGTGTTTGGCTGGCAAGTTTCTTGCTGATGCAACTATCGGGTATTCCTGTGACTTTACGCGAGAAGTCTTGCGTCTGGGGATTGTGAATTTTTTGTAATGGATTGAGGAATAGCTAGTACCGCAAGGCGGAAGTCAAAAATTAAAAGTCAAAAGTCAAAAGTATTATAAAATGGGTTTTTTAGGGCTTTTAAATGGTTGCTCTATTTACGCCTTGCGGTACTAGTTACTTCCAATAGCGGGCGTGCCAGGACGATATCTCATACCAAGTTGCCCCTTCTGTTTAATCCTGACTGATTTTTCCCCTCTTGGCAAAAAACTGGGATGCTCCCACCTGTGTTCTATCCAATTAAAAACTGTTGTAACTTGGCATTAATCACGTGCAGCTATTGCATACTAATATCGGGGAATTGATCGGGAGAAATTATGGCAATTTATCTAGACTCGGCGCTCGCATCTGAAGCTGAAGTTGTTAAGCTTTGGGGATGGGTGAAAGGCATTACAACAAATCCCACGTTGTTGGCTCAAAGCGATATCCCACCAGAAACTACACTCAAAAAATTGGTTGCCTTGACGAATGGCCCTTTATACTATCAACTTGTGGCATCTGATAAAGCCGGGATGCTAGCTGAAGGTAGAAAAGCTTTCGAGATTATTGGTTCAAAAACAATTTTAAAGATTCCTGCAACACCGTTAGGTTTTGAAGTGGTGGCGAGTCTATCCTCAGAAATTACTTGTTCAGTGACAGCGATTTACAGTGCAGCACAGGCAGCAGTAGCACGGGAAGCAGGTGCTAAAATTGCCATAGCTTATGTAAATCGCGCTACGCGGTTGTTAGGTGATGGTATTGCCTTAATCCGGGATATGGCTAGCGTCCTCCAAGGCAGTGATACTGAAATCTTGGCAGCTAGTATCAAATCTCCCGAAGAAGCAGCCGCCTCATTGCAAGCCGGGGCGGATCATTTGACTTTACCACTGGCAATGTTGCAGGCGATCGCTACTCATGAATTTTCACAAAAAACTGTTGAAGAATTCGCTAAACGAGGCATCGGCTTAACGATTTAAATATTGTGTAATAACGACAATTTAGGCATTAACAGCCAGTTACGTTTATAAATTCAGTCCTACTTTCTTGAATCTTGAATCATCGAATTTACGATGTTTAAATTTTGGATAATGGAATTGTTGGCGGAGCCTCTTGTAGAGAATAGGACTTACGCAAAAACCCTCTCAAACTATCATTTCTCCGTGACCTCTGCGTCCTCTGTGGTTCGTTTTCCGTTACCTGCGCGTAAGTCCTAGAGAAGATTCTTGCGTTCCATTATTTAATGCATGTTTGAGAGCAAACGAATTTAAACGTGAGAATAAATCTATTATCCAAAATTAATTGACTTATCAAGTGACCTGATTGCTGGGGTCAATCCAAAATCCAAAATTCAAAATTGCTTGACTCATGATACAAATTTAAAAAAAGAATACGACATATAGTTAGGTGAAAGTCACTCTGGATAAGACTTTCTTAATCCAAAATCTAAAATCTAAAATCCAAAATGGTATGAGTTTGTCAGATATCCCGAATCTCTGGGTTCCTTTAGCACTTTTAAGTTTAATTGTCCTAGCTGCTATATTTTTTAGTCGCAGTTAATCTGTGACAACTCCAAGATTGAATTACTACCTTCGCAGTGCAAAATTAGCTAATTCCTCTACTTCTCTTTCTCTATGTTCTTTGTCTTGAAAAGTTCCGATCGTCCCTTCAGTCCTCTTAAAAATCTCACCGTTCGTGTTTTGTAAAAAAAGCAGAGAAACGGCGTTTGTGTCGGGCTTGTAGACTCATACTGAGCAACACACAGGCAAATATGGCGGTTGAAAGCAGCACTACACTGGCTCCAGAGGCGATATCGAGGTAGTAGCTGAGGTAAATCCCCACAAAGGAAATTGCGGCTCCTAAAATGCCAGAAATAATCATCAGATAACCAAAGCGATCGCTCACTAATCGGGCAATTGATGCTGGAATTACCACTGCTGAAATAATTAGTGTCACCCCTAACACATTCAGTGTTGCCACCAGTAAAGTTGCCAACATCAAAGCAAATAAAGTATCCATTGCAAAAACGGGTACACCGTGAACCTGAGCAACTTCTCGGTCAAAACACCAAAACAGCAATGGGCGATAAAACAAGAAAACAAGACTCAGTAAGACTATCGTCACACCAGTCACCACCCACAAATCATTAGGGGAAACCCCCAATACATTGCCAAACAAAGCGGCTTCAAAGTTTTGGCTAAACTTACGATAGCTACTGATTACAGCTACTCCCAAAGCAAAGCTAGCAGTTGTCACAATCCCAATCGCTGCATCCGAGTAGACTTTGCGTCCAGTCAGATATTGAATCAACAGGGCAGCTGCAAAACCCCAAATACCAGAGCCAATGTAAAAATTCAAGCCCAGTACATAACTCAGCACAGCTCCACCCAAAATTGCATGAGATAGACCGTGGGCAATGTAACTCATCCTGCGAGTTGTAATATAAACTCCCATAATGCCGCATAATAGCCCCGCCATCATGCCTACTAAAATCGCACGGCTAAAAAATTCATAATGAAAGGGTGTGAGTAAAAAATCCATATAAAGTATTTAGAATTGCTGAATTTGAGAATGAATTATATAACTTTTAACTCATCTCAAAACCTGATTCAATCGTCTGACCCGCGCCGAATTCAAAAAATCGCGCCGCAACCTCACTATCGATCAAGGAGGTTGACTCATTAGTGCAAATTAGCTTAAGTTATTTAGATAATATATGATATTTATATACTACGCCTTATGTGAATTAAGCCACAGGATGCTGTTCAAAAGTAAGAACATCAATACCAAAACGCTGGCGCAGAAAAATACGCAGAGT
>NZ_JBALCO010000171.1:0-12160 GCF_036919595.1 Nostoc sp. | reverse complement strand
CACCCAAGTATCACGTTTCTCAATTATTCCACCTCATTAGTATGGAAGCAAAGCCTTCTATTATAACATAAAAATAATTCTGCAAGAGGTCTATTGACTAAGAAACGCTACGCTTCCAAGTCATCCCACTACGCGGAGTCTGCCGCTGTCGCAGCCACAGTCCCAGCAGCAAACCAATTACCACAATTCCGGTGAAGTAAGTCAGCGAAATCAACCGGACAGCCATCGGCGGAGCCACACCTTCGACTGGAATATTCTCTGCAACTTGGAATGGCTGAAATTGCCGCGTTGCGTTTGCAAGCGGTGCAACCTCGACAACAATACTATGGGGGGCACCGTCAAAGAATTCCTGCTCCCACGCCAATTTTCCATTGGTGTCTGGAGTCCCCTGATAAGCAAACGCCACCCAATTATTTTCGAGTTGGGTAGTTGTTACTTTCAACAGTACATCTGTCACAGGTTGGTTGGTTTTGAGATCACTAACGCTGACCTGCAATTTAGCAGATTGACCCACCGTTGCACTCTCGTCACCCGATAGTTGCATATAAAGTCCTTGAGACTGCAATTTGGCGGGCTTACCAGAGCGCGGAATTTCTTCTCCCATGCCTGGCATCGACATACTATGGTGCGATTCGGCAAGTTCAGCGCTGATGTTGACCCAGAGGAGTGCAGCGATCGCTACCACAATCAATCCACTCAACAACAATCGTACCCGTTGCGGGGCGATTTCTCCCGGTTGAATCGCTTGTCTCCCCCCAATCACCCAACCTCCTAGTAGTCCAACTGCCAGTAAAATCACAACCAGGATGCCAAAGTAGCGAAACTTTAAGGGATTTTCCGGCAACGTCAGCGTCAGCTTTTGCTGAATCGGCTTAAACGCATTGGCAACGAGCGGAGTAACTGCTACCTGGAGTTGATACGTTCCCCGGATTGGCAGGGTTTGTTGAACCTGCAACTGACCTGTTGGTGCATTGCCCTCAATGTCCAGCAACTTTGTCCCTTCCACAATCGGAAAATCTGTTGTGAACCAGGGGTTTTTAGGACGCGTGAACAATTGCAAGTGGATTTTGGCATCCTTTAAAGACTGCCCTTGAGCATCTACGGCTTGCAGCATCAGCTGCACTGGCGGATTGTAATGCCCCGATCCCAAAACTGTAGTGGCTTCAGCCTCAAGGGGTCGAACCTGATTAATCGGTGGATTAGTTGTTAGCCGCACCGATGGTTGAGGGGATTGGGAAAGTCCGATCAAACCATAGAAGATAATTCCGATCATGCAAATCGCACCGATCAGCTTAGACCACTTAAGTTTTGTCATTTTATTTCTCTCCTGCTAATCATTGACTCAATCAACTAATGGCAACTCACCATCAGTGTGTGGTGACGCAGAGTATGAGTCGTGTCATGGATAGCAGGGTATGTAGTGAAATAAACTGTCCACAGAGTCAAAGAACACAGTGCCACATAGAGCGCTGATTGTACAGGCACTGATAGCACCCGACGAGCGACTTGTTGCTGGGCTGAAGTAGAAGATTGAACCGTCATTTTGTACCTCGCAGATCAGACGATATTAATTAATTCGGCAGGCATTCTGGCTTCTCCAGTCAGCAGTGAGCAGTAAACAGTAAATAACTGAAAACAGATGACTGATAGCTGAAGTTTACAGTTGCGGGACAGCGGTAGAGTTTCACTACACTTTCCCTGTTTTTTCTCACGGGGTAGCACCCGTCATAACCGATTCGTGTAGTTAGCATACACGAACATGTAATATCTTACAAGAATTTATAACAAATATTTCAGTAAATTGAAAACTTTATTTCTCAAGAGCGTAATGATATTAGAAAGCTGCAACAGCTGCCTCAGCTACAGCTTGATCCTGTTCACCGCTACCACCACTTACTCCGATCGCACCAACTATCTGGTCATCGCGTTGAAGTGGTATACCCCCGGCAAAGATCATGATTCTTCCTCCATTTGAGGCGTGTATACCATAAAATTGTTTTCCTGGTTGAGCATCCTCAGCAAGGGATTTGGTAGAGAGATCAAACGCACGAGCAGTAAATGCTTTGTTAATTGAGATATCGATACTTCCGATCCACGCACCATCCATCCGAATATGAGCAACAAGGTTCCCGCCAGCATCAACAACCGCAAGATTCATTGGTTGTCCGATTGCACGAGCTTTCGCTTCTCCAGCCGCTAGTATTCGTCGTGCGTCATCCAGGGATACAGAATGTTTGTCATAAGTCATGGTAATTATTTCAATCGGAGAAATGTGTGCGTTGAGCGCGTGTCATCAATAAAGGATATCATGAGCATAAATTCTTGGTGTACCCCTTTAAGACCAAGAAGACTTCAAGCGCTGGTTATACCGTTTCATATTAAGATTGATACAAATAAGCGAACCACAGAGGACGCAGAGGTCACGGAGAAATGAGAGTTTGAGAGGGTTTTTGCGTAAGTCCTATGATAATCACTACAGATCAAAGCATAATCAAACCCAGTCGTACGCCCACAGCAACAGCCTCAGTGCGGCTGGAGACACTGAGCTTTTGAAAAATGGATGAGAGATGAAATTTGACGGTATGCTCAGAAATGTGCAAGCGTTTAGCGATCGCTTTATTCCCCAACCCAGAACCAAGCATTCCTAAAACCTCTATCTCGCGTGGTGTCAAGGTTTGTACAGGATTCGCCACCACTTTTTCTCGGATAGACAGTAATTCTACAGCATCCGGGTGCAGCACCACCAAACCAAAAGCGATCGCCTCCACAGCAGCGACAATTTCTGACTCTGTGCTACTACTGGGCAATATCCCCCGGATACCAGAACGTAACGCCGTCTCTAAATCAATGCTGTCGAGTTCCTCAATAATAACGATCATTGCTAATGGGTATTGCTCCTCTTGAATAAGCAGCAATTTTTCCCACACCGATTGTTGAAGATTGCTGCTCAAATCTACCAGCACCACATCTGGTTGTAATTGCCCAACTTCCCTTGCCAATACATCCAAATCGGATGCACTCCCCACAACCGTCAGCCGAGAATTGGTAGTTACCACAGCTGATAACCCTGCGCGGACTACAGGGGAAGTAGCAACTACCATCACTCGGATCATGTCGCCTCCACAGCAGTTTTCCCAGCTTGCACGGCAACATAAATCACGAATTGCTGCCCACCGCGTAGGAGTTGTAGCGGCACAGATCCTTTACTGTCATGGAGATATTTGGTTAAATCATTCATGTTAGTAAATAATCGCCCCGAAACTCCAATTAAAACATCACCGATTTGTACACCAGCAGTTTCCGCCGCACTGTCAGGTAAAATTGACAACACCAATAAACCCAAGCTACGCCGATTTAAAAGCACAGGTTGCAGTGTGACTCCCAGTTGCGGACGACTATTTATTTGTAAAAAACGCTCAACGGTGCTGCTGGGAACTGCCACAGCCAAACCATTAACAATCATGGTGTTAATTCCCACAACTCGGCCTTGACAGTCGGCAAGCGGTCCCCCAGAATTTCCAGGATATAGCTGCAAATCGGCCATAACTGCTCGTGGATTATTTGTATAAATAATCCCAGTTGTCACAGCACCACTCTCAGCAAACGGATTACCCACCGCCAAGACTAATTCACCCACTCGTAGGGCCTCAGAATTGCCGATAGTTGCAGCAGTTAAATCAGTGGCGACAATTTTCAGGGCTGCTAAATCCTGCTGTGGATCAAATTGTGTCTGCACCGCATCAAATACTCTTCCGTCTGCCAATTCCACAGTTGCGCGGTTGCTGGTTGCCACATGGGCATTAGTGATAATTAGTCCGTCAGGTTGCCAAATTACACCGGAACCGACTCCCAAAGAGCCGCTTTTCACTTTCACAGTGCGATCGCGTAGTTTAGCAGCTACCTCTGTCAATTCGGCAGCGATGTTAGTTAATGTTGTGTTTGCCATGTTATACACTTTTTGAGCATGTCAAAGTAAAATCTAGTCATGTCCTTTGTCATTTGTCCTTTGTCTTTAGAAACACAAATGACTAATGACTAATGACTAATGACGGTTCGAGCAAAAAGGTGGAAGTTCCGAGTTCAAAGGCTCAACGTTTGAGCAAAAAGGTGGAAATTTTGAGTTCAAAGGCTCAACGTTTGAGCAAAAAGGTGGAAATTTTGAGTTCGGAAGCTCAACGTTTGAGCAAAAAGGTGGAAATTCCGAGTTCAGAAGCTCGAATGAATCGAAAATTTAGATAAATCTTGACACAGCTAATTAAACCCATCCCAAATTGGATTATTCTTCCTTAGTAGGTCGTTCGCCAACTGCGATCGCTAACTCAACTAACACTCCACCCCGGACAACTTGGACGTTGACAGTTTTACCAATGCGATCGCTACTATTGAGCAGCCCCAGCACATCACCTGTATCGCCCACAGTGACGCCATCGAACGTTACCAAAACATCGCCAAGCAGCACACCTGCATTGTCAGCAGGCCCGGAAGGCTCAACATTAACGACAATTACCCCAGTTGCAGAAGTTAAATTAAGAGCAGTTTTCAGATTCTTTGGTAAACGTACAGGTTGCATTCCCACACCCAAGTAGCCCTTGGAAATGCGTCCTTTTGCTACTAATTGGTCAACCACGCGATCGACTGTAACAGTGGGAATAGTTAGAGCAGTACCACGTCGCCCCGATGTATTCATACCTACCACAAAACCCGCAGCATCTACGAGCGGCCCACCTGCAAAGCCAGAGTAAAGGCTGATGTCTGGGCGAATGAATTGGTCAATATTTCCGCCATTCATACTCCGCCAACTACCGCTAATCACACTCACTGCACCCATCGCCGCCCTTAAGTCACCTTCGCTACCTCTTGCCAGTCCTAACACCAGATGACCAACTTTGAGCGTTTTGGCATCGCCAACTTTTGCTACAGGTATTTCTACATTTTCTAGTTTGAAAACAGCGATATCGGTGCTAGAGTCATGACCAATGAGTGTTACTGGTGCAGTGCTACCATTTGATAGAGTGATGGTGATGTCGTCATAGCGCTGGAGGGACTCATCAGAGGTAACAATGATTCCATGACGCCAGTGAATGCCACTTGAGGAACGACGTGTACCCCCATTCACCGCAACCACAGTACTCTCAACTTGTTCTACGGTGTCAGCTAAACTGTTGGACAGGTCTAGTAATGAAGACATAAGATTTTTCTGCAAACGTTCTTAGATATTCATATCGTGCCGTTTGCTCGACACAGATGGCATCGGAAAAATGGGGAGAATTCACCCTAGAAAAATGGCTAGTACAGGCAAAAGTTTGCCTACCTTTAACCAGTTGCTCAACAAGGGGCTTGAGCAAATTGTCTAATTAATTGAGATGGTAGCTGGATTTTTGCGCCCGTTGTACTAGGCTTAATATAAGCTAATTAAGCGAACATGATATCTAGATATGAAAAGCTCACCCAGAGTCGCACAGTCGCAGAGATAAAATGCATACCCAATCAACAGAAATCGACCTGCTCACTCCATCTAAAGAATTACCTCTATATGGCAAGAGAATTTTAGTCACAGCACCGAGAAATTATGCTTATAGGTTAGCTGAACAAATCATCAAACAAGGTGGTTTACCTGTTTTCATGCCTACTATCGAAACCTGCTATTTATCAAACTACACTAAGTTAGATGCCGCTCTAGGTCGCATAGATGAATTTGATTGGATTGTCTTCACCAGTAGAAACGGTATCACTGCATTTTTTCAACGGATGAAAGATTTAGATATCCCCGTATCTGTGGTACACGAATGTCAATTATGTGCTTTAGGAGAAGACGCAGAAAGCTTATCATCATTTTGTGGCGAAGTCGATTTAATTCCCGCAGAATCTAGCCCAGCCGGAATTGTAGCAGAACTAGCGAAACTACCAGAAATTCACAAGAAAAAAGTGCTGCTCCCGGCTCCAGAAGTTCTTGGTTTGCCTGAGCCTGATATTGTACCCAATTTAATTACGGATTTGCAGCAATTGGGCATAGAAGTAACTCGCGTACCCACATATATTACACAGGGTTTAGACACAGGTATCTATAGTGTTGAATTGAACTTGATGCGTCAAGGAATGATCGATGTAATTGCCTTTAGTAGCACAGCGGAAGTAGAAAGCTTTTTGGCAATGGTCAACTTGCAAAGCGATTATGAACGTTGTATTATTGCATGTTTCGGCCCTTATACAACTGCCAATGCCCAAAAATTGGGTGTGGATGTCTCTATTGTGTCCAAAGATTATAGTTCATTTGAAGGATTTGCTGAAGCGATCGCAGCATTTTTTACTCGTACTTCCAGTTCATACTAAGCGCTTGGTGATGTAGAGTAATTAATCACATTTGACTATAGACTAGCTGCACATAAACCCGTAGTATCGAACATAGAGTTTAGATTTAGCTAGGAATTTTTACATGGCAACTTACAAGGTCACATTACGTACCCCAGAAGGAGAAAAAACAATTGAAGTTCCTGATGATGAGTACATCCTAGAGATTGGTAACGAGGAATATGAGATGGACTTGCCCTATTCCTGTAACGCTGGTTCTTGCTCTACCTGCACTGGAAAGCTGATTTCAGGTACAATTGACCAATCAGATCAGAACTTCTTAGACAACGATCAAATGGATGAAGGATGGGTTCTCACCTGCGTTGCCCGTCCTACTTCTGATTGCGTTATCGAAACCAATCAAGAAGAAGCGCTTAACGCTTAACTAACAGATGTGGATTTAATAAAGAGCAAGTTTTGTCGGGTGCGTTAGAACATTCACCCTAGCGCACTTCAAATCTGAGGTAGTGTCGTACTCTCAGCGATAACACACTCTACTAGATTTAAAATTTTGCACTTTTGTAATAAATCTGGATAGACTGAGTAATTCACATTAAAAAGCGCTCCCCTTTTGGAGAGCGTTTTTTATTTAGTTTCCTATATAGCTAGCAGATATCAAGCGTAAATTAGCCAGATGATGCTAGATTAACTTTGACAACTTTATTCTTTTCTTCTTCAGTGGGTAGCCTCAGGTTCAAGATACCATCTTTATAATCTGCCGTGACGTTGAGTATCTTGAATTTGAGCAGGTAAAGGAATTACAAGTTGGAATTTACCATAATGAAATTCGCTTTTAATCACACCTTTATCTTCAGATTTCGTTTCTGACTTTCACTCACCACTAAGGTATACAGCATTTTCTGTAACTTGCAAATCCAGGTCTTTAGCTTCAATTCCTGGAAGTTATAGTTTTAGATGAATTGCATCTTTAGTTTCTTTTAAGTCAGCAGCGGGAACTCTGGATAAACTTCTATCCAAAAATGCAGTTGGCAAAGTATCTTCATGAAATAGAAGTGGTTTAAATTCGGTTTTTATCATCTGAGTTGGGAAGATTACCAAACTATAAATTTCCTTAATAATAAGTACGGTAATTTAAAATAGTGTGTTTTCGGTAAACTCTATAAAAGCAAACTTGAAATATAGCAATTTTATTTAAAACGTCGTTACGAGCGTCACCTGCACCTTACTCTTAAAGCTTGTATGTGTAGCGTATCCTACAAAACTTTAGTATATTCATGCGATTAATGATAATAATTCCACCTGTTGTATTTTTTGAATTTCACAGGGATAATAAGAGATTCCGAACAAACTGCCGATAACAGATATGTCAACAAGTTGGATTTACCTTATTGCAGCAATCCTTTTTGAGGTTTCAGGCACAACTTGCATGAAGTTATCGCAAGGATTTACTAGAATACTCCCTTCGCTATTAATATTTGTCTTCTATGGACTTTGTTTTACTTTTTTGACCTTTGCTCTCAAGAGACTTGAAGTGAGTGTGGCTTATTCTGTCTGGGCTGGATTAGGAACTATCCTAATTGCTATCATTGGTATTATCTGTTTTCATGAATCTGCCACATTGATGAAACTTATGTCAATCGCCTTAATAATCATCGGGGTAATTGGCATAAATGCAAGTTGATGGGGGATAGAAATTAGGCGGCTCATGTATCATTGTGTTTACTAAAACATCCCACTAAAAAACCCACTTTAGTGCATGTGAAAGTTAAGTGGTGGAAAAGTTTTAACATATTCAATTCTTGGTGCTGGCCAGCCGCCGCCAAACTTCACGGAGTTGGAGCTACTAGCTAGTAGCGATCGCGTTTCAAGTCGTAAATCACTTTCTCCAAATACCAGTCCAACGACCTCCCAGGATTTAGCTTTTGTTGGTGTTTGAGTAATCTGGTAGCAATGTTTCCGTTGCCAGAAAGTAAAGCAAGCAGTTCGTTTTGTAGATTTTTGCTTCCAACACCTGGAAGATAGTCTACCTCTGGTGCATCTGACTGTACTTCTGTCCTGTTGAGTTCTATCTGACTTTGTAATTGCAACTCTTTCTGGCGTGTTAGAGCCATTAGCTTCTCCAGTTCGGACTGCTTCTGGAGTAATTCTTTCATTTGCTTGTCCAGTTGGCGTTTTGTCTCCACTAATACGGCTTTTTTATTGTCTAGTTGGGACTGGATCTCGCGTACTTCTAGTAATTTTTTCTTTAAATCTGTTAAGGTTTGCATGAGATTGGATTGAGCCGGTTGTCAATCTACCATGCAGGAATTCTCTACCTAAAAGCATCGGAGAATCCCCGCATTTGTTTTTGAATTGGCTACCTGGGCGATTAGCAGTGGTATCACCCTTGATAAAGTTGCACTCTGGATCGGCGATACCGTTGAGATCGTCTTGCAACACTACTGTCATCTAGAAGTGGTTAACGCTGAATGCCCTGATTTTTTGCTGCTACTCGATTGCTACTTAAAAATTACTTTTAAGTCAATTCCAGTCCACCTTGATAGCCAGTAACAATGCGTCCACCATCCTTGAGGATGTGGACTTCTATCTGGTCGCTAGCCCAGGTAATCTGGTCTTGGAAAGCCGGGTTTAACACACGAACCCGTTGATTGCTTGAAGAAACTGGAGAGTTAGGAGAGTTAATTGCCAGAGATTGGACAAAAGGCCCGTCAATCAGGATATCGAGTTGTTCTAATAAAGTTTGGGAACCTGGCGGCGCAGATTGGGACTGTAGTTGCTTAAGAGTAAACCCAGAAAAAGACATTACATTTAACCCAGCAGCTTTTACCTGACGAGCTAAAGACGCCAGTGCAGTTGCTTGCCAAAAGGGTTCTCCACCAGAGAACGTTACACCCGTATTGCGAGAATTGCTGAGAATATTTTTGGCAAGGGTATCAACAGCAATCAATTGGTTAGCTTCAAATGACCAAGAGTCAGTATTAAAGCAGCCAGGACACTCACGAAGACAACCTTGTACCCAGACGACTGCACGACAACCAGGGCCATTAACTTCTGACTGATCAACGTAACCCATAATGTTGAGATAGCCAGAGGGAATTTCCATGAGTGCTAGCGATGGGTCAGTTGGCTTAATTTGCATCTCTTTAACTCCTTTTAGCCGTTGCCTGTTAACCGTTAACTATAGCGAATCCTCAATTAGATAACCGCGACAAGTGGACTAAAACTAATGACTAATCTCTCAAAAACTTTAGGGGATTTTGAAAAGTCCGGTTTAACTGACTAGACTGAAGTTAGTTGCCCAGCTAGCATTGACCGTCCCATACATAGAATCGATGACTCAACAAACTTCTAGAATTTGTATCCTTGGCGGAGGCTTTGGTGGTCTCTACACAGCCTTGCGCTTAAGCCAGTTACCTTGGGAATCTACGCAAAAACCCGAAATTGTTCTGGTAGATCAAAGCGATCGCTTCTTATTTTCTCCTTTACTTTACGAATTACTCACTGGTGAACTGCAAACCTGGGAAATTGCCCCACCCTTTGAAGAACTTTTAGAAGGCACAGGAGTGCGTTTTTATCAAGGGCTTGTCTCTGGAATTGACATCGACCAGCGACGGGTAAATCTACATGAAGGGCCAGAAATCCCTTACGATCGCTTGGTGCTGGCGCTAGGAGGTGAGACACCGTTAGATTTAGTCCCTGGTGCAACATCCTACGCCTATACATTCCGCACAATCTCTGATGCCTATCGTTTGGAAGAACGCCTGCGATTTTTAGAAGAATCCGATGCTGATAAAATTCGGGTAGCGATCGTTGGGGCTGGCTACAGTGGTGTAGAGTTAGCTTGTAAGTTAGCGGATAGACTAGGTGAAAGAGGACGCTTTCGGATCATTGAAACCGCTGACCAAATTTTGCGAACTTCCCCAGAGTTTAACCGGGAAGCAGCAAAGAAAGCTTTAGAAGACCGTGGCGTATTTCTTGATTTAGAAACCAAAGTCGAATCAATAGAGCAAAATACCATTTCTCTAGAGTACAAAAACCAGTTAGACATAATTCCGGTGGATTTGGTAATTTGGACTGTGGGAACCAGGGTTGCGCCCGTAGTGAAATCTCTTCCCCTCAAGCAAAATCAGCGTGGTCAAATCAGCATTACATCCAATCTGCAAGTCTTTGATCATCCCGAAATCTTTGCCTTGGGAGATTTAGTAGACTGTCATGATGCTGAAGGACAGCAAGTCCCCGCCACCGCACAAGCGGCTTTCCAACAAGCTGATTATACTGCTTGGAATATCTGGGCAACTCTGACTAATCGCCCCCTCCTTCCCTTCCACTACCAACAGTTAGGAGAAATGATGACACTAGGAATAGAAAACGCCACTCTCACTGGTTTGGGAATTAAACTAGATGGACGCTTGGCATCCGTCGCCCGGCGGATTGCCTATTTATATAGGTTGCCAACTTTAGACCATCAACTTAAAGTTGGTTTTAATTGGCTAGTCCGTCCGATCATAGAAACACTTTCTCGGTAACTTTAAGGTTGGGCATTGGTAAGCCAGTGCGTTGCGGAGGTTCCCGACGCTCGATAGCGGAGCGTCTGACTCGCTCTAAGCGTTGGCGCAGCCTCTCTAAGAGTTGCCATGCCGCAGGCTTTACGTTGCGCTATCGCCCTTGGGAGATGACTCGCTACCGCTTCGCTATCCGTTGTACCCCTATGGGGAAGCAAGCTACGCGCAGCGTCTCCGACAGGAGAATCAACTGGCGTCATGGGGCAAAACAGTTTTGCCTTTTTGAGTTCCCAGTTCTGAGTAAAAAAGTGAGATTCCCCACTCAACACGGGCTAAACCATAGCTATCAGCTAACAGCACTCTTGAGGGGCGTTGGTAAAGAACCAAGACGTTTACGATGATTTGCTTTATTTGCGCCAACCTACTTAGCAGATGTTAAACTGCTACCCACAGAAGCTCTCTAACAAGCCAAAATCTAAAATTCAACATTCAAAATCTTCAAACTTTGATGGAACAACCGAAAGTTATTTTTTTAGATGCTGTGGGCACACTTTTCGACGTTAAAGGCAGTGTGGGCGAAGTTTATGGTCAGATAGCCCAGGAATTTGGGGTTACAGTTTCAGCCGAAAGATTGAATACAGCCTTCATCAAAAGCTTTAAAGCCGCGCCGCCGCCAATATTTATAGATGCAGAACTGCAAGATATTCCCCAGCGCGAGTTTGATTGGTGGCGGATAATTGCCCTGAACACTTTTGAAAGTGCTGGTGTTCTCAAGGAATTTTCTGACTTTTCAGCTTTTTTTAGTGAACTTTACATTCACTTTGGTACAGGCGAACCGTGGTTTATCTATCCCGATGTCTTACCAGCTTTAATCAACTGGCGGCGGTTGGGAGTTACTTTGGGGGTGCTGTCCAATTTTGATTCCCGGATTTACTCAGTATTGCAAAGTTTGGGATTGAAAGAGTTTTTTAGCTCGGTTACCATTTCTACCCAGGTACGTGCAGCTAAACCCGATCCTCAAATTTTTGCCATTGCCTTAAACAAACATAAATGTTCCCCAGAGGCAGCATGGCATATTGGCGATAGCATTATAGAAGACTATCACGGAGCTAAAGCAGCTGGTCTCAGAGGTGTTTGGATCAATCGTGGAAAATGAGGGGATACTTTCAATTCAGCAACGCCAAATTTTTAAAGTGGAATCCCAGGGTGTATCAGTCAACAATTTTAAGCACATTTGTTTAAAAACTGTTTGGCAACAATTGGACTCCAAAGCACAAGGAACACAACTCCAGAACCTAAAATCAAGAACTGAATTTTGTTTGCAAGTCTTTGTTCGGTGTAGACGGAAT
>NZ_JBALCO010000170.1:0-65533 GCF_036919595.1 Nostoc sp. | reverse complement strand
AAGAAACCATGCGATAGAGGAACTGGTACTCAACGCCAGCCACTTAATTTTTCCATTATCAATACTGCTTAATTCTTAACCGAAAAGTATTGAGTCTGTAGCAAGATCCTGTAGGGTGGCCAGCATCAAGCTAGGGTCAATCAATTTTGGATAATGGAATTGACAATTTTGGATTGACACTTTCGCAACTCTTAGAGACGCTTTTGGGTTCGCTCAATGTTGACCCCGACCACAAGGGTATGGGGCAAGCCGAATAATAAACATTGAGAATTTTGGATTTATTCCGCCCACGTTAGCGCAGCGGGACGTTCGCGTTAGCGTCTCCAAGAGTTGTCCGGGCGGGGCATGAACCAAAAAATCTTTTATCTAAAATCTTTTATCTAAAATTCGTAGTCAAATACAACCCTCACCCCTGCACTATTATCATTTTCAATAAGACTTGAATCAGACGATTTTGAGTATTTTTACTGATTGACAAAATGCGCTTTACTTTAAATTATTACAGATGACCTTAAAAGGGCCAGTTCTGTTTAAAACACTCCCAAGCGCAAGCAACATCTGGACTGAAATGGAGCTTGCGCTAATCAAAACCTAGTCAATTACTTCTGCTACAGAACCTGCAACAGTTGTTTAATTTTGGTGTCTTGGCGTTCTTTGAATTTATCTGGAAAAATTAACTCGATCGCAATATTGCCATTTACCTCTTCTTCTACTACATAAATTTCGGCAACGAATCGGTTAGATGAGAGGTTATCCCCATACTCATTCAACAGTAAACCAACTAATGGTTTAACAGTTCGCATCGTGTGCAAATCCTGTTGTCCTAGCATTTTGTGAGAAGACACGGCTTTTTTATCCTCTATTTCCAAGCGCAAACCCGTTGTTCCTAGTTCTGTGGCTACTCCAAAAAAGAAGTTACCATCCCAGTAGAGTTGGCTATTACTATTTACCTGCTTGCGTACCTTTTTACGGCTAGTTTGTTTGATGTCACGCAAGGCCCGAGTCAGACTCGTAGCGAGGAATCCAAGGGAAGCTATGGGTCGGTCTACATACTGCCCCTTTTGAGAATACCACTCTTGCACATCAGAATACAAAACTAGAGTTAAAGCATCGCGTTGGGCGTTATTGAGCTTCACAAAATCAACTGCCAAAAGCGTTTCTGTATCATTAATAGGGGAGACTCGGACAATCTGCGCCGTTAGGGAAGCGCTAGCAGTATAATCTCCCATCACCTCAACTTCCACTTCATCCAGCAAATTGGGCCAGGTTTCCAAGGAAATTAATGCCCCAGTTTCCGAGATATTCACCGTTTTGCCCATGATTGTTTGACTGTTACTGGTAATTAAGATGGGGAGACGACGCTGTAAACGGTGGGCAGAACGTACTTGCGGTTGTTCAAAGCCAACCAGCAAAGCAGCTATCAGTAAAACCAGGTTAAAAATAGACCACATGGTGTTAACTAAGACTGCTTGCCAATCTTCAGGACGTAGCAGCAGCCAATAGGGAACAGCCAGCAAGGAAGAGACTACAAGTCCTGTTACCACTAAAAGACCACGCATCGATTCCCAATCAAAGGTGCGTTTGGTTATAGACGTTCCTTTGTCAGTAACGTTAAATGAACCCAGCTTGGGATTAAACAGTGCTAACATGGTCACCCACCCAGCCTGGAAAGCCATCGCAAATTCAAAAATTTCGTTCCAGAACGAGAACCGGACGTTTTTGTAAATGATGTAGTTAGTAAAAAGCGAAAGGAGAATATGGGGTAGGGCATAGGCTAGAGTTTCTAAACCCAAACCTTGGACAGAGTTAATGCCAAATAATAAAAATAGTGGGGGAGCGATCGCATATATTAGACGGGGATAGCCATACAAAAAGTGGGAAGTTGCACTGAAATAACAAATCCTCTGGGCAACTGTCAGGTTCAGCTTCGGATTAAAAACGGGGTTTTCCAATCGCAGAATCTGCGCCATCCCCCTTGCCCAACGCACTTGTTGCCCTACATAAGAAGAAAACGTTTCTGGTGCTAAACCAGCCACCATAATTTTGTCGTAGTAGACAGATTTGTAACCCAGCGAATGTAATCGTAAGGCAGTGTGGCAATCTTCCGTCACTGTTTCCACTGCAATTCCCCCAACTTCTAAAGCGTGGGATTTGCGGATTAATGCTGCAGAACCACAGAAAAAGGCGGCATTCCAAAAATCGTTACCCTTTTGCAGTACCTTATAAAACAGTTCATTACCTGCGGGTATTCTACCTTTGGTGACCAAATTACGCTCGAAGGGGTCGGGGTTATAGAACCAGTGGGGAGTTTGGACAAACGATACTTTGGGATCGAAGAAAAAACCCATTGTATGCAGAAGAATTTGCCGTGATGGGATGTGGTCACAGTCCAAAATCAACACTAAATCGCCGCCAGTTTTGTAAAAGGCAGCATTGATATTACCCGCTTTAGCATGGTCGTTATTGTCCCGCGTCATGTGTATACAGCCGAGTTCTTGGCACATTTGCCGTAGCTGTTCCCGTCTGGCGCTAAACTGTTCTCGACGTGGGTCGTTCTCTTTATACTTTTCTGGGCGACCATCATCAAGGACATAAACCTGTTTTTTATTAGGAGCATAATCACAGGCCAAGGCTGCCACGGCAGTCTTACGAACAATCTCCACGTCTTCGTTGTAAGTGGGAATGTAAATATCAACTTTGTACCATTCCTCAACAGGAATGGTTGTGAGATTAACTGGTTGGCGTTCTTGAATTTTCAGGGTTTGAAAGTACGCTAGTACTAAGGTAAGGATGGCATAAAGTTCAGCAGCAAACAAAAATAGGCAAGCAATGCTGTTGAGCCAACCATCAAAGTTGAGGGTATAGCTGGTGCGGTAGTATAAATAACGCAGCGTTGTTACCATACTCAGCCACAGCAGAAATAAGTGATAATACTGACTGATTTCTGAAGAGGACTCTTGAAACTCTGCGTGTATGATTAGTTGACCAAGTAACACAAGAAACACTGCTACCAATCCCTGCTGCCAAACTTCTATTGGGGTAACAATCAGTGGCACTGAGAGCAACAATAGCAGCAGGATAAACCATTTAAAGTGTTTCACACCCACCCTTTGGAGAATGCGGTCAAAAAATCGGGGGGTAATATCAATCAGCCAACTGCTCAATTTGAAGCGCTGGCGATCGCGTGATTTACGAGGCGATGTATCTGGGGAAGAAGACATTTTGGATCTAAATTTTGAAATTTAAAATTGGCAATATTTAACCGAAAGAGTCTACTTTTTGTCAGCAGTTAGCCGCTTGAGATACAACTGAACAATGCCGTAAAGAATTAGAGAGACACTCAAAATGCCTACAGGTAGCAATAGCCAATTTTCTTGTAAAAAGCGTGATGCCTTACTGAGGAGACTGGTATTTTCCCAACGACGAGTGTTCGGGGCGCTTTGGAAAAACTGTAGTTGATAGGCATCAGCATCGTAGGAAACTGGGTCTTTTTGATCGCTACTAATTAGCACCGTATCCTTTTTGAGTTGGAAGAACCACGGATCTTGATTGAGGACTTGTCGCACTCGCTCTAAACCAGTTTCAGTTTGAGATGTTAAAGCCAGAACGACGCGCTCGCTGTTCCAAGGAGAGATAATTTGCTTAATCATGCCTTGTGTGTCCTGTGGGGTCTGAACCACAGCATAGGCAGAAGAGCGGGAAAATGCCTGACTCAAGTTAAAGCCACTGGAATTAAACACTTCCGGAAAAGGAAACTCTTCTCGCGTTCCAATTCCTACCAAATGGTCATTTTTACGGACTTTTGTCGGCAAGGCATCTGGCGTGTAAACTTCTAGTTTGATGGCATCTGCTTGACTGAGCCTTCCTAAGCGTTCGCTAAAGGCTAACAAGGTCAAAATATCTATCTTCGAGGGGATTTGTGGCACTACAATCGCCGTCTGGGACAAATCCTGTGGTGCAGCAAAGGGAAAACCGAATTTCAGCAGGTTTAAGTCTGGTAGTTGTGTAGAGATTTCTCGCTTCAGGTCGAAGCTAGTATCAGAATGCACCGTCCCTGTAAGTTGTTGATCTGGTGGCTGAAGACAGTTCTGTTTGTCAAACGGTTCTCTAGGATTCATCCGGAAAAAAACTTGCAGTTTCGAGTTAGGTTTGACCAAGTTTTCCGGCAAATTGACTTTGAGGTTTTTGTGAGTTTCCCCCGACTCAGAATCAAGACGGGCCCCACCAATGAAAACTCCATCCAGTAAAACTTCGATCGCAGAAGTTCTAGGATTAACCTGCGGCCCGTAGCTGTACACCAGATTCATAGAACTACCCCGAACAAACCGATCATCTGGTAAAGCGCGAAAATCAACTTCAATTGGCGGTGCTCCCATTCCCCGTACAGTGACATCACTAAACGGCTCACCATTTACCTGGGTTTTGATATCGCCCAGTTTAAAAGAATTTTGCTCTGGCAAATAACGAGGCCACTGGCGGAGTCCTGGTGTCAAACTTTCTTTGAGGGTATTGACGAAAACTACCTGACCAGTCCCTATTTTCCGCAAGTCTGGCTGTGATAAAAATTGGGTTGCCTTTTCCACAGCTTTTGTGCTGTTGCCAGTGGCAATTAAAACTGGAACCCCGCTCTTTTCAGTTTTAGTAATCATTAACACCCCTGTTTCATCTGTTACAGGGTTGTTATCACGATCAATAATTTGATTACTGACGATTTTCAGGGGCAAATTCTTCCAAGTATTTAGAGATGGTTGCTCATTTGGAGTACCAATGATTACCAAGCGTTCATTTGCCTTCACGCTTGCAACATCAGACACCAAGCTCGTCTGAATCGGGCGAAAATCTGCGATTCTCCCCAATGCCGCTTGTAAGCGAGCTGCTGCTGTCAACCAGGATTGATTAACTTGACTCGGTTGCAAGTAAGCAATTTGGTTAGTTTCTAAGCCGAGTTCGTCAAAGAAAGGATAAGGATAGCGGCTGAAATTCAGGGTAGTCGGCTGCCGTTCATAGTTCAAGATTAGTTTGGAATCTGGCAGAATCTCTGTCCATAAGTCGGGGCTACTAGGGTCGCTACATTCGAGGGTGTTATTCTGCTGTGCCACCAATATGAGTTCGTTATAGTCTTGAATCAGCTTTGGTGGGATATTGAACAGTACTTGACCTACTTGGGACTCTTTACGGTTAAGTGGTACGCTCCCGACACTGGTGCCATTGACTAGCACGGTCAAGTTAGAGCGATTGGCATACAGTGCTGGTGAGTGTTGAAAACGGATTAAAGCTTGTACCTTACCCCGATCTAGTTTCCAGCCACGAGGACGAGTAAAGGCAAGACGACCTTCTGAGTAGACCCCGCGTAAGCGCATCCGGTTGCCCACAATCGGACTACGATTAAATTCTAGGATGTAAGTTGCCAGGTTCTTGGCACTAGGAGCTTTTAAGTCTGCTTTACTACTATTTTCTGATGTCGTTGCTTGAGCTAATAAAGTTACTTGCTGTTGCAGATCGCCTTTGGTTTGAGCTTGAGCGCTGAATAATGAACTAGGAAACAAAAAAAAGCACGAAGTAACAATAATTGCTTTTTTACTAATTTGGGAAAGATGAAACAACTGCTTCATGGTAGAGCGTGATTTTAGTGTTAATTTACTCAAAGTTTTTACGTAAAAAACGCAACCAGTTAGTTGCTTTTAGAACTTAAAAATTATCTCATCGGATTTTTTAAACTAAATCAAACAGAGTCAGTCTGCTGGGAGTAAAGCTTATTTGGTCAGCCCGTGCCCTAACTCAGTGTCAGGGAATGTCATTTAAGCAGTTGCTGGGGAATTGTCTTTGGAGGTAGCAATCCTAACCAAGCCAAATTCTGGGTATAATAAGCAGATTGGTCTCCCCAAATTCCCTGCTTGTATTCAGGCAGTATTTTTTTTACAAGCAATTCTTGAGCTATTGCTGGTTCCACCAACTGCATGGCAGCATACAACATAGCGTATTGGGATGTAGCTTCGTAATTCACTAATGCTTTCCCTTGGAGATCAATGCGTGCTGGTAGACTCGATTGTTTACTCCACAGTTTTTGCAGATGCTGAGTGGATGTCGCTAGATAGCGTTGCGCTTGAGGTGAGTTGAACCAGGCAGCATCCAACGACAAACGCCACCAGACTCGATAGGCATCAAAGCCATACAAACTCTTCAGAGTACTAGATGCTGGGAGGATTTGGCATTGTCCTGTTTTGGTATTTAAAGCTACCCAGTCACTGGGTAAACCCACGCTAGAAAGCTTTGCTGAATTTTCTAACACTTGATAGCTGCTGTCTACCAAACTCAACCAATCATGTTGGGGGTCAACTTGTGCAAAGATGCGAAAAGCATAAGGAGCAAAATAAGAGGGATTCAGGTAAAAGGTAGATGCATTCGGGACAAATGCAGCCACAGGCCCTGGTAACAGGTAGCGCTTACCTTGTGGTTCTGAGATGGTGGAGAGGTTCCATAAATCTTGCAGTTTAAGTTTTGCCAGTTCCAAGTATTCGGGTCGATTCCAACGCCGTGATGCCAAAATTAGGGCAGTAATCGCATCTATATCTCCATCACTGGCAAAGTTGGTGTCGATAATACCCCAGTTACCATCTTTCTTTCGTCCCCATTTCCAAGCCCACAAACTATCTGTGCCTTTACCACCCGCTTGGCGCTGGAGGTTATTTTCTGACCAGTTTAAAGTCCGGGCAAAAGTTGCCGGATCATTAATCAGTACTGCTCGTAGCAAAGCATAGGCTTGACCTTCACTAGTTGAGCGCTCGCTTGCTTCGTAATCAATCACCCGTCCGTCTGACTGAATAAATCTTTGACGGTAGTTATCCCAGCTTTGAGCTAGTAATTCCCGGTTGGGGGTGGATTTAGGAAGATCACCTAACAATCCAGTGAGATTTTGACTACTACCTTCAGTGGGGACGTTTGCTACCGGAGTTCGATCATCCGGTGTTTTGGGTTTAGCTGCCCAGTAACTAGAGATACAGGCAGATAAACCAATTAGGCTGGCAATAGCTGCCACTCTTGGGAAGTGCCACATCCTAAGAACAGTTTGATTTGTAAAATATTAGCCGATGGGGAGAGTGTGAGAGTACCATTTTCCTGCCCTTATTGTTCCCTTGTAGTTGTTCAAAATTAACTTTCATGAAGAAATTTAAGCGATCGCTAATTCCTGTTTCGACGTTGATAGTCTTGCCAAGGGGGTTGAAATCCTCGTCGGAGCAAAAAGTCTGTTTGGATTTGCTGTATTTGCCGGGATGCATCACTATCGGTTCCTCCTTCGGCGGCTGTTTCTAGTTGCAATCGTTCTAACTGTGCTAATGCTGTCAAAGGCTGATCTAAAATCGCATTCAATCCAGCAAGAGCGCGGCGTGCGTCTTTGTCTTCCGGTTTTTGTGCCAACACTTGAGCATAAATCTCCTGTGCCGATTCAAAGCGGCGCTGTTCAAAGCGAATTCCGCCCAAAGCCGCTAGGGCATCGATGTTATCTGGTTGCTGCGCCAAAATATTCTGATAGGTACTGCTAGCCAAATTCAAATCACCTACAGATCGAGCCAACTCTGCCTGCAACTGGGATGAGTCAGGAGTGTTGGGAATGCGAGCAATCAACTGCTTCATCCGTGCTTGTGCTTGGGCTGGATTTCGTTTTGCTATCACTTGTAACAAGCGCAGTTGTAATGGTATAGAAGTAGGATCAGTTTCTAGTAGGTAACTATATAAAGCTTCTCTTTGTGGATCAGCAGGCAACGCTTCTAACAAACTGTATAGTTCTGGAGGAGTATTGGTTGCAGGTTGTGTAGCTAACCAATTGTTGAGAACTGCCTCTGCTTCTGGTTGGGAGATTCGCTTGGCTTGATAGGCGATACTAGCACGCCCTAGTTGAATCGACAAATTTTGAGGATTGCGAGCTATCAATTGGTCATAAACTGTCACAGCCTCATCAAAACGCTTTTGTTGCAGTCGTACTCCAGCCAGTCCGCCCAAAGCAGCATTAATAATATCGCTACTATTTGGCTTGCTAGCAAGCACAGCTTGGTAACGCTGGGCACTAGCTTCCAGACTACCCTCACGACGCTCAATTTCTGCTGCTAGCAACTGGGGTGCGAGGTCTTTAGCACCTGCGGGGGTAGCTGTGTAAGCTGCCAAGGCAAGCCTTGCGCCATTCAAGTCTTGGCGCTGCACATACATTTGCGCCACCCGAAAATTCAAAAACGGTACGTTAACCCCCATTTGTAAAAGATTTTGGTATACAGGTAAAAATTCCGGATCGGGAAGATCAATGTTCACTAAGGCATTAGCTAGCTGTTGCAACTGGACACGATCGCTCGGCAGTGATTGCATTACAGTCGCCAAACGCTGTCTCAAGTCATTTTTACCGAGTAAACCTAACTGATTTTCCAAAGCTAATTGCTGGACTAACAAACTTTGATCGTTGGGAAATTCTGACGCCACCCGTTGATACAATTGCAGCGCCGTTTGTCGTCCTTCAGGAAACCCACTAAAGACATCAGCGACTTCGCGCAGTAGTTTGGGGGAAGGGTTGGGATCGGTTTGGAGGGCTTGACTGTAGAGATTAAAAACTTGCTGAGTGAGGGTGGGGTTATTGGTGTACTTGCGAATTTCATTGAGCGATCGCGCTAAGGGCAAAATCGCATCTGGCCTTCCCTGTAATACATCTAAGACTGCCAACGCTTGGGCTTGTTGTTGATTGACAAGGTATGCTACAGCCAGTTCTTTACGAGTTTCAATCCCCATTGAGTCAAGTTTATTGGAGCGCTGTAACTGCGCTTCTAACACCTGTACTGCTCCTCCAGGATTGCCTGTTTCTCGTAAGGTGCGACCGTAGGCTACTGCTGCATACCCTGTAATAGTTTTGCCAGTGGAGCGATAGCGGTTAAATAACTCCAGTGCTTTCGGAAAATCCCCACTGTAACTATAAGTTTGAGCCGCACCAACGACTGCCTCTGGTGTGGGGTTGTTGTTCAGCGCGATTTGGTAGTCTGCCAGGGATTCGGTTAATCGTCCTTGATAGGAGTAGAGTAGAGCACGGTAACCACGACCTTCTGAGTCATTAGGATTTAACTCTAATAAAGTTGTTAGAGCCTCAATTCCTTTTAAGTTCCACTCAGAACGATAAGTAGCCAGTAGACCAACTGTCTTTAAAGCTAGTTGGTTGTTGGGATCTACAGCCAGTACTTGTTGATAAGCACTCCAAGCTTCAGGAATACGTCCGGCCTTGCGATAAGCGATCGCTAGTCCTAATCTAACTGGCGAAGATTGCGGTTGACTTTTGAGGGCTTGCTGGAAGGCTGCGATCGCATCATTAATCCAGCCTTTTTTTAATAATGCAAAACCTTTTTGTGCCGATGCTGATAAGTTTTGTGCTTGAGCAGGGGCAATGCTGCCCAAAGGCGGCACAGTTAATAAGTAAGTAAAAAGGAAGAATGAACAAGTAAAAAGAGAACAATATTTAATTTTTTTAGCTTTTACTTTTTGCCTTTTATCTATATTGTTTTGACTCATTGAGCAATTCTCCCTCTGGGAGTGACATCAAAATCTGATTTCACCCTGATCCCGAAGACTGTTTCCGAGAAATCATCACGTGCCTGAACCGTAAAGCCTAGCCGGAAATTGGAAATAAATTTAAAATCATAGAACATTTCTAATACATCTGGACGGTCTCCCCGACGGAGACGATCGTTAGAGAGAGGAAGTCCATAAGCTATTCCTAGTTTGTCATCTGGGGTAAACAGATCCAAAAAACTAGCTCCAAAAACGTAAGTATTTGCACCCTCTCCTAAAGTGCGATTTTCGTAACGACCATAGCGCCCAAACAAACCTAATTTCAAATTGGGAATAAAGACTTCGGCGTTGAGGCCATATGCTTCTTCGCGATCGTTTGCTTCCGGGCCAAATTGATTGTTACCTCTGGGAATGCTAAAGCTTTCGAGGAAGCTATCACGAACACCAGCGTCGCGATCGCTGGCATAAGTACCACGAATAATTGCATTGCCATAACGGATACCGATTTCTCCAGCAAATCCATCTAAAGAAAAATCACCGATTTTGTTTGCTGATGAAAAGACTGCTGCTTTCGCTTCAATATTGTCGGTGACACTCCAATCGGCTAACAAACCAGTGCGTGAACTAATCCCTGTCGCTGCCAGTGCTGGGTTAGTTTGAAACACCGGATTAAAGAATTGACTAGCCCCATCTTTAGCAAAACTATTGTTATCAAAATAAGACGTTAAATCTATTTGACCGATCACTAATCGCAGATTAGGTACTCCTGCTAGTGAAGTCGCCAAATAAAGCTCGTTGATGTTCAAACCCTCGTTTCGGGAGTCATCCAAGCTGCTGCCTTGGCTGGTTAAGTCCAGGGTTGCCCCAACCAAAGCTTGGGGAGAAAGTGGGTAGACTCCTGTGACTCTCGCCCGGGCTGAGGTGTCGCTGCCTTGGGTGATATAAACTCCTTGGAATTGTAAAGAGGGTTCCCTTAAACTACTGCTAGTGAGCTTGCGGCGTTGTTGAGTAGTTACTGATACTGCTGTGCTTGGTGTGGGAGTTGGACTAGGGACTGATGGTGTTGTCTGTGGATTGAGTAATTGTTGATTAAAAGTTGGTGCTGTTGGTGCTGTTGGTGCAGTGAATTCTTGCGTTGCAGGCAAGTTAGGAAGTGGCGGCAGGGGGGCTGTTTGGGAACTGAGTAGTTGATTAAAAGTTGGTGCTGCTGGTGCAGTGAATTCTTGCGTTGCAGACGAGTTGGCGAGTGGTGGCAGTGGAGTTACAACTGAGCTAATTGGTGGCTCTGAGTTGTTCATCTGTCCCTGCAATGCGTCAGAAGTGTCCCCACCTGCCACTCGTGGTGCAACAGAACTATGTGCTGCTGGGGCTTTTCCAGTTACCTGCTGCTGGATGAAGACACTCTCCAATTGTTGGAGATCGTTGACTGGTTTGGGTTGCACAACTTTGTCCACTGGATTGGCGATCGGTGCAACTGCGACACCAGTCGTTACGGGTGGAGGAGTCAATGTTTGCGACCCTGACTGCGATTGACTCTTCTTTACAGGTAATTTAGGCACTGGTAGCGGTTCTGTTAAGCCCAATTGGTAGTCGCTACTCTGTAGCTGAGATGGGTTGACCTGAGCTGAAGACTTTTCGCTCACTGCCAGTACCCAGCAAATCGAGACAGCGAAAGTGCAAAGCAGTGGATAAACCTTGTAGTACTGAATTGAAAAAGTAAATTTATAACAATCGAATACTGTTTGCCTCATCAGCTTAGTTGGGTAACAACTACATATTTAGGTTATTGAATGTCGCAACTTTAGCAAATTAAATGAGTAGTAACCACTATATACAATAAATTTTGTAATTTTCGATTAATTCGATTATGAGTCGATAAAACTTGTTATTTATCAAAATAAATTGGGCATAATAGGTAAAAACCTGATTTATTGGGAAATAAGCCCAAAAAAATGCCTAATTCATGAAAAAACTTGATTTAGAGACTATTTTTCTTAGATTTAAAGTTTTATTTACTGCTAATCTCCAGGTCGCCATTTGCCTTATGCTTTTAGCTGCCAGTTATGGCTGTGTTCAAAAAGCACAAGAAAAGGTGGTGATGGAAATTGGAAATATACAACCTATATCAAGTAAAGGTGTATACAACGTCGTTGGTAGTACCAATCTGCCTGAGTCTAGCAAGATTACAGTGGTTGCTGTGCGTTACTTGCGTCCAGTATTAGGACAAGCAGAAGCTTTGCTGAACTCAGATACGAATACTAACCGTTCAATTCTGGCTCGTCAAATTGTGGAAGTGAAACAGGGGCAATGGGAGGCTGCGTTGAATCTGTGGCAAGTTTCACCCGATGGTAGTTTCCAAGAAGTCTGGCAAGCAAATCCAGCACAAATACGACTGTTTCCAGAAGGTGGCGTTACATTTGTAGCTATTTTCGATCCTGCTAGTCAGTGGGAACAGCCAGATAATCAAAACTCTCAAAAGTTAAAGTCAGAAAATCAACAGCTTGAAAAGATTGAAAGCAAGTTGATTCGTTTTACTAACGAAGGGGAAAAATATTTACAAGTTAGCCAAACCTTAACAATACCCCTACCTATGGGGAAAACAATGCCACCTCGTCTGCAACCGGAAGACTTGAATGGTGGTTGGGGAAACCGATATCAAATCCCACCGCAATCTATAGCTTCTAAAACTACCCTACTTCCATCAGTTAAAAATAGGCAAACGAATGCCTATGTGACTCCTTCAGAGTTTCTCAGGTAAGAATTAAAATGGGCATCAAATCTATAAAATAATCCTGTTTATATCTATGTACCCCTACCTTACTTCCTACTTGATTGAGGACGGGGTACTATAGCCATCCATTACTCTCTTTTTGATAAATGAAAACTGGAATACCAGCCTCAATATGAGCGCTGGCATCCAGATATTAATTGCCCAATAACCACCAATTGAGTGGGCATTGTCTGTAAATAAAAGTGCTTGTCCTCATTAAGAGAGTTGTGGAAATTTCGGAAGCTTCGCAAAAGAGATAGAAAGTAAATTCATATCTAAAGGCACTTGCTCTATACTTCTATGCTCTTGAGTGGTTTAAATCTTCTCCTCTGCTTCTCTAATCCCTTGCTTTTTATTTGTCTATGACGCAAAGATGTAGTAATGAACATTAAACCTATTTATCTTCAGTTTTTGTCGTTTGATAAACAGGTTTGAGCAGATTTTAAAGAACAGTATTATAGTAGATCTGAAATTTAGCTGTGGATTCTACTTCAGCATTTGTTGCTTGAGGCGTTATTTGTAAATTGTCCTGCATTACCTGCATCTGTAACATCATATCTTTAATTTGTTTTTGCAACTCTTCAAATTCTGATGGTATGATTGCTATTTGATTTACTTCACGAGCAGCAGCAACTTCTTTGGTGCTGTTCGGATTTTCTTGAGCATAGCCAAGGAAAGTTTGGGCAGATGCAAACGTAGAAGTAGCAGCAACATTTGTCATGGTGGTACTATTTTCTTTAGTTGCAACCTCTGGTACAGGATTTATCAGCTGTGTGTGCATCGGCATTTGCGCTTCAACAGGTTGAGATCCAATTATTGCGCTTTTTGAACTGAAAGCTTGATCAAAAGGCATCTCGTCATCTAAAAAAGCGCTCAATCCAGAAACTTGCAACCGAGGCTCGGAAACTTGCCATTCTTTTAGTAATGCTTCCTTTTGCTGTAAGTGCAAATCTAGATTAGATAATTCCTGCTGAATTTTTGCTGATTTTGAAGAAGAATTTCGCCAACCACAGAAAGCAAGTGCTGAAATTCCAGACCCTATACTAAGTGCAGTTGCAAAAACTACGTAAGGAATAGCAATATCTCTAAGTTTTCCGTCAAAAATAGGTTCCTCCTGAAATTTGATGGCTATTTGCTTATCACCTAATGTAGCAAGGGGAAATGACATTAAAGAAAATACACTTAGAGAAGCGATCGCAGGTAGTACTAAGAATTTTTGCAGTGCAGAAAGTGTCATATTTAGGAAACTTTTGTTAAATAAAAGGCTGTGGATAGATTGCAGCAGATTTAATTACCGCTTGTAACATCTAACTTGGAGTTTTTACGGTCAGTCAACATCTGTACTGCCTTAATATCTAAGTTATTCTCGATACGAGATGTTTTCAATAGACAACTCATGAAGAAGTCAGTAAATTACGTAAATTTTTTGTAAATTAAGTAACTACCACAGATTATATAAAGAGAAATGCAAAATATAGATAGAAAATTATACGTATTACCAGTCAAAGATTTTGGCGTTCTTGACTTCTACTATCCAATTTTTGCGGATGCAGAAACAATAGTAGCTAAATATTGATCTAATACTATTAAGATGGTTAAACGTATGGAAGGTTAATTAAGTAATACAAAAAGCTGGAAAATAAATGCATTGTAATCAAACGACGAATATTTATCGTCAGCTAAAAATTAGATTGACAAAAATAATTTTTACGTAAAGATACTGTAAAAATTATTATGCTGTAGAAACCATTAGATATTTCTCTGTTAATTTGACTTAGATATTGTCCTTCAATAAAAGTAATAGTATGCAAGTTATCCATAAAAATAAACCAAGAATATTGAGGTTACATAAGCAATTGCTAATATTCTCCTTAAGTTTAGTAGTATTTTTAGTAATTATTTTGACTAAGGCACCTGCTAATATTCAGCTAGATGCTTCTAGGGCTGCGACGCCAATTGTTCTACCACTTTCAACAATTGGTAGAACAATTGTGGATGCGAAAGGCAAGGTTGTATTGCCCAGAGGTGTTAACTGGTTTGGTATGGAGACTGATACGCACGCCCCTGACGGTTTATGGAAACGAGATTATAAAGAAATGCTGGCGCAGATTAAAAGTTTGGGATATAACCTCATCCGGTTACCTTATTCTGTGGCAGGATTGCGATCGCTTAATGTAAGTGGCATTGACTTTGGAATTGGCAGCAACAAAGAACTTCAAGGTAAAACACCCTTGGAGATAATGGACTTACTTATTCAGGAAGCGGAACGTCAAGGATTGCTAATTCTGCTCGATAGCCACCGTCTTAACGACCAGCAAATTCCAGAGTTGTGGTATGGAGACGGCTTTACGGAAGCAGACTGGATCGATACTTGGAAAATGTTAGCCATCAGATACAAAAATCAAGATAACGTTATTGGCGCAGACTTAAAAAATGAACCTCACGGCAAAGCTAGCTGGGGTGATAACAACATCAATACTGACTGGCGATTAGCAGCAGAACGCGCAGGCAATGCGATTCTCAGTGTCAATCCTAATTGGCTGATTGTCGTTGAAGGAGTGGAAAAGAATGTCCCCGGTCAAAAACTGCCACAGCATTGGCATGGTGGAAATTTAGAAGGTGTGAAACGCTACCCAGTACGTTTATCTCGTTCTCATAAGCTAGTCTATTCTCCTCATGAGTACGGCGCTGGGGTATACAATCAGCCTTACTTTTCTGCCTCTAACTTCCCTCAAAATCTAATTGATCGCTGGCAAATAGGATTTAACTATATCGCTAGTGAGAATATTGCTCCCATCTTGATTGGGGAGTTTGGTGGACGGAAAGTAGATTTAAATTCCCAAGAAGGAATTTGGCAAAATGAGTTGGTGAAATACATTCAAAAAAATAACTTGAGCTTTACTTACTGGAGTTGGAATCCTAATAGTAGTGATACAGGTGGAATTTTACTAGATGATTGGCAAAGTGTTGATCTACCCAAGCAGCAATTACTGTCCCAACTGCTTCCATCTGTACAACTTCAACAGCCAGACCAACCAAGTAATCCTCCTGTTTCCCCAACTCCTACTCCTTCTGTCTCTTCATCTCCTACTGATGCTGGTCAACTAAAAGTTACTACTGACATCTATTCCAACTGGGAAACCGGATTTTGTGTCAAGTTCAAAATTGCAAATCAGGGCAATATCAAGGTTAACAACTGGCAACTGGCGTTTCAGATGAATCAAGCTAAGATTAATAACTCTTGGAACGCAGATTTTAAGCAGCAAAGAGCAATACAGTATCTAGTGGCTCCTTTGGACTGGGGAAAAACAATTGAACCAAATCAAGTACGGGATACTGGGTTTTGTGCCAGCAAACTTGGTTCTGACTACCAACCACAGCAAATAGCCGCTGTTTCAATTTGAAGTTAAAAGTTAAGAGGCGAATTTGTCATCATAGGAGAAATCACCAATCCGATTAACTATTGAATATTAACTCAGAACACAAGATGACTGAAGCAACAGCAACTCGTCCCAATATCTATGTTCAGGAAACCAGGCCAACGATTCATTACCTGGTGGCAATGTCTCAACCAGAAACCCATCTGTTTGAGGTGACTTTACACCTTGTCAATTACCCCTCGCCGATTCTCGATTTAAAGCTACCAGTGTGGACACCTGGTTCCTACTTAGTTCGGGAATATGCTAAGAATTTACAGGATTTTATGGCTTTTGCAGAGGATAAGCCTTTACCTTGGCACAAGATCAGTAAAAATCACTGGCAGGTAAACAAAACGGGTGTTTCAGAATTAACTGTACGTTACCGCATTTTTGCGAATGAGCTATCGGTGCGGACAAATCACTTAGATGCCACCCACGGTTATTTCAACGGTGCGGCACTATTTTTTAGAATACCGGACTGTGAGAAGCAACCCATTCGCGTCACTATCGTACCGCCACGCCTGGAATGGCAGGTAACTACTGCCCTGCCACCCGTTGCTGAAGAAACGAATACTTTCTTGGCTGGCGATTTTGATACTCTTGTTGATACTCCCTTTGAGATTGGTTGCCACCAATTGTATAAATTTGAGGTTTTGGGAAAACCCCATGAACTGGCAATCTGGGGACAAGGTAATTTCCAAGCCCAGCAGATGATTGCTGATATCCAAAACATTGTCCAGGTAGAAGCGCAGATGTTCGGCGGTTTGCCCTATGAACGATACGTGTTTCTCGTACATTTATTTAGCCAAGCTTTTGGCGGTTTGGAGCATAAAAACTCTTGCTCCTTAATTTACCAACGTTTTGGGTTTCGCGCTCAGGATAAGTACGATCGCTTTATCCAATTAGTTGCACACGAGTTCTTTCACTTGTGGAATGTCAAGCGAATTCGCCCTAAAGCATTAGAGATTTTTGATTACGACCAGGAAAACTACACACCATCATTGTGGTTTTGTGAGGGTACTACTAGTTACTACGACTTGTTAATTCCTTTGCGGGCAGGAATTTTTGATGTTCAGTCGTATTTGAATAATTTAGGCAAGGAAATTACCAGATATGAAACGACACCGGGGCGCAAGGTACAACCCGTTTCTGAGTCGAGTTTTGATGCATGGATAAAACTCTATCGCCCCGATGCCAATAGCGGTAATTCCCAAATTTCTTACTATTTAAAAGGAGAAATGGTATCCCTGTTGCTGGATTTACTGATTCGCTCTACTCACGATAATCAGCGCTCCCTCGATGACGTGATGCTGAAAATGTGGCAGCAATTTGGGCAAGCTGAAATTGGCTATACTCCAGAACAGTTGCAGGAAGTTATAGAATCTGTTGCAGGTATCGATTTGACTGATTTCTTTAAACGCTACATTGATGGCACTGACGATTTGCCTTTTAATGAGTATTTAGAACCCTTTGGCTTGCAGTTGGTAGCTGAACAGCAAGAAGAACCTTACCTGGGTGTGAGAATAAATACAGAGAATGGGCGGGAGATCATTAAATTTGTGGAGACTGGTTCACCTGCACAAGCAGGGGGAATTGATGCAGGTGATGAGTTGTTAGCAATTGATGGGATTAAGGTAACGGGGAATGGTTTAAGCGATCGCCTCAAAGATTACCAACCAAGCGATACAATTGAAGTCACAGTTTTCCATCAAGACGAACTGCGTACCTATTCCATCACCCTCGCCTTACCACGTCCGACTCGATATCAGGTAAAACCTGTTGAGCATCCTGACTCCATGCAGCAGCAAAACTTTGCTGGATGGCTTGGGGTAGCGATCGCAACTGTTTGATCAAGGATTAGGGATTAGGAAAATTTTTCCCAGTCCCCAATCCCCAGTGCTAAGGCGTTCTCACCGCCCCAGAGTAAATCAAACCCCGTTGCAGATCCAACGTTATAATAGCCCCATCCCGAATCACCTGCGCTGCTTGCTTCACGCCGACAATCACTGGCACACCGAGACGCAAGCCAATGACTGCTGCGTGACTTGTGAGACTTTCATCTTCGGTAATAATCCCGGCAGCTTTCCGAATTGCCTCGACAAAATCGGCGCTAGTACGGGGTGCAACCAATATGTCTCCGGGATTAAAGTTACTTACATCCATGCCAGTATTAGCCACCCGGGCACGACCACTCACTGAACCTTGTCCCAGTCCAATTCCGTGGCCTAGTATTGCCGTCACCACCTCTACCTTAATCAAATCTGTGGAGCCGGAAATTCCCTGGAGTGTGCCAGCGGTCATCACTACTAAATCTCCCTCAGACAGTAACTTAAGCTCCTGAGCCACATTGATCGCAGCTTGAAATGTCTGACCAGTGGAAGGTAATCCTAGCACCAACAGCGGTTTTACTCCCCACACCATCTGTAGCTGCCGCGCCACATTCACATGGGGTGTCACTGCCAAAATCGGTGTCTGGGGGCGGAACTTAGAGACATTGCGAGCTGTTGCCCCAGTTTGCGTTAGCGTCATGATTGCCGCTGCACCTAATTGTTCGGCAATTTGACTTACAGCTTGACTAATAGCGTTGGGAATGGAGCGCCGGGTATCTTTCAAAGAACGTAGGTTTGAGTGTTGGGCTTCCTCCTGCTCCATGCGCTCGGCAATCCGCGCCATAGTCGCCACGGCTTCTACTGGATAGTCGCCGACAGCAGTTTCATTGGAGAGCATTACAGCATCTGTGCCATCTAGAATTGCATTTGCCACATCCGACACTTCCGCACGAGTGGGACGGGGATTGCTCACCATGCTGTCTAACATCTGGGTGGCGGTGATGATGGGAATCCCTAAGCGATTTGCTGTAGCAATTAGCCGCTTTTGGAGTACAGGGACATCTTCCGCTGGCAATTCCACGCCCAAATCGCCTCTGGCAACCATGACGCCATCACACAAAGCCAGAACTGCCTCCATTTGTTCGATGGCTTCATGCTTTTCAATTTTGGCAACCACTGGCACTTGCTTGCCTGTACTCGAAATTAGCTCTTTAATTTCGATCATGTCCTGTGGATTGCGGACAAAGGAAAGTGCCACCCAATCTACACCCTGATCTAGACCAAACATCAGATCCTCTCGGTCTTTGTCGGTCATTGCTTTAATTGACAGGTAAACGCCGGGAAAGTTTACGCCTTTATTGTTAGAAAGTTTACCAGGCACGGTAATGCGACAATGCAAATCACCTTTGTCACGGTTAATCTCCTCTACAACCATTTCTACACGTCCATCATCGAGGAGGATTTTGGCACCAACTGGGACTTCTTCGGCTAAATAATCATAAGTGACGCAGCTAATTTCGTGCGTACCGACCACCGGACGATTTGTCAAGGTGAAGCGATCGCCTTTTGCCACAACTATAGACCCGTTGTCAAACTTCCCCAAGCGAATTTTTGGACCCTGCAAGTCTTGGAGAATAGCCACTGGCTGATTTAGCTCAAAGGCGGTTTGCCGAATTAAGCGAATACTACGCTGATGGTCGGCATGAGTTCCGTGGGAGAAGTTTAGCCGCAGCGTCGTGGCTCCCGCTTCAATAATTGCCTTGAGCATTTCAGGACTGCTAGTGGCGGGGCCGATAGTAGCGACAATTTTTGTCCGGCGCAGAGAATCTCTTAATTGCATAGGGGCTGAAGTTAGGGAGCTATCTGGGAAGTCATCGTAACTTGAGTGGCATCTCCTTTTCAGTTACTGCTATATCAATAGATATAAGCAGTTAGAGAGGGTTTATGGAAGAGTGGGGGCTGTGGGATAGACTAGATATAGTACATCAATCTTGTATCCATCCTCCCAACAAAGGAGTTTATCCGATCAACTTCTTGCGAATCATCCCTTACTTGTCAGTAAAGACTAGGCTTTGTCTGGAATCATAGCGTTATTCATCTACTGATATGCAAAGCTGTAGATAAATCTTACTATATAAAACTTTACAAAAATTTATTCTTCCCTCATCTTTATCGTATATTTGTAATGTTTGGTTAAGAAGGAGTCAATGTTAGAGAAGATCGCATCGGAGGCACAAAAGCCACTGACAATCCCACCCAAGGAATTTTTAGCGCCTCCTGGTGATTTCAATCGTACGCTACTGCTGTTTTTCATAGCTGTGGCAATGCTAGTGTTATCTAGCTTTGGTTATTGGCTTTGGGAATGGCCGCACTGGTTGTGCTTTTGTGTTAACACTATTGCCTTGCATTGTGCTGGGACTGTAATTCACGACGCTTGTCACCAATCTGCCCATCGCAACCGGGTAATGAATGCGATGTTAGGGCATGGCAGTGCATTGATGCTAGCTTTTGCTTTTCCAGTGTTTACGCGGGTGCATTTGCAGCATCATGGCCATGTCAACCATCCCAAGGACGACCCAGATCATTATGTCTCTACGGGTGGTCCGCTGTGGCTGATTGCGGTGCGGTTTTTGTACCACGAGGTGTTTTTCTTTCAACGGCGACTGTGGCGTAAATATGAGTTACTAGAATGGTTCATCAGCCGCTTGATTGTTGGTGTAATCGTTTATATATCAGTGCAGTACCACTTTTTGGGTTATATTCTCAATTTTTGGTTTATACCGGCTTTCGTGGTAGGGATAGCACTGGGATTATTTTTTGACTATTTGCCCCATCGTCCTTTTGCGGAGCGCGATCGCTGGAAAAATGCTCGCGTTTATCCTAACCCAATTCTGAATATCCTGATTATGGGACAGAATTACCACTTAATTCATCATCTGTGGCCTTCTATTCCTTGGTATAATTACCAGCCTGCATACTATGTGATGAAGCCACTTTTAGATAAAAAAGGATGTTATCAAACTTCAGGATTGTTACAAAAAAAGGACTTTTTTGAGTTTGTTTATGACATTTTTTTAGGAATTCGGTTTGATCACCACAAAGAATAGAGTTGTTGCATAAAGGGATGCCTACAGATAGCCTCAAAGCACATCAGGCTCTCAGTTTCAACTAACCATCTCAATCCCATCGGCAGCCAACGAGATTATTACATTGTCGCATTGGGTTTAACTGCAATTGTCCAATACTGAAATGTTTTACCTCCAATCTGATCACTATCCTCACGGTAGATTTGCCGCAAGCATTCATAAAACGCTTGGGCTTCATTCTCCAATCCAAATGTCATTAAGCACTTTAAGATCCGGGTGATGCGAAGATAATTGTGGTCAAATATACAGACCCACTCGAGTTTCCGATTCGGATAGTCTTCTGACTGGCTGACAACTATTTTTCCATCATTACTCTCATGGTGTTGCAACCCATAAAACTGAAGCATGATTGTGAAGGAGCGCAGCAAATTTTGACGTAGGTGTGGGTTGCTTTGAAATGCTTGAATTACTTCCTCATCAACGATGGGTGCATCACGGTTGAATGCACTTCGCTCAGGCAAAGGGAACAACCACTGAATGTAATCATGGGCGCACTCCAATTTTTCAAAATTCCAAGTCCACATCTCTTGAATTGTCCGACCTTCGGAATCTCGTTGCTCCCCTAAGTAGAATGGAACAAGTATTGCAGTGAGTTGTTTTTGATGATTCATTTCAAACTACCTCACAAATCAACATCAATAGTTTATTTCGTGCTTTTTTTACATGAATCTTCTTAAGTAATTTATACTTTTGATTTAACAGCTTGCTGTGATGCTTGTAATGATTGGGGCAAACTCCAGTCGGGACGCAAGCTAGCGGCGTTGCGTAAATAGATATGATGAATTGAGGCGGAGGCTGGCAGATAGGTGTGGATTAGGAACCGAATGCAGCGCTGTAAGCTGCCTTCGACATGCATTTGCTGCACATCCAACATGGCCACATTATCCCAACCAGGACGCGCTCTGGCGATCGCAGCTGGAAAAATTACGTCTAAATCACGTGTCACAGAGAAAGTCACACTAATCATGTCCCTCGGCTGGAATTGATTCCGGTTTTCCAGCTCATCTAGTAGTTCTGTCACCACCTCTCGGATTGCCTCAACAGTATTTTCTGAAGCAGTTGTTGCTCCGCGAATAGCCCGCATTTGCCAGTCCACGTCAAAATCCTCCTTAAAACACAAAAGTGAGGAGTTAAGAATGAGAAGTAAGATTTTTAACTCATAACTCCTCAGTGCTCACTCATAACTGGAGGCGGAGCGTCTTTGGCTCCGCTCCTAACTCATACTAGGGACGATATAACCACAACGGTAAACCACTGGTAGACATTTCAAATTCGAGCCAATCAATACCAGCCCCAATTCCTGATGAAACCTGACGACTTCCTGGTAAAAGGCGACTCAATAAAGGTTTACGTTCCTCTAGGGTATAGCAGAGAGTTTTTTCCGGATCAAGACCGACCAGTTCTGCTGTCCAGCGACGGGCATCTTCTTCTGTACCCAGGCGGTCTACAACACCCAACTCTAGGGCTTGCTGTCCAGTAAAAATCCGACCATCAGCGAAACTTTTCACAGTTTCTACTGCTAAAGAACGGCCATCAGCTACCGTTTGGACAAACTGCTGATAACTTGTGTCAATCAACTCTTGCAGGATGTTTGCTTCTGGTTGAGTTAGTTCCCGGTCAAAAGCCAAGATGTCTTTGTAAGGGCCAGACTTAATTACCTGGAAGGAAACACCAATTTTTTCTAGCAAGCGTTCCAAGTTATTCCCACGCAAAATCACACCAATACTACCAGTAATCGTACCTGGGTTAGCTACGATGTGTTCGGCTCCCATGCCGATGTAGACTCCTCCAGAAGCCGAAATATTGCCAAAGCTAGCGACGATTTTAATTTTTTCGCGCAAACGCTTCAGGGCGCTGTAGATTTCTTGGGAATCTCCGACTGTACCGCCAGGACTATCAATACGTAGCAATAATGCCGGAAACTTTTTTTCTTCTATAGTTTTCAGGGCTTCTAGGACGCGTTTGCGAGTAGCACCGGCGATCGCACCAGTAATTTCAATCCGCGCAATTTGTTTTCTAAACTTGGGCTTAAACGGCCAAATCATGAGTTGTCAACATACCTCGTAATATAATTCAATATAGATGCCCAGAGGTCACACGACTTGGTTTACTCTGTTAAGAAACATAAGCAGACACTGTGCTAATCAGGATTTTAAGGAAATTTTTATATTTGGCAGTGAGTTTTTTTTGATATTCTCAAGAAATGCTAATCAAGTCCTTAAAGATTGCAGCTAACACAAAATGCCAAACTCTAGTTTAACGTCAAACGTAGTGATTTAGCACAGACTATTTTAGCGGTTTTGTAGAATTCAAAATTTTAAAATCCTTGATAATTAATCTTTTTGACCTCTTGATAATTGATTTGCTACGGTCGCGCACCTGTACTAGTCGTCAGTAATTAATAACTAATAACTAATGAATAATAAGTATTTAATCAATAATTTCGGTACTAAATTTAATTAGGAAAAATTCATTCAGCAACACTAATCCCTATCTAGGTTAAGACCAGTAGTACTTTCACTTTTGGAAATATCACTTTTTCCTTCGTTGTACAGCCTATGAACACCTGACAAAGGTATTTACACTACTTATGAATCAATTCGTAAAATTTGACACCGATAATAAGCGTACATATCAAATAGTGCCCCGACGAAACTCCAGGTCAAGCTAATCACAAATAATCCCCGCAGGGGAGTTCCACTGCCAAAGGTAGCGAGAAAATGCATAATCTGAGTAGCGATCGCCTCAGTAAATTCTTGTAAACCGGGTAAGTGACCGATGAGGGATAAAAGGAACAGTCCGCCGCCAACGAGTAACATGGGAGCGACAAAACTAAAAATGATCGTAAGTAGTAAAGAGCGGAGAAAGTTAATGAAAATAGTCATTTAGGACAAACTCCGTGAGTAGAGATGACAATAGCTCGATAGCGGTTTGTCATTTTCTACAATACGTGCGATCGCTTCAGAGCAGACAATCTGTCAAAAATCTTAAGTTTTCATTAAAAGAAATTGCTACCAGTTACAGCACATGCTGGGGATAGAAAAAATGACTTAAATCTACGAAAACCTTGTAAAATCAAGGTATATAGCCAAGGCTAGTACCTATTTATTGGTTTGCAGTATGTTTAACAACAGCTTCATTTTCTGAGAGCATTTTTAATCTAAGTTAATATTCAGCCCCGTTGGGGGTATGGGGAGATGGGGGAAATAACCAATGCCCTAGTCGCCAGTCCCCATTCCCTATTCTCAACCACTTCCGCTATTCTTAAGGCAGTTACCGAGTTAGCTACAGAACATTGAACCAGACTACATCCAAATCCAGTTTAGGAGAATGGAGTCAGCGGCTGCTGGCAGCGATTTTTCTGGGTGGGCAAGTGCTAGTTCACCTATTGAGGGGCAAAATCCATCGGCGCAACACCTTGCAACAAATGGCAGCAGTTGGGCCTGATTCCCTATTTATTGCTCTATTGACGGCTATTTTCGTTGGCGCAGTGTTTACCATTCAGGTGGCGCGGGAATTTATCAACTTTGGCGCAGGAAACATTATCGGCGGAGTGCTTTCTGTCGCGTTGACACGAGAACTCGCTCCTGTGTTGACAGCAGTGGTTTTGGCCGGGCGAGTTGGTTCTGCCTTTGCAGCCGAAATCGGTACCATGCGGGTCACAGAACAAATCGATGCCATGTTGATGTTAAGAACAGATCCAATCGATTACCTAGTTATTCCCCGTGTCCTTGCTTGCTGTTTAATGCTACCAATTTTAACCCTCTTGTCTTTGGTAACAGGGATGTTCGGGGGATTAATTATTGCGACAAATATCTACAGCCTGTCTGATACGGTATTTCTAGACTCAGCCCGTAACTTTCTTGGTATCTGGGATATTTTGAGCGCCATGATTAAGGCGTGTTGCTTTGGCATTTTAATCGCCGTAATTGGTTGCAGTTGGGGGTTGACGACAACAGGAGGAGCCAAAGGTGTAGGACAGTCAACCACAACTGCTGTTGTGACTGCCTTACTAATTATATTTGTTAGCAACTTCTTTCTTTCTTGGTTAATGTTTCAGGGGACTGGCAGTGCATTCTTGCAAGGCCTATAAAAGTAAGGAGTAAAGCCGGAGACGCTCTGCCTCCGGTTAGGAATTATGAGTTAAAACTCCTTACTCCTAACTCTTAAAATAGGAGAGATGCCTAGCAATAAAGCAGGATTTAAGACTGTGACCAGTTCATTTGCTCCTAACTCCACATCAACTGTGGAACTCAAGCCTAGTTACAATATACCTATAGTATTGGTGATTGCCGCCATTCCACTACTGTTGGTACAACCGTTGGTAGGTTCCGTTTTCACACTGTTTGGTTTGTTTCTCATGTTTCAGGCGTTAACGCTGCGTTTACAATTTACCGCCACCGACTTAGATATTTACAGAGGCGAAAAATTGATTCGGCGCTTTCCCTACCAGGAATGGCAAAACTGGCGGATATTTTGGAGTGGAGTCCCCATTCTGTTTTACTTTAAAGAAATTAAAAGCATTCACTTTTTGCCGATTTTATTTGACCCCAATACCTTGAAAAATTGCTTAGAACAACGTTGTCCACGTATTTAGTACTGACATTAATTACCGATAAGGTTGCCCCAAGCTCTGGGGCAAAATCCCCAAGTCTGACCAAGCTTGATTTTGTGCAGTTTCACAAATAATTGGTATGAGTACTATCTGTGCTGAGTCGTTTTGCTCTAGACTCATAACTCAGCACTAATGACTCAGGACTTTTATAGCAGGTCAATTGTAATATTTCTGAAAGCTATTTATTCGCGTCATAGGAATTACACTATTGTTTATGAACCCAGAGGAATCTCAAACCCCAGAACCAATTGATGAGCGGTTGGCAGAAAAACAAGAACAGAACAATACAGTAGAACATCCAGTAAATCCATCTGTTGAGTTAGTGGTAGAAACAGCAGCCATTAGCTCATCACCAGACTACGCAACTTTTGAGCCACTCATCTCCAATGCAGAAGTGGTAGATTCTACAGTAGAGCTAACAGAAAATTCAAATGGCGAGTTTGTAACGCAGTTAGAAGCCGGAAATGTCGGACTGGGGTCAAAAATCGGCTCAGGAAATAATTCATTATATGCAGAGGCAGAGCAGCGAGTGGCAGAGTTGCAAAGCGCTGAAGCTGCCCTTAAGGAAGAAATAGCCAAGCTGCAAGCTTCTTACAAAAACCTTCAGTTACAAGTGACTGAAACTCAAAGCTCACTGGGACGGCTCGTGCAAGAGTCACTGGTGCAATTAGAACAACGCAAACAAGCGCTGCAAATTTCTGTAGAACAGCTAGAACGCCGTCAAGAACGTATCCGCAACGAGATGCGAACCACTTTTGCCGGAGCATCCCAAGACTTAGCAATTCGGGTGCAGGGTTTTAAAGACTATCTCACAGGTAGCTTACAGGATTTGGCCGCAGCCGCTGAACAGTTGCAACTGACACCAAGTGTGGTGGAACGAGAAAAACCATCTGTAAAAGAGGCTAAACCAGTTGAACCCCAACCTGGAATACCCCAATTTGCCCAACAGCAATTTCAAGATACTACAAAGCAAATTCGCCGCCTAATTGACCAATACCGCAATAAACCAGATTACTACGGACCAGCGTGGCAACTACGCCGTACCTTTGAACCAATCCACGCAGAACGAGTCTCCAACTGGTTTTTTACTCAAGGGGGACGGGGTGGTTTGCGGACAATGGGTAGCCGCTTACAGAATATCTTAATTGCCTCAGCCGCAATTTCGATATTACACAAGCTGTATGGCGATCGCGTCCGTACTTTAGTTTTAGCTAATACACCGGAGCGATTAGGTGAATGGCGGCGCGGCTTGCAAGACTGTCTGGGAATCGGTCGTCCGGATTTTGGCCCAGACCGAGGTGTAGTATTATTTGAGGCGTCTGATGCTCTGGCTCAGAAAGCAGACCGATTGACGAAGGCCAATCAACTGCCCTTAATTATGATTGACGATTCAGAGGAGCAAATCAGTTTGTCACTGCTGCAATTTCCCCTGTGGTTAGCCTTTGCTCCTGACCCCAAAACCGTGAGAAACTATGATGATGACTTTTAATTAGTCAATAGTCCAGAGTTAAAAGCTATTTCTCTGGACTTGTTTGAATTTTGCATGAGTGAATTTTAAATTTTATTATGGCTATTTGGTTAACCGGATGTGGGGCAATTGTGGTCATAGCCTACCTGCTGGGTTCTTTTCCCACTGGGTACATTGCTGTGAAGCAGTTAAAAGGTATTGATATTCGGGAAGTTGGTTCAGGTTCCACTGGTGCAACTAATGTACTAAGAACCTTGGGGAAAGGGCCAGGAGCATTGGTTTTAATACTTGATTCGTTAAAGGGAGTATTAGCGATCGCTATAGTTTACTGGTTGTTCCATTTTGCATCCAGTCAAAATTTTATCCCCCCAACGGTAGATGCACAAGCGTGGCAACCCTGGTTAATAACAATAGTAGGGTTAGCTGCCATCCTGGGACATAGTAAATCAATTTTTTTGGGCTTTACCGGTGGTAAATCTGTTGCTATCAGCTTGGGGATTTTGTTGGCAATGAGTTGGCAGGTAGGTTTAGCAACAGCGGGTGTGTTTGCCGTCGTTGTGGCAATATCGCGGCTTGTCTCTTTGAGTTCAATTGCAGGTGCGATCGCTGTTTCCATTTTCATGATACTTTGGCATCAACCGTTACCCTATGTTCTATTTGGGATTGCCGGTGGATTGTATGTGATTTTGCGCCATCGCACTAATATTGAACGACTGCTTGCGGGAACGGAGCCAAAAATTGGGCAAAATGTAGAGATACCAGAACAAACTGCATAATTAACCAACTGCAAATAGATATATTTTTTGCCCCATACTTCAGCCGGATTAAGCTTATGAATGAACTTTGCCTTTAATTAAACGGTGGAAAAGACGGCAAGGCCACAAAAAAGCTCCACAGATACTTACTGAGGCAATGGCGGCCACAACTCGCCAACTCGAACTAGACGGAGTGGCAGAATCTGAAGGATGAGCTTGTGTACTTTTAGCTAGTTCTGGCACTGAATGAGATAACTGACTGGCTGTACTCACCCCTTCAATCGCTGCTCCAATTAGATAAGCTACAAGGGCAATTACTAGCCAGTGATTCATAATATTCCACTGTTTGAACTATGAGCGTATACTTGGCAGTGAGGAATTATTTGATTTCTCGTGCTAATCATTGCCGCCTTGCCCGAAGGATAATCGACCTTCGGCTGTATCACGAATCAGGGGCAGTTTAGATTTTATATAAGTATTGAGGGTGCTATCTGCCTGGACATCAATCCCCTGCTTAACTTTTAACTGCTGGAGGAGCAATTGTACTAAAGCAGCATCGTCAAACTGGAGCAGGGTGCTGACCTGGGTAGATTCGATTACAGCCCAGAGCTGTTGCATCATTTTAGCAGTCACCATGAGTCTGTATCCTCTTAAGCTTTTCTTTATATTTGCACGGATTTAGAATTTGTAGTTAGTTTTTATCTAAAGATTTATAAAGATGTATGCTGAAAACGCCTGAGTCAGTTAAGAGGGTTAAGTTATAGCATTTTTTAATTGATTGAACTATACTACTGTCTATTATCTATCTTAAACCGTACCTATAAATAAAAAAACTGCTAAAAGACTTAGATCCTCCCTAACCCTCCTTTCTAAGGAGGGAATTAGAGCAAGGCTTTTGAAAAGCCACAATGCAGATATACGTAAGCATTGGCGCTTTTTGTGGAGGAAAACTTCAGTCGTTGTCGTCTGGTACTTTTGCTAGAAATTTATTGTGAAACTCTAGCACAAGCTCCTTCCTGACCAGAAGGATCGGCAAAAACTGCTAAAGTGTGATATTCCGGGTTATCTGTTTTATATATTACTCGAAAAGTATACAACCTATTTCTACCTTGCCCTTCGGTAACAACTGTTAAAAGTGTATTGCTAGTGGGAGGAAGCCCAGGAATATTCAGTTTTTTAATCCGTCTGAGTTGAATTACATTCGCTGCGGAGTTTTTACAATCTCCTCCACTACTATTAGAGTCTTGACCAAACTGCATACATACTGGCCCATCAAAGTCTATAGTTACCTGTGATGGATCGTTTAACCAAACTTTTTTAATTACTTCTCCAGCCGGAATAAAGCTTAAGTTTGTTCCTTGTTGATACCAAACGTCGATCGTAGGTATTGCTCCCCCTAAACCCTGTGCTTGACATGAAAATATGGAACGCAAAACAGCGTTATTAGCACCAGCGCGGCCTACTAACAAGAACATAGCAACCGAGAAAATTAAGGAAGCTATAGGTAGGAAATAAGAATTACCTGGGGTATTTCCTGACAAGTTAGAATTACTTTTCATGGTTGCAAATGGGAAGATTGGTAGATAGAACAAAATAATATGGAAAAGATACAAAGAAAACTAATTACCAATTACCATTACCCAATCAAAAATCTAAAATTGGTATAAATCCTATCTCCTAAAACTAGATTGGTTGATTAACGTATAATTCAACAGTTGTGCCGGCTTTCATAAACCAAACATTAGTTTGTTGTGACATTTGGGCGATCGCTTGTTGATTACGTTGGGCAATTTGGGGTACTACAGAGTTCAAACCACCTTCCACAACTCCAGCGGCAAGGTTGCGTCTGGGCTCAGTGATAGTAGTAATGTAGCCGCTGTTAGTGGTGGTGTTGGTGGTGGTACCGTTGGCATCGGTAACTGGAGAAACTGCTTGGAGATGAGTATCAGGGAGATTTACTAACTCTGCTGCTTTAGCAAGACCTCCCAAAACGAATAGTCCTGCATCCATTGATGCTATGGACGAACCTTGACTGGGAAATTTATTTGCGACTAAAGGTTTACCTTGGGCACCGCGAAGAGTAATTGCATTGCTGGGTAAGCTTTGTTCGGTAGAGTTGCCATTATTTTGCGAGATAAGTTTAGTTACGTTCATCTGCATAAGACCTTGTTCGTTAATGGAACTAATTTCAGCTAGGAACTCAGTGTTTGCAGGTATAACGGTAGTACCATCCTTAGATTTTAGTGCTTCTTGTGATTTGATCACAAATACGTTTTTCCCTTCGCCTGTTTCATCACCACCGCCTGATTTAGTAGTAGTTTCCCCAAATATCGCTGTTGCTAACACAGCTTTAGCACTAGTCCCTATTGCTAAAGATTTCTGTCCCACGGGTTGCGCTTGACTCACCTCAGGAGTAGGAGTTTCCGGTTTTGGTGTCTGTTGTTGCTGTGGCTGCGGATTGTTTGCAGGTTCAGGAGCAGCTGCGATGTTATTAGGTTGATCAGTGAGACTTACTTGACCGTAGCTACCTAACTTTGCTAACCTTGCCCACTCTTGTAATGGGCTTGGTGGAGGTGGTGGAGTTATACTGACTACGGGTTGAGTGTTTGGCTGTACAACTGGTATTTGGGGCGATGGCAAAGGTTGAGAAGCAGGTACTTTAACGATGCGCTCAATTGTCACTGTCCGAGGTACGTAAGCTGTTGATGGTGGGGGTATTGGGATCACTCTTTCTGTACCTCTGGAAGAAACTGACGGTTCTGCTTTTAAGACTACTGTCGGCGTTGATTTGGCAGTTCTAAGCTGTTGTTGGGCGGCTTTCACCATCTCCGCTTGTTCAGTCAGAGCTAATTTCGTTTTTAGAGTATCTACTTCGCCTGCTAGCTGTTGAGAGGTAGATTCATCAGTTGGCTGCTCAGGCACTTGTGGAGGAACAATATTTTTTGGCTTGGGATTGCTACTCATCAACTGCGACAAAAACACACCACCCACCAAAACGATCGCTAAGGTAGCAGCCCCTACCAAGCCTAACTTTGCAAAGGGATTAGATGAGAGGGGTTGCTTAGTCTGAACTTCTTGTGGAAGAGATAGCGACTCTTGCGGCGTTGCAGAGTCTTCTGATTCTTGGGCATCGGTAGAAGATTCTTCTTCAAAGCCGACTAACCTTGACATCCGCGATTCCCAATCAAAAGATTCTACATCTTGTTGGTGAGCATCGGTGGTTAGAGTAAATCCATTTTGAGCAGGTGTTTCCGCAGGAATTGAGTATTTAGTCATGGTAAAGCTTGATTGGGATTTCCAGAACAATTTTTATCTTTGATATCACATACATTATAAATTTCTAGTCTGGCTTCACCAAGGCGGTAAGCTGCGGACTGCAATGGTAGTGCTGCATTTGGTAGGGAAGTTGCGGGTTCATCTATTGCTCTAACTAAAATTTGTTTATTAAATGAAGTTGATTTTCCCAACCTATCATAACCGCTAAAAACTAGTTGATTAGCAAACATCTCCACTTTCCACTGTCCATTACCTATTTCTGTAGGTTGAGAGATTTTTTGGATTACTAATACATTCTCTGCTCCTCTGTTAACATTTTCAAATTGGCTATCTGGATTTAAATTAGTAAGTTCTGACTTCAGTTTTTGTTTAAAATTATCAGCTATCAATTGGGAGGTAATTTCCCAGACTTGCGTTGGCGGCTGTTGATCTGACCAGGTAAGCATTAGGCTCATGGTTTCACCCACAAACCGCCGAATAGCCTCTGGCTGTCGCTCTAAATTTGGTTCGGGGTCTACGGTTATAGTGCGACCATCAACAAGCTGCACTAAACTTTGAGGTGTGAGTTTACGACCTAACTGCTGTAACATAGACCCGTTAAATAGTAGTAAAAGCAGGGTAAATACATTTAACCCAAATGTTCCTACTGCCAACAGTGGCAATGGGTTATTTTTCCTATTTTCTGGTTTGAGTATTTGCATTTATATTTATATAAAATTAGTGAATTATAAATCTATACGTCTTATTTGATTGTTTAAAAAACTCTGTAAAACTCGAAAAGGCTAATTCCCTACTCCCCAGTACGCGATTAATCACGTCTCTCTCTACCTACTCATCTGATAAAGCTATCAGATGTTTGTCCAGCCCTGCATTGTGTAAATTTATCATTGTTAACGCTGTTGTTGCCATCTAGCAAACATAAGTTACGAACTTCATAAATTTCTAATCTATCAGCGCGGACACTATAAATTGCTTTTTGTAAGTCTGTGCCATTGTCGCCTTGAGGATTACCAAAATAATCTGCTGCACGTACAAGTAAATCTTTGTTAAAAGGAGTTATGAGTCTTGCACCACCAACTCGGTTTTTTTGAATTAAGTCGGCTACCATACCTACTCGCCACTTTCCTGGTGCAATTTGTTTTGGCGGATAAACCCGCTTAATAACTAATTGTGATGTCATCATTAGGCTGGGATTCTCAGAGAAAACTTCTGCTGGTGTCATTTCTGCAACTGTGCTTAAAAAACCTTTGCGAAAGTCTTCGGATAAGGCGAAACTTGCTATCCAACTACTGGTACTAACCTTTTGGCTACCACCTTGAGGTGTTTGAATAAGAATTCCTAAATCAGGTTTGGGGTTTGCAACTTCTTCAATATTTTGTGGTGGTAAGGTTCCAGACCAGGTAAACATTGATATCATCGTTTTGCTGATGAATTGGCGAATTGCTTCTGGTTCTCTTGCTAAATCATCGATATTACCTACTGGTTTCCCATCTATTAATTGCACAAAGTTTGGAGGTTTTCGCAGACTAAGTTGGCGAATATTTAGCCCTTGTAATAAGAATAAAAACAAAACTAATATATGTAAACTGAAGGTTGCGATCGCAAAAAGTGTCAAAACACTTGCTATTGATTGTCTTTTTTCTAGTAAACGCACCATTTACTCACCTCTTATGCAAAAAACTTCAGCTATTCTATATAAATTATCATTTGCATATAATTCAGCAATTACGACACTTGCCAAAATTTTATTCATCTGGAATTTGGAGTTTCCTATATCCTCTCCTTTACTAAAGAAGCCGTATTGCTGATAGCACTGAAAACCGCAAAACCGCCAGCAGCAGCCACAACTAACGATAAAATTGGTGCTAAAACTCCCAGAAAAATTATGAACCACATTAAGTCTGGATCAGCATTAGCATTTTGGCCTGGCCCATTTACAATAACTGCGGCAGTCAGCACAGCAATAATATTGAATGAAATCTTGGCAATTCCAATAGATAAAAATCCGGTCACCCATGCAAAAATTGGTTTACCAGCTACAGGTAGTAAAGACCCACCTACGGCTATTGGCCCTAAAACCGCTATCAGCAACATAGTAGCTTCTATCAAATTCTGGAAGGCATATTGTAAGGAAACTAAAAAGTTTTTGATGCTTGTTTGGACTGTAGAACCTAACAAAGAATTAAATGAGGTTTCTGATACAAAGCCTTTGTTATATCTAATATTATCTAACTTAGTTTGTAGCCTATTTATCCAAATTTTCCTTCCGTATGTATTTCTATATTTCTGCAATATAATATTGATTTTATCGGCAGCGCTGACAAAGCACTGATTTTGTTGAGCGCCAGTTAGCGATTGGCAAGGACGCAGAAAAGAACCAGTTACTTCTTCAGCAACACTCATATTCAGCGCTTGTTGGTATATTTTATCCTTATCTGCTGAGTCCACCACTCCCTGATTCACATTGTTTAAAACATACCTTACTCCCAGTGTCAGATTAGAAAGCATACTTCCATTCCCTGAATTACTTAAGAGAATCACCACCAGAAAAGGCCAGATTAAAGCTGATATTGGACGACTATATTCGTAGGATATTAAGTCTTTGAGGAATTGTATCATAAAAAATAACAGGGTTCCTACCGCAAAAAAAATACCCAGATTTGTCAGCGCTCCATACAAGTTATTACTGGTATTATTTTGTAATAAATCCAGCCATTGTTGATTCCAACCATCGGCAATACTTTGAGAAGTTGCGGCACCATTATTAAGAACCTCATCAATGCCTACTTGGGCACCTACTTGGGCAAAAATTAGTTGAATAGCAAGTTGCATTTTGAGTTGATGGGCTGTTTTTTTAGATTTCGTAGGGAGCGTTAGAAACGTAACGCACCATCCAAGATGCTTTCGGTGCGTTAGCGACAGCCTAACGCACCCTACCAAACCGTTTTTTTAGATTTGCTGTTGGTTTGTAAAAAGTTTAAGGATTTTAAAAATTGATTGGATGGAAAATTAGAGTTTTTTTATCCTAAAATCAGACTTATTAACTTCTTTTTTACTAGGACTTCTAAACAAATCTAGTTGAGAAGTAGCTCGTAAAAGTCGCGCCGCTTCTGTAGATGTATCTAATCTCCGAGCGCGATTTGCCTCTTCTACCTGCTGAGAAATATTCGCTAAATTTAAATTAGAATATTGTAAAGACTGATTCGTTTGTATTGTTTGAGCAAATGTTTCACCTACAATTTGTGATTGTGCCTGTTGAATCTTAATACTTTGCAATTGAGTAGCACCTATTAATTGTGATAAAGCCGAAATAGCACCAGTAGTTGCGATATCTCCAGCAGTAGCAGCTACAGTCTTAGCAAGAGATGTAGGAATAAAACTGCGAGCTTTATCAATAAATGCTTTGCTCCCTACATCCGCCTCGTCGGTAGAATCTGCAATACTTTTCAGTGTGTTTTCAGTATTTTCTAACTTTACTTGTGTCCGATTTTGTCCATCTTTACCAAGAATAGCTTCCGCTGCTCCACGAGTAATAAAACGATTGAGTTCATTACTAACTAAATTTGCCCGTACCGCTGCATTATTTTCAAAGCGGCTTGCTTTAGATTCTGAACGATAAGATTCGTTGATAATGTTATCACGAACATTTTGTCCTGCATCGACGGGGTTAGGTATCTTCAATTCTGTATTTCCCTTGGCACTATCAAGAGCATTTCGACTCTGTGTTTCTACAGGGTTTAAGTTTTCGCTCAGATTATTTTGAAAGTATTTTCCCATATCTGTGGAATATAATTTAAAATTAGTCCAAACCTCGCCTAATCCCGATCCAAGTTGAACTTGTGCCATTGCTGGTAAGATTGCCAGGGATAGCAACGTAAAAGTAAAAATGGTAGTTTTCCGCATACATCTGTGCCTGAAAAAGGTAGACAAAATTAAGCAATAAGTTAAAAAGTTAACTTTTTAACTATGATTTCTAACTTTTGAATCGCTGTTAACTGCTTACAGAACCCGATTAACTACTACGTAGAGTAGCCACTAACTGACGTGCAAATGCAGAAATTGCTTCATATTTATTACTGTGAAGTTGCATCATTTTACTGCGTGCAGTTTGTTCTGAGGGGTTATTAGCAACTGCTGCCAATTGTTCGTAACCTGGATAGTAACGGCAGAATGTATAAATACCGTTATCATCTAGCAGCCATTGGCTATAAACGCCTTCTTTACGGGGAAAAAAGCTTTCCGACGCATTACGAGAAATAATTTGGCGGGGATATTTTAAGATGTCTGCAAAACTATCCACTGCAACTGGCTGAATGCGTCCAATCAATCGTGTTGTCAGGTTTTGCAAAATTTTAGATGCAGCTTTAGATTTGGCAATAGTATCAGGATCTTGTCCTGATAAAATGACTCTAATACCGGCTTTAGCACCGTTAGCACAAATTCTGCCAACTAAGTCAGAAATTTGCTCAAATTCAAATAAAATTGGCGCTTCATCGATAAAGAATATGGAAGCTGGACTACTTAATGCGCGTCGTAGTGCTGCTGAATAGGCACTCAAGGATAGTACGGCTGCATCTTCACTATCTGATAGGTTTCTGAGAGCAAAAACTAAAAGTTGGGCATCGGTAGGAAAGCTAGATGGTGCAGAAATAGCTTGTCCCACGCGGCTAGAAAGCCAAAACCGCAAGCGCAGCTGAATTTGACTGAGGGCGTCTTCTACTCTGCCAGTTAAAGAACTTAGCTGCAAGTGTTCTGATGAACAGAAAAACAGAAAATCTTTTAAGGTAGGAGTTTTCAGCCAAGCCTGAGTGCCAAATCCCCCTGCCATCGCCTGTATATATCGCTCTTTTATGCCCTGATCAGCAAAGAAGGCTTCTAATGCTAAGTTGAGCAGCGATCGCACGGTTTGCGATAAAATTTGACTTTCAGTCGATGATCCTAAAACCATTGTCATTAAAGCTGATTCTAGGAAGGCGGTATAATCGTTAAAGCGATCGCGCTGTTGTTCTGGTTCTAGCGATCGTAAGTCTGGCTGTTCAAATAAGTTATTTGATTGTTTAGAGATATCAAAATAGGCTCCATTCTTCTCCATAAACTCTGTATAGTCAGTGAAAGTAGATGTACCATCAGGTTTAGGGAAATCTAACGCCACTACAGGAATGCCATGCGCCAAAGCCTGAGTTAAAATCCCTGATACCAACACCGATTTACCTGCACGAGTTGTGGCAAACAATGCTAAATTTTTGTGTTGATTAAACAAATCTAAATGTACGGGTGTTCCGCCTTCTTCAGCAATCAACTCAAAGCCTTGCCTATCACCTTTTTTAGTTAAAACTAAAGGCATTAATCCCGGAACTTCACTTGTTAAATATAGCTGGCGACGATTGAAGGGTGTTGCTAACAAACCCTCCCAAACTATCGGTAGAGTTTGCAGCCAAATTTTCCAGGCGTACTCAGTTTCCCTAATTACCCTTGCTGGACGTTGAAAACAGTTTTCAATATATCTTGTTGCCTCATCTAATTTCTCTACAGTTGGACGATGTACTAAAATAGCGATACTCGTATAAATCGGGACTGCACCTTCAAATAATTGTTCTTGTGCTGCTACCGATTTCTTCAACTTTAATTGAGCGTTGACATCAATAGTTTTACTTTTTTCTTGAGCCATGATTGTCGTCATGTTTGACTGTTTCAGCACTCGTTGCAAAGTAGTTTTCACCACTGCTGGATTTGCCGCTGTTAACTCACAAAAAATCTCTGTATCTACTACTCTTTCTCTGGCCAACAGTTCCCATAAATAGCGCAGTTGAGCAGACTTATTTGGCCAACCTCCGGGTTTTTCCAGAAATGACAGTGCGCCAATATAACGATTGTTAACATTAACCCAGCGGCGATCGGCACAAGGTACGCTAGACTCCATCAGCAAAGTTGTGCCGTGGATATTGTCTATAAGCAATTTAGTACTAGCTAAATCTGAATTAACTTGCTCATGCAGTCCTTGTTCATCTAAAGTCATCAACTGGGGAATCTCTATTGGCTGTGTATCATTAAACCTTTTCCATATCTCCTTCCAGAGTTCAACAGCTGTTAAAGGCTTGACATCCAATCCCATTTGGTTAGATAAAGTTTGTTCCCAGCGGAGAAAACCCTGTTTATAAGCATTTGTGATCAGTGTTTCAATACGTTGGTTTTCTACTTCTGAGAGATCCCCTTTGAATTTCAACCACCATGATTCAGCTTTGACTAAAAGTTTCTCTATCCAATCGTCTGCATGTTGCGAGTTAGATTCAATCGTGTAAGTGACGTAAATTCGCAAAAATTTCGGCTTCCGAACACCAGAACTAGTAAGTTCTTTGACTCTAGCTCTTTCCGCCATCAACAAATATTTGATATCTCGTGATGGCGCATTCCTAATTAATGTTGCTAATTCTTTTTGGCGCTCTTTATCGGAACTAAAAGATCCCAAATGCAGTGTCATTCTTTCACCGCTAGGGATATCTTTCAATCCTGCTTCAATGTTATTAAAAAGTGTGTCTATTTGTTCAGGTCTTAAAGTGGTATGAATTCCCTTACAGTCAAAACCAAAAACAAAGCAGAATCGATCTTTCTGAGTGCCTTTTGTCAAAAGGTAAGCGCCAATATCACGTCCATTCATTGCGACACGCAGCATTGTCGCCAAGTGTAAGGCATCTTCAAATGGTGTTAATCTACTTTCATTTCCGGCGACGCTGACGCTTTGTTTTCCGATTTTTTGCTTCATGGTTAACTTCCAGTAAGCTTTGATAACGTGCAAAGCCTCTTGTCCAAGCGGGAACACCAATAAATTTACTTAAAAAACTCCAACTCCTACCACCAGTTAATATCCACCAAGTTCCAATTCCCCAACCAGTCATTAGTATTGTCCACAACCATTTTTGAAACTCTTCTTGGAAAATCCCCCCCAAAATTCCATTGATAATAAAGTAGGAGGCTAAGGCAATTACCGTCCAAGGAAGAATTTGATCGGCAGGAATTGGCCCTAATGAAGGTTGACTTCCCAGAACCTGATTGACTGGACGAAATTCTTGTTCCCGCTCTTGAGACATTTGAAATATCTGAATTATTTACTGCCCTTGTGGGCCAATTACAAAGCGTGTGAGTACATCAGCAATGGTAACAGCAACAACGACTAATAGGGGAGTTCTGGCAATGCTTTGCCAATCTTCATCTTTACGTACTGCGTTAATTACACCAACCAGAGAAATTGCAATATAGAGTAAGTAAATCGCCCGCAACACATTAAATATCAAACTTATTGCTGTCTCACTACCACCACCATTTGTTGCTGCTCCACCTAAGTTTCTTTTGAAAAACTTTTCAGCTTCTCCAAAAAACTGTGCTTGTGCGGGGGCTGCAAACCAGTCTAACCAATACAAACTCAGAATGATTGCTGCTGCTAAAATTTGTAATAATATTAGCGATCGCCTTGGTAAATTCACCTGCTGCCCAATTTGCTGGGTAATGACTGCAATTAAACTACCAACTAGTAAACAAAAAAGCAGGATAGGACTTTTTAGGCTGATAACGCTTATAAATACAGCACAAGCAATCAAAAAAGGTATAGATTCAACCAGAATAATCAAGCTGGATTCCAGTCCCAGTCTTAACTTCTGAGATCCTTTGACAGCGCTACCAGTTAAAGCTTTGAAAAAGTTTCTCTTGTGAGAACTTTGTCTAGACATTTGCTAATTTTCCTATAATGTACTTGAGTGTTGGTTGTCTAAAATTTTACAATTATTTCTAATTTTACATGATTGAATACTCATTTTTCCTCAACTTATAAAGTTTAGCAAAGTTCTATACTATACATAAATTCGTATTAAGTTAAGTTAAGAAAGCATTAATATTTATTTAATTAAGTATGAAGGTACGAGCGTCACCTAGGGCTTGCCGCCAGGCATCGTTAATTCCCTGACAAATCTGACTTCATCGTTTAAACTCGTTATTACTTCACCAGAGTCACACAATAGCGATAGTTACAGCTTCTGTAGAAAAACATTTTATTCTCTCCAAGCAACCGCTTTGTAAAATATTATCCTCATAGGATGTACTATTAACCCAGGTTGCCAGTTATTGATTCAGGCAAGGAGATCATTTAATGAATAAAATTCCCTCCAGAGAAAAATTAGAAGGAATTTATGTTGAATTAAATTATTACCATCTATGCTATCACTGATGACCTCTTAAAGCTGATTGGGCATTATTAGACATTTCATATAATGTCTGGCAAATTACTTGTGATTCGTGCGTGACTTTTCAAGAGCAGCCCTTGCCTTAGTAGGAAAACTCGGTACCCCTACCAAGTGGGGATTAGAGGCAGGGAGCCTGTAGCTTTAGCTATAGGCGGGATGAGGTTCTCTTAATTAAGGGCAATTAAACGGAGATGATCTCAGAGAAATTATGTATAAATTATTATAACGGCACTGGTTACAGCAATTTTATTTCCATTTTAGGAAATTTAGTTTCTCCCACTGTCCATAATTACTTTCAGATAGCCACGCTTCCTAACTATCTGAAAATAATTAATCAACATTTTTCAAATCTACGTTTTACTATTTATTTTATACGCAGATTATCTTCAGGTTATGGTGTAAATTTAAATACAGTTCCCTTTCCAGAAGTGCCACCAGCAGAGGCAGTACCGTAATAATCAGTACCGACCGAAATTAGCGTGGACTCTGGCGTTGCCCCATTAGTGGCATTAAAACTAATCAACGGGGTGATAGTTGAAGTAGTTCCAACATTCAATCGATAGACAACTCCTTTGTTATTTGCCCCGCCAGTAGAAGCTGTGCCATAGAAAATACCACTGCTTGCTCCTGGTGTAAGCGCAGCCTTCGGGTTGGCCCCATTAGCGCCATTAAAACTGGCAACTAAAACGGGTGCACCGATAGGATTGGTGGCTGTTCCAATTGGAACTTTGAATATAGCACCTACATTGCTGGCTCCACCTAACCTAGTAGTGCCGTAGAGGAATCCGCTAGATACAGTTAATCCAGCCTCTGGACTTGCCCCATTAGCGCCAGTAAAGCTAGAAAAGCTGTACCTAGTAGCAATAGGATTAGCAGGAGTGTACTTGAATACAACTCCCTTATTACTTGCTCCACCTAAAGAGGCAGTGCCATAGTAGCTTCCATTGGTAGTCACCAGTTGCAATCTTGCTAATGGGGTTGCTCCATTAGTACCGGTGAAGCTGATTACAGTGGTGACTGGACTGCCACTCAGCGGAACATTAAATATAGTTCCTTTATTACTGGCCCCACCTGCCGAGGTTGTCCCCCACAAAACATTGCCAGTGCTATCCGCAATCAGTCGGCCTGCTGGGTTAGCTCCATTACTGATGCCAGTAAAATTCACAAGAGTTGTCAGACCTGTAAAAGCTGGTGATGCCAAGCTAAACAATGTACCGAGGTTACTTGCGCCACCTGTAAAGGTCGCCCCATATAAATTGCCATTGCTTGCCTGGAATAATCTAGCAATTGGATTAGTTCCTCTATTGGGTAGGGCTGTTCCCGTAAAGTTGATCAGTGTGGTCAGAGTACTGAAACCGGCACCACTCAACTTGAATGCACTTCCGTTGTTAGATGAGCCACCAGCAGAAGTGGTTCCATAAAGATTGAGATCCTTACCCTGAAATACACCAGCTCTTGGCGCAGATCCATTAGCACCGTTGAAATTTGCAACAGTAGTCAATGATGCAGCAACAGCTTGATGTAAAGGCAATACCAATGGAGAAGCCAAAACAGCTAGTGAAGTTAAAATTGATACCCTATTTTTGTTTTGACGTTGTTTGTACAGATTAGTGTTGTTCATTTAAAACCTAGAAAAAATTTGATGAGACTGGATACAGCGCTTAAGTCAATAACGTAAAATTGACCTCGTTGATGACTTCGTTTAGTAGCATAAATAACTTTTTTTTTTTTAGATGTCGTGAGCAACACAAAAAATGGGGAAAAACCCCAAATTTTGACAAAATAAAGCTTTTTTATTACTTTTGTGAGAGGATAATCTCAAATGCTTTTAAAACAATACTTTTACGAAAGATATTTAATGATTATTCCAATTTGTATAATAGCCAAGCGATCGCTTGGCTATTAAATTAACCCCTCGTCAAATTAAAGGTGTCTAAGACAGACATCCAACTCATCCAGCCCCAATACGCTTGGGTTGTAGCAATTCTGTATGAAGATGCGCTAAACCATATTTAAGTATAAGAAAGAAAAACGAACCGCAAAGGACGCAAAGAAAGAAAGAAGTTAAAAGGGTTTGGCGCAGCCTCACAAAAAAATGGTATTAAGCCCAAAATCTTTTGTAGAAACGTTCGTTGTCTTGCAACGTCTCTACATAGCTAAAATCAATACCAAAAATCCTTAACCCAAAAGTATTGCATCCAGCCCTGTTTACTGCTGAGACACAAAAGCATCTTATTTAACCACATCAAGAGCTTAAAAAGGAGTTTCTTGAACAAAATTTTTATCCACTTTCAAAGGGCTAATACTATGATTTACCCATTGACATAAAACACTAAATCTGAAATACAGGTTTCTGGTATGATAACTAGATTTTTCAGCTATTTTTTTGCAACGTCTAGGTTGGGCTACGCCTATGCAACTAATAAAAGGATGATTGATAAAATGCTAAAACAACGTATTTTTGTTAATACACGCGCTGATTAATTTATCAACTGCGTAAACTCTATTAAATACTTATTAATACCTCTAAAAAAAGCTTAATTAAGGAAAACCATATAAAAGAAGCGAAAATTTTATATTTTACTCTGGAGAGAATAAAAAATGTGACAAAAACCAATTTTAAAACACCTCTAAATTCCAGAAATATTATTTAAGTTTTTTAATCATTCCATAATTCAATCATTACTTTAACTTTACCTTGAGCTTATATTATTGATTTAGTTGGCAAATTTTAACAGCTATTAGCTACCTAAAAGATTTGTGAAATACTGACTTTCTTTACTTAGCACCTTAGCAGTAGCTTGTGTCAAACTGCTGGGCATGTGCATTTAAAGACAGTGATTTTCATAATCTTAGATAAAATTGCCATCCAAAATAAGTAAGTAGGTAGAATTAAACATGGCTTTTAAAAGGGAATAAGAGACTGAGAATAGGAATTGAGGTATGACTCATAGTACCTAATAACCACACTTCCTGATAAGAAAGCCCGTCAAGATTTATTTCTACAAACTTACTTATAACTGGAGAGTTTTTAAGTAGCAAAGAATAATGTGATAGGGTCAATTAGCAATAGCTAAGTGCCCTCTACATCTTTGAAAACTTTACCTTTAGTTTACTCACATTCTTCAGAGCTTTGTGAAAACTTTTGATTTACTGATAACCTTTATAATGCCAATATTTTGTCCTTATATCAAGGTTATTTATAATCACCAGTTTGACACTTGATTTTGATTTGATAAGGTGTTGAACCGGAAATTAATTTGAAGGAGCAAGACATGGCTTTTTATCTTAATCGTCCATTGACCTATTTGGCAAGTTCAATTTCTGTATTTGCCATAGCAACTGGTTTAGTAGTAGGTCAATCTGCTACTCAGATATCTCTAGCTCTGCCCTCTATAGGTAATGGTGCAGGTGCAAGTACTGTAAGTGCTTTATTTACAGCTCTAAAATCGCAGTTTGCATTCACATATACTGCAAATGGTAGTGGCGCAGGGTTAAAAGCTTTTTTCGCTCAAACCCCACCAGCTGGTACTCCTCGCCCACTCACTTTTGCAGATAGTGACGACCCCGTAGCAGGAACAGAAAAAGTTACTGGCGGTCGTGGTTACGTCCAAGTGCCTCTGGTAGGTGTCGGAATCACATTAGCTTTTAACACTAATGGTCTTACTGTACCACCAAGTGGACTTAAGCTTTCACGAGCTAGTTACTGTGGTATTTTGAACGGTAACATCAAAAATTGGAACGATAAGAGCATTAGTGCAGATAACGGTAGCCAAATAGCACTCAATGTACCCATCAAAGTTGTATATCGTGCTGACTCAAGTGGTAGCACTTTTATTTTAAGCAGTCATCTCAATACTGTATGTAAAACTCCAGGTGTTCCAGCAGCTGATGTATGGAATAGAGGAGTGGGTACAATTGTTAGTTGGCCAGGCGCTTTCATTGGTGCTACTGGTGGCGGAGGTTTAGCCACTACGATCACAAGTAATAAAGGTGCAATTGGTTATGTGGATAATGCTACCCGTTTAACTAAAAAGCTACCTGCTGCACTCTTACTTAACAAGGCAGGTAAGTATATTGCTGTCTCACCAGCTTCAATTACAGCGGCTATTAAAGATGGGACTGTTGTAACATACGGTACTAATAAGAAGCTGACTAGAATTGATAATTTGACCGATCCTAAGAGTGCAGGTGCTTATCCCATTTCCGGAGCAACTTATTTCTTGTATTACTCAGACTTAAACTTTAAAGGGTTCATTACAGCTGCAAAAGCTTTAGCTCCATCTCTCGGATATGGTTCTGTTCCTTAGGTTTATAAATTAACCTAGCAGACTATCAGAGAAAAGATGTTGACAAAAATATGAAAATTCTGCCTCAGGATTATATTTACAATCCTGAGGTTTTATTCATAGCGATTCTCGTTTGCATACAACACGCAGTAGGAGTGCAAGACGTTACGCCACTATGAAAGGACTGTATTTTACCCAATGATTTGCTAGGGTTTTCAACTCGTTGATTTGGATTTGATATGGTGTTTAACTGGAAATTAATTTGACACGAATTGTTTCTTCAGTTGGTAACTGTTTATCACAATAGCTAGACTTTTCAATTAATAGTTTCCTTACTTGACTTGCAGTTAAGCGTGTATACAATCTCTGGCTTTTAAAACTTGGTCAGTCTGACTATCTATAAACTGACGACCACAATGAACACATATGTGCCCACAGTTTACTCCCTTTTTTCCGTTCTTGGGAATATGAGTTGATGCACACTTTGGGCACTGCATAGCGATGTCTACGACGGGCTACACCTACGCTCTAATTCATACTTCAATTATGCAAGCGCACTATTTTGTTATTCTGTCAATGCGTAAGTCCTATATTAAGTGAAGGGCATTTATTTTCTCTGTAAAAAGAATAATAATTGCCATATAAATTACCTTTTAAACACCTCTAAATTACCAAAAAATATATATGTAAGTTTTTTAACTATTTTATAATCTAAGCTTAATCTTAACATTATAGGGTTGATTTCATTGGCAAAAATTAACTAGCTATTAACCATAGCAGTCCTAAAAGATTTGTGAAATTCTGACTTTCTTTACTTCGCACTTAGCGGTAGTTTGTGGCGAACTGCTGCATATATGCATTAAAGAAAGTAATTTTTAGAATTCCGATGAACTTGCCATACCAAATAATTAAGTAGGTGAAATTAAACATGGCTTTTGAAAAGGGAATGAGAGACTAAAAATGGTAATTTAGGCATGATTAATAGTACCTATTAACCATTTCCTTCTACTAAAGCCACTGAATGTTTATTTATACAAACTTACATTGAATGTAGAGTTTTTAACTAGCAAATAATTATATGAGAGGATAAATTAGGAATAGTTTAACACCCTCTATATTTTTAAAGCTTTGCTTTTAATTTGCTCTACATGATGAATAGTTTTGTGCAAACCTTTGTTTCATAAATAGCTTTTTTATGCAAGTTTACTGTGCTGATAAAAGGTTATTTATAATCGCTGGTTTGACACTTGATTTGGATTTGATATGGTGTAGAACCGGAAATTAATTTCAAGGAGCAAGACATGGCTTTTTATCGCGCTCGTCGATTGACCCAGTTTGCAAGTTCAATTTCTCTATTTGTCATTACAATTGGTTTAGTAGTAGGTCAATCTGCTACTCAGAAATCTTTAGCTCAGACCTCCACCACTCCTGCACCATCTGGAGTAACCTCCATAAATGGTGCAGGTGGAGGCAGTATAAATACTTTGTTAGTGGGTACAGGAACTACCTCTCCTTATGCCCCACAAGGCTCATGGTTTAACACTTACGGTGTTGGAAATCCTAAAACCCTCAATCCTCCAGGAGCAGTCAATCCGCTCGTAACATTCAGATATGCTTCGATTAATAGTAGTGTAGGGGTAACAGCTTTTTTCACTCAAACCCCACCACCACTAACAGCTACTAATACTGCTACCATCTTACGTCCAGTCTCTTTTGCAAATACTGATGACCCCATAACAGGAACAGAAAAACTTAGTGCCGGTCCCAATAGTGGTACCCCCATCCAAGTGCCTGTGATCACCTTCGGAATTGCGTTAGCTTACAACCCCACTGGTCTAAATGTACCAGCAGGTGGAATTAAACTTTCACGAGCTACTTACCTTGGTATTTTTAACGGCACCATCACAAATTGGAATGATGCCAAAATTAAAGCAGATAATGGCGGCGCAATAATTGCAGTAAATAAGCCCATCGTTGTAGTACGTCGTAGTGACAATAGTGGCAACACTTTTACTTTAAGCAGTCATCTCAAGGCGGCATTTGGTGCTACATGGAACAGAGGAGTTGGTCAGATAAGTATTGCTCAACCTGCTGGCGGTATACCCAATCCACTACCAGCCAATACAGTTGTTTGGCCAGCCAATTTCCAATTTGCCTCAGGAAGTAAAGGTGTAGCCACCAAGATCAAAACTACTGCTGGTGCAATTGGTTATGTGGATAATTCTACGCGGTTAGCTAATGGTCTGCAAGCTGCTGTCTTACAGAACAAGGCAGGTACTTACAACCCCATCTCACCAACTTCAATTGGAAATGCTTTTGTCGGTGCGACTGACCAAGATGCAAGTCCTCGGCGGATTAAACTCGTAGTTACTGATCCAACAGCTGCAAATGCTTATCCCATTGTTACCGCAACTTACATGCTATTTTATGACAAATACGCAGACGTTAAGGTAGCAAATGGGATTAAAGGATTCATCGGCTGGGCTTTAGGAACCACCGCCGCAGACAATATAGCTACAGCTCGTGGCTATGCTCCGCTTCCAGCTGCGATTAAAACTCTGTCTAAAGGCGTTGTCAATACTTACGTTAATGATGCCTTGAATCCATAATTGCGTGAATACCGTTTTTGGTTTTAACCGCCCTTGCCTCTTTTAGATTTATAAATATCTTAGACAGGATATGAAGATGATGCCCCAGGATTATATTTACAATCCTGGGGATTTATTTAGGCGATTATTTATGTCAATAACTCGTAAAGATGCTCTTAATTTTTAGAAAATATAAGGCAATAAATCGGGAAAAATAAATATCAGAGAGTTTGTCATTGCGATCGCTCTTAAAGGATGTTTTAAAAGTATCGTTATTAACATCAAAACCCTCGAAACCTAACCCACCTAACCGTTAGGGAATAGCATCTTTGGCTTTGAGGATTTAGCAAGTGCTGGTGACAAAAATTTTAACGATAGATATTATTGTACGAGCTAATTTGAGTGCTGTCTAGTAATTTTAGGAGTTTATAACCACGAAAAAAGGTGAACAAAATAGTCTTGGGATAACCGAATGGATGAATCTCCCGACTGGCGTGGGCTTGTACTCTTTTGGAGAACCCGCATGGTAATCTGGGGTTGGGCACTGACTACAATCTAAAAATAAGGATTTGAGCAAACCGGAAACAGTGCCTAGTTTAGTTTATGAGATGAGGCGAGTATAGTAAGTATTTATTTTGAATTAATGTAAACTTAATAACATATGAAGTTAGTCTATAGATGTATTTAGTTATTTAAAAGTCGGAATTGAATACAACCTTACTATTGTTAGTGGCCTGATATGTATGGGTCAAAGTAATTGAAAAAAGTTCAACCATCAACTATGTTATAATGTTATAATTAGATAGTTTAGAAATATTTTAGGTCATGTAACTGACTGTAGTAGACGCCTCTTCAAATCTAAATCTCTACACCCTTAGATTGTGGAGGTGTTTTATGTCAGTTGATATTGGCAATCTATCCTTTAGAGACAAGAGTGTTCAGCATTGCAAAAATTAAAATTTTTAGTTAGCCAAACTGTATTGGAATACCTTGTGTAAAACTGGTATATCTCACTTTCCAAAAATGTGCTAAGAAGAACGGACAAGTTTAATGTGTCACAAGCCCAAATAATATACGGTTAGTACTTCAACTTATGGCAACAGATATAATTACCCGTCCTGAATCCCTGACAGAAGATTGTTTCTTTACTTATGCCCTTGGCACTGATTTACACGATGCTAATTCGACAGCCCAATATTTACGCAGAATCAGGAAAGAAGATAAACCGTACATTGACATAGCTGTTTCTCCCAGACCTGGCTATCGGTTTGAGGTTTGCCTTATCCCTGTTGAAGGGTTCGCTAAAGAAACAATATTGACAAAAGATGGGTTCGCCAAAGCTTTAGCGATTATTTGTGCTGTATCTAGCAAAGCTAGCAAGCGATTCCCCTCAGGAAATGGACAAGAGATTGTCCGGTGTCAATTTAGCAACTTAGCTGATGCAGTCGCTGTCGCGAACAGATTGTCTGCATTACCCTCTAATATGTATGAAACTCTCGCCAAGCTGCCAAATGCCTTGTGATATCGCGTCCACTTAAATATTTATTATTTAGGACTGACACAAAGACATTTTAATGGTAAGTAACTAGACGGACTAGAGATAAAAAACTCAATAATTCATATTTCATCTATTTATAAAAGTCTTGTATAACAAGCCTTTTAACCTTAATGTACAATTTTCCTGCTTTTGTACAGTCACCCATAATTCAAAGTGAGTTTTTTTTATGCCTATAAGTCCTTTGCGTGAAGAACCTCGTAACCAACGAGCGCCTGTAATTCGTACAAGTAATGAGTTTATTCTCTTGGAATGGCTAAAGTCAACTGGTCGTCTAATCGAGCGTGAACATCAAGAATCTGAGTATCTAAATGAAGTAGAAGAGATTTCAGAAATGATCGACCTTGACGATATCCCTTACGATCATGACGATGATGATGCTGATATGGATATTGAAGCCTAGCCCTGGCGAATGAAATTCGTAGCTATACAAACGAGAGCTACACCGACCTGAGCTAATGGAAAATTAAGAGTTTGAAACCCGCGCAGGCGGGTTTTGACTATGTACATGTGGTTAGAAATCGCCGATTTCAGGTTAAGTTAACTACTTGAGTAATAGATAAAATAATTGTCCATTGCTAACTGTAACACCAGCGCGATCGCCTGCTAATTTCCCAGTACCTAAAAAATAATCTACCCTACCTGCGCCTTTAATTGCACCTCCGGTATCTTGGTCAAGAACATACCGACTAACGATGCGCTCCTCCATTTTTCCAGTAAGATTAACAAAGGGAATAGAAGTGTGAATCAACGCTAAAGCACCAGGAGGCATGAGTGATTTATCTGTAGCGATAGAACGCTCTGCTGTTAGTGGGACGTTGATAGAACCTTGGGCTGGCTCACCGTGGTTTTCTTGAAAAAAAACAAAACTGCGATCGCGCGGAATATAAATATTTAATTCTTGGGGATGCTTTTGGAAATAATTGAGAATAATTGGCATAGTTATACCTTCTAGGGGTAATTTGCCATCATTCATTAATTCTCGCCCAATGCTTTTGTAGTTATAAGCAATATGACCAGCATAGCCGATTGTTGTTTGACTCCCATCAGGAAGCTGAAGTCTTGCTGAACCTTCAATTTGAGCTAGATATGGTTCGAGGCGATCGCGAAACCAAAATAACTCTAATCCTCGCAATTTCCCTTTTGCGCCTTGTAAACCATCTACTCCTTCTAACTCCAGGCGTGTAGGATGAGGCTTAGACCAGGAGTTTAAATCAGGAGGTAATCGATAAACAGGATAACGATATTCTGCTGTAGGGACGCGACTGGCTGCGTAAAGCGGTTCATAATAGGCGGTAAACAAAATGGAACCTTTATTGTCTTTACCAACTGACTGGTAAAGAACAAATTCCCGCTCAATGGCTTGATGTAATTCGGTTGCAGAATTAGTTTTTAATAGGAGTTCGCGGAATCTTTCCAAGCTTTTGAACACGCGAACGCGTTTAATTTCAGCCACTTTATAGTTTTGATAAGCAGCCACCGCATTAGCTGTTTGCAGATATTGGAGACTGCGAGCGATCGCACTTACCAGCGCCTTTTTGTCTGGTATTTCTCCATATAGAACTTCATCTAAACAAGAGGTATCACCCTGACAACAAGTAACTGGTAATCTCTGGATTAATACTGTTTTTTGCTTTTGTGTAAATACATTTTGATTTTCAGCAGTCAAGGAAACTGGTATATCCCACTTTTTCACACGACATTCTAGCGGACTGAGTTCTCGATGCGCCAAAGATTGCATCCGCACCAGCAAAATCGACAAAACCACAGGTAAGCTGATACAGATAACTTTGTTGAACTTTCTTAACCTAGTAAGTGTATTTTTCATCAAAATTAAAAATTTTTGCCTTCCCATACTCCACCAAATTGTGGTTTATGTCATTAGTGTTGATGGGTTGTGAAAGTTCGCACTCAAGCGATTTATCACTCATTACGAACCTCTGAAAATTAATCACACAGACTACTAGTACAGCGGGTGCGTAAATCCAGTTACCATCTCAATTAATTAGACTTAACTAGAGGAAAAATCCTTGTTAAAGGTAGGTAAACTATTGCCACAGTCTACTAGGTAAACGGCAATAAAGCAAAACATAATCAAATATTATTTATTGTTTGTTTTTGACGCCAGTTGCTACAAGCGAGATAAATTACCAAGCCACTAGCTCACCAATGCCCAATTCCTTATTCATTCATATTACGGTAAGTGGCAACTGCTGAAGGCGATATCCGGTTCAAATATCGGAATATCCAGTATTTGAAAATGGTATCTAAAATCACTGGAAATGTAGCAATAAATAAGAAGATAAAATCTCGATTTGCTGGTAATCCCCAATGACGCGATACACCTTCTAGAAGTACTTCCCACCCATGAGGAGAGTGGAATCCTACAAATATATCGGTAAACAAAATGATGATAAATGCCTTGGCACTATCACTAAGTCCATAGACAATATTATCAAAGAAATCTTTGAGTATAGCAATAGAAGACTTGCTGACAACCAAAAGCCAGATAAAAGCACCCACGGAGAAAATATCTGCAAAAACATTTTTGATAGCATTAGAGCTTTCGTGACGAAATTTTTCAGCTAGCTCTACAGCCTTATGTGTCATTTCAATTTCCATCTGTTCAGACGACAGTGGAGGGGCATTTCTGATAAAATTCTCAAACTTGAGCTTTTCTTCAAATCCTTGTAATTCTGCAAGTGCTTCCTCTTCCATTTCTGAATTGAGGAATATCTGCATTTGCTCACTGCTTCTAAACCGTTCAACAGATGGTCCAACTACGAAAGTTTTTGCTATCTGATGCGTCAAAAGTGGTACGATAATTAATAATAAAATAAATCTGACAGATATTATTGTTCTTCTTTGAGCCTGACGAAAACTCTGAATTACTTCTTTTTCAGAGTTAGGATCTAATTCAACTTGTAGACGAGTGATAGTACTTAAAATAGAGCGCGGTAAAACGCCTGTTGTATCGACTTTACTCTGTTTTGGTTTTTTATGCAAGTCTTGAATTGGTATTTTTGGTGGTAACGTTGGAGTATTGACGAGCAACGACTTGTTGTCCGATATTACAGAGTTAACTGGTATATTTGCAGGTTTGACTACTAAAGCTTTAGAAGTTATTTGATCAGAATTTGTTGTGTATTTGGATATAACTTGATCGATAAAGTTTAGCTTTTCTAAAATTAAAGAAGGACTTGGATGCTCTATACCTGCTTTTTGAGCAGCTTTTTTATTTTCTTCATTTAGGAACCAACGGCTTGCTCTAAACTCTGTCAGCCGCATTCTGACAATTTTTAATAGCTTCTTGAGGTCTGACTCAAAATAATCCATCACACTGTTACTGTACATGGCTGAGTCAGTGTCTATTTTATTACCATTGAAATGCTTATTTTCTATTTCCTGAATCTTTAATGCTGCATCGTAAGCTTCATGTAAAGAACGTTCAGGAGTTTGTAAGTACCGTCGATAAGCAGCAAGTAAGAAGGAATAAATTTTTTGGCTAAAAACAGAGTTTTTCATTGCAGACAATCATCCAGCATTATTTGGTGATTCTTAACCTTAAGTTAACGCACAAGGTATACTAGCAAATCTACAAGGAGAAAGTTTGTGGTTTCTCATTCGGTTTGGATTGTTGGCACTAGCCGTAGTGGTAAGACGGCTCGCTTGGTAGAGCAATTTTGTAATTGGGTACAACCTGAAAAACAGCTTATTGAATCATTTTATACTAAAAAGCCTGGACGAAAAAAAGCCGAACGCATCCCGGAATTTTTATATCTTAAACAAACAGAGCCAGGAGTTTTAGTCTTAGCTGCCAATGATGATAATCGTCGAGAATTGGGAGATATAATTGTTACATCTACCTTGGGAAAATATCCAGTTCGTGCCAAGACACCGCTAGGTTTTTTCCAGGATGAAGTTATTTTATTTTGGCCGTTGCTAATTAACTCGTTGAGCCTGAAGGCACAGTTTCCGGTAAGATTGCGACCAGAAACGGAACAAGAGTTAGCAACCAAACTCTGGCGTCCCCAATTAGACGAAGAAATTTTACGGATTGCGGGAGTGAATGAGTCTCGATTGGTGCGTCGCATTCTAGACTTATTGCAATTAGCAGCTTACAGTGGTGTACGTTGCGAAGATATTGCCCAGATTTTGGCAAGGGGTCTGGGGGATAATACTACAACTTTAGAGCCGGAATTTCTAGCCTCTTTGCTCCTAGATTGGCGTAACTGGTGTTTAGAGAGGGGGTTACTAAGTTATGGAATTATTACCGAACTTTATAGTCAATATTTGTTAAGCGATCGCAATTACCAGCAGCACCTAACTAAACGCTATCAGGCGGTACTGGCGGATGATGTAGATGATTATCCTAGCGTAGCGCGTCTTTTGTTTGAGTTGTTGTTAGATCAAGGTGCAGTCGGGGCTTTTAGCTACAATCCCGATGGCGCAGTGCGATTGGGATTGGGAGCAGATCCCAACTATTTAGAAGGGTTAGCAGAGCGTTGCCGAGTAGAAATCTTAACCGGGCCGCCTTCAGAGTCCCTTGGTGAGGAACTTACTAAACAGATGGTGGAATTAGTCACAGAACCAATGGTACTGTTGAGTTTACCAAAAATGGTGCATTCAATTCAAACCACCTCCCGCGCCCAATTATTGCGGCAAACAGCAGAGGTAATTGCTAGTACCATCCAATCACAGCAAGTGCAAGCAGAACAAGTGGCGATTATTGCACCAGGTTTAGATGCGATCGCTCGTTATACTCTAGTAGAAATCCTGATCAAGCAAAACATCCAAATCCAATCGCTGAATGACCAACGTCCCTTAGTTAGTTCACCCGTCATTCGCGCCTTACTCACCATGCTGGCACTAGTTTATCCCGGCTTGGGACGCCTCGTAGATCGGGATGCTGTGGCAGAAATGCTGGTTGTATTGAGTAGGAAGCAACAAGCACCAGAAAACTCCTCACTCTTAACAGACGCAATTAATCCCGTCTCTACTGATATTGACCCGGTACGTGCTGGTTTAATTGCAGATTACTGCTTTGTACCACATCCTGATCGTCCCAACTTGCTACCAGTGTCAACCTTCGAGCGCTGGGATAGAATCGGCTATGCGGCTACTACAGCTTATAATGAGATATTACAGTGGTTAGAACAGCAGCGATCGCAACAAGAACTGCGTTTAATTCCCAGTCCCATTTCCCTTTTAGATAGGGCAATTCAGCGTTTTTTGTGGAATGGTAGCAATCTCCCCTATGAACAACTAGCAGCATTACGGGAATTATTAGAAACCGCCCAACACTACTGGGAAATTGACACCAGGTTACGGCAAGTTGCCCCAGATGAAACAACGCCTCACACAACTATTATCGAATTCATTCAACTACTGCGACGTGGTACAATTACCGCCAATCCTTACCCTGTACGCCCCATCGGTGGAGCCAGAAGGGCTGTCACCTTAGCAACTATATTTCAATATCGATCTAGTAGGCGATCGCACCGCTGGCATTTTTGGCTTGATGCTGGTTCACCCCTGTGGGCCAAAGGTGGCGCGGCGACTTTGTTTGGTGCGCCGTTTTTCCTGCGAGACAGGTTAGGCGAACCTTGGACAGCAGAAGATGAGAAATTGGCAGAAGAACAAAGATTGCAAAAGATTTTGACAGATTTACTGTCTCGTGTATCCGAGAGAGTTTATTTGTGTCACAGCGATTTAGCAGTAAATGGACAAGAACAACTAGGGCCGTTGTTACCTTTAGTGAATGCCTGTGTAACGCATTCCGTTATATAAAGCTTATCCAAAGTTTTCTAAATTCGCATAATAATTCATCCGCTATTTTAGCAGTTTCGTCTCAATTGTTATAAGTAATATCACTATTATTTTAGGTGTCCAATTCTTGAATAATGATAATAAAAAATGAGGATAGAGGGCGAGCGACTCTCGCCCTCTATCCTCCTCCAAAGTAGGGATTATCATTTTTTTGAGTATTTCAAATGATTGACAAAAGGCACTTTATCTTTACCTATCACGGATGCTGCTGGACTGTCCGTTCGCCGAAGAATGGCGGCTGGCTCAACGTCAACGTTGAGCAATCATCTGAGTGTTCTTTAAATAACCTTTGGTTCGCGGATATTTAACACGAACCACTCTTTTTTGTCCAAAGTTCAATAGTCGAGAACATTTATTATTTCTTCTCTACGACCAAAATTCAAAATTTATTTGCAAATTAAGATTGACTCAATATCATTTTATCAATCATATCTAATATATCCGGGTCTATAGTCATATCAAACTTCCTGGCAAATAATTTTTCGGATTCTCTAATTTTCTCAAAATCATTTTTTTCTAAAGTTTTGGGGTGACCGGAATAATCAATAGTCCACTCTAAATATGTTAAAGAAGTGTTAATAATTTTTTCCTGAAAAGGTGAATTTACAATTAGAATCTGGTAAAACAATTCATCTGGACAAAAAGTGTAATTAAAACGGTTAACAAACTTAGGGTTTTGCTTCACAAAATCATTTATCCATTTTATGCATTCTCCTGTTAAACACCAAAATGCTGAACCTCCATAAAGAGCAAAACCTTCAGGAAATTTACGTCTTTTCGGTACAAGCAAAAGCAACAATGAATACAAGAAAGAGTTAATACGAGATTTAAACTCACGCTTTTCAGGGATACGATAAATCTTATTGTTCCAACGGATATACCAACATTCTAATCTTGTTAAACCCCCATACCATAGAGCATAAGGTAGTGGAAAATACGTTATAAATTCTTTACCTTTATTCTCTTTAAAAAACTTTTTAATCTATTCATTTGACTTAATTAAATAGTCTTGACCCGATAAGTGTATAACATAATCGAAGTAAGTACCTGTTTCAACTATTGATTTTATTCCTTCAAGACTAGCTCTGACAATATCAAAACTTCCCCATGTTAAATGGTATCTCTTTATGAAAGAGACATTTGGAAAATTCTTGAGTTGAGTCAGTACCTGATGATAAAATTTATCATCAGCTTTTTTATCTATATGTATAAAAAATGAAACATCATCTGTGTTTAGTTTATAGATAAGACGTACTAATTGTTCCGGATATTTATGTGCCAAAATTACATATGCTATTTTCATAAAAACTGCCTTATTAGATAAATAAACTTTTTGAATATTATCTTTACTAAATTTACTATAATTTGCTAATAGTGAGCATAATAACCTATTTAAAAGACAAAAATATTTGTTTGTATATAGTAGTAATTGTCCCCTTTTTAATATTGAGATTTGGGGCTGATCTTTGCAACTTTCGGGACTGTGGTTGAATTGGAACAGGAGAATGATAAGGGACTTGATCACGCCTTAAGAGCAAAGGAATACTAAGAAACCCCAAAATTATTACTACTCCAGTCATTATCCAAACCATTAACCTACTTGGTCTATAATCTGCTCGTTCAATTTGCCAGAAAACTTGGTTGTATCGCCACGCGGCTAACGCAATAACCAAAATTCCAAAAATTACCAAAGCCAGACCCAAATTTTCTGAGTTGGACAATGGATTTACCGGAGGTTCTTGTTGAGTAAGAGCAATATTAAGCTGGCGCAAAAATATGCCAAATCGCGCAATCGCAAAACCAAAGCTAATCAATGCAATAGAAGTGCGTAGCCAAGCAAGAAAGGTCCGTTCGTTCGCTTGATGCTCCCTTTGACGGTCAATTTTCGGTATTTTATCCATCTTGTGACGCCAAGTTCCCCTTGATATAGCATTAATTAGTGAAACAAACACCCAGACGCATCTGTAAGGGTCAACACAATCCAGCGAGGACTTTGAGAAAACCCCAAGCGATCGCTAGAATCTTTACAATAGTAAATAAGGTAAAGATGTATATCAGAGTCAAAATCAATGGCGTTATTTGGATTTGGCAAAAAGCAAGTTATGCCCACGCCTGAGGAAGCTTTGTCAGGAAGGGCACAGTCTATGTCAGTACCCGCTGCTCATTATGTCAACAAGAATCCCCTGAAACCTCCTTTTCCCGATGGATTAGAGAAAGCAATCTTTGGCTTGGGTTGTTTTTGGGGTGCAGAACGTAAATTCTGGCAACTTAAAGGAGTTTACACCACCGCAGTGGGTTACGCTGCTGGGTTAACACCCAACCCCACCTATGAAGAGGTATGTAGTGGGCGAACCGGTCACAATGAAGTGGTGTTGGTTGTGTTTGATCCCAAAGTGATTAGTTATTCTGAACTGCTCAAAGTATTCTGGGAAAGCCACAATCCTACCCAAGGGATGCGCCAAGGTAATGATGCTGGCACTCAGTATCGTTCGGGAATTTATGTATATTCTGAAAGTCAAAAGCAGCTAGCAGAAGCATCGCGGTCAGCTTATCAACAAGCTCTCAACGGTGCAGGTTATGGCAAGATTACTACAGAAATCCTGGATGCACCTGAATTCTACTACGCAGAAGCTTACCATCAGCAATACCTTGCTAAAAATCCCAACGGGTATTGTGGTTTAGGAGGGACAAACGTATCTTGTCCCGTGGGCGTAGTTGAATCGCAAGTGAGTGGATAGAAATGTACTAGTAAATTACAGATGTGTATTTGTGTCAATCTAGAATCAAAACCCTTTTAAAACCTCGTTTCCAGCCAAAGGCTGGAAATGCTTTTCAATTGCGGCTCTGCCGCTAGTAAGGGAGGCGGAGCCTCACAATAGGCATTCCCAGTCAGAGACTGGGAACGAGACTACCAGACAACGCGGTTTATAACCGCTGATTTCACTAAGTTGATTAAAGTGCAGCTTTGAGCAAAGCGATCGCTGCGACCCACAATACAATACTAATAGGCGCTCCAATTAGTATACCAGCGATCGCCCACCCTCTTTGATGGGCTTTGAATTGTTCAATACTGTGCCACCGTCTACTTTTCCAAGCCCATTCATTGCCTTTGGCACCGAGTGCGATCGCCATGAACCCCGAAATCTGGGGTATAAAACAGAATAGCCCATACCATACTTGATTCGGCCACATCCACAACCAAGGCATGAGAAACGCGCCCCAGTTCCAACCAAGAATTTCCTCTGGGACTGTTTCATTGTGATTATTTATCCCGCACCCAGAATTATTGATTATTTCTTTTAGCGGTAAAAGCTGATTCTTATTTGCAGATTTGACAGCTAAACCAGATTTGAGAGTACTTAGCGCTTGACTAGCACTAGTAAATCGTTGTTCGGGAGCGGGTTCTATCAACTTTTGTAGCCAACTGACAAAACTAGGACTGAGGTTAACTCGGTCTGTAAATTGCAGTCGTAAATCTTGCTGGGGTAAATCAGAGGGGGAAGTCCCAGTTAACAAATGAATTAAAGTTGCACCCAGTGCATAAAGGTCTGAAGCTGGAACCGCCCGACCACCAAATTGTTCCATTGGGGCATAACCATAGGTACCCACAACGGTAAAAGTAACGCCCTCTCTTGCCGCTTTATCCTGAACTGCGCCAAAATCAACTAAATAAATCCGATTATCTTCACCCCAAATTAAATTACTCGGTTTAATATCTCTATGTAAAACCCCTGGATTCAACTCATGTAGATACATGAGAATATTTAAAATCTCATCGGCGATTTTTCTAGCTCGCTTTTCAGTAAACCTTTTGCCAAGAGCAAGTTTTTCCTTAAGCGACTCACCAGGAATATATTCTTGGATTAAGCCAAACCAGAGTGTGCGATCGTCGATACAAAAATAATCTATATATCGAGGAATCTGGGGATGATTTAGCTGTTTAAGAATTTGTGCTTCCCTCTCAAAAAGTTTCAGGTCATCCCACTGTACAGTACCGCCAAAGGCCAAAAGTTTGACCACAACTGTCGAATTTTCGCCATCCGAGGCTTGTAAATCCAATGCTTGCCAAGTTTGACGAATTCCATTGTTGCCGAGTTGGCGCTGGATTTGATAACGGTCTTGTAATATCTGTTCTGGTTGCAGCATCTGACACCTGCTGGCAATTTACGCTGATCTGATTTCCTTATTATTTAAGGATAGTCATTATTTAAGAAAACTGTGTGAGCCAGATAATTTATTGAAAAAGGAATACCTAAGCCGTGAGAAAATTAGAACACTCGATGAATTTGAAGAAGAGTATTTCCGCAAGCACCCGGAAGAAATCCACAATTATTTGACCGAGAATTTTTCAGGAATATTCAGAAAATAACGATTCTGGCGCATTATTGTCCGTGTACAGCAAATTAATCAAGTAGCAGAGCAAATAAGTATGACGACACGAAGGGGGTTCCAAAAAGTGTCAGTAGAGGAGACAGCAATATGAGCCAGAAGCTAGTACCAGCAATAATACCAACACCAGGAAAAATTTTAAGTCGAAAAATAGAAGCCCGTGGCTGGACACAGAAAGATTTAGCAGAAATTATGGGGCGTCCAGTTCAAACCATCAATGAAATTATTCAGGGAAGCAAGCAAATTACACCTGAAACAGCTATCGAACTCTCCCAAGCCTTGGGTACTTCTTTTAAGTTTTAGACAAATCTTGAAGCAAAGTATCAATTTCATCTAGTGGTTTCCCAAAAAACTTGAATTGATAGGCATTACAGTCTTTTGGTCTTGCTCTCTTGTTTTACTAAAACTAGTATGATAAAGTACATTTGTTTAATATCAAGCTAAGGAGATACTTAATGTTTAGTAATGAGCCTTGGGGTAAAGTCTTAAAAACTTTTGGTGGTTTGGCTGTTGGCATTGCAAGTATTAGTACAGTTAACTACTTAAACAGTGACCATGTAGCTTTAGCGACATCAAATTCTTCTAAACTCCAGAACAGCAATCAGTTAACTATTAGCAAAGGCAAAAGTAGCTCAGAAAATCTACTAATTGCTCAGGTTCCTTCTATTACTCGAACAATTAATGGTGCAGTAGTTACGGCATATCCACTTTACCGTTACTATAATCCATCAATTGCTGACCACTTTTATACGGTTAATTTTGGTGAACTAGGAAATGGTAAGGGCGGATATATCTCAGAAGGAATTGCCGCCTATATTTCTAAACTACCATCCGCTGGAACTCTTCCTCTATATAGATATTACAGCTCCGCAGCTACAGACCACTTCTACACTACTAATTTTAGTGAGCTAGGTGGTGGTAAGAATGGGTATGTGTTTGAAGGTATTGCAGGTTATATTTATCCTAGACCTATTACAAATACTCTTCCTGTCTATCGATATTACAGCTCCGCAGCTACAGACCACTTCTACACTACTAATTTTAGTGAGCTAGGTGGTGGTAAGAATGGGTATGTATTTGAAGGTATTGCAGGTTACGTTATCCCCTCTAAGTAAGAGGTCATCATGCCCAATATCGAATACGACTGTGTAAGGCACAGGCTTTGAAAAAAGCAAGCAGCACTGTCTCAAATGTTGAATTAAAGTTTTTATGCAAAAATTTTAATTCAACATTATTAGTACACCAAAAAGTTCTGCGATCGCACAAACTCCATCGATAATGCCTGTTAATCAATAAGTAGTAGAAAAGCCTTTTCTGGGAAAGCGATTGAAGAATTTGCTCAAAATTAAAATAGATATCCAGGCATAATTCTTGGTCGCTTACATTATGATGAATTAGTTCACTATAAAAATTTGAGGAAGTAACTCGTTAGAGTTAGCCCAATTTTAGATTATTCTACAGATAATTTTTGCGATAGTAGGCTTGATATTCCGCAGATAGCAGAGGTTCCCACCAATTACGATGATTGAGATACCATTCAACAGTTAAACGTAAACCCTCAACAATCGTTACTGAAGGTGTCCAACCAAGCTGAGTTTTAATTTTGTTGGCATTAATTGCATATCTTCTGTCATGTCCCTGTCTATCTTTGACAAAAGTAATCAATTGCTCTGCTGGACGTACTGGTAAATCAGGTGCTAATTCATCCATCATCTGACACAAAAGTTGCACGAGGTTAATATTTTCTACCTCATTATTGCCACCAATATTATATGTTTCCCCTGGTTTACCATGATTAATTACCGCATCCAGAGCCAAACAATGATCGCCCACATAAAGCCAATCCCGCACATTTTTACCATCACCATAAACAGGTAATTGTTTCCCTATCAAAGTGTTGATGCACATCAGGGGAATTAGTTTTTCGGGAAATTGATAAGAACCGTAATTATTAGAGCAATTTGTGATAATGGTTGGAAATTTATAAGTATGATAATAAGCACGCACTAAATGGTCACTACCAGCTTTCGAGGCTGAATAGGGACTATTGGGAGCGTAAGGTGTAGTTTCACAAAAAGCCGCATCATCTGCACCTAGACTACCGTAGACTTCATCCGTAGAAACGTGCAGGAAACGATAATCAGATGGCTCTGCTTTTGCCTCCCAATGTTGCCGAAAAGCTTCCAGTAGCGTGAAAGTTCCCACCACATTAGTTTGCACAAAAGCTGCTGGCCCCAGAATTGAACGATCAACATGAGATTCAGCGGCAAAATGGGCGATGGTATCTATATTTTCAGATGCTAGTAACTGATCTACAATGGTGCGATCGCAAATATCCCCCTGCACAAACCGAAAATTCTCTCTTCCCTCAACCAGCGCTAAATTCAGACGATTTCCCGCATAGGTAAGAGCATCCAACACCACCACCCGGTCATCTGGATAAACTCGACACCAGTGATGCACAAAATTCGCCCCAATAAACCCCGCACCCCCAGTAACTAATAACCGCCGATTCATCCAATTGCCTCTCTGGTCTCTGTATTCTCAGCGTCTGGAGCAGTAACCTGCGGCAAGCCGCTACGCGTCTACGTTTCTATTACTTAAAATATTTCTTCCTCAGCTTACCGTATATCCTCTGTGCAAATAACTTTACTATACGTATTCTCGTCAAACTCTTAATATTAGATGGCTGCTGCATAGTATGATCAAAGAATTCATTTAACTCATTTAGAATAACTCGGAAACGATTAATAATATTTTCAGTTCGATACTCAGCCAAAAACTCTTCAGATAAACTAAAAGCTACTGAAGTATCAATCACCTCTAGAATCCGCTGGACATCATATTCTTGTGAATATCCAGCAATTTTATAGCAATTAAATCCAGGATCTAAATAATCTGCCAGTCCACCATTGACACTAGAAAATACTTGACAACCACAGGCAAGAGCTTCCATTGGTTGCAGACCAAATCCTTCACTAACACGCTGTTGTGCCCAGTACTCAGCGGAATCATAAAGGTAAACCTTAACTCGGTTGAATAGTCCAGGTAAATCCTCTACATAAGAGTCAACAACCAATACTTTACAACGTTTTTGCAAAGCTGGAATTAATTCTTTGATTAAATACTCAGAAGATTTCCGAGCCTGAACTAAAACATCAATATCCCGTTCAATACCTAAATTTTGAAACTCATCAGAAATTTGATTGGGCAAATAATAAATGAGAGAATTGGGTGATTTTTCTCCCCAATATCCCATTGTATAACGGCTAACAGTAATGATCGGAATACTTGCAGGTAGTCTAAATGGATAACCTGCACTATGTGCATGGTAAACTACATTGTATTGCTTGAGTTTAGCCACGAGTTGAGCTATATCAAATCCCCAACTGATGACAAAAATTACATTACTTAAATTTTTCTCTTTTAGCAAATCATCAATAAAAAGCTTACCTTTTTCCCGTTGACGGTAAGTTACAACATCAGCACTACAGAACTGCTGAACTAGATTAAGTGCTTTTAACTCAGCCCAAAGGCCACCACAAGCAAATTTGCCATCTGTACCGGGGAGCAAGAAGTAAAGTTTTCTCATAATTTTATTAGGGGAGTGGGTACTTGTACTGAGCAGATCTACAGGCTCACTGTGAGACGTTGCCGTAAAGCCTACGGCATAGCTACGCTTAGGGCGCAGCCTCTGGTAGAGTTGTATTGGGCATTGGGCAAGGGGAAGAAGAAAAATTACTTCTTTCCTCTCTGCTCCCAGCAAGAACTGCCCCTCTGCCTCTTGCTCTCTTCAGTCTTGCCAGCCCACTTTAACAAAATGTGCCTCACGCCCCAAAACGTCGCGTGTACGGGTAATATTTTCAATTGCTAGGTTAAAAGGAATGGCAGTTGTTAGGTAACGCTGTGCTATAGAACCTAAATCAGGTGCGAGTTCAGCGGCTGTCGTCGCTGCTAACCCCAAACCTATAATTTGCTCGATTGGTCGAAATGGTAGCAACAGATGTACACCGACAGCTAGTCCAGCTGTTAAGAACATTGCTACTGATAAATTTGTGCCGCAACGGGGATGTACAGCCAAATCCCATTCTCCACTGGTGAGGCGATGTCGAGCAATTGTAACCGCACGCCGCAAATCACTAATATTTACTTCACCATAGAGGTAGAATCCCTGCTCAGTAGATAAACCGCCTAATAGTTCGTTATCTAGTTGAACGTCACTAGGTTCTCTTTTGCCAGGATAGGCACTTTTTGATTCGCTAAGAACCCAAACAGTAGCGTGTTCTAAGGCGTGAACCTGCCGGATAATCAAAATTTCTTTCAACCCTGGAATAAACGATAGCTGCCTCAGTAAGTCGGCATCTTGTGTGGGTTGTGGAAAGTCTAAGGATCGGTATTCTGGGGTCGAAACTTTCTCAGATACAAATGTCGTAAGATCAAACTTAAAAAATTCAAAGGGAGACGAGCCACTCTGAAAAGAAGCAGAAGTATTCATTGGAACACTGCTCTCCAAGCCGATGGAGCAACATAGATTTCTTTCAAATGTAACGCTTGCACCACTGAATTGTTGCTAATTTTTGTGGGTGATTGTTGAGTTTGGGCATTGACACGCATGAGCAATGCTGCGCCCCTAATACAGATGTAATTTTCAAATAATCCATATTTGGTCTTTCCTGTCAATGCCTAAGTCCTATAATTATTCTCCTGTGCCCCTGTGCGTAAGTTCTAAATCTGTTCTGCTGAATTTGGAAAGGAATTCTGATCTTTATAGTTTCCGAGTCCGAGGGTCAGCTGGCTCCACTAACATAAACTCCGGCTGAATGAAGGACTCGGAACTTTTGGTAGAGTATTCACACTGAAAACTTAGGCGTGAGGAGGGGAAAAATCAGTAAACCTGAAAATTGGCTTGTCAGTATACCAGACCAGACCAGAGCAATTACGTTGCTACTAAATAAATTGTTTATTCGATCTGGTTAGGCAGAAGACAGCAATTAACATCATTCAAACAGACTTTTCCCCACTGTAAAGCCCAGCGGACAAGAGCTACTCGATTTTCTGTCTGGGTCTTAGTGAGAATATTACTGATATGGTTATCAACTGTACGCTTGCTAATCTCCAGTTTTCCTGCAATCTCTTGGTTAGTTAAGCCAGTGGCCACTAAGTCGATAATTTGCAGTTCTCTGTCTGACAGACTAACGGGGGTCTCAGACTTGCCACCAGCCATGACTATTTCTATCCTCGCTTGGTATATGTACTTAATCGCTCTTTCTAATTCTAGAAGATTCTTTTGTTGGTAGGGGTTTCAAGTGTTAGCAGTAATACCATTGTCAATATTTTCTTTGGATTTCAAGTTGGCAAAAATATAAATCATGACAATAGATAAGTACTATATAACACTTATTTATTTTAAAAAGCTAGTGAAAATATTTAGATATTTAGGCGATGCTCAGAAGCATATAGATGTTATGGAGTAGTAAAAATTGCTATTTAATTCTATGAAGGACTGGCGACAGATTAGCAAAAATTATTGTAGATTTTATACTGTAAATTCCTAATCCCAAATCGAAATCTAAAATTAAAAATGAGATGAGCAATCCCCGTGTTTTGTGCCTTGGTGAAATTTTGTTTGATTGTTTAGCCGATCAATTGGGGCTAAAGCTGGAAGAAGTGAAATCTTGGACTCCCTACCCAGGAGGGGCACCAGCTAACGTAGCCTGTGCTTTAGTCAAGCTGGGGACATCAGCCGGCTTTATCGGAGCCATTGGCGAAGATGAACCAGGGAATGCACTGGTCAAGTTATTACAAGATGTAGGTGTAGGGACGACGGGAGTACAACGCCATCCCACAGCACCAACGCGGCAAGTTTATGTTACACGGGATCTGGCTGGCGATCGCACCTTCGCTGGATTTGGTCAGTATGATACCGCAGAATTTGCTGATACTTGTTTGCAAGCTAAACAATTGCCAAATTCGTTGTTTCAAGAGGCAGATTTTCTGGTTTTGGGTACTTTGGAATTAGCCTATCCTGAAAGTGAACAGGCAATTTACCACGCTCTAGAGTTAGCAGAACATTACGACTTAAAGATTGTGCTAGATGTCAACTGGCGTCCTGTATTTTGGGACGAGCCAAACATTGCTCATCAAAAAATTCCAGAATTATTTAAGCGAGTCGATTTCCTCAAACTCTCCAAAGAAGAAGCTGAATGGCTATTTGAAAGCGTAGATCCCGGAGCCATCACTTACCGTCTGGGTTCAATTGAAGGAGTATTAGTGACAGATGGTGAAAACGGTTGCACCTACTGTCTGGGTGAGAACGAAGGCAAATTATCTGCGTTTTCCATCCCCGTAGTTGATACAACTGGTGCAGGTGATAGCTTTTTGGCAGGATTCATCCACCAACTGAGTCAGCACGGCATCCACAGCTTACGAGATGCAGAAACAGCAAAACGCATTGTCACATATGCCAGTGCTGTTGGAGCGCTGACTACCATTAAAGCAGGTGCGATCGCTTCCCAACCTACAAATGCTCAAGTCGAAGCTTTTCTAGCCGCAAATCAGCTCTAGGAACTAGCATAAGCCACTGGGATATCAGCTACCAAAGGCTGATACTCCCAACTAGAAAATGGACGAAAATTCTCATGCCATTCTGCGGTCATATTGCACAATAAACGTAGTTGGAGAGGTGTCGGTACTGGGTTAACGCGCTCAACATGTACTTTTACAAGTTCGGGATTTTTGTTCTTGAGTTTAAAAACATCATCTACAATATACCGAGGGCAATAACCTACGATGTAATGATCCTCAGTGCATAAGAGTAATGCACGCGGGTCATAGGGATTTTGAAATTCGTTAGCTAAATATAATACTTCACCCGTTTGTAATTGATTAATTCGCTCAGTTGCACAAGCAGGAAGATGCCGCAGTCCATGTGCAAAAAAATGGATATGGTATAAATTATTTTCATCTGGTTCTGGACAGGGGAAAACCTCAAAATAATCTGTTACCTTGCGTCCACCACTCCGAGAAAGAATACTAACTGGATCGTCTTCACCTTCCAGAATATTTAGTGATTCAATATAAGCTTTGTAGTCAGGGCGAGAGCGTCGCATTAATCGATTAGAAAACAAGGGAAAAAGTTCAACTGATGTGTATTCTTTGTTTAAGTATGGGAAGGAATACAATAGCTGAAAATTATGTTCGGTTTGAGCCTTTACAGCACCTTGCGTATATACAAATTGATATTTTTTCCCGTCAAATGTTAAGCGACCAATGGGAAGCCAAGCCCGACTTTTAGGATCTTGCCAAGCTAAAAAAAGTGTTTTCATAGTAGGGTGTCCAGCAGCTTACTTTGATTTAACTCCAATATCTTTTGTGCAAATTCAATTGCTGTTTGCGATATGCGATTAGATGGAATACGCTCAAAAAGCTCTAACGTATCATTGCTTGACACCCTTGCTAGATTATTTAACCATACCTTCGCTGCATCTGGACACCGTTGTTGCGCTTTACAAAATGCATTAAAAGTCTTGAGGGTTTTTTGATCACCAACTCTAGCATACAACGCAGAATTGCATTTTTGCACATAGGCTTGGACAGAAAAGCCAGCATCCTTTGTGGTTAACCTGGTTTTCCTATTAAAATCAGACTCTATCCTACCGAGACAAGAGGCGTGGTCATAAGTTGGTGCTAGATAAATCTTCTCTTGTAAACTGATGAATGCCCAATTTTCATGGTGTCGATCGTTACAGCATTTACGGGTGTTATGAGGTACAGTAGCAGCAACTAGCAAACCAGTTTCTTAAATGTTGAGGATTTATTAAGCCGAGTGCAACTGAGA
>NZ_JBALCO010000169.1:0-56607 GCF_036919595.1 Nostoc sp. | reverse complement strand
GTCATACTCTGCGTATTTTTCTGCGCCAGCGTTTTGGTATTGATGTTCTTACTTTTGAACAGCATCCTGTGGCTTAATTCACATAAGGCGTATATTATATTTTTTATCATCTTTTCCTGATTAGTTTATTGTTCGTACAGTTTAATTCACAGGTATTGCGTTTAAACAACGAAATCTCGTTTGGTAGGAAAAACTTCTTTATTCTCAAAATTCCTAGAGAATCAGATCGGTACTGCTTGGTATTTTGTAGATAGTTACAATCCCCCATTAGTAGTTTCGTACTATCTAAAGGAAGGCTGAGTTTTTGTGAGTCAGTCTCAACCCCTTCTTGAAAGATTAAGATCTTAATCAATTTGTCAATAAGTAATAGTGCTTAAAAGTTTTGCAAAAATGAGGGTAGAAAACACAAGTTTTGGGCTAGCAGTGCCTACGGCTGGCTCTGCCTATGCGTCATCAGAAAAACTATTACTCATTTTTGTCTTCAAATTCTGTGTCAAATTGAATTTAATAGCCCCATTTGGAGTTAATTTACAGCATAAATACTATTGAAAAAATTAATTTTATCTTAATCTGTCAAGAATGGCCGCAACATCATAATTACCACACGTATAGCGAGGTCTTAATGATACCCTCAAATGGTGCATTAGCAATGTTACTAGTGCTAATTTTGGTGCTTTTTTGGATTTATTTAAAATATCAAACCAGAATAGGATCAAGATATTCACGCCCTGTGGCAATTTTCATCATAGTTTCTCTGGCGATCGCTGGTGGAGGTATTGTATCGGCAGTAACACCAAACCCGGCTCCCCTAGATAACATAACCAGTTTACCAGCGGCTACAACTGGAGACCCTACCCCGGCGAACCCACCACTCCTGACAGCAGTGGCTCAACCAAGCAATCTCGGAGACTTTGTTCAAGACCAAACAGCCCTACTCAAGCTAGGAAAATCCCTATTCTGGGATATGCAGCTTGGTAGTGACGGTATTCAGTCTTGTGCTACTTGTCACTTTCATGCCGGAGCTGATAATAGATCAAAGAATCAAATCAATCCTGGTTTTTTAGCATCACTGAAAGATACAACTTTCCAGGTAGGTGGTGGTGCAAACTATCAACTCACGGCGGCAGATTTTCCATTTCACAAACTGGCAGATCCTAATGATCGAACCAGTACAGTTATTTCTGATACTAACGATGTCGCCTCATCCCAAGGTGTGTTTAACAGTGTTATCAATAACACTGCTCCGGGTCAAGCAGAGGATTCGACTACATCTGTGCCAGATCCAGATGGCTTTCAGGTCAATGGAATTAATGTGCGTCGAGTTGAGCCGCGTAATACCCCAACGGTAATTAATGCAATCTTCAACAAACTCCAGTTTTGGGATGGTCGCGCCAAGGAAACCTTCAATGGGGTAAGTATAAAAGGAGCAGCAGACTTTAATGCTAAAGTTTACATAGCTACAACATCAAGGCAACTAACTCCTGTTTCCGTTTCGCTCAACAATTCCTCTCTAGCTTCCCAAGTAACTGGGCCACTATTGAGTCCATTTGAGACATCTGCTGGTGGTCGTACTTTACCTGAAGTCGGTGCTAAATTTCTTCGGAAAAAAGGTCAGAAGCTCAAAAGCCTCAGACCCTTAGGTAAACAACTTGTAGATCGGCAAGACAGTGTTTTAGGATCTAACAGTCGATCCCGTAAGCCCGGTCTGGATATCTCATCCTATGATCAGCTGATTCGGCAAGCCTTTAAGAAGCAATGGTGGAAGTCAAAGTCAATCATTCAAGTTGACAGTAATGGAGTACCAACAGTCCTCGGCAAAAATGATGATGGTAATGAGAGTGAGGAAGGACTGACTTTACCTACAAATCAGTTTTCGCTCAGGGATTGGAACTTCTCCTTATTCTCTGGGTTAGCGATACAAAAGTATCTGTCTACTCTTGTGTCTGACCAGACACCTTTTGATAAATTCCAAGCGGGAAATACCGATGCTCTCACCGATCAGGAAAAAAGCGGTCTGACTGTGTTTGTCAATACTCCGGCTAATGGTGGCGGTAATTGTAACGTCTGCCATACGATTCCAGAATTCACCAGAGCTTCGGTGAGAAGAACCGCAGGAGTAGCTTCAACTGATTCAACTGATCCGCTGATTAATAATCCAACTAACGGCTTCTTCCCTAACTACGGTGTCAGACCTGCCTCAGATGACCCAGGAGCCGGAAACACTACCACATCACTGTTCAAAGCACCTGCCCTCCGTAACGTCGGCTTGACCGCTCCATATATGCATAATGGTGGGAAGGCAACTCTGGAGCAAGTAGTAGACTTTTACAATCGTGGTCGAGGTGACGACGGTGGATCTGGTGCAGCACCGTTGAACCTAACCGATGCTAAAAAAGCTGATTTAGTCGCTTTCTTAAGAACCGGACTTACCGATCAGCGAGTCCTCCTTGAACAAGCACCCTTTGACCATCCGCAATTGTTCATCCCCAATGGACATCCCGGCAATCAAAGTTCAGTGACTGCCAGTGGCAATACTAATGGAACTCCTACTGCTACAGATCAGCTAATGGAAATACCCGCAGTTGGTCGTAAAGGTGTCACTACTCCCCAGCCAAATTTCTTAGAGTAAGACTTTAGACTTGAAACGTAACCATCTGCCCTTGTTGCATTGCTTTATCCAAAGTAGCAGCATTGGGCAGATTTTCTAACTTAGGGATGAATATCACTTAATTTTAAGCTAGATTTATAACAAAGATGGGGAACCACGCGCAAGTAAGTTTTATCAATAACTTATTTTTAGACGTATTTACGACAATTCATGAAACGAGATATTGATCAGCGATTTACCAGATAGCTTCATGATTATGAAAAAGGCGATGTCTGACGACAAGCCGCTCCGCGTCTACGCAAAAATGCGTAGAGGTTGCGATCGCCTTTCATTAAGAAATGTTAACACCAATATTCAGGTTATTTGATTGCAGCTAAATCACGGTTTAACTTTTTGTTAATCGTTTCTAACACCTTAGCTTCTTGTGGCGTAATCACTCCGTCTAGATCAGCAATTTTTTGACATTGTGCTAGTAGAGCTACGGCGAAATCACTATTAATTTGCTCAAGTAAGGTTTTTAAAGATGGTAGCGATTTTATATTAGCTGCGATCGCATCGATTGAGGCAGGACTAAGGTTGGCAGCTTGTAATTCTGGTAAAATATCTTCCCAAGATTTATCTGGATTACCCGCTAAGACAATATGAACCAAAATCTGATCCATAATCTTTTCTTGGGAAATAGCAGCTTCAATAAATTTTTCACTCTCTACCTGAGCATCTACTAAAGTTGCCTTTAAAGTTAATGGATTCTGCTTTGCTTCATAAAACTGACAAGCCGCATAACCTAATGCGTATATCATTACTGCATTTGAACTAGCACCAATGACGGCTCCCGCTACTGGCAGATTTCGTAGTAAACCCAAACCTGCTTTGATTGCTGTTTTTCCACCCAGCCCTAAACCAAAAATTGCTACGGCTTCTCCTTTGCGCTCTGAATCGTTTAAATCCAGTCCATAAGCAGCAGCAATTTGATAAACTAACTCCACAGATAATGCAGCCGTAGCAGTCCAATCAAGAGCAAATGTTACGACAGCTTCTCCTGGTACAGCACTGGTAGTAAACCCTGTTATTCCCGCCAAAACAGCTTTCTCTAACATCAGATGATGGGCAATTCCAGATGGTTGTTCATTGGGATAATTTTGCTGTAACTTTCTAACAGTAGCCTCAGCATTAACTACATCAACTTGTTGAATTAAGAGATTCAACCAGTCTTTATTTAAAGATTTTATTGCTGATTGTAGAGAAGGATTATTACCAACTATTGCTAGTGCCTGTCCTGCTACTTGTGTTGCCTGTAAAGCTGCACCACCAATCACACCACCAATATCTACAGCTGCTCCTGCAACACCTTGCCCTGCTTGAACGGCAGTGCCTCCGATAGTCCGACTAATGCCTATAGCTGCTCCTGTAGCAGCTTGTCCAGCTTGAACAGCAGCACCTCCAACTACTCCAACTGTTCCTGCTACTGCTCCAAACAATGATCCCAAAAAAGATGGTTTTTCTACAGTTAATTGATTATCTGTTGTTGTTTTAGTAATGGCAATTAAAGATTCTACTTCAACATTTGTGTGAGGTGTTAATCCAACTGAATTTACTAATGCTTCTAACTTAATTTCTTGTTGCCAATCGGGAAAATCTTCACCTGTTACTCTACCGGATATTTTAACATTCTTAAAAGATTGGATGCCTAAATTAATTAATCCATTACAAATAAGTGGGACTACTAACTGTTGTACTGGAACTTCAATTGATTCCAGCATTATCTGTAGACAATTTTGTTTGAAACTAGTTTTTGGCGTAATTCTGGTTAAATTTAACCACTGACTTACCAAAGTATTAATCGCATTTGTATCACCTTGCTTGGCAAGTTCTAGAATGTTTAGCTGTATCATACTTAGTACTGGTGAGAATCTTAGCAATAACTTAGTTCAATTATTCCCACCCACTATAAAAAAGTAATATTTGACACATTGAACTTAGAACTATCAGCGATCTCATACCTATCCATCAGTACAATTAATCACGGGATCGCTTGCTGTATTCTTCACAGTTTGTTACAAAAGTACAAATAACTTCTAGAGACCCAAAACCACATGTTCGGCGGACTTACTGGTTTACAAAATCCTAAGGGCACAGATTGGGGAGAGCGGATGCTCAACACAGTCGCCAGCCAAACGATTCGCCATCTGTTTACCCAAAGCGAGTCAGTAGAAGTTTTTGTGCGCTGCTATCCCTCCAGCAAACTGTTGCAAGGCAGCATTGATAGCTTCAAAATGAGCGGTAGTGGCTTAGTGATTCGGAGAGATTTTGCCGTAGAGGAGATGTCTTTTGAAACCGATGCGGTTGCCATTGACTTCGGCTCGGTTTTAAGTGGCAAACTCAGTCTCAAGCAACCCACTCAAGCGATCGCTCAGGTAATTCTATCAGAAGCAGGCATCAACCAGGCCTTTAATGCGGAACTGGTGAAAAAGCGCCTGCTTAATCTCTCAGTACCATCACTGACGGCATTATCTGGCGGTGAACCAGTCTCCTTTATGGAAGTTCAGGTACAGCTATTACCTGAAAATCGCTTACAGCTCATAGCAAAAGCAGATTTAAACAATGGTGAACTTGTACCCCTGAGCATGATTCTAACTATAGGCATTGAAAGACGGCGGCGAGTTTCTTTCAAAGATCCGAAAATTGAACTCGACCAGGTGCCAGAAGCCCAGCGGGAAATCTCGCAAACCTTGAGCGTAGCACTGGTAGAAATTTTGGATAATATGGTTGATTTGGATCGCTTTGACCTCGATGGAGTGAAAATGCGGCTCAACCGATTAGAAACTGAAGGTCAAAAACTTATTTTCAGTGGATATGCTGAAATTGAGCGTATTCCAAATGGCGCTTGATAGGAAATTTTCACGTAAACAAGGTAAGTAAAGTTTTTTTAATATGAGTTCGGCGAACCTCTCCCTGCCTTGAACTAAACTTCAAGTCTGTCCCTCTGTCCTATCGAAGAGGGATGGTTTTATGTAGTAAAATATCTTAAAGGTATTTTGATTAAGCTAATTAGACGGACACTATATGAGCCGTCAAATTCACGTTTTTTCAGTATATTTGCATCTTTGGGCGAAGCTCTAAAATAAAATCAGATACCGCCTAAATCGTTTTAGGCGGTAGCGGTATTGTAAATAAATTTTTGGGTTTTTAAAAGAGTTAGAGTCAGCAATTATGGATTATAGCTTGTAAGTAATTCTTATCCATCATTGATCACTCATAGCTCCTAACTTTTAACCATCTATCTTCCCACGCCTACATATTGAAATCCAGCCCGGATCATTGTTTCGGGGTTGAGGAAATTACGACCATCGATGATAACGGGGTGAGCCATCAATTTTGCCATCTTCACATAATCCAGAGTGCTGAACTGCTGCCATTCGGTGACGAGTACTAAAGCATCGCAGCCGTCAGCAAGTCTTTCGGCATCGGTTTCTACTAGTACACCAGAAAGCCCATGACGTAGACCTGTTTGGGAAACAATGGGGTCATAGGCCTTGACTTTGGCTCCTAGTCGGTTTAGCTGCTCAATTAGGTTGAGTGCTGGGGCGTCGCGTAAGTCGTCGGTATCTGGCTTGAAGGTCAGTCCGAGTAGTCCGACTGTTTTGCCTTTGAGAATTTTCAGAACATGTTGGAGTTTCTCCAGAGCAATCAACCGCTGACGTTCGTTGACACTGACAGCAGATTTCAGTAGCTGGGCTTCATAACCATAGTCATCAGCAGTGTGAATCAGGGCGGAAACATCTTTGGGAAAGCAGGAACCGCCCCAACCAATACCAGCTTGTAAAAACTTGTTACCAATGCGGGAGTCTAAACCGATGCCTTTAGCTACTTGGGTGACATCAGCACCGACGCGATCGCAAATATTAGCAACTTCGTTAATAAAACTAATCTTAGTGGCTAAAAAGGCATTAGCGGCGTATTTGATCATCTCCGCCGAACTCAGGTCTGTTGCCAAAATTGGCACAGGGGGTAAAGATTGATCCTCAGCATACTTGCGTTCCACAATTGGGGCATACAGTTGTTGCATCAAGGCTACTGCCCTTTGACTATTGCCTCCTAGTACAATGCGATCGGGGTTGAAGGTGTCGTGAACTGCCGAACCTTCGCGCAAAAACTCTGGATTGCTGATTACATCAAACTGGGCTGCAACCTCAGGTAATTTCTCATCACTCGACACCCCACCTGCGGTTACTAGTGTTTTCTGCCGTTCAGCGGTACCATCTAGAACAAGCATCCGCACCCAGTCACCTGAGCCAATGGGGACTGTAGATTTATTTACTATGACTTTATAACCACCGTTGAGATTTTCCCCAATCCCACGGGCTACAGCTTCAACATAACGAGTATCACTTTCACCAGTGGGTAAAGGTGGTGTTCCCACAGCAATAAACAGAATTTCTCCGTGGGTAACTCCAGCAGCGAGATCACTAGTAAAATGAATCTTCTCTGTTTGAATGGCAGACTGCATAATTTCTGAGAGTCCCGGCTCAAAAATTGGGGACTGTCCAGACTTCATTAACTTAACTTTTTCTTCGTTGTTGTCTACGCAAATTACATCATGTCCAATATGAGCCAAGCAAGCACCTGTAACTAAACCAACGTAACCAGTACCAATCACGCAAACACGCATTTTTTAACTCCTCACTTTTTTGGGATTAGTCTTCAAAAAGAAGTTTTCAGACACTTATACACTGCCAGGAAACTCAGCCACTAAGGATATTAGTTATCGAGAGCGAACCTGTATGAAAATTCAGAGCGACGCTAGGCGCTTTAAATAATTGAATTACTGACATCGCTTTGAATGCGATCGCGAAAATCTTCTATCGTTAGTTTTAACCCCTCTTGCAGAGGAATTGTCGGTTCCCAATTTAACCAAGTTTTTGCCTTTGTGATATCAGGCTGGCGACGCCGGGGATCGTCCGAAGGTAGTGTCTCGAACTTAATCTGTGCGTCCGGGTTGATCATATTTTGCACTGCTTGTGCTAATTGTAAAATCGTGTATTCACCAGGATTGCCCAAATTTACTGGGCCAATGTACTCGCCATTCATCAGGCGGATGAATCCTTCCACTAAATCGGAAACGTAGCAGAAACTACGAGTTTGCGAACCATCACCGTACACGGTTAAAGGATTACCTCGCAAGGCTTGAACTATAAAGTTGCTCACCACCCGACCATCGTTTTCTAACATTCTCGGTCCGTAAGTATTGAAAATCCGAGCAACTCGAATATCAACTTTATTTTGCCTGTAGTAATCAAATGCTAGAGTCTCAGCAATTCTTTTGCCTTCGTCGTAGCATGAACGTATCCCAATGGGATTGACGCTACCCCTGTACTCTTCGGGTTGGGGATGAACTTCTGGATCTCCGTATACTTCACTAGTTGAAGCCAAGAAAAACCTAGCTTTCACACGTTTAGCCAGCCCCAACATATTCAGTGTTCCCATCACGTTAGTTTTTACGGTTTTAACTGGGTTGTACTGGTAATGTACCGGAGAAGCAGGACAAGCTAAATGATAAATTTGATCCACTTCTAACCGAATTGGTTCAGTAATATCGTGGCGGATCAGTTCAAAGTACGGATGACCTAACCATTTAATGATGTTGCGTTTGTGACCAGTGTAAAAATTATCCAAGCATATTAATTCATGCCCATCAGTCATTAGTCGGTCGATGAGATGGGAACCAATAAACCCAGCACCGCCCGTCACCAAAATTCTCATAGTTTCCCAATTGCTTACAAATATTTTCAGTAGCTATTGCACTTACTTTTAGATTACCCAGCTTGAGGACAAAAATACAAAACGAAAGAAAGAATAAGGTTCAATCAAAAAGTGTTGCTGAACTTACTTAGGTTATAGTTTTGTGATATTTTTACCTGCTTCCTTAGGAATTTAACTAGCAAAATAACAAACTTAGTCTTAAGATTGTCAGTCTTCCACCTAAAGTTCATCAAATCTTCAATAATATAAAGTGTTTTTACGGTTATTACTGTTCTCACTTGGATACAAAGCAGCAGAGAGTAAGTTGATCAGAAATGTACAGTTGTACATCCCTACAGTCGATTCATTTTTTGCAAAGATTTTTGTGAATACGATGCCTCCGGTGGTCACTGAGCGGCTGGTGAGCGCAGTCGAACCATGCCGTATCCCTACGGGGATCTTGCTAGCAAAAGCGTCTGGTGAGAAGTGCGGGCTGTGACGAGCGTTCGCGCCAGCGTGCCGTAGGCAAGACTCGCTAACGCTTCGCTATCGGTATCGCAGCCCAAGTCATCCCCCTGTCTCCTTGTTTCCCCATCCTCTCGTTAACTGTGCCAATTTTAGATTTTAGATTTTAGATTCAAGAATTAAAAATTATTTCGGTTCATGCCCCGACATTGTGTGGGTGGAACAATTCTATTATTCCATTATCCCATTATCCAAAATTCGGCTTGCCCCACACCCAATCTTGCTGGGGTGAATCCAAATTCCATTATTCCATTATCCAAAATTGATAGAGTGAACTCTGGCTCGTATCATACAGCAGATGTAATGCTGGTAACCGGGTTAGACATAACTATATTTGTAGTTTGAGTGCTTTGTGGTTCTCCAAGCATGATAATGGAGCAGGTGAGTTGTCTGGCTAACTGGGTTGTGACATCGCTAATGGCTAACCCTCCAGGGCTGGTACGATTACGTATAAAAGGTAAAACTACTAAATCATATAATCGTGCTGCCTGCAAAATTGCTTGGGCAACATTTTCATGAGCGATAATTTGAATTTCTGGGGTATTGGTCAAAGCTAATTTAGATACCAATAGGGAGAGATGCGATCGCCTCCAAGCAATTTTACTGGAACTAGTGCGGCGATCGCATACATTCAGCACAGTAATATGGCTCTGATTTGCCTCTGCCAGCATCTGGGCAAATTGCACAGGCTGTAATGTAGGTGCTGTTAAGTTTTCTACTGGTACTAAGATGCGCTGAATTTTTTTCGGTGATTCTACTAGACGTGTCACCGCTACTGGACAATGGGATGCCCAAAGCACACCATCAATCACATTTCCAAATAAACGTGCTCGCAACCCAGTCCGTTTACCCCAACCCATAACAATTAAATTAGCTTTTTGTTCACGAGCAGCTCTGCTAATTCCCTGAGCAAAGGCATCATCAATTCGCAGCAGTGGTTCTGCGGCCACACCCAATACTCGACTTTGAGCCGTGGCTTTGGTCAATAACCGCTCACTTCGTTGTAGAGAGGCTTCTAACTGCGGTGCATCCATCTGAGCAGCAGCAGTAGCGATCGCTAGTGGTACAATTTTGCCTTGAGACTGACGCGCTAATAATGCCGCCATTTCAATCAAATACTGCTCAGTGTGAGGATTATAAACAGGTACGACTATAGTAAAGGCACTGTCTGTTTCTAGTGCGTTTTGGTCAGGTAGGGGTGGTGCTGGATCTTCGGCTGGCGAGGAATTCAAACCAACAGCTATTCTACTAGTTATCAACGGCCCCAAGGTTGATGTGACAAGCATTAAGATAATGACACTGTGTAACACTTCTAGTGGCAGCAACTCAGCTCGGTATCCCATTAACGTTGCTGCTAGGGTTGTAGCAACCTGGGGAAGTGATAGCGACCAGATGGTTAGCATTTCTTGCCACTTATAGCGGTAAACCAGTTTTGCGAACAAAGCTGCAATTAATTTACTGACAATCAAACCGACTATCATCAACAGCGTTAACTTGAGCGTGTCCAGGTTGTTCACAGAGGCAGGTAGATTGATCAGTAAGCCAAGGTCAACAAAGAAAATGGGAATAAATAGCACACTGCCAATAAATACCACCTTTTCTTTGACTGGGCCTTCACCCACAGCTTCATTCACCGCCAAACCCGCTAAAAAAGCACCAACAATTTTTTCTACCCCAATCAATTGAGCGCCCACAGCCGCCAGAAACACAGAAAGCAACACAAACAAAAACTTGTTTCCTTCGTCGTCTCCAGACCGTTTGAAAAATTCTTTGCCTGCCCAATCAAAGCCTGTGACAACGGCAACAGAGTAAATAGTTAACCAACCCGATAAGGTGAGTAGTTTAGCAAAGCTGAATGCTCCAGCATGAGTGATGCCTACACAAACAGCCAATATCAGCACTGCACCAATATCTGTAAAAATCTTAGCTCCAATGGTAACAGTAACAGCTTCATTGTTTACCACTCCCAAACGGCTGATTATGGGATATGCCAAAAGAGTATAGGAAGCGAATAAAGAGCCAATTAAGATTGAAGTATTCCAGCCAGAGCCTAAAATTAGCCCTACTAAGGTTCCCATCACCAGGGGTACACTGAAAGTCAAGCTAGCAAACCCAAAGGCACGACTTTTCTGGCGGCGGAACTGTTCTAGATCAATTTCTAACCCTGCGACAAACAGCAAGTAAATTAACCCAATGTCTGATAGCAGGTTAATCAGCGGCGAGTCAGACTGAAATAGATTCCAGCCTGAGGGCCCAAGTACTAGCCCTGAGAAAACCAAACCCACTAATCCTGGTAATCTTAGCCGCTCAAACATGATGGGTATAACTAAGATGACCACCAGCAAGATAGCAAAGGGAACAATTGGTTCCTTGCCAAGAACTTGGGAAGTTGGTTCCAGAACAAGAACTTGTGATATGAGTTCCATAGGTAGGAATTGAAGGGGCTATGGTAAAATTGCGATTACCTTGGGGCCGATCGCCTGAGCGATATAAATGTAGAAGCCACCTGACGAAAAATCAAAAATATTAACTTACACTAACTAGGCAATTGTTTAAGAACTAACTACCTACGGATGGATTTGACTCAAAATGAACCGCAAGCGATCGTAGTCGTCTTTTAGTAGCACGCTCAGGCTACGTCCAGCTTTAATTAACCATTCTCGGTCAGCTTTGCGTAACTGGTATACATCTCGAATAGCAGCTGCGCTCAAAGACTCTACTGGCGCACCGTTAATACAAAGCAGTGTCCGCAAAAAATCTAGTTCTTCAGTAAATTTAATGATCGCTTCTGGTTCGCACCGATAAACAGCTTGATGAATTTGCGGGGGACGGGGTGGTAGATACTGATATATTCTTTGGTTATAACCTCGATTTTGGGAAGACTGCTCAAATCCCACGATCGCAGCCCGGAATTCAGTTCTGAGCATGGCAAATATTTGGGGTTGTTCCTCGCGTAAGTCTTGCAATGACAACCCCAAAGCTCTGGCCCGGTGTACGGAATCTATAGGCATGGTTGTGGCATAATACACCACAGCATAAACTTGATTGCCAGATTCTTCATCTATAGAACAGACCCAACTACCAAAAGGTGGCATGGAGGGAAAGCTCAAATCTTCCGGTTCCAAACACTGGGCCAAAAATTCGGTACTATTAGTCTCAATCACCTCCGCAATGTGGTTGGGATGGCGATCGCCAGTTGCAAACTGTGGTAAGGGGAGGCGCATGGGAGTGCTGTTAGCAATAGTGGGGCGTTTAGCCCGTGCTGAGTGCTGAGTTAGGAGTTATGAGTGATGAGTTGAGGAATCATAACTCCTAACTCCTAACTAATCTTATTTGGCTTTTTTACGTCCGGCTGTGGTCTCTACGAGTGACAATTCGCTCAGGCGGAAGGTAACTAATTTATCCCAGTTCCCACCTTCAAATAATACGGCTACTTTGCCATCACTTACCCGTTGCACGAGTCCTTCGTAGCGGTAATAGGTATCTGCAGGATTGTTGACGCGAACAGTTGCTCCAGGCAGAATCATGTTTTTAGCCTCGCTTGTTTCCTGTTATATAGCTTAATACTTTTGACAGTCCCCAGCCTAAATGCTTGTTGTTACCCATATCTTTTTAATCTCTGGCTTCGTTGCCAACCTGCCTTGGAATAAATAAATTCTGAGGCTAAGTAGATGGATCTAAATAAATATAAGATAGTTCGTCATTGCGTACTCCAAAGGATAACCCGTTCGCCTTGGTCTTTACCACAAGAAGGGTACGAAGTGTTCTGTTACAAAAATGTGGGTAATGGCTAACGCACCATCTCAAATTTTCGGTTTACCCAAGAGTAGGAAAGCGATCACTAATTAGTGTTATTCCTGAAGGTACGGCACATCCCAGATTTTTGGTAGCGTTAGGACTAATATCCATAACACACCCTACGAGATTCAAGCCAATGTGGATCAGGTTTTCCGACTTGTGTGTACACGGTAGCTTTAAAAAGGAGGGGGAACCTAGAAGCCCTCTTTTTAAGATATCTTGTGCGGTAAGTCCTAAAGTCCACAGTCTAGGAGTTTTTGACCCTGACTCATGAATAATACTTCTGTCTTTGGCGAAAATTTGCTACCGATTCTACTATTCCCAAGGAAATGAAGTTGGTCAGCATAGCAGAACGCCCATAACTCATCCAAGGTAGGGGAATTCCTGCCACAGGCGCTAAACCTACAGTCATGCCAACATTCACAATCACCTGAAACACAATCATGGACAAAACGCCAATAGCCAACAAGGAACCAAAGTTATCTTTGGCGGTTTGGGCAACATGCAGTAGACGCAAGCAAATTAAGCAGAAGACAAACAGCACTACCAAACAACCAACAAAACCGAATTCTTCTCCCACTGCGGAGAAAATAAAGTCTGTATGCTGTTCAGGTACAAAATTCAGTTGTGTCATTGGCCCCTTAAACAGACCCCATCCCCAAATTTCACCAGCACCAATAGCAATGCGAGATTGGATTAAGTGATACCCAGCACCTAGTGGATCATGATCGGGGTCCATGAATACAGTTAGCCGCTCTTTTTGATACAGTTTCAAAATATGGTTCCAGGCGAAGACTCCTAATTCGCCACCCAGTATATTGAGACTCCATGCACTGATAGCACCGAAACCAAATCGACGCCAGGGAAGAGTTTGCCAGCCCACAATAGCCATCGCAACTGACCAAACTAGCCCTAATGGGCCGAAAGATAGTTCTTTGAATAAAACGATCGGCTCTACTAATGGCCAAGATATACTCAGCAAAATGGCAGCAACCACCGGAGAAATCATCAGAACTAACCAGCCTGGGTTAGCATTTGCCCAGTAAAGCATTCCTAAAACGATCGCACCAAATACCATTGATGTTGCTAAATCTGGCTGTAAAAATACTAATCCCCAAGGTATAGCAGTGATTGCCAGAACCCGGAAAATACTTTCCAGGCTAGAAGCAGTGCGCCTATGTAACAAAGCTGCTAAGGTGATGATCATACCGACTTTGGCAAATTCTGAGGGTTGCACGTTAAAACCAGCGATACTAATCCACCGCTGCGCCCCTTTGGCGCTAGTACCAGCAATCATCACAGCAATTAAGCTAAAGTTCGTTAGTGCGTATGTTACCCAGTGCCACTGCATCAAGAGTTCGTAACGCGTGCGAGATAAAAATAGAGCTATAAGCACACCGATACCCGCTACCAGCCAGTGCCACCACCAGTCAGTTACTGGCTGCTTCAGTTCCGTGCTGAGGATCATGATGCCACCAAAGATACTTATAGCAATTGGCAAACAAAATAGTAGCCAATCTACATCCTGCCAGGGCTTAACCCAAGACTTCCAGCGAATTTTGGGGAGCGATCGTTTTAACAACATTGTGCCAGTTTAGACTTTTTTAAATGTTGGGCATTGGGGAGCCACTGGGTTGCCGGGGTTCCCCCGGTTGTTCGCGCAGCGTCTCCCTTAGAAGAAGCAAGTGGCGTCATTGGGTATTTGTACTGAGCTTGTCCTGAGCGGCTTGCCTTGAGCGTACCCCTACGGGGATCTTGCTACGCGCAGCGTCTCTAAGAGTTGCCGAAAGGAGCCGTAAAGCCTACGGCATAGCTACGCTTAGGGCGCAGCCTCTCCAAGAGTTGGGCGGCATCGAAGTACTGGGCATTGCTTATTCTCGTTGTTCCTCTAAAGTTCTGAACTAAGGAAGTCTTACCTCAAACTTCTCTACTTATCTTCCTTGTCCCCATGCCCCAGTCTCGATACCCAATCCCTAGTATTCCCAAACTATAAGTCAAGAAGTAGATAGAAATTAAAATTAATTATGTCAAAGCAGCAACTGATACTTTACCAGCAATAGTAAGAGCGATCGCTGTTAATGCTTTTGCTGAAGCTGAATCTGGCTCACCAACGACTATCGGCACACCGCTATCACCGCCAACTCGTGTGGAAATTTCTAGCGGCACGCACCCCAACAGTGGCACTCCCAATTCGGCGGCTGTTTTGGAGCCACCACCGGAACCGAAGATGTCATACTGCTTATCGGGTTGATCGGGGGGGATAAAATAGCTCATATTTTCCACGATCCCTAATACTGGGACATTCATCTGCTGGAACATCCGCAATCCCTTGCGAGAATCTAGCAGGGCTACAGTTTGCGGCGTGGTGACAATTACCGCCCCTGCCATCGGCACTGCTTGAGTTAAAGTTAACTGAGCATCTCCGGTTCCCGGTGGCATATCTACAATCAAATAGTCCAGTTCTCCCCATTGCACTTGATAGAGAAACTGGCGAATTACACCATTGAGCATAGGCCCACGCCAAATTACTGGTTGATCTCGGTCAATCAAAAAGCCCATTGAAACTAATTTGACGCCGTGATTAAAAGCAGGTTCCAGGATGTCACCTGTTTCAGTGGAACGCACTACAATTTGGGCATCAGCCAGACCCAGCATGGTGGGGTCATTGGGACCATAAATATCAGCATCTAACAAGCCGACTTTTGCCCCGGTTTGGGCTAGAGCTACTGCTATATTCACCGCCACGGTACTTTTACCAACGCCACCTTTACCGCTGGAAACAGCAATGATATTTTTGACCCCAGAAATACCAGTGCGATCGGGCAAACTTTTTTGTTGGGGTGTTTCAGCCGTCACTTCTATGCTTACATCTGTAACGCCTGGGAGCTTTTTGACAGCTTTCTGACAGTCTTCAACGATAAATTCACGTAAAGGACAGGCAGGAGTGGTCAACACCAAAGTGAAGCTAACCTTACCATCGTCAATTTTCACGTTGCGAATCATATTCAGTTCTACCAGACTTTTGCGGAGTTCTGGGTCTTCTACTGGTCGCAACACTTCTAACACAGAGCGGGAGTCGAGGACATCGTACATAAAAATTCAAAATTGAAAATGAAAAAATACACTCGTGACGTGTACTTAGTTATTAACTGGATGCTTTTTTAAGTAAGGTCAGCTTAGTGTTTTCACTGGTACTGCCGTAACAAAACTTAGCAAATTGCATTATCACCTAATAGAATCTTAACTTTCTTTAGGGATTAGTTATTGGGCATGGGAAAAGAAGCAGGGCAGCAGAGGGGAGTATTTTCCCCCTTTCACCTACAAGAACTGCCCCTCTGCCTCTTAAAAGTCGCCAGTTCACATCACCTAAAAATCAAAACAACTGTCATTAAGGGATTTTTTCTTCCCAGATACCGTTGATAATGCCGTCTTTTCTACCGCCTCTACTAAAGACCGTGCTACGCGGTCTGCATAAGGACGGGATAAAGACCAAATCAGGGGCGATAACCAACCCCGTAGCGTTACAGAATAAGACAGACAAGTACCACAAACCGTTGACTCTACTTGATAAGTCACCCGTTCCTCTATCCCAGGAATCGCCAGCACTCGGATACTCAGCATCTCTCTATGATTGACGCGCTCCACAAAAATTCGGATGGGAATCGGCCAAAAGCGTGTTACAGCATGAAAAATTAATCCTGGTTTGGGTACTAATCCGTAGGGCACGTTAGTACTCTTAAGTAGTGGATGCCAGGAAACATCTGTTAAGTCAGCCACTTTTTGCCACAGTTCATCTACAGAAGCAGAACTAATCTCTCGATACGTCCGCACCAGAGAAGCGCAAAACCGACGACGTTTGCGGTGGATGAATTTGGATAACCAACCTTGCATTTTTTTAATCCTCCTCCTTCCTAGACACTTTCTGGTAACTCTGGTATGGTGGGCAACTATGCTCAGTTTGTGACAAGGGCGTTACCCTGCGGGATCTCTTGCTACGTTTATAACCACTTTATATCCCGCCACTGATTTGGAGTACCAAATGAGCGTGGGGGACGAGGGCGCGAAATAGTTAAAATTAACAAATAAAAACTCAGTCAATATATAAGCCTATACGCATTTGAGGGAAAATAACTCTAGTGATGCCCATCAATCGGATAAATGCTTAACCAGTAATAAAAAACCGGGTTGGGCAAATACAGCTTGATTGTTGGCACATGTTTCTCCCAAATTTGAAGATAAGAAATTTGTGGCTTTCTGGAAATTGTAATTTAGGTTCGGGAATCTATGTTGACCAACTCGCAAATACCAACTGTAGCAGCAGAATCATCGAAGTCTTTGCCAGCAACTGACGCTCAGACTAGGGTCAGTCAGTTTATGAAACAACTGCAAGACGAAATCACGCAAGCGTTAACAAAACTAGATGGTGTAGGCAAGTTTCTTGAAGATAGTTGGGAACGCCCAGAAGGAGGTGGAGGGCGATCACGTGTATTGCGAGAAGGTGCAATATTTGAACAAGCAGGTGTAAATTTTTCTGAAGTTTGGGGTTCCCATTTGCCAACCTCAATTTTAACCCAACGCCCGGAAGCAGCAGGGCATGGCTTTTATGCCACTGGCACTTCAATGGTATTACATCCTCTCAATCCTTACGTGCCTACAGTTCATCTAAATTACCGCTACTTTGAAGCGGGGCCAGTGTGGTGGTTCGGCGGTGGTATTGACTTGACACCTTATTACCCCTTTGCCGAAGATGCGGCACATTTACACAAAACATTAAAACAGGCTTGTGACCAACACCACCCAGACTATTACTCGGTGTTTAAACCGTGGTGTGATGAATATTTCTACCTCAAGCATCGTGATGAGACACGGGGCGTAGGTGGTCTGTTTTTTGATTACCAAGATGGCCAGGGTGCTTTATACCGTGGGCCAAATCCCAATGGGGGAGCGGCTATTTATAGCAACCAAGTAGGAACACCAGCAACCCGCAATTGGGAAGATTTGTTTGCCTTTGTGCAAGACTGTGGCAGAGCATTTTTACCAGCCTACGTACCAATTGTAGAACGGCGACATGGGATAGAGTATGGCGATCGCCAACGGAATTTTCAACTCTACCGCCGGGGACGGTATGTAGAATTTAACTTAGTTTATGACCGAGGGACTATTTTTGGTCTGCAAACCAATGGACGCACCGAATCAATTCTCATGTCCCTACCACCCTTAGTGCGCTGGGAATACGGCTATCAGCCAGAACCCAATTCCCCCGAAGCCGAGTTGTATGAAACCTTCCTTAAGCCTCAAGATTGGAGCAACTGGACACCTAGACAATAGTTGAGTTAGGAGTTAGGAGTTAGGAGTTCTTCCCTATCTCCCATATCCTCCTCATCTCCTCCACTCCCCACTCCCTCATTTGAAATTGCTATTCAGCACTGTTTTGGTGAGTTAAACTACCAAAGGTAAGCACTTAGCAGAAAAAGGTGACAATTTTAGCTATAGCTTGTTAATCTCTAGTGACAGCATTAGAAAATTCTGTAAGTAGTTAATCTTAAGAGGAACGCCACGGGGAGGGCTTTAGTGATTCAGATAGACCAAAAAAGTTATACAACCCAAGACGGAAACACCGTTATTGTCCTGACACCAGCAGGTCGCCTAGATATCACCACTGCTTGGCAATTTCGCCTGAAGTTACAGGAGTGTATTTCCAAACTCAGTCGCCATGTAGTTGTAAATCTGGCTCAGGTAAATTTTATTGATAGTTCTGGTCTTACGTCTTTGGTAGCTGGAATGCGTGATGCTGATAAAGTTAAGGGCAGTTTCCGCATCTGCAATGTACATCCAGAAGCTAAACTTGTGTTTGAAGTGACGATGATGGATACTGTCTTTGAAATCTTTGAAACAGAAGAGGAAGCTTTAGAAGGTGTACCTCGTAGCATCGCTAGCTAAAAAAGAGTTAGGAGACGCGATTAATCGCGTCTGTACAGGAGTTAGGAGCTAATTCAAACTTCATAACTTATGAATCATAACTTTAACTTATTAAATACTGATTTCGCTTGGTGTAGCGATAAGGGCCCATAATCGCTCCCCAAGTTGCTTTTCCAGTTGCTGGATCAATTCCTTTGTCGTAGCTGTGAAATTCTGCCGCTGTGGCTTCAAATCCCAAGGAAACATACACGCTATTGCCAAGATAACTAAAGCTGCAACGAGTTTCTGGTAGTGGCGTAGTGGTAAACTTATAGCGATCGCGGGCTAGTGTTTCTTGAGTAACTGTTAGGATACAACCTGGTAGTAAATCTAATTGTTCGGGTGTCAGTGTGTTTAATAAAGCAGGGTTATGACCTGCGCCGATTAATGCACCTGGATCTTGAGGCATATAGTATTGCACTTCCAGAGAAGTTTCAGAGTCGCTCCTCTGACGTAACCGGATAATTCGCTGGCGGTAAGGTTTATCTAGGTTAATAACGTTAGCCTGTTCGGCAAATAGGGTGATACTATCTTCTGTGAACAAATTAACTGGTCTTTGCCATAGGCGCAAGTGGACATACCAAACTGGTTCTCCTATGGCTTGTTCACGATTATCAAATTCACCAGCTAGGTACTCACCTAAAGCAATTAACTGTGGCGAGAAATTCATAAATGTGAAAAACGAATCATTAAAGATGATAATTTTTGACTAGTTTTTTAGAGGAAAGGGTCTTATCCCCTGTAGCTACTAGCTGAGAAAATACTTCTGATTTATCTATATTGTAAATGAAACCGTCACCAGCCAAAAGCTAAACTTGGCAAAGTAGCCTTTAAGCGAGAAAATAAGAATACGTCGCCCTTAACATCTTCTTTGTGAATAACGTCCGTACTGTCTCTGATACAAAACGAACTTTTTACAATCTTCATACCCGTCCGATCAACACTATTTATCGTCGGGTAGTTGAAGAATTGATGGTGGAAATGCATCTGCTATCAGTAAATATCGATTTTAGCTACAATCCAATTTATGCCTTGGGCGTCGTCACTACCTTTGACCGCTTCATGCAAGGCTATCTACCAGAACGGGATCAAGAATCAATTTTTAACGCCCTATGTCAGGCTATAGAGCAAGATCCGCAACACTATCGACAGGATGCCGCAAGATTGCAAGCTGTAGCTAAAGGTTTGCCAGTTAAAGATTTAATCGCGTGGTTGGGCCAAACTACTTTCTTAGATCGAGATAGTGACTTGCAAGCGCAACTGCAAACGATCGCCAATAACCCTAACTTTAAATACAACCGTTTGTTCGCAATTGGTGTATTTTCGTTATTGGAACAGTCAGATCCAGAATTGGTCAAAGATGAAAAGCAACTTACGGAGGCGCTGAAAACGATCGCTGCTGGCTTGCACCTGTCTGATGACAAACTCAACAAAGATTTGGAGCTATACCGTTCTAATCTAGACAAGATGGCGCAAGCACTGGTAGTGATGGCAGATATGCTCTCAGCCGATCGCAAAAAACGCGAACAACGTAAACAACAATCAACTACTCCAGTTGCTCCCCCAAGTTCTAACGAATAGTTAAGAGTTAGGAGTTACCAAGAACTCCCAACTCTTAACTTTATACGCCCAATAATTTGTATATTAAGCTGTTAATTATAGTCAGCATAAATGCCCCAATAACAGCACTCCAAATTCCGTAGCGCAAGCGAAAGCCTTCTACTAACAAAGCAGCAATACTAAAACAAACTACGGCAATCATAAATGTGAAAATGCTGGATAATAAGTCCAATGTGAGTAAATTTGGGACTGCAAAAACGATACTTAAAATCGGTCGGACTATTGCTGTTACGATACCAAGCACCGCGGCAGAAAGGAAGGCTTTACCTGGAGTGTTAATTTCGACTCCTAGAGGCAATTTGCTAATTATCAACAAGCTGATAGCTGTTACTACCCAAACAATTAAAAGTGTCATAATATTCATGCCACAATCTCTGAAACGTGAATGGCAATTGGTGATAAATTACTTCAGTTTATCGGTGGAAAAATCTTTAAAGCTCAACCAATTATCTATAAATTAGCAGGAAATTTTTCTCTAACAGAATTTTATTTTAGATATCTTTATGTTTGGGAAAGAGCTTGAAGGGGAGTGGAAAGATGAGATAAATTCTAACTCTCCCCTGCTCCCCTGATTACTGAGCGCAGTCGTAAAGCCTGCGGCATAGCTACGCAAAGGGCGCAGCCTCTCCAAGAGTTCTATGCTCCCCCTTGCCCTATGTCATCTTTTAAAAGGAGGTTGGGTTTTTCTAGGTGCTACAGGCGCTTGAGATGCTGGTGGGTTGGAAATACCAGGATTGATAGGACTGATGTTTTGTCCAGTTGGAGGTTGACTTACGCCAGGAAAGGGTACGGAATTGGGTGCTAAGGGAAATTTAGGGTTAAGATTCCCTTGGGGATTGATGCCTGGAATTGGTGCAGCACCAGGATTGATTGGGAAAGAAGGGATATTAGGCTGGTTGAGTAAGTTTGTGGGTGGTTGAGATGGGCCAGGAATAATTCCCAAAGAAACGCGATCGCCTCCTACTTGCCGCAGCAAATCCAATGTCTCAATTACATCATTGTAAGTTGCTGTCCGCGAAGCATTCAGCACCACAACAGCATTAGGGTTTGCTTGGAGATACTGTTTTAACCTCGCTCCCAAATCCTCCCGTTTAACAAGCTGTTTTTCTATGTAAGTATTGCCAACAGCATCGATAGTTACAATCAGACTTCCACTCTGTGATGTTATTCCAGATACTGAACTGGCGCTGGCTTTGGGCAAATCAACATTTATTGCCTGTTGCCGTGTAAATTGTAAAGCCGCTAATAGAAAAAACGTCAGAATACAAAAAACAACATCAATTAAAGGGATGATTTGAATTTGGACTTCTTCAATTGGAGTATGTAGATTAACTTTCATTTTCTCAATTTAAACGCCTGGTTTTGGGGTTGAATTTTTGACTAATTAGATGCATTCGGCGGTTCAGGAGATTCAGAAACCTTAGTCTTTCCTGGCTTGCGGGGTGGAGTGAAATTTTCCGGCACAATTGCTGATGTACTATTACTAAAATCAGGTGGAGACTGGCGATAGAGCAATTCCATCTCATTCCCTGCCTTCCGAAAAACTTTGACTTGGTTAACTACAAAACTTTGAAATAGGCGGTAAAATATCAAACTAATGATGGCAACTATTAACCCCGTTGCAGTAGCAATCAGGGATTCACCAATACCAGTAGTCACCCCAGCTGTAGATTCAGTTCCCAAATCGCCAATCCGAATTGCTCGCAAAGCGCGGATTAAACCCAAAACCGTGCCCAACAATCCCAGCAATGGCGCTAGGGCAATTACGGCTTCTAAAAGTTTTTCACCTCGCCGCATTCCAGCCAATTCGTCTTCTGCTGTAGCCTCCAGTGCTAGTCGAAAGGTTTCGGCATCAGTTTTTGGAAAACGTAAGGGGGCGTAGAGAAAACGCCCAACAGGCTGATGGCTTGCAAGTCTTGCAATGTTCGCAGCTACTTGCCAATTATCCTGGGCAGCATCCAGGATGCGATCGACTATTTGCTTTTCCTGAGTCAAAATTCGCAACCAGAACCACAAACGCTCGAAAATCACACTCAAAGACAGAATCGACAGAACTAACAAAGGCCACATCGCTGGCCCGCCCTTATAAAACAAATCTAAAATATCCACTGTTTAAATTTCCTCCCTTTATGACTAGAGCAAATGTGTTAAAGCATTTTAATTCTAGAGATTAATGCAAAATGAGGGACTTCCAAAATATAAATTTATCGAAAACCTAAAAAGACAGTGTAAGCATGGCGTATTTGACTTAGACTGCTGCACAAACTTGCTGCGGGTAAGGCAATTGAATGATCAACTCCCTTCCTTCACCAAAAGTATAAAAACATTCCAGTTTACCACCATGTTTTTCGGTGATTAATGGATATCAGCTGCAACCATCCCCAGGAATCGATTCTGCACATCATAAATGGGACGATCTGCTGAAGCAACAATGTATGGATGATTGGGATAATCCAGGTGAAAATCCGCAACCAGATAGGTTTACCCGCTTTTACGGCTTCGGTATACCAAGTTTCCTTAAAATTGTCCCAATCATAAATAGTAGTGATATGGGTGCGATCGCCCTGATTATTTGTTGCATAAGTAGAGACATTTTTTGGAGGCTTGACACCCCAATCATCAATCGTGACGGTTTTGCGATCGTAACGAGCAAATCCTGTGGTACTGAACTCTTATGCAGAATCACAGAGTAGGTATTTGGTGACAGATTACGAGTAGCGTCTTCCAGACTAACTAGGGCGGTTATTCCCACCAGGAATTTTTAGGATAATTTGCCAAAATTAAAGATAACTGGAGGTTCAAAATATGAAATTTTCAATCCAATCACTTTACACCTGGTATGGCGATTTGCTTCGTAACCCTAAATACCGTTGGTGGGCAATTTTAGGAACACTAGTCTATTTGGCCAGCCCGATTGATATTCTTCCAGATTTTATACCCGTTGTCGGGCAGATTGATGATGTTTTCCTTTTGACTTTGCTGGTTTCTGAGGTGTCTGGGCTAGTAATTGAGGGCTGGAAAGCTCGTAAGGGTGATGTGGGTACTGAAGCACCTAATACCACTGAGGCTTCTACCTCTACTGGAAGTACCATTGATGTTGATGCTGTTTCTGTTAAGTAAATTTAATAAAACCCCTGCTTTTAAAATCTGAGGTGGGGGATATTTTTATTAACGCAAAGGGACGCGGAGGGAAACGCAGAGGAACGCAGAATAAGAGTTAGAGGTTGTTGGCTACGCGTTTGATACCTTCTTTGAGGTGGAGGACGTTAAAGTTGATCAGAAGACCTAGTTTGCAGTTTGCTAGTTTAAGATAGGTTAAGAGTTGAACGGAGTGAATCGGGTTGAAGGATTCTACAGATTTAATCTCTACAATTACTTTGTTTTCGACTATCAAATCTAGTCGATAAACGCATTCCAATTGCACATTTTGGTAAACCAAAGGCAATGGAATTTGCTTACCAACATACAATCTGGCTTCCTTCAACTCGTAATCCAAGCACACCTCATAAGCTGACTCCAATAAACCAGGCCCCAAAGCAGTATGCACCCTCATCGCACAACCAATAATCACCCCACTCAACTCATTCTCTTTCATCCTCTGCGTTCCTCTGCCCTTTCCTTTGCGTCCCTCTGCGTTTAAAAATCTTTCACAAATTCCGTCAAGAACCTAAATGCCTTCAAAATATAACTAGCACAATCTCTAGGAGAGGTGTTGTAAAACGATTGCCACGCACTAGCTTTATCCTCATCATAGCGATCGCTGCGATGAGTATGGTTTTCTAGCCATGCTAATCGCACTGCATGACCAATTAACACATCCAACACGATATATTCTTCGATTTGCAACTTGGGATTATTAGCTGCGATCGCTCCTAATTCTATTAATGCTTCAATATTAACTTGGCGATATTCTGAAGCTTCGATTTTATTTAGTAAATGCTCAATTAACAGAGCAAAATTTCTTTCCCCCGCTGTCATTTCCGACAACATCACTTCACTATCTAAACGATTGCGCCGCTCTAGTTTATCCCCAATTACTAGCCCTTTGCAATGTTGCATTAATAGCCAAACCTGCTTGAAAAACTCTTTTGGTACGCGCCCCGTCGCACCTTCGGCTTGACGGAACCGCCGCCAACCGCCTGGCGGGACTTGTATTTCTTCAGCGATTGCTGGTAACACCACCCAAGCAATATCACTTTCTTTTTGTTTGACGTGGAGTGATTCTTGCTGGCGCAACAGGTTACTCATGCCAGTATATCCAGTTAATACCTGACGTAACCGCATTTTTACTTCAAAGGGTGAAAGTTGCATTAAGTAATCGTATGCTTCATCTTGGGTAACATGCAATTCTCGCGCTAGTTCGCTGGTAATCAATAAGATGAGATAGCCGACTCTCAGCGTCAGTAGTCCCTGAAATAGTTCAGGTTCTGAGCGAATTAAGACACCAAGATAGATTAAAATCTCTTGGGTAAGGACGCGATCGCGTATATCTTCACGACAAAAATGATTAATTTTATCGGCAATTTCATCGTGGGACATGGGTACGGTAATTAGAGACGCCTCACTGTAAGCTTTACCCACAGCAATTTGCTTACCCCGTACCAAAATACTCGTAACTGCATCTGATAGGCTGATATCAACCATTTGCCGTAACCCCGCAGCCCGGCGTACCACTGCCCAAATACTTAAATCTCCAGCTTTGGTGTAAACTTCATCTAGTAAATCGGCTACGGTAACAGGATATCCTGGGCCACCATAGCCCGTATCAAATTTCATTCCCTGTAAGCGAATTAAAGTTTGCAATAACTCAATTTGCTCGTAGATATTCTCTGATGAGCGCAAATAAGAAAGTAATAATCCCAAGTTGGTTTCACACTCCATTTGAAATTCTTGGGTATGTCCTAAGCGCCAGTTTTTCTCAGGATGATAAGCTAGATAATAGCAACGTAGTCCAGCATTTTTCAGTGGCGATCGCAAGAATTCTGCATTTGGTAGAAAATCAATTCTTTGGATTCCAGCTGTCAGCATTAGCTGATTTAGTCGCCCTAATTTCACCCGCACACCGTTACAAACACCATCTTTTAGTTCTTGCATCAGTTCTAATAATGCCTCAGAACCGATTTCTAACATGGTGTGCGTCAACATTAAAGTCAGAGTCGGACGTCCTAAATCGCTCCAATATTTTTGAATGTAAGCTAGTTCGCTTCTAATTTGATCCAGCAAAAAATGGTAATCAAGGGTTAAGTAAAACTGTTGAGAGTCTGAAAATGAAGGTAAAAATACAATTGTTTCACCGCGAATCCGAAAGATTCTAGATGTTGTCAAACTCCTCAGTCGCCGTACTGGCCGCCCAGTTAAACCAAGTTTTTCATTACGTCCAATTTGGGTATAAATAGCGGAAAATTCTCCAGCTTTTCTCACCTGAATTGGTTCTACTTGGGTAGGTGTTTGTGCTTCGATTCCGTGAACTTCTAGTTTCATCTGTAAATCTTCATCTTCTGCTAATAAAGCAATTTGCACCAATGCCTCACGCTGTTTTCCTACACACAAATGTCTTCCCAAAGGGTCGATATCACCAACAGCAAGTATCCCATCACTCAACATTTGACTGAGAAGATATAAACTCTGTGCCCACACTAAGGGAATATTTTCATTAGGCAAACGTGGTTGCGTTTGCGGTGCTACCTTTTCTGCTTCTATACTTTCGGATGGGACATAATAAAGTTCTGGCAATAAACGTAAACCATTTTGTTCTATAAGTAATGATTCTAAAAGCTCTTGGTATTTTTGAACTTGTTCTGGCTCGCCGCAAAATAATCCATCTAGAACTAAATAAGTGAAAAATAATGGCCATTCGCATTCAATATGCTCAAATTGCTTCAGTTCCCACGGTTCGTAATGTAAGCGGTGATTGTCTTCTAGAACGGTTTGGTGTCCATCACGCAGGAAGCGTTTGCAGCCATATTTCCCTGCGAGTTTGTTGATAATATCGTTTAAAGTGCGATCGCGTAACTGCGAGTCTTCCACTGCAAAGGCAGGATAACTAATAATACTTAACAGCGCCGCATCAATTTCTTTGGAACCAGATTCCCTCGGTAATAGGGATTCTAAAGTAATCCGGGCGCGGGCGATTTCATCTGGTAGCACATGAATTACCGATGCTTGACTACCACGCACACCAAACAAATCTAGTCCATTGATAGCTTCTAAAGCAGCTTTTGCCATGCCTACGGAACTGGCATTTAACTCAGCATTACCACGATTAATTTTATTACCACGTTCCCAAATGCCGTAATCTGGTGTGCGGTAAGCTCGTCCAATGTAGTAAACCAAATTTTGGACGAAATTCACTTCATCAATCGTATAAATTATTTGTAATCCGGCAGCGGTCATTTGTGCCAATATCAGTAAAAATATAGATGTGGCATCAAGTTGCAAATGTCCCCATTGGTCATCACCAACAACAATGTCGCCAGTTGCGGTATTGTATTTGGCGTGCAGTCCATCCAGTAAGGACTGAGTATGTTTAAATGTCTCTACTTTATGAGCCTGTCGCATCATCGCAAAGAGTAACCCGCGCATCAGTTTGATCACACTATGTTCTAGTTCATAGGTGCGTCCTTGATCGTCGTCAATCTTGCGGTATGCAAGTCCTAAACCCCAAACTGCCAAAATGCTGTAAACGTTGTCTCGCACCCAGGCATCAGTATAATCACCGTGGGCTGTAATCGCTGTACTCGCAGGTAGTAAACCAGTAATCGGATTCTGCCGAGTTAGAATGATCGTTTTGATTTGCTGGTAGTAATACTCCAGGCGAGCTAGCAATTTGGTAGATGTTTTCATGATTTGGTTTAGAACTACTTGCAGAATTCGACCTTATGGCTGTGAAGTGAATTACTTAAACCGAGCCAGAACAAGTTCTGTAATGGTTGATGGGACAACAGCTAAAGGTGGTGTGAGTTTATTATTATCTCGTGTTAAAAAGTTTCTGGGTACTGAATTTTAGTGATCCCAAACTAAAATACGATATTTGTTCAAATCCTCCTTCATATATGTGACACTTTATACTTATGTTATTTTATAATTCTAAAGAAGGATCAAAAATCCAAATAAACTTTATTTAATGGTATCGTCGGCGAAAAATCAAGGATATCGGTGCGTAGACGCCTTTATTGTCGCAGATATTGCTGCAATGCTTTCTATTTACATCCTGCTGCTGGTTTATGTCCTGAATGTAATAGCCGTAGTAACACCAACAAAAATCCTCTTATATCCGCTTTCCTACACGCGCCAACCAATAGCTGCTAACAGAGGGAGTGGTTGTTCGGAATCTGATATTGGCCTGGGCCAATTTGCCCCTCGTTCCCAAACGGTCAAAGATAAAGCTGTGCATACAGCCTGTAGTGTAGTCGAGTTATATTCCCAAAATAAGAATATAGATTCTAAACCAGGACTTGTGCCAGCACTTACGTAAGAGAATAAATATTTAGGACTTTGTGGTAACTGTAAAGTGGTGACTAAATATAGCTCGTTTGATAGTTTCATTACTTAAGTAAGAAAGTGTATACATTAATCATGTAAGATAAATAAGCTATAATCTCAGCGATTGTATCAAGTAAAAATATACTTCTATTAGATATGCGATCGCATATTTTTTTAAAATGCCAAACTCCAGCTTGAAAGATGACCCATTATGGTTTAAAAATGCAATTATCTACGAACTAGGTGTTCGGACATTTGCTGACAGTAATGGTGATGGTATTGGTGATTTTCAAGGGCTGACAGAAAAACTAGACTATTTACAAGATTTAGGTATTACTGCTATTTGGTTGTTACCTTTTTTTCCTTCACCACTCAGGGATGATGGTTACGATATTGCCGATTACACTAGTGTCAATCCTATTTATGGCACATTGGAAGACTTTAAAGCGTTTTTGAGCGCTGCTCATCAGCGCGGTATTCGTGTAATTATTGAGTTAATTATTAACCATACCTCTGACCAACATCCTTGGTTTCAAAAAGCACGTCGTGCCCCGAAAGGAAGTCAGGAGCGAGATTTTTATGTTTGGAGTGATACTCCTGAAAAATACCAAGAAGCGCGAATTATCTTCCAAGATTTTGAGACATCTAACTGGGCTTGGGATTCAGTTGCCCAAGCTTATTGCTGGCATCGTTTCTATTCCCATCAGCCGGATTTGAATTATGACAATCCCTTGGTGCGCCAGGCAGTATTTGATGTTCTAGATTTTTGGTTGGAGATGGGTGTAGATGGACTACGCATGGATGCTGTGCCTTATCTATACGAACGGCAAGGAACGAACTGCGAAAACTTACCTGAAACCCATGCGTATTTGAAGGAGTTGCGATCGCACATCGACGCGAAATTTCCTAACCGGATGTTACTAGCTGAGGCTAACCAATGGCCTGAAGATGCAGCGCAATATTACGGTGCGGGAGATGAGTGTCAGATGAACTTTCATTTTCCCCTAATGCCGCGTTTGTTTATGGCAGTGCGGATGGAAGATAATTTCCCGATTGTAGATATTCTCCAGCAAACTCCATCGATTCCTGATAACTGTCAGTGGGCATTGTTCCTCCGCAACCATGACGAACTGACTCTAGAAATGGTGACAGATGAAGACCGAGATTTTATGTATGGGGCCTATGCACAGGACCCGATGATGCGGGTAAATTTAGGCATCCGCCGCAGATTAGCGCCGCTTTTGGGCAACGATCGCCGCCAAATTGAGTTACTCAATAGTTTACTATTATCTTTGCCAGGAACCCCCGTACTTTACTACGGTGATGAAATTGGCATGGGAGATAACGTTTATCTAGGCGATCGCAATGGTGTTCGCACACCTATGCAGTGGAGTTCTGACCGCAACGCTGGTTTTAGTCGCGCCAACCCGCAACGCTTGTATCTACCCGTCATTGTTGATTCAGAATATCACTACGAAGCACTCAACGTCGAGGCACAACGGACTAATACCAATTCTCTCTGGTATTGGATGAAACGTTTACTCGCTACTCGCAAACGGTTTGCGGCATTAGGTGAAGGACGTTTTGAATTGGTACAGTCTAATAATCGCAAAGTTTTTGCCTTCAGCCGGATTACCTCTGAAGAAGATGTCTTGGTAGTAGCAAATTTATCTCATTACGTGCAAACGGTAGCGTTAGATTTATCAACCTTCAATGGGCTAATACCAGTAGAAATTTTTGGTTCCACTGAGTTCCCACCGATTACAGAATCGCCCTATTTCCTTAGCTTAAGTCCTTACGGGTTTTACTGGTTCACCTTACAACGTAAATCTAGCTCAACTCAACCTCCTAAACCCCAAGCAGACTTAGTAACATTGCTGGTAAATGGTTCATGGCAGAATGTGATTGGGCAACGAGAGTCAAAAAGCATTCTAGAATCAACACTGCGGGACTATCTTTATACCTGTAGCTGGTTTGGTGGCAAAACTCAGACTGTACAATCAGTACAAATCATTGAAGCGATTTCTTTACCCTACAATCAGCAAATAGCTCAAATTGTTTGGTTGCAGGTAGATTATACCCAGGGAAACCAGGAAACTTATCTGTTATTTCTCGCTTATGCAGAAGGTGAGCAAGCAACACATCTTTTGGCAGAAATGCCGCAAGCTATAATTGCCCGGCTTGGGGTGCAAGGTAAAATAGACACTGCTCCACCCAATACTCAAGAAGTTGGAATTTTATTTGATGCTTTAGCAGACAAGAACTTTCTCACCTCACTGCTAGATGATGCGATCGCTAATCATCACTCTTATAAAGGGACAACCGGAGAATTATTTGGCACTACTACTGATTCATTCTCCGAATTGCGCCAAGAGTTAAATAATAGTGAGCCGAGTGTTCTGAATAAAGAAGAACAAACCAATACTTATATAGTTTATGGCGATCGCTTGTTGTTGAAACTCTTCCGTAAAGTCGAGGAGGGTTTGCACCCAGATTTAGAAATCCGGCGTTTCCTATACCAGGAAAAACGCTTGCAACACTCAGTTTTCCTAACTGGTGCTTTAGAGTACCGCCGTGCAAATAAAACAGGCAATAAAACTGCCCAAGCCACGACTATAGGCATATTACAAGAGTTTATTTCAGATATCCGCAGTGGCTGGGACTACACCCTTGATAGTTTGCAAAAGTACTTTGATTTAGTGACCACAGAACACGCCACTATTACTGAAGTGCCTCTGCCATCAGATTCCTTGTTGGATTTACAGCGAATTGAGATCCCAGAATTGGCAATTGCAACTATCACTTCTTACCTGCAAAGTGTTGATCTGTTGGGTAAATCCACAGCTGAATTCCATATAGCGCTGGCTAAAAATATAGATAGCTCAGACTTTACTCCAGAATCTTTTTCATCACTTTATCAACGTTCAATATATCAAAATGCACGTAACTTAACTGGACAAGTATTTCGGTTATTAAAAGAACGAGTAAAAGACTTGCCAGCCGATACTCAACCATTAGCATTAGAAGTTCTTAATAGCCAACAGAAAATATTAGAACGCTTTCAATTAATTGTTGGGCAAAAAATTACGGCATTGCGTACTCGTCATCATGGAAACTACCATTTATCGCAAGTATTTTACACGGGAAAAGACTTTATTCTTCCTGATTTTGAAGGCAAAACAGATCGTAGTTTAAGCGAACGACGCATCAAGCGATCGCCTCTACGAGATGTAGCAGGAATGTTGCTATCTTTCAACTATGCCGTTAACGAAGCTCTGGGCTATCAAAAAGAATCTGGGATGATCCTGCCGGAAAATTTACCCCTTCTAGAACAATGGGGACAGTTTTGGTATACCTGGGTCAGTACTAGCTTTCTCAATTCTTATTTAGAAACTGCTAGTGAAGAATCTTTCCTGCCAAAGACAACACAAGAATTAGATGTGCTGCTTTTTGCCTATCTTCTAGAGCAAGCGATTGATGCAGTAGGCAATGAACTAAATAATCGCTCCGATCGGATAGAAATTCCACTCCAATTTATTCTGCGATTACTGAGTGAAACTGCTTAAACAGGTTTTCACCGTACAAACTGCAAGAAATAAATAATATAAGGAGGAAAAAAAATTAGTAACAAAACTGGTGAACTGACAAGAACGATTTTTTGGAAAGGCAATGCAGAAGAATTTCTAGGTAAGTACTACAACTTACAATTTATTCCGAGAGTAGGTGAAGAAGTACAATTAAAAAACAAAACATGGCTAGTAAAGAGAATTATTTATACTCCCGAAATAGATGACATAACTATCATTTTGGGAGATAAATAGTTTCACCAGTGTTATTAAATCAACTAATTTTAGTGTCTTTGTATTTTGGTGGTTAATAAAATTTATTTTGAAACCACTAAGGCACAAAGACACGAAGATAATTCAAGATTAATAAACTGTCTTTTGTAATGTTTCAGGATTAATGTTAGTAATCAAGCACAAATAAATAAGGTTTTAAATATTTTCTAGTAATAGTAATAAAAGAGCTTTAACTGCAAGTTTTTACTGTTATGTATTGCGAAATGACTGTTTTCTTAAAGGATGTTTAAAAAGTGGGAGGCTATTGTAAAATCTACTTTAAGTTACACGAACTGGACTTACGAAAAAACGAACCGCGATCGCGCAGCGTCTCGTAGAGAAGGGCGCAAAGTACACATAGACGCAGCAGCGGCTTCCCGCAGGGTAGGAATAAGAGTTTTAGAGAGTTATTACATAAGCCCTAACGAAAATTAACTGAAACTTAGGGCAATTAAATTACTCTTTAGTGATCAATGTCACAAACACTGAATAATAATATTCAGTATCTACCGGAGAGGGCTATTCCAGGTTAGGATGATGACTAGCGATGCCTTGAATTAGATATCGATATTGAATTGTTGAGATTTTATGGACCATAGTCCACAAGATGGCAGTATAAACCTCCTCTGATCTGGCGAGGAAGTCTCCCAGCGCGGGGGAGACTTAGGAGATATATCTACATGCTTACACAAGATATTCGTGATTTGCTGACTGATACTACCGATCTAAACCAGTTGAAATGGGACTTAAACCGCTTGCAACCTGTGGATGTGGGAGACTACATTACACAATTGCCTGAACAACAACGCGCGATCGCATTTCGTTTACTCAACAAAGGTCAGGCAATTGATGTATTTGAATATTTGCCCACAGAGGTGCAGCAGGAACTAATTAATTCTCTGCATGATGTCCAGGTAGTGCACCTTGTAGAAGCAATGAGTCCTGATGAACGGGCAGAATTATTTGACGAACTACCTGCTGGGGTAATCAAACGACTATTGCAAGAACTCAGTCCAGAACAAAGACAAGCAACAGCAACGATTCTCGGCTATCCAGAAGGCACTGCTGGGCGGGTGATGACAACCGAATATGTCCGGTTGCGGCAAGGATTGACTGTAGGTGAAGCCCTAAGTAAAATCCGCCGTCAGGACGAAGACAAGGAGTCGATTTACTACGCCTACGTCACAGATGACAACCGGACACTGGTGAGAGTAGTTTCACTGCGCCAGTTGCTGTTTACCTTTCCCGATGTTTTCATCAAGGATATTTCTAGCGATCGCGTCATCAAAGTTAGAACTGAAACCCCTCAAGAAGAAGTGGCGCGAATCATGCAGCGCTACGACTTAATCGCTATCCCCGTAGTTGACCGAGAAGACCGATTGGTGGGCATTGTCACTATTGATGATGTCATGGATATTTTGGAAGAGGAAGCCACAGAAGATATCCAAAAACTGGCGGGTGTCAGTGGTGATGAAGCAGCTTTATCCTCTCCCCTCCTCACCATCCGCAACCGATTACCTTGGCTGTTGGGCATCATGGCACTATATATTGGTGCCGCCAGTGCGATCGCGCCTTTTCAATCTGTAATTGCCGCAGTGCCAGTTCTAGCAGTAATCATGCCGATTTTTTCTAACACTGGTGGTACTGTTGGTATTCAATCATTAACGGTGACAATCCGCGGTTTGGGAGTAGGTGAGGTAACACCCAAAGATACCTTAAAAATTCTCCGCAAGGAACTTCTAGCTGGTTTAGGTACAGCCCTAGCTTTAGCCACAACGATGATCCTGCTTTCCTTAATTTGGGCGCGACCCCAAGAACGATGGGTGGCTTTAATTGCCGGAATGGTAATGGCAACTAATACAATTGTGGCTGTTACACTCGGCACTTTACTGCCAATGGGTTTGACACGATTGAAGCTTGACCCTGCTTTGGTTAGTGGGCCGTTAGTGACTACAATGCTAGATACAATTGGGTTTTTAACATTCCTAAGCCTAATTTCTCTAGCTTTAAAAGTTTTCCATTTACCAACTTAACAAGTTGATTATCAGGCAATACACTTGGGTTAAGCTTAAAAAATAAATTGGGTAGGTTGGGTTGAGGAACGGAACCTAACATTTTACAGAGTTTGTTGGCTTTTACGACCTTCAACCCAACCTACAATTATCCTTTACTGAACTGTATTAGGTTATGAAGTATTGGTAGAAATTAAGCAATTTATATTGCTGAATCTAATTGACTTTATTCATACTTAATTATCTTTTAGTTACTGTACAGATGGGGTAGCGACGCAGCACTCAAGTAGTCGAACTTGCTGCTGTTTTTGTTGTTGCTGCTGATAAGCTTGTAAAGCTTCTTTAACTATTTCTGGATGCTTGCGGATAACCTGTAAAACTTCTGTTTCAAATTTGGGATTAATGAGATTATTCTCGACTTCAGGAATATTAGTGTAAGCTTGCACAGGCATTGACCAACTAAGGCCCTCTAGCAAGGCTTTCAGGCAACGCATAATTAATTTCTAGAGATGTCTAATGAGATTTAGGGTGATTAAATCATTTGTGTGTACACCGTAGCTCCATAACTTACCATTCTTATCCGAGAAGTATTGGATGGTATCATTACCTCTGCATATAAAAATTACCAAAATTTAGAAAAAAGTTACGTGATTTTAACTTGCGAAGCTCGCTCGTGTCTCTACCTAAAATAACTATTAACGATTTATGCCTACTACTACCTGGAATCGTCATCACATTCTTTCCTTAGCTGACTTCACTACCGCTGAATACGATACAGTTTTGCAAACTGCTGCCTCTTTTCAAGAGGTGCTATCACGGCGGACGAAGAAAGTACCAACCTTGCAGGGACAAGTGGTGGCGAATTTATTTTTTGAATCGTCTACCCGCACTCGCAGCAGTTTTGAACTCGCAGCCAAACGTTTAAGTGCGGATACGCTGAACTTTGCCGCCGCCACATCTTCTATGACTAAGGGAGAAACAATTCTCGACACGGCGAAAACCTATTTGGCTATGGGAACTGATATCATGGTAGTTCGCCATCGAGAGGCAGGAGTACCAAATGCGATCGCGGCTGAAATGGATCGTTTAGGTGTACGAGTTAGCGTCCTCAATGCTGGTGATGGTCAACATGAGCATCCTTCCCAAGCTCTGCTAGATTTATTTACCATTTGTACTTTAATCGACCCAGATCACCCCCGACTTAAACTTTTAAAGGGTAAAAAGATTGCCATTGTTGGGGATATTCTCCATTCTCGCGTGGCGCGATCAAATATCTGGAGTTTAATTGCCAGTGGTGCCGAAGTGCATCTGGCAGCACCACCCACCCTCTTACCCAAGTTATTTGCCGAGTTTATCTTGGAATCAGGAATTAGGAGTCAGGAGTTTATTATATCTTCATCCCCCTCATTTTCAACTTCCCTGAATCAACAACTTTTTCTACATTGGCAGCTAGAACCAGCTTTGCAGAATGCTGATTTTGTCATGACTTTGCGCTTGCAAAAGGAACGCATGACGGCTCATTTGCTGCCAAGTTTGCGAGAATATCATCAGCTATTTGGCATTACACGTACAAAGCTGCAACTTTGTAAACCTAACGTCAAAGTTTTGCATCCGGGTCCAGTTAACCGTGGTGTCGAAATTAGCTCTGAGTTGATGGATGACCCGGAATTTAGTCTTATTCAATCGCAAGTTACTAGCGGTGTCGCCGTTCGCATGGGCTTGCTGTATTTATTAGGTAGCGGCAAGGCTTAATTGGTATCCTTAGGTTAAGTGCAAAAGTCAAGTTGTTTCTACGTATATAGAAACGCGATATTTTACGTCTCTATATACGTAAAATTAATACTAATAATCTTTTAATTTTAGTCCGATCGGACTACCTTACAGAAAAATACATAGTCTCATAGAAATTATGTATTCCTCCGATCGCATGAGGACAGAATTCTGTAATTTTGGCAGACTGGTAGCGTAGAAGTTAAGAGTTTAAAGACTTCTAGAAGTGTCGGAGGTAAATATGAAACGAATTTTTTTGACGGCAGCAGCCATACTCAGCACGCTATCTTTAGCTGCTCCCATTCCCGTCAAAGCAGAAAACTCCGTCCCTGTCAGGCGCTTGCTGGAAACCAGAGCATGTTCGGGATGTAATTTAGCAGGTGCAAACCTCAAAGGCGCTCATCTAATAGGTGTTGACCTGAGAAATGCAAATTTAAAAGGAGCTAATCTCGAAGGCGCTAACTTAGAAGGTGCCGATTTAACTGGAGCTAATTTGAAGTCTGCTAATCTCAAAAAAGCATTCGTTAGCGACACTATTTTAAATAATGCCAATCTCACCAACGTTAATTTGAGTAAGTCACGTTTATATAATAGTGATGTAAATGGTGCAGTTTTGGCTAATATTGATTTAAGCGGTGCTGATGTATTTAATACTGCCATTAGCATTGGTGGAGAATACTAATGGTGAGTATGATTTCAAAATGATGAGTTAAGAGTTATATTCAACTCCTAACTCTACACTTAGTAAGTTTTATTCACCCGTAATTGACAGTTCATTAACCCAGATTTTCGGGCAAACCCCCCCTGGCGTTAACTCTGGCTCTTTTTCTACATAAATAATTGACTTTAAGAGTTCCAAGAAATCGCCAGCAACTGTTGCTGACTCAATACTCGTCTTGACACCCTTATTAACTAGCCAACCATCAAACGGCAAAGAAAAAGAACCTTGCAAGGATTTAACTCCTGCATGAAGAGCTTGTAAATCATCGATAAAAATCACATTTTCAGCCGTTTCTAAGCTCAACTCTTCTTCAGGAGTTGCTGTTGTAAAAACGTGATAAAAATTGGGACTAACGCTGACTTTTGCACCAATACTGGCATTACCTGTTGGCTGGGTATTTAGCCTTTTAGCAGTGCCTGCACTGTGGAGAAAGTTTGTTAAAACACCATTTTCAATCAACGAAATCTGACGAGTAGGAGTTCCTTCACCATCAAAAGTTTCTGCCCCTACGTTAGCTGGGTGAAGTGCATCATCAAAAACCGAAAGCAGAGGAGAAGCTATCTGCTTACCTAAATCATCAGGAGTAGATAGACTTTGATTATCCAAAATACTTTGGGCATTGAACAAGTTGGAAAAACCACCCAACAGACTTAAGAAAGCTTCCGGTGAGAAAACAACTCGATATTTACCTGTCTTGATTTTTTCATAGTTCAAGTGGCTGATAGTTTTATCGGCGGTTTCTTTGATGCAACCATTGATATCTAGATTATTTAAACTCTGGTTGATTCTAAAAGCACCTCCACTGCGAGGTTTTTTTCCTTCTTCCTCAGTTTTGCTGTAAAGATAAACTGATGCTAAGGAGTGAGATTCAGTTCTCACTGCACCGTCGCTATTGAGATAAAACCTGTCAATATCTCTTTGCGATAACCCATTATAAGGCACACCTTTAATTGCTGGATGAGCTGCCAATAATTCTTTTTCAGCTACCAACAGTCTTTCTATAAGTTCAGCTACAGGTGCTTGAGGTGTCTTATCCTGAGGTTTATTTGGGATAGGAACAGTTGCTTCTGGACTAAAATCAGGGACATTTTCCTTAACACCAAAGAAACTGGCTTCGTAGGCAGTTTTTAAAGCTAATTCCAATCCCTTGGGATCTACATCTGTGGTGCTGGTGACACCCATTGTATTATTTTCATTCCAAACACGAACAGTAACACCAGAGCGATTTGAGGCTTTGACTTGTTTTGGCTCACCTTGGTCTACTTGCACGCTAGTGTCATCTACTGTTGAGCCATAAATGTCAAATTTATTAATACCAAGCTTCTCAGCATTGTCCTTGGCAGAATTTGCAATCTCATTGATATTCGGCATAGTCAATTTTAGATTTTGGATTTTCTCGCTCCCTGGTTAACATCGGGAGTGTAATACTAGAAGGCTTCTGCCTCTTATATAAAATAAGTGGCACCACAAGGAAGGCGTTTCCAGGTGGAACCTGGGAACGAGTTGACGAGGTTATCGTCCACCTACGGTAATAGAATCAACCTTAATGTGAGGCTGTCCTACTGTGGTGTAAATACTGCCACTAACAGAGCCACAAAAACCTGGTGCAATTTCCAAATCTTGGGAACACATAGAAATTTTATTCATAATTTCCTTAGCTTCACCAATCAGAATTGCTCCCTTTAGCGGTTTGGTAATTTTGCCATTTTCAATCAAATAAGCTTCATCAACACCAAAATTAAATTGACCTGTAGCACCAACGCTACCACCACCCATCTTTTTACAATAAATACCTTTATCAACAGAGGTAAATAAATCATCAATGTTATATTCACCAGAATCAATATAAGTATTACGCATCCGGCTAGCAGCAGCAAAGGTATAATTTTGGCGGCGTCCACTTCCAGTTCTGGGGTGTCCGGTGCGTGCAGAACCTGTTCTATCTGCTAAGAAGTTTTTGAGAACGCCTTTTTCAATTAATAAAGTTCTTTGAGCAGGCATACCTTCGTCATCCATGTCAATTGTCCCGAAGGCATTTTCAGAGCGCCCTTCATCCCAGGCTGTCAAACTTTCGTGGGCAATTTTTTCGCCTTTTTTGTCAGCAAAGGGAGTAGTATTGCGTTCAATTTGAGTGGTTTCTAACAGGTGTCCGCAGGCTTCGTGGAAGATTACGCCGCCAAAGTGATTGGCCATAATAATCGGGTAAGTACCTGATTCCACATAATCTGCATAGAGCATTTTTCCAGCAGATTCTGCTATTTTCTCAGCAGCTTGTTGAGAATCCCAAGTTCTCAAGAAGTTGGCATCGCTAGTGTTACCAGCGCGATCACTAATTGAGGTACGATTAGCACCATCAGCACACAACAGGTTAAATCCTACTGACTGGGTGAGGCGAATGTCACGGGCAAAAGTACCATCACTGGCGGCGATTAAAACTTCTTGCCAATCCCGGAAATAGCTAGCACGGCGCGATTGAACGTGGCTAGCTTTTTGCTTTAGGTGGGCAGTACCATCAAGGAGGATTTCTCCCATTTCTCGGATGGAGCTACACACTGGTAGCCAGGCATCTTTGCCTCTTTTGGTGGCGTAATCTCTCAATAATTCCAGGTTGATTTCTGGGATGAAAGATTTAGGAGTAGGTAATTGCAATCCCAAGATGGAAAGACCTTTTTCTAAGGCTGCTTTCAAACCGGAAAAAGAAAGGTCATTTGTGCTGACATAACAGTCAGCTTTGCCGCGAAATACTCTGACTCCCGCACCTGTAGACAGACTGGGTGAAATACTAGTGATGGAGTCATCTTCTGCAAGAGAACTAATATAGTTGCGACGCTCTAAAAATAATTCGATGAAGTCAGCACCTGCGGCGCGTCCTAGTCCCAGGAGGGTAGCCAGGGGGGCTTCCCAGGTTTCATCGAAACGCTCTGGTGTGGAGGAATATTGGAGGGTGGGAAGTTGATTCGAGAGAAGTAGCGTACTTGTAAGCATGGGTAGCCTCGTCTGCTGGCGTAATTCAGAGATTTGACTGAAAAATCCCGGTGTGTTCAGTCTAACAAATCAGTGAAAGCCACAGTCGGTAGAAAGGCAGTAGAGGTTTCCTCACCTGGGAATCCCACCCCGCTACCTCTGAGTGTCTGTATACAAAGCAATAATGAGGCTCAGAACTTATATTAAAAATTAATCGTAATATATAGAGGTTGATTCAATACTTCTCGGAGAATTACTCACAAATTCCCTTATTGCTGGAAAAGGTTAAGGGGAAAAGATATCCCCTCAAGACTTGAAGGTTACAAAAAAAATAATAAAGAAAGCGAGGTACATGCAGGTTTATTTCCGATTTGCAATTTTCAATGGAATTCTTGTTGTTTCTTGCTCATTGAAAGTCTGACCTAAATTGGAAATTTCTCCTGTGGATAATAGATTCTTAAACAGGAGTTTTAGAGTTCGAGTAATAGTTTTAATAATTTTCATTTTGCTAGCAGTCGGTTTTTGATCGTATCTCAAAACCATTGGAATTTCTACGATTTTTGGTTTGAGCACTTTGGCTTTCAGCAGTAAATCTATCATACAAGCAAATCCACTTTCAGTGAATAAACTGTCCCCATAATACATATCCAGTTTACTGACGAAAGTACGGTTATACAGCCTGTAACCACAAGTATAGTCTCTTACACCTGGTATACGGACTGCAATTCTAAAAAGCCAGCTGGCTCCGTAACTCATTATCTGTCTAAATGTTGATAAGCCTATGACTTTAGAGCCTTTTCGATATCTAGATGCGATCGCAATATCATAGCCACCAGCTATCATCGTGTCATACATCTTTATTAATAGTTCTGGTGGTTGAGTGTTGTCGCAATCCATCGCGGCTAAAAAATCACCTTCTTTGGAAACTTCTAAGAAAGTCGTGAAACCTGTTTTGATTGCTTGACCTAAACCAGCATTTTTGGGATGTTGGACTAATTTCAGTAATATCCCCAATGATTGAGATTCTTCTAAAGCAGTTTGAGCAGTTGCATCACTACTGCCATCATCAACAAGAATCAGTCTGATTTCCATATTAGAGATTTGCTGCAATATCTGAAACTTTTTGAACAAGGGGCGAATTGATTCTTGCTCGTTGTATGCGGGTAAAAGAACAAAAAGACTCATAAATACCTCGTGTGATTTTGAAAAGAAAATATCATTACTCAAATTTCAATAATTCAGTAATGTTGATTTTTTGAGAAAATCATCAACCTGTCGTACAACTGCGTTATTGTTGACACTATCATTGACCAACTGTGAGGTATTGACGACGAAAAAATCATCGTTTTCAGTACTCACCTTTGGGACAAGGCTTGAATAATTTAAAACTTGTAATGGCTGTACTTTAATAGCTCGATTAATGTGTGCCGCTACAATATCATCTGCTTTGAGTTCCGGGAACATTAAACGTATACCCTGAAAAAATACTTGACGCAATTCATCATCTGGCTGTTTTAATAACGCGTCAGTGGAAAGTATATATTTTGGTAGGAATGTCATGTGATATCCTGCTGTCTCTTGCAAAGAAACTAAGTTGCTCATACCGATGACTCCAGTAAAGGGAACATTTCTATCGGCAATATTTACCACGTAATAAGGAACTAGAGCCTTGCGAGTAATTAGTACCATGCAGATTACACCCAGGTATTCTACTGTTTCACCAGTGTCTGAAACTTTCACCAATTCTTTGGCAGCAACCTGTTGCAGAATATTAACTGGGCCAGTAAAAATGACTTTATCAAAATGTTCCTTTTTACCCTGAGATTCTACCCACATTCCACCCCCTGGATGAGGTGCGATATATTCTACCGCAACACCTGTGTGGATATGACCTCCAGCCGCGTAAATTAATTTTTCTATATGATCAAAAACAGTTTTATAACCACCTGAGACATAACCAAGTTGTTCCTTATTTAATGATGAATCTCGCGCTGAAAATAGTCGTTTGATATAAGCCCAGATAAAAACTGCTGATATTCGCTTATAGTTATCTCCTAATTTGGATAGAAGCAAGGGTTTCCAGAGCTTTTCGTATGTGCTTTTACCACCAAGTTTCAATAGCCAATCTTTGACTAAAATCTTCTCTAAGCGCCGCCAATTATTAAGGCGTGAACCATACAGGAGAGTGAAAGCTAATCTGATTTTACCTATAAGTCCAAACAGAGGAAAGCGCAGAAATTCTATACTGTTACTAATAGAATAAAAATTTTGATTGTCGTAAAAACCTGTTAAACTTCGATGCCAACGCAGCTTATCTCCGAGACCAATATCTCTGAGAAAATTTATTAAGTGAGTATCAGAAGGTAGGATAACGTGATAAAAGCGATCCCAGGTAAACAATCCATAATCATGATAAGTAGTAAGTCCGCCAAGCTGCTTGCTGCTATCGAAGACAGTGACAGTATGTCCTTGATGTGAAAGACGTTGGGCTAATACTAACCCAGTTATACCCCCGCCAACAATACCTATATTCATAAATTTAGATTTTTGTATGTTTTGAGATTTATTTTCAAATATTTTTAATATTAATAACCTGACTATTTGTCTTTTTAGCTATTAATTTACAACAAGAATGACACCAGTTATGATAATAGAAATTCCTAACCATTGGCTAAATACAACCTGCTCTTTTAGGAGATAGTGGGAGGCAATCGGTATAAGTGCATACATTAATCCTAGAACTGGAAATGCTTGACTCAAAGGAATTGTCCGCAATACATAAAGCCACAATATAGTCATAAATGTATAGCAGATAAACCAAATCAAAAAATAACGAGAGAATAACAGATTTCGGATAGATGTGCTTGCTCCTTTAGTAGGGCTATAAATGTAAAGTCCATACTTTAGTGATAGGTTAGCTGTTGTTCCTAATAAAACTACAAATATTAAAAGTAGCCAAGTAATTATGTTCATTTTTCAAGAGTTTTTGTAAAATTAACTATAAATTTATATAGACTTTTTAAGTGGAATAGCCACTAAAAGAACACCCATAAAAATAGTGATTACTCCTGCTATTCGAGTTAGTGTAATTACCTCATCAAAAAAGTAGTATGACCCTAAAAATATACCAACATAATTTAAACTAGTCAGTGGATAAGCAATACTCAATTTTACAGAGCGCAGAGCCAATATCCAATTTACTATTCCTAAGCAATAAACACTAATAGCTAATGCTAATTGTTCAATAAATACCCAAGTAAATAGTCCCTCATTTATCTGGCTCATGGTATGCTTCATCAGCAATTGCCCAGAAATACTAAATAAAATACTGATAAACAAGATGAGATAAGGAATTATTTTAAAGTTTGAAATTTGTAAGATAGATTTCATCGTACATTTGCCTCAATCAAGATAAGAGGTATGAAGCGGACAGTAAACAGCCCGTTGTTTTGAACGTTTCGGATTTCGGTTACACTTTCCATGCAATTCAACCTCCACTTCAGTAAATAGACAACAAAATTAAGAAGGCTATGTTAAAGGGACTGATATCAAAATGACCGTTGAAGCTCATGTTCTATAGTTAGCAACTAAATACTATGTAGCTTGCAGGATGGTTGCTGTATTATGACAGCATCATATATAATCAAATTAGAACACGCTAAATTAGTTTACTAGGTTATACTCCCATACAAAGCAGTTTTTTGCTTGGTAATTGGCATAATCAATTTAGGCTTTGCCCAACTGTGAATTGCAGAAATCTTCCATATCAGCCAGTTACGCTTTAAGACTACTTTTGATGCGATCGCAATATCTAGGTCATAGTGGATGCAGACATAGGGAAAATTCAAAGATTTGCCACAAATTTGTGGACAAAATTTAGCAGTCCACGACGCTGAATAGCCCGTCGTAGACATCACTCATGCTGAATTTTGATTCGATCCGCATGTTCAATAGATGGAGCTAAGAGAATAAAAATGGATTGCCAGAATTTTTGATTAATCCATTCATTAACTTCCATCAGTTCTATGCTGCTGTATAAATCTTTTTAAGCGGATTTGAGATGTTTTTACATTACTTAGTATTAGGCTTAATTGTTCTTAATCTCAATTATATGTAATTTTTAATAGAGGTTTATTTCAAATATATTATTACATATAATTACTTACTAGAATACCACGATAAAAGGGTGTTACAAATTTATCGGCATACTTCATCAAAAATTCATTTTCACAAAATATACTTAAACAAAAACTTCATCAAATCGAAATTAAATCGAAACTTTCTTGTAGATGAATTTTTATTTTTAAGGATTTGTACATTTATGCAGCAGTTTCTGGGTAATAAACTTGTAGTAGCGATTTAGTATCAGACCCTAGAAGTGCAAAGCTAAGAGTTTGAGAAAGCAGAATTGAAACCTGGACAACAATGCAAGTAATAGTTTTTGTATTATATAAATACACTTAGTACATCAAAAATTGCAATTGCTAACTGAGAGTCTGAATCGTTTTCTATTTATCCACGAAAATCATCAAATTCAGATATCTCAGACAAAACTTAGTTGAGAGTTAATTCAGAGTTTCAGTAAGTTGGAAGACCCTATTTCTGAATCTTAGTATCAAAGTTTTTTCGATCATAAAATGATTTTTAAGTATACTTACAAAAATTAGTGTTAGTTTATACATAAAACTTTAGTAATATTTAACCTAACCATAACGTTCATAGGCTAGATTAGAAGATTAAGCTTGCCATTATTAGAAAATATTCCATTTAAAAAGATAAATCTAAAGTGGTCAAGGCTATACTCACGCAGGAGAATTTCTAATCAAAAAATTACCAACCTCCGTTTTTAAGCACATTAGTAGGTTAACTGTCTGATAAATTCCAGCAGTTTAAAGCTGAGAAAAAATTAGTTCGTGGTAGCTGATATTAGTTAATTTCTCTAGATTGTTTTCTTGTAGCTTCAGTTTGTTTGGACTCATTTTCTTGCAAAAGTCTGTTGGTAATGATTAAGACAATGATTAACAATCCAAACTGAATCTGCCAGGGTGCTAATACTAAACTTAAAATAAAGCTAATGGCTGCAAATACACCTGCGAGATATGCAATTTCATCAGTACTCTTTTTAAAGAAGTAACCAGTGGCTAAAGCAGTACACAGTGGTATCAAGAAAGACAAAGGCATCTTACTAACCTCTGAACTAAAAGTTGTTGTGCTTATAAAACAAATTGAAATTGTTTTTGGAATTGGGGTTAATATTACATCCAATCAGGTTTTAACCACAACAGTCACTCGAAATAAACATTATAGAAAGTTAAGATTAGGCAACGTCGTATATTACACCAATTTGAATAATCATTCCGACAGATGAACCACCCAAAACCTTAGTGAATAACTCTTTCATTTGTGGTAAATGCTGGGTGTAGCAAGCTTTAAGAGTAGGGGTGGCTACGCCCAGCAAGCTTTAAGTGCAAAAGTGCAGAATAGACGGTGACGTTTTTTGTGCCACTTTCGCGACTCAGCAGAGCTGCGCTATGCTATACAAACTCTCGTTTAACTACGCGGATTCATCAGGTTTAAAACTTGCGTAGGTAGGTTTTGTCTATTTCACTAATTATCCTCTTGTGAGCAATCATCTGGTAAATTAGCTTAAAACTTTGGCCTTGCGCCAGGATAAGGATCTAGCATATTACCTTTAGAAGTAGCATTTTCATTTTTTCATTTTAGACACTTAATGCTGAACATTCCTCAACTACTGGCAACTGAAATAAACCTTAAACCCCATCAGGTGCAAAACGCGCTGGAACTTTTGGCGGAGGGTGCAACAATTCCCTTTATTGCACGTTACCGTAAAGAGCGCACTGATGAGATGAATGAAGTGCAGCTACGTGAATTGGCTGATCGATATACTTATTTAACAGAACTGGAAGAACGAAAATCGGTGATTTTAAGTGCGATCGTCCAACAAGGTAAACTTACAGATGAACTCAAAGCCAAAATCTCATCCTGCTTACAAAAAACTGAACTTGAGGATTTATACTTACCCTATCGACCAAAGCGACGCACTCGCGCTACCATCGCCAGAGAAAAAGGACTCGAACTACTGGCGGAATTCATCAAGTCGCTAAATGTGAAAAATGCTGCAACGGCTTCACTGGAAGAAGCGGCTAAGTATATTTCTGAAAGTAAGGGAGTAAAAACAGCAGAAGAGGCGCTCAAAGGTGCTGCTGATATTTTAGCGGAAGAAGTGGCTGAAAAAGCGGAATTACGGGCATATATCCGCAATTATCTTTTAGAAGAAGGGGTATTCGTCTCCCGCATCAAAAATGATTATCCCGAAGGTACAACTAAATTTGAGATGTACCGTAACTATCAAATTAGGGTAAAAAATGTTGCACCCCACAATATGCTGGCGTTGTGTCGGGGTGAAACTGAGAAAATATTAAGCTTTGAAATTGCTTTTGATGAAGATACGGTACTTTATTATCTTGAGTCGAAAGAAATTAAAACCAAAGTTCGGACAATTCGAGATTTTTATCAAGCGATGTTGAAGGATGCATTTAACCGTTTGATGAAAGTCTCTCTAATGGGAGAGGTAATTTTTGAGAAAAAAGTTTATGCAGATATAGAATCAATCAAGACATTTGAAACTAATCTGCGGGAGTTGCTGCTGTCTGCACCAGCAGGGATGAAACCTACATTGGCGATAGATCCTGGATTTAGAACTGGGTGTAAAGTTGCAGTCCTCGACCAAACAGGGAAATTTTTGGAATACCAAGCGGTTTTTCCCCACCAAGCTGCTGAACAACGACTCAAAGCTGCACAAACTGTCAAAAATCTGATTGAAAAATACAAGATTGCGTTAATCGCCATCGGTAACGGTACAGCGTCCCGCGAGACAGAGGAGTTTGTGACGCAAGTATTACAAACCATAGAACGCAAACCAGTTAAGGTGATGGTGAATGAGTCTGGCGCATCTATATATTCTGCAAGTACTGTAGCGCTGGAAGAGTTTCCCGATTTAGATATTACCGTGCGCGGTGCCATTAGTATCGGTCGCCGTTTACAAGATCCCTTAGCGGAACTTGTGAAAATCGATCCAAAATCCATTGGTGTGGGACAATATCAGCACGATGTCGATCAGAAGTTGTTGAAAAAGAAATTGGATGACACTATAGAAAGCTGCGTTAATTACGTCGGCGTAGACTTGAACACCGCCTCCAAAGAACTTCTGACTTCCGTCTCTGGGATTACGGCAACAGTTGCCAATAATATTGTCGCCCAGCGCAACCAGCATGGAGCCTTTAAAAATCGCCGACAACTTTTGAAAGTTCCGAAACTGGGGCCAAAAGCCTTTGAACAAGCTGCGGGTTTTCTGCGGGTTCGCGGCGGTGACAACCCATTAGATAATACAGCTGTGCATCCAGAAAGTTATTCTGTAGTAGAAGCGATCGCATCTGATCTAAATGTGCCATTAAATCAGGTCACACAAATTGCCGAAAAACTCAAAAAGACCAACCTGAAGAAATACGTTACTAATAGCGTTGGCGAACCCACACTACGCGACATTCTTAGCGAACTAGAAAAACCAGGTAGAGATCCCCGTGCTGAGTTTAAGTATGCCACCTTCAAAGAAGGAATTAAGGAAATCAGGGATTTAAAGCAAGGAATGGAACTAGAAGGAATCATCACGAACGTCGCCAACTTCGGCGCGTTTGTCGATATTGGCGTACATCAAGATGGCTTAGTGCATATATCCCAACTTGCTGATCGATTTGTAGACGATCCCAACAAAGTTGTCAAAGTTGGACAAGTAGTCAAAGTGCAGGTGTTAGAAATCAACGAGAAACTCAAGCGGATTAGTTTGTCGATAAAAGCAGTTAAACAATAATTAGAAATAGCAGATGGTAGTTTATCAAGTTCGATTCATCAATCCTACACTTGGGTTAGATCGTACCATTCAAGTACCAGATGATCAATATATTCTGGATATGGCAGAAGATGCTGGTATCCGCCTACCATCTGGGTGTAAGCAAGGTGAATGTTCTGCCTGTGTCGCCAAACTGATTGGCGGTGAAGTTGATCAAAGTGAGCAAAAATTTCTGCGCTCAACTGAAATACAGGCTGGTTATGTTGTTACTTGTGTAACTTACCCCTTGTCTGATTGCACTTTAGAAACCCATCAAGAAAAAGTCTTGTATAAATCAGCCCTTTACTATAAGCCTGAGTCCAGAAAATCTGAAACCTCGATCCTCCCTAACCCTCATGATAAAGGGGGGAACTAGAATCTTTTGCCCCCTTTTTAAGGGGGTTGGGGGATCTCTTTTGCGTAAGTCCTAACAGAGTAGGGGCGTATAGCTATGCGCCCCTACTCTGTATTGCATCTACTATATGAGAATCCCTATAGTTTTCAAAATGATCGGCCTAACGATAGAAGCAAATTCTACCTTGCAAGAGAGGTTGAAACGTAGTACATAGTTAAAAATGAGATCAGAAGTTACAAACCAAAAATCTTTAGTGATTAGGTCAGAAAAATGTTAACACCATTATTAACCGCGCTAGCTACAGCTTTGAGCCTGTTGATTGTTGATTTAGTTGTTCCAGGCGTTAATATTGCTAATTTCCCCGCAGCTTTGATTGCCGCTTTAATAATTGGTCTGATTAACGGTTCAGTTAAACCAGTTCTGTCTACTCTTTCCTTACCACTTAACTTCCTATCATTTGGAGCATTTTCGCTCATCGTCAACGGTTTTTGTTTTTGGTTAGCAGCAGTGCTAGTTCCTGGATTCGGAGTTCGCGGGATTATCGGTTTCCTTCTTGGTCCAGTGATTCTAACTTTTGCTAACACCTTCATTAACAACTACTTTGTTGAAAAAAATCTTTTAGCCAGCAGTGGTGATGTAAAAAATCAAGGTGAATTACCTTCTAGATAAATATTAAACTGAGTAGAAATACCAATTTCATCACGTCTCTACTCCAAAGAAAATATCCGAAGGTGGATTTCCTAATTCGGCATTTTCAAAAGAATGTAACTAAACAAAATCACAAAGTTGTAACATCATGAAATTAGTTCGTTTTCTTCTAGGTTTGTTAGTGCCTCCTTTAGGTGTTTTCCTGACAGTTGGAGTTGGGCCAACCTTAATTATTAGCATTGTACTCACAGTTCTAGGTTGGCTACCTGGTAGTATTCATGCAATTTGGGTGATTGCCAAGCATGAAGAACAAGTTAATGGAGAGGGACGTATTTACTAATATTTAAGATTAATTTGAATAAATCTTAAGTAGGGTGCGTTATTGCTAAAGCTGTGACGCACCATTTCACTTTTTAGCAAAACTAAAAGTTATAAGATATTCCAAATTTAAGTTGCATAATTAGGGTGTGTATCTTGCACACCCGATAATAGTTTAATTTAATTCAAGCAATTTAGATATTTTTTAGCTTATCAAATGGTGCATTATGCCAAAGGCTAACGCACCCTACGAAAAATGAGTCTTTAATAATTATAGAAGTACGTTGGTGGGGGCACGGCCATGCCGTGCCCCTACGAAAAATTATATGTATCAGGGTTTTTGTGAAAAAGCAGTCTAGTCTATTTATGAATAGTATCCCGCTCTTTATTAGCAGGTTGCTTCTCTTTGAACAAGTCAGCCGCCGTTAAGAGTAACTGCCTCAACGTTTGTTTGATTTGGCGCTCTTTTCTCGCTAGAGATGTACCAGCTTCACCTAATTGTTCTTCTAGCTGCGATCGCTTTTGTTCTACCTGTACAGCCATAGATTCTGCTTGCGGACGAGCTTTATCATACCAGTGTTTAGCCTCGTCCAGATAATCTTGAACTTCCATAGAACGTCCGCCATAGCGTGCAGCTAAATTCGCTCGGACAATCGCTAACTGCGCTTGCAGTTGCGCGTAACGCTTCTTTAACAATCCTACTTCTTCACTATCTTTAATAGCATTGACAGCAGAATCAATTGCAGTTTTGGTACTAGCAGGTTCTTGCTTACTCGTATCTTCAATCTCTGCCAAAATTACATCAATCTCTTGCTGTAGTTCTTCTTCTTCACCATCCAGTTGAGCCTGTAGCCGCTTGATATCTATCTGAGTTTGAGCAATGCTTTCGTGTCTTTTGCTATTAATCCCTTCCAGCGCTCCTTCAATCGAAGCTGTCACTTCATCTTTTAGTTCGCTACCTTTTTCTTGGAAGTTTTCTATTACAGCAGAAACTGCATCTCTAACAAGACTACGAAGCTCAGTAGAACCTTGTTTAAACTCAGAACCTACTTGATAAACTGCGGATTTGACAATTTCTCGAATCCGATCAGTTCTTAATTGTCCCGTTTCTTTAGCTTGTTGCAGGTCTGCTTGAATTTGTTGTTTGATATTGTTAGGCATTTTCAACTCTTGGGATTTTACTAATTTGGATAAAATTTTCTAGGCATGTTCCCACACCCATATTATGGCGTAGGCTGATATAGCTAGGCACTTCCTTTAGATAGAAAATAACTGCCCTAAGGAGGTGATGTGTAGCATGTTGACCATTTGTGAGATGATGAATATTTATTGGTAGTAATTGGGAGGAAAATATGTGGCGAGTAAATATTACTTGTTCAGGTGATGCCTGGAAGCTTTATGGTACTGAATTTAAAGCGATCGCTCAGAAATATCAAGGTGAATTGATTGGTTCTAAAAAAATGCCAGATGGTACGCGCATCATGTCCTATAAAATTGAGGATGTTAGTGATGCAGAAGCTTTTCAAGAAGATTGTGCAAATTTTGCTGGATTTACAACTGACTTTGAATCCCTATAGTATTGGTTATGACACTTATGCCTACAACCAGGATGTCAAAATCGGGAGAAGTTAATTGAAAAAATTACTCACATTAGTATTAATAACGTTTTTGTTATTAATCAGTACTTTTACTTTGCCTGCTAGTGCAGCAGATACAGTTAACAGTGAACAAATATTTAGTTTTCATTGTGCTGGTTGTCATATCAACGGCGGTAACATAGTTAGGCGAGGTAAAAATCTCAAAAAGCAAGCGCTGAAAAAGTATAGTATGGATTCAATAGAGGCAGTTACATCTATAGTAACCAATGGTAAAAATAATATGTCAGCCTATAAAGAGCGTCTCACTGAACAGCAAATTCAAGATGTTACTGCTTACGTTCTCGAACAAGCTGAAAAAGGCTGGCGTTAAAAAGTTAGGAGTTAGGAGTTAAGACTTTAGTAGTTATTAACTCTAGCAGTCCTAAATCATTCATAATAAAGTAGAAAAGTTAAAAAGGCTGTAAAAACCTGCTTGTCAACTCACTAATTATTAACTTTTCTCACTCCTAACTCCTAACTTGTCACTCCTAACTTGAAAATGAACTTACCCGCAGCTAGTCGTCTCCAATTCACTCCCGATTTGAACATCTGCCGCATATTAAATGGTATGTGGCAAGTCTCCGGCGGACACGGAAAGATAAATCCCCAAGCCGCTATTGAGACTATGTTCAAATATTTAGATGCAGGCTTTACCACTTGGGATTTAGCAGACCATTATGGGCCCGCAGAAGACTTTATTGGTGAGTTTCGCTGTCAACTAATTGATACTCGTGGGAAAGATGCTTTATCTCAGGTACAAGCTTTTACAAAATGGGTGCCTCGTCCAGGTAAAATGACGAAAAAACTGGTTGAGGAAAATATTGATATTTCTCTGAGAAGGATGAATGTGAAATCGTTAGATTTGATCCAATTCCACTGGTGGGAATATCAGGATAAAAATTATCTGGATGCCCTCAAATATATGGCAGAACTTCAGACTGAGGGTAAAATTAAGCATCTAGGTTTAACTAATTTTGACACGGAAAACTTAAAGATTATTACCGAAGCGGGTATCAAAATCGTTTCTAACCAAGTACAATTTTCGCTTGTTGACCGCCGTCCTGAAGTTAATATGGTGGAGTTTTGTCAACAGCATGACATAAAGCTTTTTACTTACGGTACACTGTGCGGCGGTTTGTTATCAGAAAACTATTTGGGTAAATCGGAACCGCGAGGATTTGATTTGTCCACTGCTAGTTTGAAAAAATATAAAAATATGATCGATGGTTGGGGTGGTTGGCAATTATTTCAAGAGTTGCTAGCTATCCTGAAGGAAATTGCTAATAAGCATGGGGTAAGTATCTCCAACGTGGCAGTGCGTTACATTTTAGATCAGCCAACTGTGGGCGGTGTGATAGTTGGTGCCAGACTTGGTGTATCTGAACATATAGAAGATAACGCCAAAGTATTTAGTTTTAGTCTAGATGCTGACGATCGCGATCGCATCAATGCAGTATCTCGCCAATCACGCGATTTGTACCAGTTAATCGGCGATTGCGGCGACGAATATCGGCGATAATTTCAGGAATTGGGTGATAATACGGTGAAGGTTACTGTGGAAACTACTGCTGTTAGCCATGCCCCTAAACTTCACCTTCGCCCTCAGTCAACAACAAACTTTTGAACTGCGCTGTAATTATGGCTCACGTCGCCTGGATAAAACGCAGTTGGCAGCGAGCGCTGATTGATTTGTGTGAGCAAAATTACTATCCTCAACAAAAAGATTATCTACCCTATCTCACCCAGTTGGGACGACAACTTTATCAATGGCTGGATGGTAAAGAAGGATGGCTGAGAAGGGCGGTGGATGAGGCGGATGAGCAAACGATTCTTCTAGATTTGATTCAAACCAGCGAAGCAAAGGGGTTGAACCCGGAAACAGAACGGGTAGCGTTGGGATTGGCACATCTACCTTATGAATTGCTAGATGATGGTGCAGGGTTTTTACTGCAACGTCAAAATATTTCCGTCTTACCAGTGCGTTCTGTGCAGCAGCGTCAAACCCCAGTGATTGGCGTGCAAAATCGTCCATTGCGGTTGCTGTTCATGGCGACTTCTCCTGAAGATCCCAGAGTTCCACCACTAGGGTTTGAGCAGGAAGAAGCGAACATTTTGCAAGCAACTAAGGATCAGCCTTTGGCGTTGATTGTCGAGGAAAGCGGCTCAGTTGCGGAGTTAGCCAACTTGGTGAAATCCTACCCAGAAGACTATTTTGATGTCTTTCACCTCACGGGACACGGGATAATTTACACCCAAAAAGATTACGGCTATTTGCTGCCAAAAGGTGCAACACTGCCAGACAATACCCCCTGCTTCATTACTGAAGATGAGGTGGGGAATTTGCAACTTACTACCGTCAATGATTTAGCTAAAGCCTTTCGCGGACGCTGGCCGCGTGTAACTTTTCTCTCTGGTTGTCATACGGGACAGGTTTCTAACCAGGGGACAGTACCCTCAATGGCGCAGGCATTGGTGAAGGCGGGGGCAGGTATAGTTTTAGGCTGGGCGCGTCCGGTATTTGACCGCACGGGTATTGTAGCGGCACAGGCACTTTATCAAGCTTTGGCGACGGGAGCAACAGTTGAAGAAGCAGTCAAAGCAGCGCAGCAGGAGATGATTGACAAAGAATGCACCGACTGGCATCTGTTGCGGATGTATCGGGATACGCGCCCTATTAACCAACTGGTGACAGCGCTGAGAACAAGAAATCGTGAAAAGCTGAAGTTGACAGCCCCAGAGCAAGAATTTCTCGATGAGAATAATCAAGTTAAGGTTGCCAGTCAATTTGAGTTTGTCGGACGCAGGCGGCATTTGCAACGGTGTCTCAAGGCATTGCGGGAAACTAGCAATCAAATTGGTGTGTTTATTGCGGGGATGGGGGGACTGGGTAAAAGTAGCTTGGCGGCGCGGTTATGTACACGGGTGGAAGTGCAGCGTTCTAACTTTGCGCGAGTCGTGTTGATTGGGCCTCTGGATGAAATAGGTTTGTTGAATAAGCTTTCTAATAAGTTTGAGCGGTTTGCAGATGTGCCTGCACTTTTGAACGAACCAAAGGTGTCTCTTAAAGGACGGTTGCAAAACTTTTTTACAGCAATAGAAAAAGAACACAACCAACCCTTACTGTTAGTGCTGGATGACTTTGAGCAGAATATCCCCACAGCTAACATTGAAGATGGCTCACTGCGGATGACGGCAGAGGCTTACGAAATTTTAGGGGCGCTTTGTGCAGCATTGGCAGAAACCGGGGCAGAAAGTCGGCTGATTGTCACCTGTCGCTATTTGAAAGCAGACACTTTGCCACCTCATCGTCTGCATTTGGAATCTTTAGCAGGGATGAGCAGCAGTGATATTGATAAAATCTGCTTTCCTTTAGATAAAGAAGTTAGGCAACAGTTAAGAACTCGGCGGATTATTAAGATTGCTGATGGTAATCCCCGCTTGTTGAAGTGGTTGTTAGAGGTAATTCAGCAACCAGAACTAGCGGTGGATGAATTACTGAATAGGCTGGAGGCGACTGAGAAAGAATTCCGTGAAAATATTTTGGCACAAACTCTGCTGGATGCATTGGAACCGGAAGAAAAAAAGTTTCTTGCACAGTTGAGTGTGTTTAATTTGCCCGTTACTGTTGAAATCATCAATGCCATTTCTCCCTCTGCCTCTTTTCTGCAAAAGCTAACCAGCCTCAGTCTAGTTGAGTCTGCCACCACTCATCCCAACCAGCCAGCTAATTATCGGGTGACAACAATTTTAGAATCGTTGCTGGAATCAGTGTTGAGTGAGGAAGAGTGGCAAGTAACGCGACAGCAAGGTGTGAGGAAAATCCATCAAGCTTGGTGGGAAGACACCAATCAGTCATGTACCGACGAACAAGCATTGGAGGTTTTGCGCTTAGGGCTACTAGCCGGAGAACAGGAGATTGCTGTCAAAGTTAGCGATATTGTTGCTACTGATTGGCATAACAAATGTCGCTTTTTGGAAGCTTTACAGCTATGCCAGCAAGTTTTGGCAGTTTTTCATGACTACCGTATCTTCGGAACAATCGCCCGTGCTGAATACTTTTTAGGCTTTGTTGAATATGCTGTTGTTCATTATCAGCAAGCCTTAGACCTTTGCCCTGATGATGATGCCAGGGAAAAAGCTGGAACTCTGGGCGATTTGGCATGGGTAATAGCCCAACAAGGAGACATTGAACGAGCGCTTTTCTTGTACCAGCAGTCTTTGGAAATAAGTGAGCGCATTACTGATATCCGAGGAAAAGCTATAACTCTCCAGAACATGGCAGGAGTAATAGCCCAACAAGGAGATATTAAACGAGCGCTTTTCTTATACGAGCAAAATTTAGAGCTATTGGAATCTGTTGGCGATTTCAGTAGTAAATCCACCATACTGAACAACATAGCAAAGGCAATCGCTGACCTTGGGGACATTGAACGAGCGGTGTCTGTGTGGCAGAAATCTTTAAAAATAAGTCAGAGTATTGGTGATGTTATATCTCAAGCCGAAATTCTGACAAATCTTGCTTATATTGCAGGCAAGACAGGAGATAAAGACAGACAGTTAGATTTAAATCTACAAGCACTCCAGTTATTTGTAAAGATTCGAGCTTATAGGCATTTGGTTACAGTAATAACTAATTTAGGTGAAGCAGATGAAAGCAAAGGTTTAATTTACTTTGCTCAAGCGACTTGGCTCTGTCTCAACATTCAAGTACCCTTACCAGATAAAATGAGGATATTCGCTCATCTCTATCAGTCTTTACCTCAAGGAAATGAACTTCAAGCCTTGCTAACAGCAACTACTTTGTTTTTGTACGGTCAGCTAAACAAAGATCATCCCCTGTTTAAGGAACTCCAGATTCTTGGTAGCAGGATGATGATAGCATTGGCAGAAGCCCAAGGGATTGACAGACAAGAAGCTAATATTACTTGGTTTACCCAGCAACGGCTAAATGATCCAGAATATTTCCTCCCCCGACTCAATCAACGCTTAGAGGAAATTGTCGGCGATGGGTGGTTGTTTGACCGCAGTCAATTTGAAGTGCAGGGATAAGGGGAAATACGATCGCGTTACTCTTAAATTAATTGCTAACAATGTAACCAGCTTATGCAATCCCTGAATATCACACTGCCAGATGCGATATGGAACTTCAACTAATACAAACTTCTCCCGACATCCTTTCTGGTACACCCGTTTTCTATGGAACTCGCGTACCAGTACAAACATTGGTTGATTATCTCGAAGCAGGCGATCGCCTTGACGACTTTCTAGAAGATTTTCCCACAGTGAGCCGCGCACAGGCAACAGCGTTTCTGAAGCTAGCCCTGAAAACGTGAACGGAGTTCAAAGACTCGTTCATCCACCTCAAAGACTCATTCATCCACCTCAGAACTCCGTTCATCCACCTCAGAACTCCGTTCATCCACCTCAGAACTCCGTTCATCCACCTCAGAACTCCGTTCATCCACCTCAGAACTCCGTTCATCCACCTCAAATACTCGTTCATCCACCTCAGATACTCGTTCATCCACCTCAAAGACTCGCTTTGGCGAATGGAATTCGCCGCTATACAAACAAAACCCACCTCCGTGGGTTTCAAATTCCTGAGTCCGCGCAGGCGGACTTCGTTTGTCTAGCCGCGATTTCTAATCACCAGGTGTATTTATTTGCAAAGGTGAGATGCTCTCATACATCTGTTTATGCTTGGCTAAAAGCTGGAGATATTTGTCATTTGTCTTTGCTTCTACCCACTTGGCTTTAAATATTGCTGCTGATTCCGCTTTAACTGAGTCTACTTCATAAGGAAGAATCTCTTTTTTGTAACTAGAATCTTCCGAATTTTTTTTATACTTCCTGCCGCTTTTATGATTAGCATAACGACGAGAGCGAGTATAACCCATTTGGATAAACTTCCTTGCCATATCTGCGCCGACAAAATCATCTTGCTCTAAATAATCAAGAAAAAGCTCGTATATTTTTTCACTCGATTCTCTAGCAATATCAGGAGTTTTGAACCGCCAATAGGGAAGAATTTCTGATTTGTATGGTTCAACCAAAAGTACACCCTGCTCACCCTTGCCAACACGATAGAGTTCAGGATGTTGGCGAAAATCGAGATTTTTAAAGTCTAAAGAATAATCAAAAGCCATGCGAAGTGTTTATTATAAATAATAAACTTTAAGAAAGAAGTCGAGCTTCTATCTCTGTAGGGAAATTTTGTTTTACTATGCTATCTAGCACCCAATCCGTGAACAGTGTCCTTGCTCCGGGCAATCTGCGTAAAGTGCATCACATTGCCCTCAACGTCCAGGATATGCAAGCTTCCCGCTACTTTTATGGCACAATCCTGGGTTTGCACGAACTGACAGGCGACGAAGTACCCGCAACTCTGGTGGAACTTGTCGCATCTGGGAAAGTAGCCAACTTCATTACCCCAGATGGAACGATACTGGATTTATTTGGGGAACCAGAGTTATCACCACCAAATCCAGACCCCGAAAAGACTTTCACCAGAGCGTACCATCTAGCCTTTGACATCGAGCAGCAGTTATTTGATCGCGCGGTGACAGTGATCAGAGAAAATAAAATAGCGATCGCTCATGGCCCAGTCACTCGTCCTGACTTTTCCCGTTAAGTCTCTTTTGCAAGCTGCCAACCCTCACAGAGATCGTGTAATTTTAACCAACCTCGCCACAGTACCTGGATACCAA
>NZ_JBALCO010000168.1:0-5766 GCF_036919595.1 Nostoc sp. | reverse complement strand
AGGTCATAACTGTAAGGGTTTGCCATAGGAATGCACAAATCAATCACTTCTCTATATATCCTACGTCCTAACTGAGATGGCGACTGCTATACTTGACGAATTGCCAGTAGCCGTGCAGCCCTAGATTTCAGAATCAGCTTCTGGAGTGACCGCGCTTTCCGCATGTCGCCTGCTTTAACTGCTTTGAACAATCGAACTTGTAAGCCAAGCAAGTTGCGTCGGAATTTCTTCCAAGGTAATTTGCTCCAAGATTCACTAGTGTTATCACTGTGTCCAATCATGCTTTACTCTATCCTGATTGTTTTCTGAACACCTCAGACCAATTACAGTCTGTCCTACCCGAATTAAAGGAATTCAGCCGCTCGTCTGGCTTACCTGGGTTTCGACCGTTCCCAAGACCTTTAACTCGTTTTTATTCGTTCCCCGGATGGGATTATTATGTGCCGTTAGGTGGAACCAATTCAACCGCTAGAATCCCTTACTCATGCCACTCGCGTTGGTAACGTTGGCGGGATTTTGTCTCTAACGAAGTCAGGGGTTTTGTGTTATGCCCTGCGTCCGAATAGGTTGCTTTTCCAGGTTCTGCTTTCACCTTGTGCACTCCCCATTAGCGCCAGTGTCAGCCCATAACAGCCGTCTGGTTGCGCCCTGTTCCCAGCTTCAGTCTCCAACATTCCGAGTTTGGTCGCTGTGGGCAGGTAAGGAGTCACCCCTGAGTTTGGGGGGGAGGGTTTTCACTTCCATCTCTTCCGGAGTTCATCTGTTGTCAGATAGTTAGCTTATTTACGGATTGATTACCGAGATTCGGCTAACAACGAATCGCACACCAACATTCGGTTATTTGTTGGTATTACAGATCCATTTTTTTTTAACCCTTACAGCTACTGACTTACACCTTATCGAGCGTGCCATTCGTCCTTGGGATGATTAATGTTTAGAACCCCTGCTAAATTGTTGCCTATCTCCCCTGAAATTTTTCGCTCTCCTTTTTGGGGCAAGGTCATCAAGCCGATCGTAATCGTTCGATGTCTCGCATCGGTGGTGCACCGAATAGGCGGGAATATTCCCGGCTGAACTGTGAGGGACTTTCGTACCCGACCTGATAGGCAGCAGAGGTTGCATCGCAATTTTCCGTCAGCATCAGGCGACGGGCTTCCAACAGTCTTAACTGCTTTTGATATTGAAGTGGACTCATCGAGGTCACTTGCTTGAAGTGCTGATGAAACGACGAAGTAGACATCCTTACCTGCTTTGCTAAGTCCTCAACTCGCATTGGCTGAGTAAACTTAGACTTGATCCGTTTGATCGCTGAAGCAATCCGCTGCATACTGCTGCCAGATGTAGCAATTTGACGCACGGCTTCACTTTGTTCCCCGATTAGCAGACGGTAGTAGAGTTCCCGAATCATCATCGGTGCCAGCATGGGAATATCCTGTGGCGTATCTAAGAGCTTAGTAAGGCGAAGGGCACAGTCAAGCAACGTGGCATCAACGTTGCTCACAAATAAGCCTCGGACGGAGTTCTCTTTCTTCGCTGAACTAAAATTCATTTGAGCAGCCATTTCACAAAGTTGCATTGGGTCTAGGGTCAGCTTTAATCCTAAATACGGCTGATCGGTTGTCGCCTCAACAATACACCCACCGATGGGGAGATCAACTGAGACAACAAGACATTGCCCTATTTCATACGGATACGTTTCCTCTCCCAGCACTATGTCTTTCTTGCCTTGAACGAGAATGGCCAGACGCGGTTCATAATCCTGGTAAATGACGGCAGATGACGCATTTGATCGCGAAAAGCTCAATGGTGCGATCGCAGTTGGATAGACAAGGTTGTCATTGGGTTCGGTGTGTCGCGCCACTAATGCCGCCAGCGCTTGGCACTGATCTGCAACTACCTCAGAATTGGGGATTTCGACTGTCATAGTAAAGCCTCAACTCATTCAATGCCCTACACGATTATAGAATGTCTTCAAGTAATCCATGCTGGAGAATTAGGCAATGATTAAAGAGTTTTAGGCATTAACAATGCTGGATCGAATGAATAGGATGAAAGCATCTCAAGCGAGACCTTAAAGAGTCTGAAGAACGATACCGCATTTCTTTCCTGAAACAATTAAAAACTTCTTGGAGGAAATGGCAATCCGTCCAAACAAACTTTGTCAGCAGTTTTACGCCTCCAAACCCCTCAATAACAATTGAAGCAATGAGCAGGAGAACCTATTTATGCAAAATACTCCCCAACAAATGAAAGCAATGGCTGTGGACGAGTTCGGCGGCCCTGACAAGCTGACTTTACACACCTTACCCGTGCCTACGGTAGATGTGGGCGAAGTTCTGATTCGCATCGAGACCGCTGGAGTTGGCATCTGGGATGAAATAGAGCGGAAAGGCGATTTGCCATATAACGAAGTTCACTTTCCGCGTGTGTTGGGCGGCGAATGTGCAGGCACTATTGTTGCCATTGGCGATGGCGTTGAGCGTTTTGCTGTTGGCGATCGCGTTTACGCCCAGAGCTTCATGAATGACAAGGGCGGTAGCTATGCAGAATACGTGGTCGTATCTGAAAAGACGGTCGCGCCGATGCCCGATAATCTTGATATGCAGATGGCGGGTGGGTTGTCCATTACTGGTATAACGGCACTAAGCAATTTGCAAGCGCTAGGGGCGGGCAACGAAACCAAATTAATGCTGTGGGGCGCGAGCGGTGGCGTTGGTCACGTGACGCTGCAACTGGCTAAACGCATGGGGGCGCACGTTTTCGCGATCGCATCGGGTGCAGACGGTGTAGCTTTGGCTCAGCAGTTGGGTGCCGATGAAGCAGTGGACGGACACAGCAACGACATTGTGCAACGTGCCCGCGCTTTTGCGCCCGATGGCTTCGATACTGCGCTGGTGCTGGTGAGCGGCGACACCGTTCAATCCACGCTCTCGTTGGTGCGTCAGGGCGGAATTATCTCCTTTCCTAATGGCGTGATGCCCGAACCCAAAGCGCCCGACGGTGTGGAACTCAAGAAGGCAAATGGCTTCGCCGACCCGATATTGTTAGACGAACTTAACCGATTGATCGACATGGGTGAGTTTCAAGTTCACATCGCGCAGACGTTTGCGCTGGAAGAGGCGGCACAAGCGCAGTCAGCGATGAAACAGCATTATCTGGGCAAAATCGTGTTGCACGTGAGCGGCGAATAAGTGCTGATTGAGTTTCCAGCTTTTGCAACAACTCTACTCTTAACAAACCCTGACATTCTTCATTTCGACATCTTTGCAAGAAAAATACCGATGAATCTCACTGACAACACCATTCTCATCACTGGCGGCACAAGCGGCATCGGTCGTGCGCTTGCCGAGGCGTTCTATCAACGCGGTAATCAAGTCATCATCGCGGGTCGCCGTCAACATCTCCTTGACGAAATCACTGCTGCTCACTCCGGGATGCACGGGATTCAACTTGATGTCCAAGACTAGGCGGACATCGAAGCCTTTGCGTCCCGCATTCAAGAACAGTTCCCTAAACTTAATGTTCTGATCAACAATGCCGGAATCTCTAAAACCGAAGACCTCACCTCAGACTCGATCGATTTCTCCGTGATCCAGTCTACGATTCAGACTAACATTATCGGTGTACTTCAACTCACGGCGGCACTCCTGGCGACTCTCAAACAGCAGCCGCATTCAACGATTATCACCACCACCTCTGGCTTGGCTTTCGTTCCCATCAGTCCATATCCGACTTATTGCGCGAGCAAGGCTTTTCTTCACTCCTGGTTGCAGTCGCTCCGCGTTCAGCTTCAGGAAACCTCCGTGGAGATTCTTGAACTTGCCCCACCCTATGTACAGACGGAGCTTGGCGGGGCTAGTCAGGCGACTGATCCAGCTGCAATGCCACTGGCTGACTATATTGCTGAAGTGATGCAGATTCTCAGCACTCCAAACCCACCCCACGGCGAAATCCTTGTTAATCGTGTCAAAGCATATCGATTTGCCGAAAGGAACGGTGACTATGAGCAAATATTCGCGAGCCGCAACAAACAATGATCCGCGCTCTTAATCTATCGATCAGCAGGAGAGGTCTTTGATCGCACGCAGCGACATCAATAAAAAATGGACTCTCGGAAAAGATTCGTTAAATCACTAAAAAATTCTTGGAGAAACTAGCTATATGTCCGAGCAAACGAACCTTGGTGGCAATTTTACGCTACCAAATACTTCAATAACAGTGAAGCGTATAGGTTATGGTGCCATGCAACTCGCGGGTTCAAATGTCTGGGGTGCGCCGCGAGATGTAGATGCAGCCGTTGCTGTTTTGCACGAAGCGATTGCCCTTGGCATTAATCACATCGATACGAGCGACTTCTACGGACCTCACATCACAAATCAGATTATCCGACAAGCGCTGCATCCCTACCCAGAAAATTTGGTGATTGTGACCAAGGTGGGGGCGCGTCGTCCCGCAGATGGGTCATGGTTGCCCGCGCTATCGCGACAGGATCTGGCTGAGGCGATTCATGACAACCTGCGTAATCTTGGACTTGATGCGATCGATGTCGTCAATCTCCGCTTGATGGGTGATGGTCACGGAACATCGGAGGGTTCTCTCGCCGAGCCGCTAACGACCTTAGCCGAACTTAAGAAGCAGGGATTAATTCGTCACCTCGGTTTGAGCAATGTCACGCCTACACAACTAGCAGAGGCACAAACGATCGCGGAGATTGTCTGTGTGCAGAACCAGTACAACGTGGCACACCGGGAAGATGACGCTTTCATTGACGACCTCGCGAAGCTGGGAATTGCTTATGTGCCGTTCTTCCCGCTGGGTGGGTTCACGCCGCTACAATCTTCGGTACTTGAAAGCGCCGCCAAGTCCTTAGACGCAACACCGATGCAAGTAGCGCTAGCATGGTTGCTTCAGCGCTCCCCCAATATCTTGCTGATTCCCGGCACGTCATCAGTTGAGCATCTGCGTGAGAATATCAAAGCTGCCTCACTGCAACTTCCACAGCAAACGGTGGCTGACCTAAACGCGATCGCGGCAAAACCGCTGGCAGATCGCTTGACTTAATACTTTGAGCTTTGACACAAACTGCTTGAGTGCGACACGTTCCCTCGCAACTCTCATCCTCTGAGTCCACATCCCCAGCAAATATATTTGCTGGGGGAACTTCAGCTTAAATTTTTGCATTTTCCCAACAATGGGTCAGAAGTTGGTATTTGAGTTCAAACTACTTTTATTGACTCTCACAATCTGATCGATGTATGCCTTGAAACTGGCGGGTACACTGTAGTTAGGCGGCTCGCTTGAGTATAAATCGGGTGTATATTTGAGATCGCTTCTGTGGTAGCTTCCTAAGCGTCCAAAACGTCAATATTAAAAGGGGGGATGATGACAACAATCTCGAAAGACAATCAAGTTATCACGCTCATTAACGTCTTCACCGTCGAGCCGGAGAACCAACAAAGATTGGTCGAGATGCTCGTCGAGGCCACCGAAAAAACGATGAAGCATTTACCTGGCTTTGTCTCAGCCAATATTCATAAGAGTTCGGACGGGGTGCGAGTGACGAATTATGCCCAGTGACGCGTGAGGATTTCAAGGCGATGCAAAAGAACCCGGAAGCGACGGCGCACATGAAACCGATCATGGAGATAGCGAAGTTCGATGCTCATTTGTATCATCAGTGAGAGGTTAGAGTGATTGCACTTTTGTCAAGAGGGTGCGGGAAAAGGCGATAAATCCAGCTTTGAGACTGGCTTTCGTATGGCTTTG
>NZ_JBALCO010000167.1:0-14073 GCF_036919595.1 Nostoc sp. | reverse complement strand
GCTACGCAACCATTTGAGGAAGCACTTGGAGTTGTCAGCGAGAGCGATCGCATTTTCAAAGAAGAATCAGCACCACAGCTTCGCACTACGAACAGTAGTCAAACACGCCTGCGTCAGTAATCAACACGGGGGAATCAACAAGTTCTCCCCCCTCAAAAACGATCATGAACGAATTAGCTAAAAAATACCCATTTGTTCACATTTACGCCCAGCAAAAACCAAGACAACCCGTGATCATCAAAGCTAGTACAGAGGGTTTGTGCGTGCTTTTGAATGCAATAGTAACAGCGATTGCCTACCAAGAGAACAACGGTACAGCAGAAGTTTTTGACGGCGATGCCGAAGCCTATGAGGTGATCGTAAAAGTCGTAAACACACACGAGGAATTATCTCCAGTTCCTTATCAAATTGAAAAACAATGAAACTCTCAAATCTCCTCTCCACGCTCGATTCACAAATCCCCATTGCTGCGGTTGATGTCCTGTCGCCCGATGAAGCGACGATTATTCAGTGGCTGACTACAGAGGCATCTAGCAAGCTATCAAGTCCAGTGTTCTTCTGGAATCTGGGAGTATCAACCTTGGAGCAATGTTTAATTGCAGCAGATGGGGGATTGGTGTTTAAGCCAGTTGCAGAGTATAAGAAACCACCACACGCTGACCCATTACTATATGTGTTTGATTACATTGCGAATTTTAGTTCTGATGGAGTCTTCATATTAGGTGACATTCACTCGTTTATTGGTAAGAATTCGCCTTCACTATCTTGGGAGATTATTAGTAAGGTAAAAAATCTCTACCATCGTCTCAAGCCGACTGATAAACGCATTGTGCTGCTGGGTCAAAACATTCAATTACATGAGTCACTTGTACGCTTAATCCCTTACTGCGAAATTCTTCTGCCGGGAGTTGAGCAAATACTTGAACATATCAATTCTTATTTGCATGACCTACAACAGTCTGCTATTGAACAGGAATTGACTTTTACAATTTCCCTTAATAAAAGTGAAATTGAATCTCTTTCTCGTGCTGCCCTGGGATTAACCCTGGAGGAGATTAGCGACTTCCTGCGGTTAACTGTCAAACACAATCTAACATCAGATGGGATTTTAATTGATAGTCATTTTATACCCCAAGCAGTCGAGTATAAAACTCGGCTGTTGTCTCAAATGGGTATTGAATTGGGCAAGCCTGCTAGCATCTCCTTTGGAGGACTGGATTTGTTGCGTGAGTGGCTAAATCGGCGGCGGCGGCTGTTCACACAAGAGGCGCGTGAGCTACACCTACCCCAACCTAAAGGTGTATTGCTTGCAGGACCGCCCGGTACAGGTAAAACATTATTGGCTAAAAACATTGCTAACATTCTCAATTTACCACTACTCCAGCTAGACGTTGCGTCCCTCTTAGGCAGTCTGGTAGGTGAGTCTGAGGGGAATGTCAGACGTGCTTTGAAAACGGCAGAAGCGATCGCACCCTGCGTCTTATGGGTGGACGAGATAGAAAAAGCACTTTCGGGAACTGGTGACACGAGTGGAGTCTCACAGAGGATTCTGGGCAATATCCTTACATTCATGTCCGAATCTCAGTGTGGTGTGTTTGTCGTGGCAACTTGCAATGACCCCTCTGCACTGCCAAGTGAGCTAAAGAGGAAGGGAAGATTTGACGAAAATTTCTTTGTTGATCTGCCTAAAGAACCGGAGCGTGTAAAGATTCTGGGGATTCATCTACAACGTTTTGGCATTCACCTGGAATCGGAGTACCTCGAAGCGATCGCAGCTTCCACCGCGAAATTCTCCGGCGCAGAACTGGAAACCCTTGCTTCGGAAGCTGCTTTGCTGGCATTCGATGAAGGGCGACCGCAACAGGTAACGCTTGCTGACCTCGAAACCTGCCGTCAAACCATTACCCCACTTGCAATTCAGGATGCTGCGGCAGTCGAGCGTATGCAGGATTGGGCATCCACCGCACGATGGGCTAGTAGTCCTGTGGTTGCAGCGAAAACTCAGTCTTTGCGTGCTGCTAAGTTTCGGAATATGAACTGATGAAAAAGCGATTGTCTCCTGATTCTATGGGGGCGATCGCTCTTTTAGGTTCGTAGCGATCGCCTTCAGTATATCTATCTCAGATGGGGCAATGCCCTGAAGTTAGGAAATTGACAGGGTAAGAAAGATGGAAATCTATTTAGTCTTTGTTGATGCTATTCAGAACAGTAACAAGTTCTGGAGTGCCTTTGTGTCCACGGACATCCACGGACACTTTTAAGTAGATAATGCAAGCTGTTTGGGGGTATGCGGTCGCACTAGAAGGATATAGTGATCGCGGCTTTGTCATACAGCTATTACACGGTGAATTACCTCTGATCCTCGATCGGATCTTTGCGTCCAGTCCTAAGCGATCGCAAACCAGTATTGGATATCTTTAGTGGGACTTAAACAAAAATTAAGCCCAAATGAAGCCCAAACTAGCTTTGTACGCAGCGAATACGTCACGATTATGGGTCAACCAATCAAAAAATCGATAAGACATAGCTGTCCTAAAAGCATCTATTGCTTCAGTAAAGGTGTTCAAAGATTTGTTCGCCCATCTTCGTCTTAAACCCCCAGTCATCTGATGCCAAAGAATAAAAGTATAGCCACAAAAAACCAACATAAAATGTCTAAGGAGACTCCTTTTATCTCGAACTTGATATTCTTTTAGCCCTAGCCACCCCTTGGCTTCTCTATAAAAAACTTCCACCCAATTTCTTTGAGAATAGGTATTAACTATCCATTCGGGTGTGACAATTGATGTAGAGACATTGGTGATAAAATAGTCAATATCAGTGGCTTGAGCGAAAGTCGCAGCATTCATAACGATAGCAATATTTCGCTTTCCCTCAAGATTTGATATCTCTATTTCTCTTGTGACTACCCATACTGTTCTTGGTTTATCTAAGTTAAGTTGAATTTCCGTGAAAGCCTCTTGGGATAAACTTTGTGCTAATTCATCTAATCTAATTTTTTCGGGAATATTCTCTGAGAAATTCAGAGTTATCTTTCGATTTTTCGCCAATCCTCCTAAATACTTTAATTGTCTATTTTCTAACTCTAATAAGAAGGATGTATTGTTGCCATACCCAGCATCTATAAGTACGATTCCCGGTTGATATCCTCGTGCGAGTGTTCTATCTATTAGCTTCAGTGCTAATTCGGTTTTTTTCTCAAACTCTGGGTCTTGCTTACCACTGGGTAAAGAATTGGCGTGTTGATATAACTCTATATCTAATGGTAAACTTTTTTCCCATCACATAAATGAGTTGTTACTACAACAATTCCATTATCTGTTTTACTGATTTCTCCGATGTATTGCCTTCCTACTCCATCAGTAAAATTACCACTTTTTCTGTGACCCGAATCGTCAATTATTAAGTTAAATCCGCGACTAATTCTGGTTTGACTACACTTGCTCATGATTTCTAACCGACGTTCATTGATCTTTGAATCAGACCAAGGGGCTTCGGTTAAAAAATGGTGCAATTGATGGTATTCCACTCCTATAGCGTTTTCTGCCATCTGAGACAGGTTTTTTCTTTCACTTTCCCCCAAGAATCCCCCTAAATAGTGCCTAAACCCTCTTTTTTGGGCTTTATGAGTAAATGATTCATCAAACCGTTGACACCATTTTTCAAAACACGGGGGCATGGCTGCGAGGGTTGTCTCTTTCATCGGGTGTTACTTCGACGTGAAAGCTATACTGGTAAAGCATTATACTCTATTTTTAACTTCTATTTTGTTTAAGTCCCGTTAATAGGCTTGCTTCCTCAGCATTCCATGTCCTACAAGTGTGTACCTGTACCTGTGCCGTGAAACAATCTTCTGTTTTGGCTACTCCTACGAAAAGCCAAGCTTTTGAATGTCCCCCCACAAGCTATATACCGTAGCTTCTCTCTTTTAATTCAATTGTGTAAATAAGGTGGGCATTGGGCTGTGTGTTTGCTCATCTGACTGGTTGCCGATCACACTCAAATATCCCCTTTCCGATTAAGCTTTTATTCGTTCTTTCCCGCCACAAAAGCGATCGCGTAGCGTGCCGGAGGCATATTTCTGTAGTTTACTACCAACTCTGCCAGACGCACTGTTAGGTAAGCATAGCCAACGCCTAGACTCACTGTTGAAGGGAGCAACTGTGCAGCTAGTGAGGCTTTTTTACAAGTGCGATCGGGCTGGTAAAAGCAAGCCGGGAGCATTCTGGCGTTGGCTTACCCTGAGTTTATCTGCTGAGGTCGCTATTTAACGTTAAGGTTAAGTCGGTATTGGGATTAATTACCACCACTTGATTCGTGGAACTGTGATCAAGAATGCCCCCAATTGTTGCACCGGCTGCCCCACCAGTGATGACTTTTCCCGCAGTAATAGAGCGATTCCCAGTGAGCCCAGAAATTCCAGCCGCTGCCCCTGCCCCAATTGCTGTATCTGTTAAAGTTGAGAGAACGTTGCGATTCTGATTTGCTCCTACAGCTGTACCAACAGCGGTACCAGTCAATACCTTACCAAGGGTAATATGTTTATTACCCGTTATCCCAGAAATTCCAGCTGCTGCTGCCGAGCCGACTGCCGCATCTGAAAGAATCGCTGTAAAGTTAGGACTACGCACATCTTGTGTAGTTGTAATTGAATGCGAAGAGGCGTTAATCCCAAGCTGCTGACCATTAATAATCAACTGACTGCCTACAAATTGGGAGCCACCAGTTACAGGCTGCAATTGCCCGACAATTTGACTGCCAGCAGGAATTACCACGCTTCCTTGATTATTAGTGATATCAGTTGCAACCGTTAATGTTAAAGGTGAAGTTTCCTTAGGACTGACAACAATTCGTTTTGCATCAAGATACTTAACTGGAATCAAAGTTCCAGATGGCAGCTGTCCTGTTATTGAGGAACTACTTAAACCTGCAATATATTGTCTAGGAATACTAGAAGCTTGTCCAGAGCTAGCTAAACCTTGACACAAAAAAGCTGACACTTCTGCCCGACTAGCTAATTGATTAGGATGAAGATACTTTACATCTGGATAATCCACAACCAGATGTTTTTCAGTTGCTGCCGCTATTCCACTGTCGGCATAACTAGGAATTGTATTTGCATCAGAAAAATTAGCATTCAATGTCGCAGTCGCAGACTGACTTGGAGAATAATTTAAGCCACTAGCTAAAGCAACTATTACTTGAGCGCGAGGAATATTTTGACTAGGATTGAAAACCTGACCTGGGTAGCCTGACAAAAATCCTGCTTGAGAAGCTGTTTCAATCGCAGTATATGCCCAGTAATTTGCAGGCACATCGACAAATTGAACTGGATTATGAGTCCTTTGTGCATTAGAAAAAGCCTTACCAATCATTGCTGCGAACTCAGATCGAGTTACAGAGGCATTGGGTCGGAAAGTCCCGTCCGGGTATCCACTGATAATACCTTGGCTTGCTAGTTGGGTAATACATGATTGAGACCAGTTGCTTTGAACATCACTAAACTTGGATTGAGCTAGTACTGGTGCTGATATCACTAAAGGTGCAACTGCACTAATCATCATTTCAAACCCAAGCAGTAAACCAGATACCGACTGGCATTTACAGATTTTCCTCATTGAATTATTTACCTCCATTAATAGTTATTTTCTGGTTGAAGTAGCTGCGAGTTTGGATAAACCCTCTTGTTAGAATGGCACGCTTGATAAACGCAAACGTTTCAAGAAACTGGCTTTTGAGTGTGGGGTTGCATGGTAGTAGGGAAAAACTTAATCTGAGTTGACTCGCTCTGATCTCGCTCGATTTCACGCGATAGTTCTTTCACTTACACCCCTATTTCCTTATCCCCTTACACCCAGCCATAACAAAAATTTTAGCTTTACAAGCGTGCCATTTCCTTTTAAAGGTTTTTCCTGTGATCCCATAAAATGAGGGAAGGTACTGCCGGACTTCTACTTTTTATCGATCTAGTGTCTTAAGTGCTAATCTGTTAACGAAACTGATTTAGTATCGATAGTCATACTCATGTCTGGAGCGCCATTCACGTTTCTCATATTCTCTACGTCGCCATTCACGGTGCTCACGTTCTTCACGCTCTCTGCGTAGCCATTCCTGCCTCGCTTGTTCTCGTTCGCGCCACTCATGTCGATGATCGTTTCCCAAAATTATTTCTACTTGAGCAGATGCACGCTCTGCTAAAACACTCGAAGTTAGCAAAACACCTAACAAACAAGATGAGAGAATTCTTTTCATGTTCATAAAGACATACCTTTTATGGAACCAGAAATCTATAGTTTTAGACTTCTTTCTTTTACAAAAGGTTCAATTAGGGCAGACGACTTTCAAAAAATACCGGACGTGTTCTTAATTGCTCGTTGTGTGGCGTGGATCTGGATCGTACTTAATATATAGTCAGAAATTACACGTTTTGGCTCAATTGCTGAATGCATTTTGAAGACAAAATGTATACAGCTAGAGTCGGCGCGACCTGCATAATGCCAGATATTGTTAATGCAGCACAAAGCAGGGAGCGATGCGATTTTGTTAGATCAGACTTTAATTCTCAGTTACAGAGCTATATTCTCAATAAAAACAGTTATTTAGCTGCGATCGCACCCCTAAATAGGTGATTTAGCACCCGAATTTTAAACACCTCACAAAATCGCATTGCTCCCCACAAGGCATTAGTAAATGAATTGCTACGTATTGAGAGGCGTAGTTACCTTGAACAGATGTTGCCTATGCCCCAACTTGTAACCCATTTGAACCTTTTTCCCATTCATCCGGTCTAATAAATACAAGCAACGAAACGGATAGAGGAGAACGCCTCAGGTGTTAGTTGTGCCAACCAAGGTTAATAAAGCAAATCAATTGATTGGTGAATCAGAAAGCGAATCTGATAGTTATTTAGTACAGCAGTGCCTGCGGGGTAATACCCAAAGCTACGGTCAGCTTTACCGTCGCCATCAGCAAAGAGTGAGGTCAATCCTCTACAAACTCTGCACTCCTGCCTCTCTCGATGATGTGGTGCAGGAAGTGTTTCTGCAAGCCTGGAAAGGATTGCCCAAGTTTCGCCAAACAGCAAAATTCTCTACCTGGCTGTACCGAATCGCTTGGAACCTGGCTTATGACCAGCGACAGGCAGATGTTAAAAGGCGAACTCAATTACAGATTCTAAGTGAAAAAACTCCTACTCAACAGTCAGCGCCTGAGTTAATGGATCTGCATTATCAAGACCTTGTGCAACGGGGATTAGCAAACCTAAGTTTTGACCATCGCACGATATTGGTTTTGCATGATTTGGAAGAAGTACCTCAAAAAGAGGTAGCACAAATCCTAGATATTCCTCTAGGAACAGTTAAGTCACGCCTATTCCATGCTCGTGCTGCCATGCGTCAATTTCTCCAAAACCAAGGAGTACAGCTATGACTCAGCTCCCCAATGATGATTCTGACCTAATTAATTTTCTCTGCCAACATTGTTCAGAAGTTCCACCAGCCTCGCCTGATTTGGAACAACAAATTTTACAACAGGTGAAAACTTCGTCTCAAGCACCCTTACGCCACTATTCAAGGCTAAGGTTAGTTCTGCCTGTTGCTGCTGGATTAGTAGCTGCTATAGTTGGCTACCGTGCCTTCATCCCGGCTCAACCGAGTCCGGCTGAACTTGCCACATTGGAAACTTTTATTGAAAGCAATTGGCAAGCTACAGTCAGTAACGAACATCTGGAAAGTGATGTATGGCATTTTACAGATTCAGATACTGAATAGGAGAGCGCTTTGATGTTTTGTAGTCGTGTTTCCATTTTGGCGGTGGCGATGATTGTCCTTGGTAGCACTATTGCTATGGCCAAGCCAACTTTACTTTCACACCAAGTGATTGCCCAAACCCTCACAAGTGTACCTCATCCAAATCGTGGTCAATCAGGGGGATGGCTCAAGGATTTGAATTTGACATCCCAGCAACTACAACAGATTAAGGAAATTCGTAATCAATCCAAACAACAGATAGCCCAAAAATCACAGGAGATACGTCTTGGGCAACAGGAATTACATGACCTGATTGCAGGGACAGCTACTAAAGAGCAAGTGCGTGGTAAATATAACCAAATCAAGCTTGTAAAGCAGCAGCTTGCTGATACCCAGTTTGAAAATACGCTTGCGATTCGGGAAATTTTGAACCCAGAGCAACGGCAAAAATTTGCCGAACAGATGTATAAGAAAAATCCTCCATCTCCAGCACAGCACAATTAACTCTATGATTGTAAAGCCGAAATATTGGGTATTGTTGCTGTTGATCTTACTGGGAGGAATTTACCCCAGTAATGCAGCTTCCACACCTGTTGACCCAAAAGTATTACATATAATTAATCGTCTCAGCTTTGGCCCTGCTCCGGGAGATGTGCAAAGAGTGGAATCTATGGGTGTAGAAAAGTACATTCAAGAGCAACTCTCACCCGACTCCATTCCCGAACCGCAAAGTCTTTCCAGCCAACTAAACCAGTTAGATACTCTCCACTTGAATCCAGTGGAACTATCAGAACATGGCACAACTCCTAGACCAGGACAAAAACCCAGCCTTGAAGAAAGAAAAGCTGCCAATAAGTGGGCTAAACAGGTGCTAGCTCAGGCAGTCCAAGCACGGTTATTAGAGGCAACTAGCAGTAAGCGACAACTCCAGGAAGTAATGGTGGACTTTTGGTATAACCATTTTAATGTGGATGCTGGTAAAGGACGCGTTAGCCTCTGGGTGGGAGCTTATGAACAACAGGCGATTCGACCTTACGCTTTGGGTCGCTTTCGCGAGCTGTTGGGGGCAACAGCTCATCATCCAGCCATGCAGTATTATCTAGACAACTTCCAAAATCGGGCTGACAGCCGCCCCGATGCTCAGGAGAATGTCCGAGGTTTGAATGAGAACTATGCCCGCGAACTGATGGAGTTACACACTCTCGGCGTAGATGGAGGTTATACTCAGCAAGATATAATTGCTCTGGCGCGGATTTTGAGTGGCTGGGGTTTCAGTCGTGCGAGTCAGCAGACAGATAATAATTTTGGATTTTACTTTAACCCGAAGCGTCATGATTTCAGCGACAAAGTTTTCCTGGGACACACAATTAAAGGTAGTGGTGAAGCCGAAGGGGAGGAAGCTTTGGATATTTTGGCTCAAAGTCCAGCAACTGCACGTCACATTAGCTATCAGATAGCTGAATATTTTGTCAGCGATCTTCCTCCAACTACTCTAGTAAACAATCTCACACAACGTTATCTTGCCACCGATGGCAATATTCGTGAGGTTCTCAACACCCTATTCCACAGCCGGGAATTCTGGGATGCAAAAAACTTTAATGCCAAGTTTAAAACACCACTTCAATTCGCGATCTCGGCGGTGCGAGCCACAGGTGTCCAAGTGCAGAACACAAAACCTATCTCCAATCTGCTGCAACACTTAGGAATGCCCCTATATGCCTGCCAAACTCCAGATGGTTACAAAAACACAGCAGATGTGTGGTTAAATCCTGATGCAATGAACCGCCGCCTCAGTTTTGCATCAGCGATCGCTAATGGAAATTTACCCTTATCAAGCATCCCCCCAAATATGCAACAGTGGCAGAGAACACCGGGACAGCAGACAATCAGCACTGAGCAAAGACCTTTACAAAAGTCTCCCAATATTCCTGTAGATGCTTGGCAACTAAGCAATACATTGGGCAATTCTTTGTCAATGAAAACACAGAAGGCGATCGCCTCTAGTTCCCCTCAAATTCATAGTGCTTTAATTTTGGGAAGTCCAGAATTTATGCATCGTTAGTTACACAATTGTCAAGTTATAAAACTCAAATTATTAAGTATTTTGGTCAGCACGGCTTCAAAGCTTATGTCTGAAAGCAGAAGTGTCTAAAGACCTGGTTGCTGACATAGCAGTTCTAACTGACATACAGCTAAAAGCATATATTTATATATTCTCACAAACGACTTGCATTCTACCGAATTTGAAACAGCCATAACTCTTACTACTTCTTTGTAAAGCTGCACCAAATTTTCTTTCTTTGTGTCCTACTCTGCGACAAGCCGCTCCGTATCTCTACTTTTTATATACTTTTGTACATCTAAATTCTGGTTTGATAACAGTAATTTTAATTTATGAAAAGACGCGACTTCCTAATCCAAAGTGGAATTTTTTCAGCTTCCGCAATCACAGCCGTAAGTAGCAATGCTTGGATAGCTAAATCTGCTACCCCAAACAGTGATCACAAGCGCTTGATTGTAATTTTCCTCCGGGGGGCAGTAGACGGTTTAAACATCTTGGTTCCTTATTTAGAGACAGCTTACTATCAAGCTCGACCGCAAATTGCTATCCCTCAACCAGGAAAGGAAGGAGGAGTAATAGATTTAGATGGACGCTTTGGCTTGCATCCAGCATTAGCTTCTGTGATACCATTTTGGCAGCAAAATAGTTTGGCATTTGTTCATGCTTGTGGTTCCCCCGATCCAACTCGCTCTCACTTTGATGCTCAACAATATATGGAAAACGCTACTCCTGGTGACAAACATACTCAGGATGGTTGGATGAATCGTTTACTAGGTGTGATTTCTCAAAAAACACCCATCCAAGCAGTAAGTATCGGAGAAACAACACCCAAGATTTTTTCTGGACGCATGCCTGTAGCCAATATAGCATCAGGAAGTAATGCTAACAGACCTCTGTTAATAGACCGGACTCAATTAGCAGCAGCATTTGACCAACTTTATAGCGGTAATGATACCTTAAGTCAGACTTATCGTCAAGGACGCATGGCGCGTCAGGCCATCATGAATGACCTAGATGGTGAAATGCAAATGGCGAATAATGGTGCGCCTTCATCTGATGGCTTCACCAACGATGCCCAACGATTAGCCCAATTAATGCTCCAAGACCACAGGATTGAGCTAGGATTTATGGCTTTGGGAGGTTGGGATACTCATGTCAATCAAGGTAGCACTCAAGGACAGTTAGCTCGGAACTTAAAAAAATTGGGGTCAGGTTTAGCAGCTTTGATTAAAGGTTTAGGGAACGTTTATCAGAATACGACAATTGTTGTGATGTCCGAGTTTGGTCGTACAGTCAAGCAAAATGGTAACGGTGGTACTGACCACGGTCATGGGAATGTCATCTGGGTTTTGGGCGGTAAAATTCACGGTGGTAAAGTTTACGGTGAATGGCCTGGTCTCTCTACAGCCCAACTTTACCAAGGTAGGGACTTGGCTATTACTACTGATTTTCGGGATGTTATCTCTACCGTGTTAGAAAATCATCTACATCTTAAGGAAGCAAAATTGAATCAAGTGTTGCCAAATTATACCTCTACGAGCAAAGTAGCATTAATTGTCAAGTAAGCAATTATTCGCTAAGACAAGAACTTACCTAATAACATTTTCTCAACTGTCTTTGTAACAAGATAGGCGTTGCTCCCATAGAGGGATGAATTGAGGTCATCTACTGTACAATGTCCATACTGTGGGTCTACGGAAATTCGGAAAAATGGAAAGCGAAGAGGTAAACTCTCATCACATTTGTACTAACTGCTCCCGTGCGTTCCGCCCCGCTCCGCTAATGCCAATTTCTTGACCTGTACAATCCGCCAAAAGGATACTCCGAGGAGCTCAGGCAATAATGTTTAAAAATGTACCTTAATGGTATGAGTTTTCATGGTATTTAACGGTTTAAAAGTGTACATCATACTACTACCATTTATTGGGTCAAACAACTAGGAGAAAAGCTGTCAGACGTACCGCAAAAAGATATCATATCTGAAGTTGGAGAACTTCGTATTTTTCATTACTATAAGTATAAAAAGCTCTTCAAGAGTCTGATATTTTCCCTGACTTTCAAGCTGAAGCCATCTGTTTAGCCACTCTACTAGCATCTTCTGACCATTACTGCTGCAATTGTAACGCTCTAATCAGGAGAACCGATACGAAACATTTCCATCCTCATTTACTTCAAAATCAGCACTGAGTTCTTTAGCTTTCTCATCTAGATGTTCCTTAGCCGACTGAGTTGGTATTTGGGCATTTCTTACCAGTTGTAATACTGTTATTTTCCCAGAGTTGTTTTCAATTAGCTCTAAAAACACGAATTTAATCTGCTTTTTCTCTGCTGTACTAACGACTAACTCAACCAGCCCCCCATAACCGTTGAGGGAATAGTCAAAATAATTAAAGCAGCGATAGCATTATCTTTGTCTTAGGGAGCAGTTTTGGGATTCATAGTTTCCCAAATCATTCCAGCAGAAAATGGAATACCGAATAACAGAAAACATAATGCTAAAATCTTTTTAAGAAGTTTTATATAAGGTAACTCAATTGAAACATGTCCAGCAGAATATAAAGTATATGTTTCAGTTTCAACTAATGGAATCCAATCCATTAGTTGTAGTCTCTCTCCTGTATAGGGATATGCGGAAATAAGAGCTAGAAGCAGCAACGCATTATAGCTCTTAGAGCGGGTTTACACTATTTTTTATTCATAATGACCGCGAATCCATACTCTGTGGTGATGTCTTATTACCGAATGCCCAGGAACCCACCGATGATGATGATGATGTCTCCCAATTATTAGGGCTGATGCCTGTTTTGGCATGGCAACAACCAACAGTGGCAAAGCAACTAATATGCCCGTAAGCATCCTTTTCATAACTGATTTTCCTTTGTTCAACTATTTTGGATTAAGGCAGTTTATTTTCAGTAATCTAACTGAGGTATGAATTTAGACTGCTACTTTTTCTAAAAGGTTCAATAATGAATTCAAAATCCTTGCTTGCGCTGGCAGGCTGTTAACCGCCAGGGAATGTATTCATGCGTCTAATTGTTGTAGCCTGTGGAGTACGAGATACTCACACAGGCTATGAAAATCAACCGTCACGGACGCGCTTTCTTTCTAACGCAGTCAGAGATACAGCTAATTTTCAGTCATGGCTTAGACAATGACCGCGATGCCTGCGGCGGGCTACGCCTACGCACTTTGTTCGGCGTCTACCTGTTTAGTGCCTGTAGAATCTGTGAATGCTGTACCCTGTTGACTCAAGACATTTACACTCCCAAGGGCAATGTCAGACCCCGGCTGGTGAAGAGGAAATCTTACACGAACGGGAAGTTGGCTACTAGGTCAATGCTAGTGATTGAAGACTTACGGCGGTTATTGGGCGAATACCCGCAAAGAGGAGATGTTTATCTGTTTCCCGGTCGCAGTAATAGACACCTATGCGAAGACTCTGCGGCTAGGATTTTGAGAGAAGCTTGCAAACAAGCTGGGATAATTGGCGTGAGTACTCACAGCTTCAGAAGGACAGCGCTCACCCAGATGAGTAACGCTGGTATACCGTTGAGAGTTGTGCAAGAGATATCTGGCCATCGCAACCTTGAGCAGAAATATTTGGAAGCGAGCGATGAGCAAGTGTTGGGAGCGGCGGCACTGATAAAAAACTAGTAATTAGACCTCTTGCAAAAGTCCTAGATGCGTGAGACAAGTAAGTTAGAGTTAGGTAGCATCTATGACCTACGAACAAGTAAAGAGCCTGAAGCCATTCGACTTTAAACGTTTGTGTGGTGTACGTCAGGAGACTTTCAAGCAGTATCTATCCCACTGATTAAATTACGAGTTTGTTGTTTGTAGAGAAGTTTTTAAATCATCTCCAACATTCTTTTTGGAAATAATCACTGCTGGAAATATGTTTTTGAAGTTTTGTATTAGTATTAAAATTTTCTGGGATTTATGGATTTTAATTAATGCAAAGTTTAACTTAATAAAAAAGGAAGTCTTTAATGGTTAATACTTTGACTTTTTGTCATATTAGAAAGTCTACAGACCGTTTTATTATCGGTACTGCGGCTATAGCTGTTGCTTGTAGCTTGTGAGACAGAGACATATACACATAATCAATCAGCAGCAGATTGTATTCAACCTCGCTAAACCTCAAAAATTTTATACTGTAAGGATGTGCATTAGACCTCTTGCAAAATAAGTTTTATGTTATGGTGGGGGTTTGGAATTTTGAGACAGCTAAACTTAACTCGTAGTTGTAAATTGCTGCGA
>NZ_JBALCO010000166.1:0-16280 GCF_036919595.1 Nostoc sp. | reverse complement strand
TGCTTTTTAGCTCTCCGCTTCCGGCACTTATTCAATATAGCGAACCTCCCTTTTGCTGTCAACTATTTTTCCAAAATATTTTTTGGAATGCTTTTCCATCACTATCAAAGCATTAGAGAGTAAGGGCTTTAGGCTATAGTATTCCTGGAAGTCACTAAGGAAGCAATAAAGTTGTGATAAATCCTGCTGTTTTGCCGCCCTGGCTGGTTTTAGATCCACTTTTGCGTGGCTGGTTGTTGGAGGATATTGGTCGGGGCGATCGCACTACAAATACGCTTCTAGTTGAAGATGTGACGCTAGGCTCGGCTAAATGGATAGCTAAAGCTTCAGGGATAATTGCTGGTTTACCAGTTGCAGCTAGGGTGCTTCAGATTCTGAATGGAAAAGTCAGCTTTGTAGCGGTTGCGGCTGAAGGTGCATGGTGTGAGCCGGGACAGGTAGTAGCTGAAATTCATGGTTCGCTGGATGCGCTGCTGATGGGGGAACGGGTCGCACTCAATTTGGCTATGCGGTTGAGTGGGATTGCTACGCTAACTAATATATATGTAGAGAAAATTGCTGATTTACCTGCTCAGCTGGTGGATACCCGCAAAACTACACCAGGACTGAGGCTTTTGGAAAAGTACGCGACTGCGGTGGGTGGAGCGATTAATCACCGCATGGGGTTGGATGATGCGGTGATGATTAAGGATAATCACATTGCGGCTGTTGGGGGAATTGGAGAAGCAGTTACCCGTATTCGTTCTCAGATACCTTATCCCTTGACAATAGAGGTAGAGACTGAAAGTTTAGAGCAGGTGAAAGAAGCTTTGCAGCACAACGCTGACATTATCATGTTAGATAATATGCCTGTGGATCTGATGGCTCACGCGGTGCAGTTGATTCGCCAGCAGGATAACCGGGTAAAAATTGAAGCTTCTGGGAATGTGACTTTAGAAACTATTCGCGGTGTAGCACAGACAGGTGTTGACTATATTTCTAGCAGTGCGCCGATTACTCAGTCAAAATGGTTAGATTTGAGTATGAGGATTGTACTTTATTAATTGATTGTTTAAATTCAGAAATTGAACGATGACAACGAAACTTAACTGTTTACTATTCCCTGATTTAAGCAATACTTCCCCGCTTTCTAGCTTCTTTGTAGGAAGTTCCCACATTTTTCAGGCCAGCTTTAATCATTTGTTGTTCAAGGAGGGCAAAGAAACGCGCTTTATCGCCACCTTTAACTACTGCTTGATTATGCGCTTCTGCGATCGCTACAGGGTAGCCATATCCTTTTTGTACTTGTGCCAGCATTAATCCCAAAGCTTGGTCTAGCATGGTTACATTTTCCGCTACCCATGCCGGAACTTCGATCCGGGCGATTTCGGTGCCAACATGGACATAGCAAAAGTAAATGGTTTGATCACCGTAGAGTTCGAGAATGGGGGAATTACTGCGCCACAGGGTACTGCGTTGTCCTGGTTTTAGTCGGGTTGCCCAAATAGAAGTATCCCGCAACTGTTCAAAAACTTTACAAGCTACTTTTTCTAGCTGATTTGGGCAATAACTTTTACAATCTGGTACTGGATGGGGACAAGCCAACAACCGTAAAAAGTTCATTGTTTCAATACTGCGAGAGGCACTAAGATAGCCCATCAATGGAATTTGAGCATCACGCATTTGCTGCCAAGCTTCCAAGATGGGGGGTAAAATGCGATCGCGTGCATCTATTGGCAACTGTTCCAAAAACCAGTAAATTAACGAACCATCCACCATTGCCAATGCTGGTGCTTCCCCCTTCGCTGCACATGCAAGTTCTGCTAACACCGTTGTTTCTGAAGCAGTGCGGCGAAAACTCATCCATTCCTCAGTTCTAATTCCCCATTGCCGAGACATGTATAAATCTTCCGGACGATAAAATACCTCTGGCAAACTATCAAGTAACGGATGACGGTTTTGTCCGTAGTGTAAGACTACTCTGCCGATATTCAGGAGATAACAGTAAGCAATTTCGTGATGATTGGGGGCAATTTGCGAACCATCAGTAGCGACGACAGTATGAATTTTTGGAGGAACTGGGATATCAATGCAGGTTTCTAACGGCTCAATTGGGGTAGCATTAGCAAAGAGAATACGATCGCGCCATTTTTCCTGGCGATCAATTAAATCTTGTTGAGACTCGTAAGCATTTTTGAGATGTTGTTGCGCCAATTCTAAACGCTGGCGACTGGCAGCAGCTTCTAAGGTAAGATGCTGACTTAAACCCTGCATTTGTCGCGCCAGTTTTGTCAGATCAAGCATAAAGGTAAGTGCTGAATTAGGAGTCATTCAATTTTAGATTTTTAATTTTGGATTTTAGATAAAAGGAGAAATCTAAAATATAAAATCCAAAATTTGCAGAGTTAAGAGTTTTTCTAATTTCTTATTATTTACTTACATTTTTAAAATATCTCAATTCGTTGACATTCCGCTTTGGAATAAATTTTGAGGTTAATAACTAAAGTTATCTTCAGAGGACTAAGTAAATAATTTTAGTCCACTTGAGTGGACTTGGGCTATAAGCTAGGAACTTACAGCAGATTTCAAGTTTGTGAGGTACAAAAATACCTTGTCTTGAATTGCTAATACTATCTCATCTTCTTTGATTCTTTCTCTTGTGCTAGCTATGTGGGCAGAGCGAATATCACTCGCTTGAAAATATGGTGATTTCCAAAAGTTATATGCTGCCTTGGTTACTGCCACATCTCCACTAGCTTGTAGTCCGCTACTATCCGGCTGCCCTGCTAATTCCACTATGCGTATTAACCGTTTGTTTCGACGAGCGTCTCCTAAGTCTGTCTGAGCCAATTCTTTGGCTGCCCACTTTTCCATAATGCCATTACCCGCTTCTCTTCTCTCAAAACTATACCTATCAAGCCTTTCACTCTTATGTTAAGTCTCTTGTTTGATTATTAAGAAAGATCCAGGTATATGGATAGCTCCCAAAGGGAGAGGCTAGCGTCTGCCGTAGGATGCCCTTATCAAGACCGTCTCCTGTCTTGATAAGGGCTGTAAGAAGAAGACTCGTTAATGCAACTCTTGGAGACGCTCTTGCGTTTGCTATCGGCGTCGCACTTTCTCAATTAACAAATTAGTCGCCATGTTCGATGTACTCAGTTATGAACCTGATCGGCAATGGTGGTGAGCAAACTTAGATATGATTTTTCAGCAGTAAGCTATACCCCCATCTGAGTCAGATCAATAATCCCCGACGCTACAGCGCAGTTGCAGGCAATTACCGACAGTACAAAAAATTGCTCAAAAAGCTAAATTTTTTCGAGTAGAGATTTTTTCTTTCTATGCTTTTGTTACAATTAGTGAAATTTATCCCTAAAAATACCACTATGGCTTTATACGCTGAATTACATAGGCACCTGGGCGGCTCAGTCGTACCCCGAGTTTTATGGGGATATTTCGAGCGACATTCTTCGGAGTTGATGTCCCGCTTTACTGACTATTCAGAATTTGAAGATTTTTACACTCGCCCACGCAACACCCTAGATGAGTATCTAGAATTACACACCCTGGTAGAAAGTGTGCAAACTGTGGAGACTTTGCCTTACTTTATCTATCGCTTGGTGCGGGGTGCTTACATTTTTGAAAATTTGGCTTATTTGGAACTGCGCTACACTCCTTATTTGCGGACACCTGAGCATCTGAATCAATCACAGAGAATTGACAAGATGGCAGAAATTGTGCAAGTAGTAGGACTTGCCAGCCACCAGCCAGAATATCCGATTGTTACTAGCCAAATTCTCTGTATGCACACGCGCCTACCCTATGAGGTGAACAAGGCGATTATTGATTTGGCAGTGCAAAATAAACAGTATGTCTGTGCAGTAGATGTAGCGGGGGGTGATAGCTATTATGCCGATCGCTTAGAAGAATGGATTAGCTTATATAATTATGCGCGATCGCTGGGCGTTAACACCACGGGACATCTATATGAAACTACTGCTGGTTGTTACCCAGAACTGTTACCCTATCTGATGCGAATCGGTCACGGCATCCAAATTCCCCTACTGTATCCAGAGTTACTTAATGATGTAGCTAGACGCGGACAGTGTTTAGAGGTTTGTCCTACAACTTACCTGAAAACTGGTACTTTGCAAGATATACGTCAACTCAAATTAGTTTTTGACCGTTGTTTTGATGCTGGGGTAGATATCGCTATCTGTACTGATAATGCTGGGTTGCACAATATGCGTTTGCCATTTGAGTATGAAAATCTCTTGACTTACGACATTATTAGTTTTGAACAACTACAAGCTTGTCAAGATGCAGCTTTCTGTCATGCTTTTGCTTGGCCTTATAGTCAACGTCCCGCATCCCTGTTGAACGGTTTGCTGAAACCTGAAGCACCTAAAGTTTTGGCAATGAGAGATACTAATTAACCACTACCTAGAGATAAACAGAAAGTAAGGTAATTTAATGTTAATTAATGTTGCAATCAGCGCCTTTTTGTGATCTCATAAAAAAAGCTGTAATGCACAAGAGATATCTTGCAAAAGTCAATATTTTAAAGATTAAACCACAGGTACACACAGATAATTTATCGGTGTTTATTTGTGGTTAATTTTTCGCTGATGTTGTCGCGAAAAAGCTATTTAGCCGCGTTCGCACTATTAAATAGGTGATTTATACCCCGAATTTTTAGTACTTCACTTTGGAGCGTTGCTCGCGACTGAAGCCTGGAGCCTCAATACTAGTACAGCAAAGACGCTTTCTATTCTAGCTGAGAATCCCAGAAGCAATTTACCAAAAATCGCCTTTTAATTGAGTTTTATTGGCAATTCATCAAAGTTTCTCGTAAATTCGCCTCTTCATCTCCCTGCCACTTCCTCTGCACCCAGAAGCTATAAACTATAATTTATGGCATCTACTATTCAAGCTCTACCAACAGAAGTCGTATATCTCATTACAGCTGGTGAGGTAATCGACTCTTTAGCTTCTGTGGTGCGGGAATTGGTAGAAAATTCCCTAGACGCAGGTGCAACGCGAATTGTGGTTTCTCTATGGCCGCAGCAATGGCGAATTCGTGTGGCAGATAATGGTTATGGAATGAACTTAGATGATTTGCAACAAGCAGCCACAGCTCACAGCACCAGTAAAATTCGCTCTAGTGCCGATTTATGGAAAATTAACAGTTTAGGGTTTCGTGGTGAGGCGTTACACAGTTTAACGACTCTGGCAAATTTGGAAATTTTGAGTCGGACTGTGGGTGGAAAATTAGGATGGCGGATTAGCTACGGCAATGGCGGGGAAGTTATGCAAGTTGAAGTAACTGCGATCGCACCTGGTACAGTGGTTACAGTTTCTCATCTTTTCGCTAATTGCTCATCTCGTCGTCAGGGATTGCCCACAGCAGCACAGCAGATGAAAGCCGTGCAAGCCACAATTCACCAAATCGCCCTATGTCATCCCCACGTCACCTGGCAGATTTGGCAAAATGACCGTCAATGGTTCACCATCTGTCCGGCTGCTACAACTGGGCAACTGCTACCGCAGATTTTACCGCAGGTGCGCCAAGGTGATTTGCAAGAAGTGAAATTAGAACTCCCCAACCCGCCAAACTCAGAACTCCAAACTCTTCACTCCTGTACAGACGCGATTAATCGCGTCTCTCCTCACTCCTCACTAAACTTAGTGGTAGGATTACCCGATCGCACTCATCGTCATCGTCCAGATTGGGTACGTGTAGCAATCAACGGACGAATGGTTAAGACACCGGAATTAGAGCAAACAATTTTATCAGCATTTCACAGAACATTACCACGCGATCGCTATCCAATTTGTTTCTTACATCTTGCCATTTCTCCCGATCAAATTAACTGGAATCGCAATCCAGCAAAAACAGAAATTTATCTTAATGAAATCATTTATTGGCAAGAGCAAATTACCCAAGCAATTAACCAAGCACTCAGCATCTCTTCTACCAATTTCAAAGAAGCTGTTCACACAACACGAGTTAGTAAATTACTCAAAGCTTCAGAAGCCAAAGGCGGCTACAATTTCAATCCTCAAAATCCCAACAAAGATCATAAAAATCCTAATTCCTTAAAGGCTGTCGCTCAAGTTAGCAACACCTATATTGTGGCGGAACATCCTGAGGGAATGTGGTTAGTAGAACAGCACATTGCCCATGAGCGAGTTTTGTATGAGCAATTGTGTGATAATTGGCAACTTGTGCCCGTTGAACCTGCAATCATTCTTTATCAATTGTCGCCAGCGCAAGTATCGCAACTGCAACGCATCGGTTTAGAAATAGAACCCTTTGGCGAACAACTTTGGGCTGTCCGTAACATCCCTGCACCTTTACAGCAGCGAGACGACTGTGCAGAAGCAATTTTAGAACTTAGTTGGGGAGGCGATTTACAAACAGCCCAAGTAGCTGTCGCTTGTCGCAGTGCCATTCGTAACGGTACACCTATGAATCAACAAGAAATGCAGACACTTTTAGATAATTGGCAACACACTCGCAATCCTCGCACCTGTCCCCACGGACGACCAATTTATCTATCCTTAGAAGAATCAGCTTTAGCGCGGTTTTTCCGGCGTAATTGGGTAATTGGTAAAAGTCATGGAATTTAATATTTTTGCTAAATTTTATGTTGAATGCTAATGTACTTGTACTTGTCAACGAAAGTGCGTCTTTGACCAGAGAGGGTCGTCATTTGTCATTGGGAGCATCTCACCTTTGCAAAAATATCAGGTAGTAAGCTGACCATTGAGATAAGCAGCTCTAAGTTGTAGCATCCGAGGCACGTTTTCCAATTTCCACTGTGCGCCAGAAATTTTTAAGCGCTTACCAATCTGTTTGACAGCTGATTCAACAGCACCAGAACCGATAGAACATAAGTCTTCAGTAGAAAAATACTCATAATTAACAATTCGTTGAGAATGCTTTTTAAGATAGTTGATGAAATTTTGGGCAGGCTTTTTTTTCAAATCAGCAAATAATGCGATCGCTGATTCAATTCCACCCTGCCAAAGAAATGTCTCTGCGGCTTTTAAGCGTTTAAGCGACCCACCAACCTTGTAAAGATTCTCTTTGAAGGCCATGAAAGAACTTGATGGCCTACTACCTTCTATCTTAGGAAACTTGCTCTGCCATTCTGGAAATTAAGGTATTATCAAGGTTGTGGATAACCTTGAGACAGGTATCTCCCCATGTGCTTTTGTTCATGTTGTTACCCTTGCTATCACTCTAAAAAAGCTTCTTCTACAAAAGATATAAAAATATCAAATTGGAGTCAGGTGATATCAAGTGCTGTATGCACAGATGTTTTGGTTAGCGAAGAAACAAGCAATGCGGCGCTAAACAGATTTCTAACCCAATTACTTGACGGTTACGACTTGCTGATACTGGAAGCGATGGACAAAGCAGGAGTCACACAGATAATTACCGATGATGGTGATTATGTGACTGTCCCAGGTATTAAAGTTTTTACTGCAAATAGTGATGCGATCGCAGCAGCAAAAAGTAAAGGCAAACTTCTAGTGGTTTAGGTAATCTAAACCTTCTCGATATTTTAAGTCTATTACAAAATCTTCGCCAAAGTCTACAACATCAGGGTTAATCATTCCATCAACCCCAAAACCAGTTCTAGTAAAGTTAAGCAAGCTTCTTTCTCCGCTTCCTCTGGTCGCTCTTGAACGTTTGAACCTGTATATCCTTCTAAAGTTGATAAGTAGGAGGGTTTATTAATGGCATAGTCTAGAATTACTTAGCTATATGTCTACTATGCCAAATCTGAAATAGATCAGGCTATTGTTAGTTCTAGCTCAATAATTTAGGTAAAATCTGCAAATTAACATTCCCTGGCAGAGCCAGGGAATGAGAGAATGCTAATTCACGGCTAAATTGCCCCAACCCACGTAGGGTAATTTTGCAGCCGTTCTCCGAACTTGGTCAGCATTCGCCACCAACTGACCGCAAGCGTCCCAAGTTCCAGAAATAAATGTGCTTCTGGTGCCTTCTTCGATCGCAACTGAAACAATAGAATCACCAATTTGCACTTGCAAGGTTTCCAGATTTACTGTCACGGCGGCTTGGGGATTGGCAGCCACTAACTCTTGTAGTTGTTTAATAGTAGCAGCATCGGCTGTCAGACAAGGTATGCCCATTGCCACACAGTTACCGAAAAAGATTTCGGCGAAGCTTTCACCGATTAAAGCTTGGATTCCCCATTTTGCGATCGCTTGGGGTGCATGTTCTCGTGATGAACCACAGCCAAAGTTACGGTTGACTATTAAAACCTTTGCCCCTTGGTACTGGGGTTGGTCAAAGGGATGTTCACCTTTGAGTGCTGTCCGGTCATCAATAAACACGCCTTCGCCTAACCCATCAAAGGTAACGGCTTTCAAATAACGCGCGGGAATAATGCGATCGGTATCTATATCATTGCCCACTAAAGGTATACCGCGCCCTGAAACTGTTTTAACTTCACTCACCATAAACTTAAGTTCTTACTTGAATAATTGCCTGTTACAGATTTCGCCACCCTCTCCCCAGCTAGGGGAGAGGGTGGCGAAGCCGGGGAGAGGTTACAATAACTCGCGTACATCAGAAACTTCGCCTTTAATCGCAGCAGTGGCGACCATCGCCGGACTCATTAACAATGTCCGACCGGAAGATGAACCCTGTCTTCCTTTAAAGTTGCGGTTAGAAGAGGAGGCACTGATTTGTCTTCCTTGTAGCTTGTCGGGGTTCATGGCCAAGCACATGGAACATCCCGGTTCACGCCACTCAAATCCAGCTTCCTGAAAAATTTTATCCAGTCCTTCAGCTTCCGCCTCTTCCTTCACTCTTTCAGAACCAGGGACAACAAAGGCTTTGATTCCCTCTGCAACGTGGCGACCTTTGGCGATTTTTGCAGCTTCCCGTAAATCACTAATTCTGCCGTTGGTGCAACTACCAATAAAGCAGACATCTATTTTGGTACCCTTGATGGGTTGACCGGGGAACAAATCCATGTAGCGGTAAGCTTCTTCAGCAATGAATCGGTCTTCTTCAAGCAGTTCTTGCGGTTGAGGCACTGACTGGTTGACACCGATACCTTGACCAGGAGTAATCCCCCAGGTAACAGTAGGAGAAATTTCAGCAGCGTCGAATACGATTACATCATCGTACTGGGCATCAGCATCGCTCTTGATGGAATCCCACCAAACCACTGCTTTATTCCAATCTGCATCAATGGGTGCAAAATCTCTGCCTTTGAGGTAATCGTAGGTGACTTGATCGGGATTGACGTAGCCGCATCTAGCACCACCTTCGATCGCCATATTGCAAACTGTCATCCTCTCTTCCATATTCATTTGCTCAAATGTTGTACCTGCAAATTCGTAGCCATAGCCCACGCCACCTTTAACACCAAGGGTGCGGATGATATGCAGGATGACATCTTTGGCGAAAACTCCTGGGTTGAGAGTGCCGTTAACTTCAATTTTGCGGACTTTCAGTTTAGAAAGGGCAAGAGTTTGGGAAGCAAGAACATCCCGGACTTGGCTAGTACCAATACCAAATGCGATCGCACCAAATGCCCCATGACTGGAAGTGTGACTATCTCCACAAGCGATCGTCATTCCTGGTTGGGTGATTCCTAGTTCTGGAGCGATGACATGAACTATACCCTGACTGCCAGAACCAATGTTGTAAAAAGTTATGTTGTTTTCTTGACAGTTATTTTCCAGCGCTTGGATCATTTCCTCTGCTAAGCTATCGTCAAAGGGACGTGCCTGATTTTCTGTTGGCACAATATGATCGACTGTGGCAACGGTACGCTCTGGAAACAGTACTTTTAGACTTCTCTCGCGTAACATCGCAAAGGCCTGGGGACTGGTGACTTCATGAATTAGGTGAAGCCCGATAAATAGTTGCGTCAGCCCTGAGGGAAGTGTACCAACGGTGTGTAAGTCCCAAACTTTGTCAAACAGGGTACCTTTGCTCATACGTCAATCAGTATTTAAAGAGTCCGGTCTTAAATAGTATCAAAAAAAAGTCTCGGTTTTGGTAGATCACTTAATATTACTTACATCTTTGCACTCTTATTTCTCTGTGCCCTTTGCGCCTCTGCGGTTTCAATCTTCCTTAACGAAGCGCAGAGACGCTGAGAACACAGAGGAAGAGAGAAGAGAGGTAAAAGCGAAAATTATCCGAAATATTAAGATGCAAAGATGTAAATAACTTTATCCTTTTGAACAAGGATATCTAAGACAATACGAGATAATTGCACTACCAGCTTTATGCCCATAGATTTACGGGAATTTTATCAAGCTACCGATCCCAGCAGAACTTTGTTTGTCAACAATAGCTCTGATGGCAAGTATTACATAGATTTTTCCTCAGTCCGAGGTGGTGATATTCTTGGCAAGCTGAAGCAGAAAATTACTTTTTTTAAGCCAAATGAATCCACCTGCACTTTATTTACTGGGCATATTGGTTGTGGTAAATCGACAGAACTATTACGGTTACAGGCAGAACTGGAAAAGTTAGGCTTCCATGTGGTCTATTTTGAGTCTAGTGATGACTTGGAAATGACCGATGTCGATATTGCTGATGTGCTACTAGCGATCGCTCGTCGGGTGAGTCAAAGTCTGGATAAAATTACACTAGAGTCACCCAATAAGTTTAATGAGTTGCTCCAAGGGGCTTGGAAGGTCTTAAACTCCGAGGTGACGGGTGTAAAAGTTAAGGTTCCGAATGTTGGCGATTTTGGTGTCACCTCTGAAAAAGAAAAGCTTTCTCTGTCTGTAGGCATTGGGGAAATCACCGCCAAGATGAAAAATGACGCCACGCTGCGAGAAAAACTCAATCAGTATTTGGCACCGCAAAAAACTAAGCTGCTGGAAGCGATTAATCAAGAATTGTTGGAACCTGCCGTGGCTAAACTCAAACAGCAGGGTAAAAATGGTCTGGTGGTAATTGTCGATAATCTTGACCGCATAGATAATCGTGCCAAAGCTTGGGGTCGTCCGCAGCAAGAATATTTATTTGTCGATCAGGGTGAGTTTTTGACCAAGCTTAATTGTCATCTCCTCTACACCATGCCTTTGGCTTTGAAGTTTTCCAATGATTACGGAATGCTGACTCAGCGTTTCCCAGAAGATCCCAAGGTGTTACCAATGGTACCTGTACAAAAAACTAATGGCAGTGTTCATATAGAGGGAATGGCACTCATGCAGCAGATGGTACTAGCTAGAGCTTTTCCTGATTTGACACCAGAGGAGCGTTTAAATAAAGTTACCGAAATTTTTGATAGTGCTGCGACCCTAGAACGGTTATGTCAAATGAGCGGTGGTCATGTGCGGGACGTGCTGAGGCTGCTGAATACCTGGATTATGGAAGAAATGAGTCTTCCCCTAACTCGTGCAACCTTAGAGCAAGTTATTCGTTCTCGGCGGAATGAAATCATGTTGCCGATTTCTGATGAAGAGTGGCAATTGTTACGTCATGTCAAGGAAAGGAAAAAAGTGAGTGATGACCACGGATATCAAAAACTGATCCGCAGTCGGTTTGTCTTTGAATATCGGGATGGTGGCGAGTCTTGGTTCGATATTAATCCCGTTTTGGCAGAAGCAAGAGAACTACAGTGAGGAATCAGGGAATCGATGAATAATTAGATGATGAAACCAGAAACCAAAAATGTTTTGTTAAAAGCTTATGCACAACTGCACCAAATCACAGAAGAATTGTATTCAGCCTCGGATAAAGCCATAGAAAACAACGATTTTGAGGACGCTAGCTTTCTAGCTAGTAGAGCAGATAGACTTTATGAAGAGAGAGAAAATTTAGAGATTGTAATTTCAGAACAGGAGGAAATATGAAAACAATCCCAGAGTTAAAGACTCGTATTAAAGAACTCAGTAAACAATCTGTTGAATTTAGTAGAAAAGCATCTGAAGTGTGTTTAAGTGACCGTCAACAAGCCAAGTATTTTAGACAGCAAGCAAGAGAAGCTAGCAAACGCACTCAAGTATTGATACAGGAGTTAAAACGCCAGGAAGTTTAACTTGTAGTTTTTAATTCTTCCTTTGCCTCCTACACTCTAGATTTACGTCAGCTTATGACTTATGACAGACTCGCAACCATCAGAAGATGACCATGTAAATAGCGATCGCTCCCTGGCACAATTAGCTTGGGCGATTGAGTCCTCTGTGGGACAGTTTAAGCTGATTCTGGCTCGGTGTAATTATGTTAGAGAGCGCGATCGCCTCATCCAGAAACTACGGGAAATTTGCCAAGTCGAAATTCGTGTCTTGGCGGTGCAGCAATCTCGCAAAACTCTTTATACTGCGATTCAGTCAGAATTCGGCGAAGAAATACCAGCCTGTGTAATGGTTGTGGGTTTGGAATCAGTGCAGAATTTGTCTGTGATGTTAACTTCTGCAAATCAGGTGCGGGAAGAGTTTCGCAAGAATTTTGCTTTTCCCTTGGTGTTGTGGATTGACGATGAAATCTACAAGCAACTAATACAGCTTGCGCCAGATTTGGAGAGTTGGGCAACTACGAGAAATTTTGATATATCAACACAGGAATTAGTAGATTTTATCATTGAAACGGCTAATCAATGGTTTAGTAATAACTTAAAATTTAGCGTAGATGTATATATCAAGCTGGAAACTGAGCTAGAAACGGCGCAAAGAGATTTACGGAATCAGCCAGATGTTTATAATTTAGAAATTCAAGCTAATTTAGAATCTTTATTAGGTTTCATCAAACAAATAAATAATCAAAAAGATTCCGCATTAGAGCATTATCACAAAGTTTATAAGCTCTGGCAAGAAAATAATAATTTAGAACGACAGGCAAAAATCCTCGGTGAGATTGGGGTTTGTTATTATCTCAAAGCTATTAAACATCAAGATATCAATCATCCAGATTGGCAAGCTACTTGGTATTATATTCGAGAGTATCTAAATGTTATTAACCTGTTTCACAATCCAGATTTAATTGCTAATACAGCAATTAAATTCGGTGATATTTTGCGAGAGTTGCAAAAGTGGGAAACGTTGCAGAGTCTTTCAGAACAGGCTTTAGTAGTACATCGAAATAACAACCAGCCAAGGGAATTAGCTAAGGATTACGGTTTTTTAGCTGAGGTGGCTTTGGCTCAAAAAGACTGGGTGAAAGCAAATCAGCTTGTTCAGCAAGCCTTGGAAGTTTTTGTTGCGATTCCCAATTTGGAATCAGCCAATATCTCAGGGGTTTTATCGGAGATTTCTGAAAGAAATGTTAAATCAAATGATTTGAGCTTATATCAGTTTATTTTGAGTCGTTCTCAATACCATTTAGGTCAAATTAAACAGGCAACTTTCAGCTTAGAAACTGCTAGGGATGTGGGTAATCCCTTAGAAGATGTCAGGCTATACTTGGATATTCTCAAGTTTTTGCAGCAGCTTTACTTTGAGCAAAAAGAATATCTCAAAGCATACAACATAAAACAGCAGCAGCGTTCCATTGAACAGCAATTTGGCTTGCGGGCGTTTATTGGTGCAGGTAGGTTAGAAGCAACAAAACAGGCATTTGTAGAAACATTGCGCTCAAACTCTCCCCAAGGAAATATTGCCCCAGAAATTGCTGCATCTGGTCGCCTATTGGATGTAGAACGTTTGATTGAACGCATGGGTCGCCATGATTATAAGCTGATAGTCATTCATGGGCAATCGGGTGTAGGCAAAAGTTCCCTGGTGAATGCGGGACTGATACCAGCTTTAAAGAATAAAGCGATCGGGATTCAAGATTATTTGCCAGTGGTAATGCGCGTTTATACCAACTGGGTGGAAGAATTGGGGAGGCTTTTGGGAGGAAGTGGGGAATGGGGAATGGGGAATGGGAAGTGGGGAGACTTAGAACCTCAACTTTCAGCTTCCGAACTCGGAACTTCCACCTCGGAACTCGGAACTTTGACCCCTGAACTTGGAACTTCGACCTCAGAACTCGGAACTTCGACCTCAGAACTCGGAACTTCGACCTCAAAACTCGAAATTTCAGCCTCAGAACCTCAACGTTTGACCTCAGAACTCAAAACTTCGACCTCGGAACTCGGAACTTCGACCTCAGAACCTCAACGTTTGACCTCAGAACTCGAAACTTCAACCTCCAATACTCAAAATCCCCACTCCTCACTCCTAACTCCTAACTCCCTAATCACTCAACTACGTGAAAATGAACAGCGCAACCTCCGCACAGTGCTAATTTTTGATCAATTTGAGGAATTTTTCTTTGTTTACACCGAACCTGCACAAAGGAAGCAATTCTTTGAGTTTCTGGGAGAGTGTCTGAATGTTCTATCAGTGAAAGTTATCTTATCGCTGCGGGTAGATTACATCCATTACTTGCTGGAGTGCAATGATTTGTCCAGCTTGAAGATTATTGGCAATGACATTCTCAGTAATAATGTGCTTTACAAGTTGGGGAATTTCTCACCGGCTGATGCGAAGTCAATTATTCAGCGTTTAACTGAAAATACTAGTTTTCACTTAGAAGATGCTTTAGTTGAACAACTGGTGCTAGATTTAGCCGGGGAATTGGGTGAAGTTCGTCCCATTGAGTTGCAGGTTGTGGGGGCGCAACTGCAAACGGAGAATATTACAACTCTGGCAGAATATCAGCAGCGTGGCACTAAGGACGAATTGGTTAAGCGTTATTTGGATGAAGTTGTTAATGATTGTGGTGAAGAAAATCAGCAAGCAGCAGACATATTACTGTATTTGCTGACGGATGAAAAAGGAACTCGCCCTCTGAAGACTCGCGCTGAATTGGAACGTGATTTGCAGCAATACATCTCGGTGATCCCCCCAACCCCCCTTAAAAAGGGGGGCTTAATTTCTTCTACCCCCTTAAAAGGGGGGTCGCCGCAGGCGGGGGGATTAGAAGCTAGGGCGGATAAAGCTTTTGACATCAGCAAATTAGATTTGGTTTTAGAGATTTTTGTCAAATCTGGCTTGGTGGTTTTGTTACCAGAGAATCCTTTTGACCGTTATCAACTGGTGCATGACTACATAGCTTTGTTTATTCGCCAGCAACAGCAGCCGAAGTTAAATGAATTGATAGCGGAACTGGATAAGGAAAGAAAGCAACGCCTGCTAACAGAAGAGGAGCTAAAACAATCTCAACAGGCTAAGACAATTTTGGCACAGGCTAACCGAAAGGCAACACAGCGGATTCGTTTTGGCTCAGGAGTACTGTTTATATCTTTTGTTTTAGTAGGAATTGCCGGAGTACTGGCAAATCAAGCATCTCGCCTCAAGGATGAGGCAAAGACAGGTACAGAGTTAGAACGACAAGGAATCACAGCTTGGCAATACTTTTCATCAGAAGAAATAGAATCATTACTGTCAGCAATGCAGGCGGGTCAAGAGTTGCAAAGGCTAGTCAAAGATGGTCGCCCACTAGAAGAATATCCAGCTGCTAGCCCCCAGTTAGCTTTACAGACAATTCTTGACAACATTCACGAGCGAAATCAACTCAAGGGGCATACCAGTAGTGTCAACAGCGCCAGTTTTAGCCCGGATGGCAAACGCATTGTCACTGCCTCAGCAGACAAGACCGCGCGAGTGTGGGAGATTTCCGGTAAGCAAATCGCCGAACTCAAAGGGCATACCAGCTATGTCAACAGCGCCAGTTTTAGCCCAGATGGCAAACACATTGTCACTGCCTCAGCAGACAACACCGCGCGGGTGTGGGACATTTCCGGTAAGCAAATCGCCGAACTCAAAGGGCATACCAGCTATGTCTACAGTGCCAGTTTTAGCCCGGATGGCAAACGCATTGTCACCGCTAGTAATGACAAAACAGCGCGGGTGTGGGACATTTCGGGTAAACAAATCGCCGAACTCAAAGTGCATAACAGCTATGTAAACACCGCCAGTTTTAGCCCAGATGGCAAACGCATTCTCATCGCCAGTAATGACAACACCGCGCGGGTGTGGGACATTTCCGGTAAGCAAATCGCCGAATTCAAAGGGCATAATAGCTATGTCAACAGCGCCAGTTTTAGCCCAGATGGCAAACGCATTGTCACTGCCTCAGCAGATAAGACCGCGCGGGTGTGGGACATTTCCGGTAAGCAAATCGCCGAACTCAAAGGGCATACTCAACCTGTCAACATCGCCAGTTTTAGCCCGGATAGCAAACGCATTCTCACCGCCAGTTATGATAAGACCGCGCGGGTGTGGGACATTTCCGGTAAGCAAATCGCCGAACTCAAAGGGCATAATAGCTATGTCAACAGCGCCAGTTTTAGCCCGGATGGCAA
>NZ_JBALCO010000165.1:0-49720 GCF_036919595.1 Nostoc sp. | reverse complement strand
TATATGGCTAAAAAACCATCCTTCTGGGAAAAACGCCTGCATCGTTTTTCCTTCACCTGCATTTAACCGTCGTTTGATGTTCTTTAATTGCATTAGTGCATCAGGACTAAGTTTTCCAGGTGCATAATCTTTGGCTGACACTGTTAACAGGCAAAAATTAACTCGGAGTACAAGTAAACTTATAACAATAGTTGAGAAGACATAAGTCCAATAGCCAAATTTCTGCAATCTACTCATATAAATTATCTATAACAGGTTATTTATACTGTAATTTCTCAAACTGTCATGAGAAATAAGGGAGATGGTGAAGAGTTAGGGACTTCTAAATAAAAAGATATCCCATCCCTGCGGGACGCTACGCGAACGCTTTTATGGTAAAGGAGTAGGGGGCACTTAGGAATAAGAATTAAATAACATACAATTTATGTCCCTGACTTACCTCACCCTCAATCCCTCTCCTTGTAAAGGAGAGGGAAGCAAGATAGAGGATGAAGTTTTGTATTTTATTTAATCCACGTTCCTTAGCTGGGGATGGAACATCGTTTTTATTCCAGAAATTGGATAATTTATTTTTTCGAGTTCCCTTAGAATTTGAAGCATTAAGTTCAGAGACTCGTTCATCCACCTCAGAACTCCGTTCATCCACCTCAGAACTCCGTTCATCCACCTCGAAACTCCGTTCATCCACCTCGGAACTCCGTTCATCCACCTCGGAACTCCGTTCATCCACCTCGGAACTCCGTTCATCCACCTCGGAACTCCGTTCATCCACCTCAGAACTCCGTTCATCCACCTCAGAACTCCGTTCATCTACCTCAGATACTCAAAATCTGCATTCCTAATGCCCAATGCCCAATGCTGCCCTAACACTCGTATGATCAAAATATCAGGAAAACATAACAGCCAGATTTTTACCGCAAAACATGGGCAGTATTTGGGAAATCGATTTTTACTCCCGTCCGATATTGGACGCTAATCAGAAAAAAATTTGGGAAGTTTTAGTCTGCGAAAGTCCCTTGGATATCAGCACAAAAGCAGATTCTTTGTTTCGCTATGCTCAATATTGTCCCAGTACCCAGGTAAATTCAGGCTGGTTGCGGACAGCATTACAGGAGGCTATTAACAAAGCTGGAAAAGCACCAATTAAAATCCGCTTTTTCCGCCGCCAAATGAACAACATGATTACTAAAGCTTGCCAAGACTTGGGCATTCCCGCCCAGCCTAGCCGCCGCACTTTGCTTCTCAACCAATGGTTAGAACAGCGGATGGAGGAAGTGTATCCTCAAGAATCAGGGTATCAAGGGGGGACTAATCCTTCAGTCCGTTTAGAAAAACCTTTGCCGCAACGTTTACCAGATGCTTTGGAAGGACAGCAGTGGGTATTTGTTACCTTAGATGCTGCGGATTTTGCAGATATGCCAGAGTGGGAAATTGGCTTTGGTGAAGCTTTCCCCCTAGAGTTGGCGCAAGTTTCACCCGAAGCCCGTATTCCTGGTATTTTGATTTTCTCATCTAGAGCGTTGCCCTTGGCAGGCTGGATGTCTGGTTTGGAGTTGGCTTTCTTAAGATTTGACAGCAGCGAAGAGGCGAGATTGCTTTTAGAAACTGGTGTAACTGAAAGCTGGATTGTGGCAAATATCAAAAAACCTCAAATCTTAGCAGAAGCCAAAGGTTTTGAAGAAGCCAAGCAAAAAGCTAATGGGGTGCATTTTCTCGGTGTCCAGTCTGATCCCAAAGCAGAATCTTTTGCTGGTTTTTGGCTGTTGCAAGAGGTTAACCTCTGAAAAAGGACATTGGGCAGAAATGACTAATGATTAAAAATGGCGATCGCTAAGATCCGTTAAGACATGGCGATGATTTGGGATAATTAACTGCGTTCATCAGCATTGATCTGCACTTCCAAATCACAACTGCAAAGGCACGCTGATAATTTTTTGATAGTTATGCTGCCTCCATCAGCAAAAAGTGCGACGCCGAATAGCCCGTCGTAGACATCGCACTTTTCTTGAGACAGCGTTGATATGCGGTTCAAAATCCACAATGCACTAAGGGTCATGGTTTCTGAAAATTTGTCACAAGATACACTAGCCGAACAGTTGCTGGAACTAGCGATAAAATCTGGAGCCGAAGCTGCTGAGGTGTATCAGTCGCGATCGCTTTCTCGTCCAGTGTTTTTTGAGGCAAACCGACTCAAACAGCTAGAAACCAACCAATCTGAAGGCACAGCATTGCGGCTTTGGCGAAACGGGCGTCCGGGACTTACGGTGGCTTACGGTTCTGTCCTCGCCGAAGTGATGGTGGAAAAAGCTCTGGCACTAAGTCAACTCAATCAACCAGAAACAGTAGAATTAGGCTCTAACGTTCAGCCCTCCTACCCAGATATAGGGGAAAGTGTGCCGATAGAGATTTTGGTAGATTGGGGCAAAGAAGCGATCGCACTCATCCGTGATGCCAATGCCGATGTTGTATGCAATGGTGACTGGGAATGTGATGTTGAAACCACTAGACTAATCAATACCAAAGGTTTAGATTGTCACTACACTGACACTACTCTCAGCTGCTACATATCAGCAGAATGGGTGCGTGGCGATGATTTTTTAAGTGTTTCCGATGGTGAAACTAAGCGGGGCGAACTCCACCCTGAGAGATTAGCTAATCAAATTTTACAGAGGTTAATTTGGGCCAGAGAAAATGTCTCACCTCCTACTGGTCGCGTCCCGGTTTTGTTCACTTCTAAAGCCGCCGATATGCTTTGGAGTACTGTGCAAGAAGCTTTGAATGGTAAGCGAGTTTTAGAAGTAGCTTCGCCTTGGGCAGAACGTTTGGGCAAGCAAGTAGTTGTACCCAGCCTTACCCTCTACCAAGACCCGAAAGCGGGCCCTTACAGTTGTCCTTTTGATGATGAAGGCACTCCGACTCAATCTTTAGTATTTATTCAAAACGGGATTTTACAGCGTTTCTATAGCGATCGTACCACCGGAGGCCAACTGGGTACTGACACCACTGGAAATGGTTTTCGCCCTGGTTTAGGTAGCTATCCCACTCCTGGTTTATTTAATTTTCTCATCCAGCCAGGTTCGGCATCACTACCAGATTTAATTCAACAACTAGATGATGGCTTAATTGTGGATCAAATGCTGGGTGATGGCGGCAGTATTTCTGGAGATTTTTCAATCAACGTTGATTTAGGCTACCGCGTGCAAAATGGTCACGTAATTGGGCGCGTTAAAGATACGATGGTTGCAGGTAATGTCTACATAGCCCTGAAGCAATTGGTTGCACTAGGCAACGATGCTGATTGGAATGGTTCTTGTTATACTCCATCTCTGATAGTAGAAGGGCTATCCACCACGGGGAGAAGCAATTAAATAATTCGTAATGACGCTACGCTAACGTAATTCGTAATTGAAGACAGTACTTATGTAGTCCAATACACTTGGGTTAAGGCTTTATCCTCTCTTTTCCTCCTTAGAAATCAGAGGATTAAGAGACTCGTAATCCAAAATCCAAAATCCAAAATCCAAAATTGATATGAATCACCGCTTTCGCACCTGGTGGCAGCCTAGAAGAGGTTTAGCGATCGCCTCTGGTATAGAAAGTACAGTGATTTCGGTTAAGGGTGCAATTAACAGTTAATGATAAAATATGCCAATAATCAAAGTAACAATTATTGGTATTAGGATTGGAATAGCAACTATAAGTCCCCACTTGCCAAACTTAATTTCCTCACCCTCAGATTTTAAAAAGGCAATCCAACCTACAACTCCCATCAAAATCCAAATACACCCAAAGGCAAGAAATATAATAAATACTGAATCTTCCATTTTTTATCAATTATATGTATACAAAAAAATATAAACACACAAACAAAGCCTGCTAATGCAGGCTTTACCTATAATTATCTTTAGAACTTACGCCAAATTACAACGCAATTCTTTATTAAGGAGGCGTGTAAAAATAGCCAGAACATTTTTCATGCGAAAGCTATATTTAGCAACCCATTCCAAATCAAATTTGTACAACTTATTTTTACATGCTGCCTAAAAGTTAGAACGGGAGCCAGAGGAGCCTACCACATTAGAGTCACCATTACCTATAATATCATCGCCTCTGCGGCTCTTGCGACCAAATAAACCAAATAAACCGAGCAAGCCCAGTAAACCCCAATCACCATCCCGATGATTTCCGTCAGTAGCAGTGCGATCTGTAGTAGTATTTGTAACACTAGGATCAGGAGTGGTTGTTGTCTGAGCAGAAGCAGGTAGAACTGTGGGTAACGTAGCCAAACTTAAAGCTAGAACACTACTTCCCAGAATTTTAGAGACATTAAAGCGTTTCACGATCACATTCCTCAGTTAAATTGCTCTTAATTATAATTAAAGTTTATTAAGTTCTGACAGCGCCAGCATCAATCTTTAGCTGCAAATATAAATCTGCTTAAAGTTGCATTTGTAATCAGCCAAATAAGGATTTTGGTATACATATAGATTCCGATGCATGGCAAATTAGGCAATAGTGTAGTTAGCGATCGCATTCAAGCTAGCTCGATTCCAGAAGGGGAAATATTTCTTTTTAAAACTAAAAATTACGTCTTCAGGGATGACAGATGCCCAGAAGTGAAAGCAATATTTCCACAGCGATCGTTTCTGGTTTAAAAATCCAGTGATTTTGGTCAGGGGTGGGCTTAATAATTCAAATATTGCATAAATAAATCCCAGATGATTTTATAGGTTTTCCTTTGCATTTTTGCGTGAGACTTTCATGACATAAGTGTGCATACCCATAATTCACAATTGACTACGAATTTTAGATTTTAGATAAAAGATTTTTTGGTTCATGCCGCGCCCCGGACAACTCTTGGAGACGCTAACGCGTAGCTTGCTTCCCCGTAGGGGTACGTCCCGCAACGCTAAGGTGGAAAGCTATATTAGACAATTTAGTTTTACTCTCCTCTACCAGAGGAGAGATTTTCACTGAGACAACTGCCAAATCTTAATAGTATTGTCTTCACTACCACTGACAAGGGTCTTGCCATCAGGACTGAAAGCGACGGATGTCACAGTGTTGGTGTGCCCTGCCAATGTGAGCATTTCTTCTCCTGTAGCTGGATTCCACAATTTGATGGTGCGATCGCGGCTACCACTAGCAAGAATTTTACCATCGGCACTGAAGGCTACGGATGTGACAGTGTTGTCATGTCCCGCCAGTGTGCGAATTTCTTTTCCCGTAGGTAGATTCCAAAGTTTGATGGTGCGATCACGGCTAGCACTGGCTAAAGTTCTCCCATCTGGGCTAATTGCTACGGTTGTTACGGTTTGAGAATTTCCTTCTAGTGTGCGGATTGGGTATCCCTTTGTTAGATTCCAGATTTTGATAGTTTTGTCAAAACTACCACTGGCAAGAATCACACCATCGGGGCTGATGGCTACTGATCGCACCCAAAATGTATGCCCTGCCAGTGTCCGAATTTGCTCTCCTGTTGCCAAATCCCAGATTTTGATGGTGTTGTCATCACTGCCAGTAACTAGAGTCTCGCTATCAGCACTGATGGCCAGGGCATGAATTGAGTCAGAATGCCCCTGCAAAGTGCGAATTTGCTTTCGCGTTGTCAGATTCCAGATTTTGATGGTGTTATCATCACTACCACTAACCAGAGTTTTGCCGTCTGGGCTGATAACAACGACATTCACCTGCTGAGAATGCCCGTTGAGTAAAGAGATTGCTTTTCCGGTTGCTAGATTCCAAAGTTTGATGGTGCGATCGCCGCCACTGCTGGCAATGGTTTTGCCATCGGGGCTGATGGCGACAGATAAAACCGAGTTTCCATGTCCTTGGAGGGTGTTAGCTAAGGAAACCTTTGCCAAGGTAATCTTTGGGGGTTGACCTAAAAGCGCTTCATCTTTGCCAGGGCTATTGTGCTGAAGCTTAGAAACCAAACTAGTCTGAATCCGGCGAAAATGTTTATACCAAGATTTTTGGAATCCGAACAACAGAATCAAAGCACTCAACAAAATCAAAATTCTCAGTAAGGGATAACTTTTTGGTAAATATGGGGCTTTAGTTGGTGGTATTTTTCCAGAGGATTTTCCGGCTGGTGGTAGTGCAAGTAGTTGTTTTGGAGTCAAGTCTCTGAGGACTTCATCGGCTGACTGGTAACGTTGTTGAATGTCTTTTTTCAAAAGCTTGTCGATCACAAAATCCAACTCCGGATTTAATGGACTCCGCAAATATTGCCGCCAATTACTCACCCAAGCGTACCCAGATTCCATCCACAACTGAAAGGGGGAATTTCCCGTTAGCAAATGAAAGCAGGTAGCCCCTAAACCGAATAAGTCACTGGCGGGAAAAGCTTTACCATCTCTAATCTGTTCTAGGGGAGAATAACCATGCGAACCAATTGATGTGCCAGATTTCTGCTGCACTCTCGCGGTGAATTGCTTTGAGGAACCAAAATCAATCAGACTTAATCGCCCATCACTTTTATGGCGGATAATATTTTCTGGCTTGATATCCCGATGAATGACTTTGCGATCGTGGATAAATTTGAGGATGGGCAGTAAATCTAGCAAAATAGATTGAATTTCGCTAGCTTTATATGCCTTGCGCTGTTGCAACTCCTTTAACAAATTCTCCCCATTGATAAACTGCTGCACTAAGTATAGACAGCCATCTTGCTCAAAGTAAGCTAGCAAAGTCGGAATTTGGGGATGTTCCCCAAGGTCTTGTAGTCGCTGCGCTTCTTCTGCAAACAACTCCATCGCCTTTTTTTGCGACCAAGTTCCTTGGAATTTTGGAGCTAATTGCTTAACAACACAGCGTTCATTGAGTTTATCTACGTCTTCTGATAGATAGGTTCTGCCAAATCCCCCCTCATCTGAAAGGACTCGGATGACACGGAAGCGATTTCTTAAAAGTGACACCAATGGGGTGCTACAACTTTGGCAAAACTTCTTTCCATTGGGATTCAGGGGATTTGGGCAATCGGGATTTAAGCAGCAGATCATGATCTGACAGGCGCGACTGCATGACAACTTAGGCTAAGTTTGCCCCTAACATTTCCCTTAAGAAAATTGACTCTCGCTTACTTGTGGTAGAAAACCCTGTCTGGGGATTGGGGAATTACTTATATCGTTAGCGTTTGTAAATAGTGGTCAGTCTTCCTTATCTGTGGAAAACTACGAGAGCCATAATATTAATTATTCTTTCGATTATATAATAATCTGAATAGAAATTTTTTCCGAAATGTTAGCCCTAGTAATTTTGCTTGTATATTGGCAAGCGACAATTGACTAAGTATTAAGTTAAACCCTGATTAATTAACCATTACTGACTATGAAATCAAGTCAAAATGCTTACTAGATTTGTTTTTAATATTTTAAATCGCCCATAATTAATTATTCATTTGATACCTTAGCCAAATAAAGCTTCAACCTTAATTTTGTCACCTTGTTTACTTGAGCTTTGCTCTCCATTTCCGAATAGCACTAGCAGTTCTGGCAGCAGGTGGTATGTATACATCAGGATTTTCGGGAGAATTTTCGTGTTGTGTAATACTTTTATTATTTGATTTTTGGGTAGTTAGACAGTTAGCCAAAGTAGGCAAATAGCTTTTATTACTTAAAGCTTTCATCACTTCATCGGCAGTCTTAAACCGCTCATTTAACGTAACTTTCACCATTTTTCCTAAAATATGAGCGAAACTGTTGCTAATATTTACCTCTTTTTGCCAGCATATCTCACCAGAATTCGCGTCGTATTCAAACTCTAAAGGATTTTTAGCAGTCAACATATAAATACAAGTTATACCCAGTGCATAAATATCACTGGCATAAACTGGATGTAGAGAAAACTGTTCTGGTGGTGCAAATCCTCTAGTCCCAATAAAATTGGTGTGTGCAGCTTGATTGATTGACTTTTCACAAACGTCAACTAATTGCTCTTTTACCGCACCAAAATCAATCAGCACTAGCCGCCCATCATCCTCACACCGCAATAAATTTTGAGGCTTAATATCCCGATGAATTACACGATGTTGATGAAGATACTGTAATACTGGTAATAATTCTTGTAAAAAATGTTTAACTGAGGTTTCACCTTTGGGTCCAGTTTGCCGCACTTCTCGTGCCAAAGTCAAACCCGGTACGTATTCTTGAATTAAAAAAAATTCTCCATTCGCCTGAAAGTAGTCTAATAACATGGGAATTTGGGAATGACTACCGAGTTGACCCAAAGTTCTTGCCTCTTTTTCAAAGCGCATACATGCCCTTTGCCAACTTTGCGGATTAGTCACTTTCGGACAAAGCTGTTTAATAACACACAGTGGCTTTCCAGGTAATATGGTATTTTTGGCTAAAAAGGTAATGCCAAAACCACCTCTACCCAAAATTTGCAATATTTCATAGCGATCGCGAAATAGCTTCTTGGAACCACACATCTGACCAAGTTGAGTTTGCTGTGAAATGCTCTCTAGAGAATTCGTTATTTTCTGATAAAAGCGATTCATTAGTATAGAATATTTACTCTGAGATGTCTCTAATTTTACGATAAATATTCCTTGGCAACAGTAAAATTACTGCATCTTTGCTAAATCATCATTACTTTTCTATTAAAAATTCAAAAAGCAAAAATAAATTTTTGTAGAACTTACGGATTGACAAGAAAGAATTAAATATGTTTTCCAAAAATCTCTGCAACACATAAATCACCTGTAGTGGCGCAACTTTGCCGACCTTTAACAAGGGGATTTTGCCCCTTGTTAAGCCCTAAGTCTTGTAAATTGAGATAGTAGCTAGAGTTAAACGCCCACTGGACTAATACTGATTACCTGTGAGGTTACATAGAACAAGGGAATTTTGCCCCAAGTCTTACCAAGCCTGATTTTGTGCAGTTTCACAAAGAATTGGTATAAGTATTTTGTGACACCAAGGGTAGTGAGTTCTAAGGCACCTCAATGGGAATCAAAGCATTTTCTGGTAAGTAATTGGAAAAATGCCCTTCATCCGCAAGCACCAAAATCAGGCGCAACGGATAATCTGGCGGAACTTGCAAGTCTGCCCACGGCACTGCCAACTCTAAACAACTATTTATTGCTACTTGAGCGCGACTGAAACGGGGATGCCATTGACAATTGTCTCCAGCTTCCCGAAACTGAATCGATTGTGTCAGCAAGTTAATTTCCAAAAGATGGTGGAAAAGGTAATTAAGTGGGGCTGCATCTGGTAAATCTGCCAAGGGAACTGGGCTGTTGACCATTGTTTTTTCTGGATAAAACCACAGCAGATTCAACTCTGTTGGCGAATCTTGCCCTGGTGCAGCGCCACTTTTAAAGTCCAGCCGCAAATAAAAATTGAGGTGATCCACGCCATACCAAAGTCGCTGGATGACACTGCTATTGTGCATTGTCCCCCGTGCCCCACCGATTTCTATGCGTCCAGCTTTGTCCCAATCTTGTTCATCACCTTTACCATCGATGACGGGATGAATAAACCCTTGTGGGGTGTGGTTTCCCTGTGCTTCGTGGATTTCCACTGGTTGCTTGAGATAGGACGGTACAGGTTCATTTAATGCCTTGTAAATGCCAAACAGATGTTCTCGAAATAACTGGTCAAAGATGGCATCTTGATTTGAGGAGTGTCCTGCACCAAACCACCAAAACCAGTCAGAACCCTCTGCGGCATATAATGCTTCCCACGCTTCTGGGTTGTTTTCTTCCGTTGCTTCGGGATGACTTGCCAACAGATTCCTGGCTTCTATCAAGTAATCCCAAGCACGATTTTTGGCAGGATCGCCGATCCAAGTGGTGAAGCTGCCATCCACCCAAGAACCGCTATGTAGTTGCCCTCCGGGAATAGTGGCTGTGGCTGGAAATTCTTCCAGAAATTCAGATACGGTGACGAGTTTGAGGTGGGGTTCATCGCTCAAACTTTGATACAAAGCTTCAAGGAAGGGTTTGCCGTCTTGGGGATAAAATTCCCAGCAATTTTCCCCATCCAAAGCAATGGTAACTAGCCAAGGTTGTTCACTTTGACTGTCTTTTTGCATTTTAGCGATCGCTTGCAAATGTCCCACTAAGTCTGCTGCTGCCTGTTTTGCTGGCATCGCACTATAGGTAAAGCCAATCAAATCTGATAATCTGTGGTCACGAAACACAATTGACAAATCGCCTTCTGCGGTTTGCAGGCGGTACGGTTGGTACAACAGTTCTGGTTGCTGCACATTCCCCGCCCCATCCCGATGAAAAAGGTTTTTCAGCGTCCACCCTAAGACGGCTTCATCTGAGCATATCCACTTAAATCCTTGGTTAATAATGTCTGTAAGTATCTGTGGACTTACTGACTGTTCCGAAGGCCACAAACCACGAGGTATCTGTCCAAAGCGTTCTTTATAGAAGTTCCAAGCTTTCCGCAAGTGGCGGGGAACATCTTCTGCCCACTGAAATCGCTGCTCAGGCAATATCATATTAGGCACAGCTACCCGACCAGAGTTGGTATCAGCTAGTAAGGGCAAAATCGGGTGAGTATAAGGCGTGGTGGTAACTTCTAACTGCCCCGCCTCCTGCATTTTTCGATGTTGGGGGATAATGCGGCTGAGAATTTCTCGCTGTTTGGAATAAATGCGCTGGCGATCGCTTAAAGTAAAATTCCGCCCCTGTTTTAACCAAGCAGCAATTTCCGGGTCATCCCAAAAGAGCGGATCGATCCAAGCCAAATTGTGCCAAGCTAGCAAATCACCATAATCTGGCAATTCCCAATTTGCCAAACACCAAGCTTGCCCCTTCTCCTGCCTTTGCTGGTACAACTCGGCATAGCGGGGATGGGGGTCAATCAGGGTGTGGTGATTGGCATCGAAAAAGTGTTGGATAATGAATTCCCGCTGTTGCTGCTTGAGTTGTTCATCTGGTGTCAAGCTGGCTGTAAGGTAAGGGTCAAAAGCAGTACCAGCAATATAATCTTCAAGTTGCAATATCAGCGATGGAACTAAATTCACTGTTTGGTGTAACTTAGGATACCGCTCTAATAGCAATACCAGATCCAAATAATCTTTAGTCCCATGTAAACGTACCCAAGGTAGACGGTACTGCTGACTCGAAGATAGCGAAACGCCGCTGCCAGGAGATTTGTACAGCGGCTGATGTTGATGCCAGATAAAAGCGATGTAAAGAGGATGGGACATAAGAATAGTTAGGAGTTAAGAATAAGGAGTTAGGAGTTGATTCAAAACTCATAACTCCTAACTCCTAACTCCTAACTTTTACACCACTTGCTCAATTTCTGCAATTTCGGGAATCATTTCCTTGAGGCGGCGCTCAATACCCATTCTCAGGGTCATTGCAGAACTGGGGCAAGAACCACAAGCACCTTGCAACCGCAGTTTTACAACAGGTCCATCGAGTTCTACGAGTTCCACGTTGCCGCCATCAGACATCAGATAAGGGCGCATTTCATCTAAGACTGTTTCAACATTGTCAATTGTGAGTTCCATAGTTTTAGACCTGCTAAGTTAATGATGGGCATTGGGGAGAGCCACTGCGTTGCTGGGGTTCCCCCGGTTGAGGCAAGTGGCGTCATTGGGCATTAACAATTCGTAATTCATAATTACTAATGACACTCTGTAGGCGGACTCGTTGGCGCAGCCTCTCTAAGAGTTGAGGCTGCGTTGAGAGGGCGTCTGGTAGAGAAGACAGTAATTACGTTGGTGTGAGCCTCTTACTTTACTCTAGCCTTTAGATTCTGCTTTGCAGTCTAACGAACGCAGGATTTAATGCTTTTAACTATACGTCACCGTAAAAAGGGGTTAAAAATACTATTTTTCGTAAATTGAGTAGAACAAAGCGAAAGCCAACATTTAGGCGTTTGTTGTGTTTTTTCCTCAAACCAGCCTATAATTATACAATTTTGTGGACTAGGGACGGAATTCTTTCCAATCTCCAATCCCCAATTTTGTTATTAAATAATAATGTTTAAAACTTAAAACCCAGTATTGCCAAGTATCCTAACTCTTAACTCAGCACTCAGCACTGTTTGTTGAGTCGCTATCACTAGATGAAACCATGACTGGCTGTTGATATAGTGGCACTGTAAATGTCACTGTTGAACCAAGTCCTTCGCCCAGACTATAAAAATGTACCTCGCCGCCCATTGCCTCCACTAGCTTCTGGGATATTGCCAGTCCTAAACCTGTACCGCCGTACTGGCGAGTGCGGGAGCCATCCACCTGAGAGAATAATTGAAACAGTTTATCTTGTTTGTCCAAAGAAACGCCGATGCCAGTGTCTGCCACACGGACTCTCACCATGCCAGGAAATTCCTGACCTTGAAAGTTCGGCTTCGCTTTTTTGAGTACTAAATCGGCACTGACAGTGACACCACCTTCATGAGTAAATTTGATGGCGTTACCTAGTAAATTGAGCATAACTTGTAGCAATCGTTGGTAGTTGCTTAGGACAATGATTTCGTCAGAGGTAGCAGGCATTTGCATCCGGAAGCTGAGGTTTCTCATTTCTGCTTGGGGACGCATGAAACTTTCTACATCACTGAATAGCTCATCTAGCTTGACAGGAGCGTAAACTAGATCCATTTTGCCCGCTTCAATTTTGGCAATGTCCAAAATATCGTTGATGATATTCAGCAGATGTATCGATAATTGGTGAGCTTCTGCCAAAAATTGGTTTTGTTCTTCTGGATCATCTGCCATCCCTTCTAAAATCAGCTTCAAAAAGCCGATCATCCCGTTGAGGGGGGTACGAATTTCATGGGATACATTAGCCAGAAACTCGCTTTTGAGGCGGGAAGCTTCTTCGGCTTTTTGACGCGCTGCTTCTAATTCTTTATATAAAGTAGCGTGTGCGATCGCAGTTCCTAATTGATCTGCTGCTTCTTTTGCCAGTTCTAATTCCGATTCTGTTAGTGTGTAGCATTCATCCTGCCAAGTCAAGGCAACCAATCCATTGGCTTGGTCTTGATAGCAAGTCGCAATCACCAAAGTTTTCTGCCGCCCAGATGTGTATCCAGGCACTTCCATCACAACTGGTTCTAGGGTTGTCAAAGCCTGAGCAAAGGCAGGCTCAGAAGCTATATCTATTTCTTCTGAGCCTAGTATGATTGAGTTGAGTTCTGGCTGATGATACTCAGCCATCACTTTCACTTTTAAGCTACAAGGCTGGTAAGGACGACAAATAATGCAGCGCTCTAGCCGCAGTGCTTTCCCTAAACTGTCAACTGTTTGCTGCCAAATAATATCGAAATCCAATGTCCGGCGAATATTTCTGGTAATACGATTTACCAGTTTTTGGTGTTGCTGTGAACGTAAAGCCAACTCTATTTGTGTGGGCGTTTTTGATGCCATACGCACTTGTTTTTTGTTTGGTGTCGCTTGCACTAACCTTCCCATCACTAAAACTGTAGTGGCAGTCGTTCCCAAACTCGGCATAATCGGACTAATCACTAAGTCCAATTCAAATAATTTCTGGTGGTAGCTAAACCAGCACTGAAACCTTTCTGGCATCAAACTTGTCAAAATTCGCTGCAATCGTTCCAAATAAGTAACCTTATCCACTGGGGCAAAGGTTTGGGACTGGTTCAGATCGTCAACTACTTTTTCAGTATTTAACCCCAGGAGTTCGCTGTGCTGCCAACAAAAGGTCAGATAGCGCCCTGCCCCATCTTGCGTATACACCAACTCGGCTCCTTGAGTTGGTAATGAGCCATCAGTCTTACTGGTGATAGATTCCAGATTTTGGGAAAATACATTTGGCAATTGGGAATTGGCAGTAATAGTCATTAATTGAGTTGGATAGACAAAGGGTATCCGACCGTAATTTTACTAAAGCTGTTCAAATTTTTGCAGAAATTTTTACAGCTTTTTCGTTTTATTGGGTATTTCTTGGTGTTTTGAAATCTAGATTGACAAACTTCATTTTTTTAACTTGCATTGACAGCTGATTGATCACGTCAATCGTTCCATTCACCCCGAGGAGGAACAGGGGTACGCACAGGGGTGCGTGTCAGTTCATCATCCCTAAGGATTTCACCCCGTAACCACTGGCGAATCGCCACTTCAATGACTTTACTGGGATCATTGGTGAGATGCTGAATTTGCTCTAGTAACTCTGAGTCTAGGCGGACAGCAATTTCTACCTTATCGGCTCGTGTGTTTTCCGCTTCGGTAGTTTTCTCTTGCATATTCATAGATTTGATATACTCTGAATTGGTTTTGTCTAAAGTTTTGTAAAGTAGTTATATTCATCATTTGGGCTAATTCGTTGAAAAATCTTCAAGGGCACAGTTAGATAGTTCCCTGAAATAGCACCAAAGTAACAGCTTTAACTTTCAAATCGCATTTTTCATATAACTGACTAGACAATAGCTTTATAAGTTTTGCCGAGAAATCAGTGATTCCGGGCATTTACGGGTGGTAATTGCCCACGATCCCTACATGTACTTACTTACATTTATTGTACGCTCCTAGCTGATGATTACTAGCAGTGACAAATAGACTTTCATAATATTCTTAAAAGTCCACCTATTTAGATCGAAACTTAAAGATGGGGTGAAGAGAGGCAGGGGAAGATGAGGGAGATGAGGGAGAATGATAACTCCTAACTCATACCAATTCTTTGTGAAACTGCAAAAAATTAAGCTTGGTGAGACTTGGGGTTCCAAGTTCTAAAGCAACCTCACAGGTAATCGGTATCAGCACTCAGCACTAAAAGCTAGAAGCGTCTTGGCTAATAAAGCATTAAAATACATTAAGTAAATTGCTCTTTTAACTTTGGTTGCTGCTAAGGCAAAGATAGTATATGACTGACGTTCCCGCAGTTCGCATTCGCAATTTTTGTATTATTGCTCACATCGACCACGGGAAATCAACCCTTGCCGATCGCTTGCTGCAAGCTACTGGCACTGTTGGAGACCGACAGATGAAGGAACAGTTTCTCGACAATATGGATCTGGAACGGGAGCGCGGGATTACAATTAAGCTGCAAGCTGCCCGGATGAACTACACAGCTAAGGATGGTCAGCAGTATGTGCTGAATCTAATTGATACTCCGGGACATGTGGATTTCTCTTATGAAGTCTCCCGCTCTCTTGTAGCTTGTGAAGGAGCGCTATTGGTAGTAGATGCGTCCCAAGGTGTGGAAGCGCAAACTTTGGCGAATGTATATTTAGCGTTAGAGAATAACCTGGAAATTATCCCGGTTTTGAATAAAATTGATTTGCCAGGGGCTGAACCAGAACGGGTAATAGGTGAAATTGAAGAAATTATTGGTCTAGATTGCAGTGGGGCGATTCTGGCCTCTGCTAAAGAAGGAATTGGTATTGATCAGATTTTAGAAGCAGTTGTCGAGCGGATACCGCCACCACCCAATACGATAAATGAACGCTTACGGGCGTTAATATTTGATAGCTATTATGACAGCTATCGGGGAGTAATTGTGTATTTCCGGGTGATGGATGGCACCGTGAAAAAAGGCGATCGCATCCATTTAATGGCATCTGGTAAAGAATTTGAAATTGATGAGTTAGGCGTTCTTTCTCCTACTCAAAAGCAAGTTGAAGAACTGCACGCTGGGGAAGTCGGCTATTTGGGAGCGGCAATTAGAGCTGTAGCTGATGCGCGGGTGGGAGACACAATTACCTTAAGTAAGGCGAAAGCGGAGTCACCCTTACCAGGTTACGCAGAAGCCAACCCGATGGTTTATTGTGGCATGTTCCCCATTGATGCTGATCAATTTGAAGACTTGCGGGAAGCCTTAGAAAAGCTCGAACTCAACGATGCGGCGCTGCACTACGAACCAGAAACTTCTAGCGCGATGGGGTTTGGTTTCCGTTGCGGGTTTTTGGGCTTGCTGCACATGGAAATTGTCCAGGAACGGCTAGAGCGAGAGTATAATCTCGATTTAATCATTACAGCCCCCTCGGTGGTTTATAAGGTGATCACCCTGAAAGGGGAGGAACTGTACATCGATAATCCCAGCCGTCTACCTTCTCCCAACGATCGCCAAAAAATTGAAGAACCCTACGTCCAAGTAGAGATGATTACGCCGGAAACCTATGTCGGCACCTTGATGGAGTTGTCACAAAATCGCCGTGGCATTTTCAAGGATATGAAATATCTCACCCAAGGACGAACCACCCTCACTTACGAACTCCCCTTGGCGGAAGTTGTGACTGACTTTTTTGACCAGATGAAGTCGCGATCGCGCGGTTATGCCAGCATGGAATATCACCTGATTGGCTACCGTGAAAATCCTCTGGTGAAGCTGGATATCATGATTAACGGCGATCCCGTAGATTCTTTGGCGATGATTGTACACCGGGATAAAGCTTACAACGTCGGACGCTCAATGGCAGAAAAACTCAAAGAACTAATTCCCCGCCATCAATTTAAAGTGCCAATTCAGGCATCTATTGGCAGTAAAGTTATCGCCAGCGAACACATCCCCGCCTTGCGGAAAGACGTGTTAGCCAAGTGCTACGGTGGTGACATCAGCCGGAAGAAGAAACTATTACAGAAGCAAGCAAAAGGTAAAAAGCGAATGAAATCTGTAGGTACAGTGGACGTACCCCAGGAAGCCTTTATGGCAGTATTGCGCTTGGATCAAAGCTAATTTAAAAGTGCTTAATTTTCACAGACAGTTGGCTGCGGCTACACCTCGACCTGAAAAAACATAAAATAGACCTAACCCCCTTCCCTACTAGGGTTGGGGGGAGTTAATGCCTTCAATTTCGTCAAATTCATCAAAATAAACAAACTCAGATTCAAGTTCAGACGCTTCAAACGAAAAATTGGGAAAACGAGTTATACCAATTCACGAAAACCCTGATACAGATAGATTTATTATAGGGGCATTGCCATGTGCCTACCAACGTATTTGTATCATTATTAAAGTGAAATGGTATTAGACAATCTTTTTCTACAGGCTCAAATGCTTTTGAAAGCCTAGAAATTACTGAACAGCTACTTACCTCTTCTTAAAGCCTGAGTTGCAAAACGGGCGCTCAATTGTCCTAATTACGAATTACAAATTACGAATTGTACCTTGCTTACAGGGTAAGCACATCTAAATTAGTCTTGACAAAAATCTTGGTTTGTGGATGAAGGAATAATCAAAGTTTCTCGTTTGATTTGTTTCGCAAGGCTCAAAGCGATGTCTATGATGGGCTATTTGGTATCGCCTAAAAGATGATCAATAATGCTTACTTATTGATCATCTTTGAGGATTTATTGACAAGATGCGCTTACCCTGACCTTGCTTATTATCCATAGCATACAGTTGATAACCTTTGATAAGCTTTAACAAAATCACTGTCAAAGACATCTAAAAATTTTAGTAAACATACTCACTGCATTCAGCATCCTTGTATTTTTAGATAAATGTAGTTTTTTAGATATTTGTAAAGCGTCGGGGAGTCTAGCAGATGAAGATACTAGTACTGAGTTGGGAGTTTCCGCCGAGGATTGTTGGGGGAATTGCGCGGCATGTAGCGGAGTTGTACCCGGAACTGGTAAAGCTAGGGCATGAAGTCCACCTGATTACAGCAGAGTTTGGTCAGGCATCAATGTATGAGGTGGTTGAGGGCGTAAAGGTGCATCGGGTGCCTGTCGGCTATAGTAACGACTTTTTCCACTGGGTAGTCAATCTCAACCTGAGTATGGGAGATCACGGTGGTAAGTTGATTCTAGAGGAGGGATCGTTTGATTTAATTCATGCCCATGATTGGTTAGTAGGAGATGCTGCGATCGCTCTCAAACATAATTTCCAAATACCACTAATTGCCACAATTCACGCTACAGAATACGGGCGCTATAACGGTATTCACACTGACATCCAAGGCTATATTAATGGCAAAGAAAACTTGCTGGCTTTCAACGCTTGGCGGATTATTGTTTGTAGCGACTATATGCGCCAAGAAATAGAACGAGTACTACACAGTCCTTGGGACAAAATTGATGTCATTTATAACGGTATCCGAGCCGAAAAGAAACAACATCATGTAGATTTTCATGCTGTGAATTTTCGCCGCCAATTCGCTACAGACGATGAGAAAATCGTTTACTACCTCGGTCGCATGACCTATGAAAAGGGTGTACCTGTATTGCTCAATGCCGTACCTAAGATCCTTTCCCAAATGGGAGGTAACGTTAAACTTGTCATCGTTGGTGGCGGCAATACTGACCATCTCAAGCGCCAAGCCTGGGATTTGGGAATTTGGCATCATTGCTATTTTACAGGTTTTCTCTCTGATAGATACTTAGATAGATTCCAAACTGTCGCTGACTGTGCAGTATTTCCCAGCCTTTACGAACCTTTTGGGATTGTGGCTTTAGAAAGCTTTGCTTCTCGCGTTCCTGTAGTAGTTTCTGATACTGGTGGTTTACCAGAAGTGGTGCAACATACCAAAACAGGCATTGTTACTTGGGCGAATAATCCCGATTCTTTAGCTTGGGGAATTTTGGAAGTGTTGAACAATCCAGGTTATCGGCAATGGCTGGTGGATAATGCTTATAAGGATTTAGAGCGGCGCTTTAGCTGGCTAAAATTAGCCAAGCAAACTGAAGAAGTATATCAGCGAGTTGCCTTGGAGCGATCGCAAGTTGTCTGGTAAACGACTTGTTAGATCCCCGACTTCTTGAAGAAGTCGGGGATCTAAATCCAATGTAAATTTTATTTGAAATTTTAACCCAAGCGTATTGGACTATAAAGGACACAAGCAATGTAGAGATTTTCGCAGAGTAGGACAGAGAATTAATGATTACTCTGGGTTCTTATAGCGTTAAAAAACAGTACAAGCCCTGTACGCTGGAAATTCTACCCTCTGTAGTGCCAGAGTTAAGCTAGTGCGCGTTTAAATTGCAGATTTTTTCGTTAAAACTGTCATTAGTCTTTTGTCTAAGGGCAAATTGTAAATACAAGTGACTAAGGACTAATGATCAAGGACGATCACGAATAAATAAGCAATTAAAATGCGTAACAGCCTAGCAATAATTGCAGTTTGCTCCAGTAGCTTAGTATGACAAAGGCATTCCCAAGCATAGCAAGGCGCTTGAATAGTACAGGAATCAAGTTGTTGAATATGGGAACCTTCCTTATAGCCCGTTTTATCGAAAACTGGAAACGCTACTTCCTGGGTGACACTGTTGATGTCCACCCCTCCCCCTCCTTTGATTTTGATGTCCGTTCTTCGTTGGCGGGCCCGGTTCTGAGCTTAGGTGGGGGTGGCCCCGATGTCGATGATGCCATCCAGTGGATGATTAATGAAGTCAGGGGAGGTAGTGACTCCACCACTAAAGTTAATGTTGTAGTTATCCGCACTAATGGTAATCACGATTACAATCGGCTAATTTATGCCATGAAGGGCGTAAAATTTGTGGAAACTCTTGTGATTCGCAGTAGACAAGAAGCAAACAAAGCTGAGATTTATGAAAAAGTCAGAAATGCTGATGTGATTTTCTTTGCTGGTGGCGACCAATGTGAATACATCCGCTACTGGAAAGATACTAAGCTTGAGGCTGCCGTTAAGTCAGTTTACCTTAAGGGTGGTGGTGTTGGTGGCACCAGTGCGGGTGCGATGATTCAAAGTGATTGTGTCTATGATGCTTGTGCTTCTTCCGAAAAAGGCATTGAAACTAGAGACGCACTCGAAGATCCTTACCGGGACATAACTTTTAGTTACAACTTTTTCAATTGGAGCAATTTGAAGGGAACTCTCGTAGATACGCACTTCGATAGGCGGGAAAGGATGGGTCGAATTATGACTTTTATTGCTCGTCAAATTAAGGACGGTGTATCTAGCAGTGTTTTGGGCATAGGGGTTAGTGAAAGTACATCGGTTCTTGTGGATAAAAACGGTTTGGTGAAAGTTATGGGTAGGGGTGCGGTGTACTTTGTACTTGGTAATCATATACCGGAAGTATGCGAACCCCGAACGCCTTTGACCTTTTCCAATTACAAAATTTGGAAAGTTCGCAGGGGGGACACCTTTAATCTTAATAACAGACCAACTTCTGGCTACTATCTCAGGAGTGTTAAAAGGGGACGGATTGATTCAAATCCCTATTGAGTGGGGAGTGGGGGACAAGGGGACAAGGTGGATAAACGGAATTATGAGGTGGATTCATCCAGTTCAAACACTCGTTAACGAGTATCAAAGGTGGATTCATCCAGTTCAAACACTCGTTAACGAGTATCAAAGGTGGATTCATCCAGTTTAAACACTCGTTAACGAGTATTAAAGGTGGATTCATCTAGTTCAAACATTCGTTAACGAGTATTAAAGGTGGATTCATCCAGTTCAAAGGTGGATGAAACGAGTTTTCTAACTTCTGCTCAATACAACTTTTGGAGAGGCTGGCGCTTAGGGCGTAGCTATGCCGCAGGCTTTACGACAACGCTCAGTACAAGTGCCCCATGCCCCTTTACTTTCTACCAGGGAACCACGCCATTTTCATTAAAAAACCCTCCACTAGAACCATCATCAGGGAGAGTAGCAAGTCTTACTGGTGCGATCGCTCCCTGCTCAACAGTGCGGTACCCTCGGTGTTGATTAATGTCAGTTGCTGTGAAACCAGGATCAGCAGCATTGACTTTAATCGGGGTATCTTTAAGTTCATCGGCCAACAGAACTGTGATCGCATTCAATGCTGTCTTTGATGAGTTATAAGCAAGAGACTTAGCATTAGCGAACTCATAATTGGGGTCAGAGTTTTGAGTCAGAGAACCTAAACCACTTGATAAATTCACTATTCGCCCTGCTTTTGACTTCTTCAAAAGTGGCAACAGGGCTTTTGTAACTGCAAATACTCCAAATACATTTGTTTCATAAGTGTGTCGCAGTGTTTCAATTTCAACTTGACTGGGTGGAAGGCGATCCCCATCACTTGCTATCCCAGCATTGTTGACAAGAATGTCAAGTTTTCCGAATTCGCTCTCAATTTGTTGAGCCGTAGAGTCGATTGTTTTTTGGTCGATGACATCAAGTTGAACTGATCGAGCATCAATCTCATTTAAACGAAGTTTATTCGCCGCTTCTTCACCACGTTCTATACCTCTTGCACCAAGAAGAACAGTAGCACCTCTAGAACCGAGTTGGCGGGCAATCTCAAACCCGATACCTTTGTTTGCACCTGTGATCAGCGCAACTTTGCCTTTTAAATCTTCTGACATATTACTTCTCTATTTTGATAAACACCCTAAACTGTCACCATCTTTAAGCAAGTCTAGTGTATATGTAGTGTGTATCAACACAACTTTTAGGATTTAGTAATCCTACAGAAGTAGTGATTGTCTGTCGTGTTTCCAGTAGTAGTCATTCACACCTGAGATAGCGGTTGAGAAGATATTTGCAGCCTAGACTAGCAATTGACTCAAAAATTTTTGGAGAAGCTAGATATGCAAACCAAACAGCTCGGCAATTCGGAGCTTAACATTACCCCAATCGGCTTTGGAGCCTGGGCGATCGGTGGAGGTGGATGGGCTTTTGGTTGGGGAGAACAGGATGACCAGGAATCGATCGCAGCGATCAATCACGCTCTCGACCTGGGCGTTAATTGGATTGACACCGCAGCTGTCTATGGTCTGGGGCATTCGGAGGAGGTTGTTGCTAAGGCGCTCAAAGGTCGATCTGATCGCCCCTACATTTTCACTAAATGCTCAATGATCTGGGATGAAAAGGGCAAAATTGGTAATAGCCTGAAGGCAGATTCTCTGCGGGGGGAGGTTGAAGCTAGTCTGCGCCGACTCGACATTGAAACTATCGACCTTTACCAGATTCACTGGCCCAACCCTGACTCAGAAATTGAAGAAGGCTGGACGACTTTGGCGAAGCTCAAGGATGAGGGTAAGGTTCGCTATATCGGGGTTTCAAACTTCAATGTAGAACAGTTGAAACGTGCCCAGGAGATTGCACCAGTTACCTCATTGCAACCGCCTTATTCACTGGTTAAGCGCGATGTTGAAAAGGAGATTCTACCTTTTTGTAAGGAAAACAACATCGGTGTGATTGTTTATTCACCGATGCAATCTGGCTTGCTTACAGGAAAGATGACACCTGAGCGGGTTGCTAATTTCCCAGATGATGATTGGCGCAAAAAGAATAGTGAATTTCAGGAGCCACGTCTATCTCGTAACCTGAAGCTGGTGGAGGTGTTGCAGCACATTGGTAAACAACACGATCGCTCCCCCGGTGAGGTGGCGATCGCTTGGACTTTAAATAATCCGGCTTTGACAGGGGCGATCGTTGGCGGACGCAATCCCAAGCAGGTGGAAGGAATCATCGGGGCTGGAGAATTTCGCCTTAATCAGCAGGAGCTAGATCAGATTGACGCTTTCTTACGGGAGAATCCATAAAAGAGGTATTGCGTAAACTTTGAATAGTAGCGATCGCATGTTTCGCCACAATATCAATTTCCTCTTGGGTATTAAACCGTCCAATACCAAACCGCACTGAGGCATAAGCTAGCTGTTGGGAATGTCCCAGTGCTGTGAGAACATGGGACGGTGCAGTGGTTGCCGATGAGCAAGCAGAACCAGAAGAAACCGCCATTACTGGCTGCAATCCTAGCAAAAGTGCGGCTCCATCCACCCCCTCAACACTGATATTCAAGTTTCCCGCCAATCGCTTTTGAGGGTGTGCGTTGAGATAAATTCCTTCAAGTTGGGAAAGCTGTTCCCACAAGCTTTGCCTTAACCGGGTGAGGCGTTGGGTTTCTGTTGCTTGTTCTGCCAAAGCGATTTCTACAGCTTTCCCAAAGCCGACTATTTGCGGTGTATACAATGTCCCAGAACGCATCCCGCGTTCATGTCCGCCGCCGTGCTGCTGAGGAGCCAGTTGTACTCTGGGGTTGCGCCTGCGGACGTACAGCGCCCCAATACCCTTTGGTCCATATACTTTGTGTGCGGTTAGCGACATCAAGTCAATTTTCATCGCTTGCACATCTAAGGGAATTTTACCAATAGCTTGGGCGGCGTCGGTGTGGAAAATGATATTGTGTTCGTGGCACATTTCCCCAATTTCTGCCAATGGCTGCAACACACCAATTTCGTTATTTGCAGCCATTACCGACACCAAAATCGTCTCAGGACGGAAAGCTTTTTTTAATTCACTTAAATCAATCAATCCATCTTTTAAAACTGGGAGAATAGTAATTTCAAAACCGAGAGTTTGTAAATAATTACAAGGGTCAATAATTGCACTATGTTCAGTGGCAACAGTAATAATATGCTGACCTTTTTTAAAATAAGCTTCTGCAACACCTTTAATAGCTAAATTATTAGCTTCTGTTGCACCACTGGTAAAAACAATTTCTTCGGGAGTGGCGTTAATTGCTGCTGCTAAAATCTCTCGCGTTTGTTTGACAGCAGCCTCTGCTTCCCAACCATAAACATGACTAATACTGGCTGGGTTGCCAAAGTTTTCTGTGAAGTAGGGGAGCATTGCTGCTAATACCCGTTCATCTACGGCTGTAGTAGCATGGCAATCAAGGTATATAGGACGAATAGACATAATTATTAACTCAAAATTTGACTCAAATTTTTTAATATACTTAGAACCTGATATAGTTCACTTTTCCGTTTCAAAAGTGTAAATTGGTCAGAAATAGCATACTTTGGCTGATTTTCTTTCTTAAGTTTCAGAAAAATAAAATCACTACCATTTGTTACCAATCCAAAAACAGGTTTGTCTTGACTAGGATTAGCCAGCATATAAGCAAGTGCTTGAGGTACAGCTTCCAAAAGAGAAAAGCTAGACCTTTTAGATTCAATTATTAACAACCATAATTGTTCTTGAATAACTAAAATATCAATTCTACCTCTAACAATTTCTCCTTCATCTTCCGCAGAAATTTCTATTGATTGTTCGCCTCTCATATAAAAAGGCTCATCATAAAATCCACCTAAATTGAGTAAAGGAGATAAAACTACTAATTTCACCGTTTCTTCTGACAAAGGAGGACGCTTGACTAAACGGAGAAAATGAAGTTTTACTCTGTCTAAATCTTGCTTTTCTAAATCTGTAATTTCCGGTAAATTCTCAAACCATTCTGTGAAGAATGCCTCATATTCGGCTATCTGTAGACCAAATCTTTCTTCTAGATAAGCAAGCCCGACATTTTGTGCTTGGATAAATTGAACCATAATTCATTTATAAAGATGCAGTATAACTATTATCACACTGTTCCAGTATTAATCTAGATAGGAAGCTCAAAGATAATTAGCTTAAAACTTTACCTAAATTTTTTAAAATATTCAAAACTTTATATAATTCATTTTTGCGTCTATATAAAGTGAATTTATCAGATAAAGCATACATTGGTTTATCTTGTTTTATCATTTTTATAAATTGGAAATCTTCTCCATTTATTACCAAGGAATATGCAGGATGCTCAGGCTGAGGATTAGCCAGCATATGAGTCAGTGCTTGAGGAATCGCTTTTGCCAAAGAAAAACTAGACCTCTTAGATTCAATTATCAGTAACCATAGCTGATCTTGAAGAACTAAGACATCAATTTTGCCTTTGATAATTTCTTTAGTTTCTTCAGTATTTACTTCATTACTAATGATAATTGCTTCACTAAGTTCTAAACTTTCTTCTGTAGTGATGTAAAAAGGATGACGATAAAAACCAGCCAAATCTAGCAGGGGAGACAATACTACCATTTTTACTGCTTCTTCTAAAAGAGGAGCATTTTCAAGCACATTGAGATAGTTATTTTTAACTCTGTCTAAGTATTGCTTTTCTAATTCAGAAATTTCAGGAATGTAATCAAACCACTCTCTAAAAAATTGCTCATCTTCAGACTTGTGTAGAGCAAATTTTTGCTTTAAATAGGCGAGAGTGATATTTTGAGCTTGGATGACTTGAATCATGTTTATTTCAAATTGCGAGAAGTTTAATTTCTTACTTCAATCATCGCGCTGGCAGTTTATAGAGCCATTTCACTAGACTTTGCTCAAATAGGCTGCTCACATCCTGCTTTATTACTATAAATATAATTTACGTAGCATTGCTGTAACTATACCTGCATCCAATTACGTTACGTGGCTGCTAATTCCCGTAATTTAGTTAAAACTGCCTGAGCATGACCTTTGGTTTTTACATTAGGCCAAGCATAGACAATAATTTTATCAGGTGAAATGAGAAAGGTTGAGCGAGCAACGCCCATATATTCTTTGCCCATAAATTTTTTTAAGCGCCAAGCGCCGTAGGCTTCTGTCAAAATATGTTCTGGGTCACTTAAAAGGGTGATTGACAAGTTATGTTTGCTGATAAATTTACAATGGGACTTACCCGAATCTGGACTCACACCTAAGATTTTGGCTCCCAGTGCGCTGAAGTCTTGATACAAATCGGTGAAATCTTTTGCTTCGGTGGTACAGCCCGGTGTATCATCTTTGGGGTAGAAGTAGAAGACAATCCACTGACTGCTGAGGTCATCGAGAGTGACTGAATTGCCATTTTGGTCAGGAATGGAGAAATCTAGCGCTGGTTGTCCGACTTGGGGAATGTTGCTCATGATGTGGTGTGAGAGATTGCGTAAGCGTAGCTTATCGTAGACATCGCTTTAGAATTGTACATATATTAGGCTATGCTTTTTCCCATGAGTGATACTGAGGTTTGTATAGTATGAGAGTATAGGAGTCCTACTCAATAATTTGAGATAATATTCAGTTGTGTAGATAAATAGTGAATACAAAAATAACTTAACAATTTTTTATTTGCAAATTATTGATTAAATGAAAATGTATAAAAGCTTGTTTCAAAAATTGATAAATCGTCTTGAAAATCATTAGATTTACAAATAAAACCTACACTCCACAATGTATGTCTATCTTTGATTAAATAGACTACTTCTGTTAATGCATTATTTATTTTTAATATTATTCTTCCTCTTTCATATTTATCATTTTGCCCTATTTGAATATCTACTATACGAAAAAGACTTTGGTTTGAATTCGAGAATGCTTTATTTGTCTCTTGTAAGTAAGTTTTTAATGTATTATTAGCAGGTATTTGTTCTTTAAAAACGATTGCCCATTGATCTGATGGGGGGTTAACAGAAAAGATGGATGCGGTTGACAATAATTGTTTAAAATAAATAAAAAACTTTTCCATATTGGGATCTAGACTTCTTGAATAGCCAAAGTTCTTGTTAGATATTTGGCTTAATTCTATAGTCTTCCAATTTGGAGGCAACCATAATTCTGCGCCACCACCCTCAAACTTCTTCCAACCAGATGGAACACCTGAAGGTATATTTTCTTCGGAAATAGGAGGTTGTTGATTAGTGGAATCAGTATTTGCTGGCTCAGAATTATTTGCTTGTAGCTCAGTTGGTGTTGAAGTCACAACTGGCTGACTTGGATGAGATTGAAAAGGCTTATGAATTACCCAACTACCGAATTTAATTAAAAAAAGTATAGCGAAAGCAATTACTCCACCTGTGAATTGGGCAGTCTTGCTAGAGAATATATCAGGTTCAGTTTTTGAAGATTGAATTTGAGTAGTCGCTGACGTTTTAATTTGCCTACTTTGTTTAGGTTTTTCTATTTCTGTAGGTGGTAATTGTGATGCTGAAGAAGAAGTAGAATATGACTGTACAGTTGAATTAATTTCTGATAGACACCTCAAAATCATTTGGGCATTTTGAGGACGCTTGCCAGGAAATGCTTCCATTAGGTAATCAATCAAACCAGCTACCTGCTTAGAAACTTGTAAGGCACTGTCTCGCCACATTAACCTACCAGTTCGCGGGCCTTCAGAAAATTGATCTGGAGACTTGCCAGTAAGTAAATAAACAAATGTTCGACCAAGGGCGAAGAAGTCTGATTGTGGTACGGCTTTACCATTGGCTTGTTCTAGTGGTGTATAGCCTAGTGAAATAATTCCTGTTATATTCTGTCCTGCTGCTTTTTGATGATAGGTTCGTGTAACTTCTCTTGCTGTACCAAAGTCAATCAAAGCCAGATGTCCATCTGCTTTGAGCATAATATTTGGTGGCTTGATATCTCTATGAAAAAAGTTCTGCTGATGCACTTCATACAAAATATTTGCCAACTGGGTTAACCATAAAAGTGCTAATTTTTCATCAATGGGGCGATTACCTCGTTGTTCCATGTATTGGTACAAATCCAACCCCTCGATTTTCTCCATTACCAAGCAATGCAGTGGCGCTTGGCTATTTTTGGGAGAGAAGATAAAGTACCCATCTCCCTTTGGAATCCCTGGATGATTCAGATGGCTTTAGACTTGTGCTTCTTGCTGAAACAGCGATACTGCCTTAGCATCATCCAGCATCAAAACTTTTAAGACTTTGAGAGTGTTGCTGTGGTTAACTTCAAATGTCTTGGCAAAACCACCTGCGCCTAATTGGCGAGTCACTCGATACCGTCCTTCCAAGAGCAATTCTGAGCCACAGGCTTGACAAAACAGTATATTTTCAGAATTTTGAGGTCTTGGGCATTGGAGATTGATGCAGAGGGTCATAGTGTTTTTTGCAACACAGTTTGCCCTAATAGTCTAGCCTTACGGAGATATTTTCGTCACCAGTAAAAATTAGGACAATGAGGATGCCTGTGGTTCTTGCTAGCCTACGCACTCATTCATCTTTGCTTAGTTCTTTCGTCAGATAGAGAACAGTCCCTTATGTTTCTGCGCGATAATAATGACTTAACCTACAAGTATTTTTGTTTATCTATCCTCACCCTTCAAAGTTCACATGACTCAAGATATGCAACGCGAATTTACCAACCGCGATGAGTTGGTAGCCTACCTGCACGAACAATTCCCAGATGCGGCACAATGCGATGACCACATTAGTGAAACCGTGGGAGGACGCAAAGCAGCAGAGAAAGCGCTGCAAAAAATCGACCCAGTAAGCTACGCGCAAACACGTAATTTTTTCACAGGTGCTGTGACGCGACTTTCACCTTACATCCGCTATGGCGTTTTGAGTTTGCGAGAAATTCGAGATTATGTCCTTGAACGGGTACAGCGCCAAGACGAAGCTACTAAACTAATTAACGAGTTAGGCTGGCGTGACTACTGGCAACGGTTGTATGTCAAGTTAGGCGATGGAATCTGGAAAGACCAGGAAGAGTACAAAACTGGTTACACGGTGAGTGAATATGCACCCGAATTGCTGCAAGATATCAGACAAGGAACCACAGGTAGGGTTTGCATTGACAGTTTTAGCCATGACTTGAAAGAAACTGGCTATCTACATAACCACGCACGCATGTGGTTAGCGGCTTACATTGTCCATTGGCGGCGTATTCGTTGGCAAGCAGGAGCCAAATGGTTTCTCGAAAACCTTTTAGATGGAGATCCTGCTAGCAATAATATGTCATGGCAGTGGGTTGCCAGCACCTTTAGTCATAAACCGTATTTTTTCAACCGTGAGAACTTAGAACGCTACACCAAAAGCGTTTATTGCCAGAAATGTCCGCTTTACGGTCATTGTGATTTTGAAGGTAGTTATGAAGAATTAGAACAGCGACTTTTTCCTAAAGGGGAATTTAGTCAACAAGCCAATAGCCAAAGTTGGCAGCGTGGGAAGAAGCGGCGCTAAGTACATGTCAGCATAATATTTGTAGCGTTTTTAAATGCAAAGGGACGCATTGGCATTGTAAAGGGACACATTGGCATTGCAGAGGGATGCATTAGCATTGCAGAGGGATGCATTAGCATTGTAAAGGGACACATTGGCATTGCAGAGGGATGCATTAGCATTGTAAAGGTACGCATTGGCATTGCAAAAGGATGCATTGCCATTGCTATTGCTAAATTTAATTCGCTAGGAATTAATGAAATGCTGTACTAAGATTTTTTGCCTTTTAACAGGAAACAAAACCAAAATCTAATGAGTAAACCAATTGTTTGGGTACACGGAGATTGCCTCAGTCCATACAACCCTGTACTGCAAAAATACTCCGATGCCCCAGCTATCTGGGTTTGGGACGAGGCTTTGATAAAAGAATGGCAACTGAGTCTCAAACGCCTCGCCTTTATCTACGAATGCTTGCTAGAGTTACCCGTTATTATCCGTCGTGGTGATATGGCACAAGAAATTTTAGCTTTTGCTCAAGAACATGATGCGAATTTAGTCGTCACAGCCAACAGTCCCAGTCCCCGGTTTGATGATATCTGCAATCAAATGGAGGGTTCTATTGCAGTGGAAGTGCTAGAGGTAGAGCCATTTTTTGAGTATGACGGCTATATTGACCTGAAGCGGTTCTCGCGCTATTGGAAAGTGGCTCAAAATTATGTTTTTGAATAGCCCAATTATAAAATTGTAATGTTTAGCGATCGCTTCTTCTATCAAAGTTTGATAGTTTGGTACTAACAGACGCAAGCTTCAACTGATGAAGCAATACGTTTGGGTTAAGGCTTGATCCTTCCTAACCCTCCTTTTTAAGGCTTGTCATTACCTACATTTTTGTAACAGTCAAAATATTTCGCTTACCCAGATCCCGCCCAGAACTTAAGTTCAGAAGCTCAACTTCCGAGTTCAAAGGCTCAACTTCCGAGTTCAAAGGCTCAACTTCCAAGTTCAAAGGCTCAACTTCCGAGTTCAAAGGCTCAACTTCCAAGTTCAAAGGCTCAACTTCCGAGTTCAGAGGCTCAACTTCCGAGTTCAAAGGCTCAACTTCCGAGTTCAAAGGCTTAACTTCCGAGTTCAAAGGCTCAACTTCCAAGTTCTAAGCTAGTAATGAATACAAGACTCACCTTGACAGCGTTAGTGAACTACGGCTAACTCTGTCAACGTGGATAGCTTGATTCAAAATTTGCATGAAGCATTAAATTTTCTGACTACCTTCTCGTGCTAAATTACTAAAGCTTGGAGTTGGGAAACTCCGGTGAAATTCCGGGACTGTGCCGCAGCTGTGATGGGATCACCCAAGTCAGAATGCCAACTCTCAAGATGTCCTCAAGACACCCTCACCGTCTACTCCCTGCGCTGCACGGGGAAGGAGTTACAAGTTTGCTTTCTGGATTTGCCACTTGTCCTGGCTTGTTTTATCCTACATCCGCCGCCGATGGTATATTATCTCGAATTAGAATACCAGGTGGAATTATTAGTAGTCAGCAGTGCCGTGCGATCGCACACATAGCAGAGCAGCACGGGGGCGGCTATGTGGATGTGACTAATCGAGCAAACCTCCAAATCCGTGAGATCCGCACGGGGATAAGTGCTGAAGTTCTGAAGCATTTACAGGATATGGGGCTGGGTTCTCGCAATCCTGCTGTAGACCACATCCGTAATATTATGACTAGCCCAACTGCTGGTATCGACCCGCAGGAATTAATTGACACTCGCGCTTTTGTCAAAGGTTGGGATGATTATATTGCTGCACATCCAGCGCTTTCGGGACTGTCGGCAAAATTTAGCGTTTGCTTTGATGGCGGTGGGATAATTCGAGTGTGCGATCGCTTGAATGATATCCTATTTGTCGCTGTCTCAGTTAACAGTAATGTTTACTTCCGCCTTTATCTCAGTGTCGGCGCAAAGGGACAACCGCCCAGCGATATGGGAATTTTGTTACCACCAGAAAAATGTTTGCCCGTATTGGCAGCTTTGGCAGAGGTCTATCTAGCTCATAGTAATACTACAAGTAAGCGTCGGCTACGTCTTTTAGAGTTATTAAATATTTTTGGTTGTGAAAATTATCTCCAGGAAGTTGAACAGCGTCTACCTTTTTCTCTTTTATGCAGTGAAACAAGAAAAAACCTAACCCCCCAACCCCCTTCCATAATAGGGAAAGGGGAGAAATTCTCTACTCTTTTGCAAGGAGAGGGGAAGTATCAGCATATTGGCATCCATCCCCAACGTCAGCAAGGATTATTTTATCTTGGTGTCGTATTACCTCTTGGGCGATTGGAGAGTAGCCAGATGCGGGGTTTAGCAGATTTAGCAGCAAAATATGGTAACGGCACTCTTAGGTTAACCCCCTGGCAAAATCTGCTGTTAACAGATATTCCTCAGCAATGGGTTGGCGATGTCCTGCGAGAAATTGCTTTCTTAGGATTAGATTCCTCAGCAACTAACATCAAGAGTGCATTAGTTGCCTGTTCTGGAAAAAAGGGTTGCGCCGCTTCTGCCACAGATACCAAGGATCATGCGTTGGCATTGGCAAAGTATCTTGATCGCGTTACTCTGGATTGCCCAGTTAATATCCACTTTAGCGGCTGCGAAAAATCCTGTGCCCAGCATAGCAAGAGTGATATTACTCTGCTCGGTGTCAGCATTGAGGCGGACAATGAAAATGTGGAAGGTTATCACATTTATGTTGGTGATAACGAAGAGAAATTCGGACGTGAACTATATCAATATGTGACTTTTGCCGAACTACCTGCATTTATAGAGCGGATGCTATATATATATAAAATTCACCGTCTAAATTCTGATGAGTCCTTTGGGAAATTTGCTAATCGATATGCGATCGCCCAATTACAGCAATTATTTATTAAATACTTAGAAAATGGAACCACAGATGCACACAGATGAATACAGATGATTGATTACTCCCTTCGCAGTGCAAAATTACCCAATTCTTCTGTTTCTCTTTCTCTGTGTTCTCTGCGCCTCTGCGGTTAATTAAATTAGGTATTCTTCTAATTAAAAGGGAATATCTATATTAAACAAATCAATCCAAAATCTAAAATCCCAAATCGAATGCCAGACTACATCCGAGATGCCAACGAAATTTACCGTAATTCTTTTGCAATCATCCGGTCAGAAGCAAACCTAGATGTGCTGCCACCAGATGTTGCAAAAGTTGCTGTACGTCTCATTCATGCCTGTGGGATGACGGATATTGTCACTGACTTGGGATATTCATCAACAGCAGTACAATCTGCAAGGGAAGCACTAGCAGCAGGAGCGCCGATTCTGTGCGATTGCCGGATGGTTGCCGATGGCGTTACCAGGCGGCGGTTGTCTGCAAACAATCAAGTTATTTGTACCCTAAATGAGCCGGAAGTGCCAGAAATTGCCCAGCGTCTAGCTACTACAAGGTCGGCGGCAGCCCTGGAATTATGGCGATCGCACCTCCAAGGAGCGGTGATCGCAATTGGCAATGCGCCCACAGCACTGTTTAGGCTGTTAGAAATGCTCGATGAAGGAGCTGCTAAACCTGCGATTATCTTAGGCTTTCCAGTTGGGTTTGTCGGTGCAGCCGAATCAAAAGCAGCCTTGGCAGCAGACAGCAGAAATGTGCCATTTTTAACCTTACATGGTCGGCGCGGTGGGAGTGCGATCGCAGCCGCAGCAGTTAACGCCCTGGCAACGGAGGAAGAATGAATATGCAAACCAAAGGTCGTCTCTATGGAATTGGTGTTGGGCCAGGCGATCCAGAACTATTGACTCTGAAGGCACTACGATTATTACGTGCGGCTCCTGTGGTAGCCTATCAATCAGCAACAGGTAAAGAAAGTATTGCTAGAGCGATCGTGGCGCAGTATCTTCCTGGCAATCAAATTGAGGTGCTATTTCACCTCCCCCGCGCTTTGGAACCAGAAAACGCAAAGTCTATTTATGACAAGGAAATTGAACCAATCGCCGACCATTTAGCAGCCGGTCGAGATGTCGTGGTGCTATGTGAGGGTGATCCATTTTTCTATGGTTCGTTTATGTACCTGTTCACGCGGTTATGTAACCAGTACGAAACAGAAGTTGTTCCCGGAGTTTCCTCGCTGATGGCTTGTCCGGTAGCCTTGGGTGTACCTTTCACCTACTACACCGATATTCTTACAGTCTTACCCGCCCCATTGCCAGCAGAAGAACTGACTACACATCTGCTGATGACTGATGCAGCAGCAATTATGAAACTAGGTCGCCACTTTACGAAAGTGCGGGATATCCTACATAAATTAGGGCTAGCATCACGAGCAAGATATATTGAGCGGGCATCAACGTCACAGCAACGCATCGTACCTCTGGATGAAGTTGATCCAGCCAAAGTCCCCTATTTCTCGATGATTGTGATTCCCACAAAGAATCGACTATAGTCCTTTGATGAATAGTCGGCCTATGACTAATCGAAAATCCAAAATAGAATAACCTCCTGGCAGATTGAACCAGGAGAGTTGAAAAAAATGGATTCATTTTCACAAGCGTTGTAGCAAACTCAAACCGTGGGTATCAGTACCACAGGTATTGAAAAGAAAGTATTCATCAGCCAACTTTTGCACTTGTTCTGATTCCAATATGCTAGGTTTCCAAGGATTGGGGTTATTGTAGGCGTAGAAAGTTTCTACACCATCGATACCCTTTTGGGACGCAGCTGGAATTAAGTCAAAATGCGATCGCTTGTAACGAACTGGATGAGCCAGAACTGCCAATCCCCCAGCTTCATGAATAGCGGCAATCACGTTACTTGCCTGATATTCTTTGCCTGTAGTCGCCCTTCTTTGCAGATAGGGTTTCATACTAGGGTGTTCTGTTGCAAAAGCATAAGCTAAAATGTGAACTTCTATATCCAAAAGGTTGGCATTGATTTCCACGCCACTCCACAGGTAAGGAGTGCTTGAACCAGGATTATTCCACTTCCAATCTTCTAACCAAGCAAGGGCCGCTTGATAGCCGATAATACCATGATGATCGGTGATAGCTAACCCTTTTAGCCCAATAGCGATCGCCTGCTCCATCAATCCACTCGGCTGCAACCTCCCATCTGAGTAGACGGTGTGCATATGAAAGTTGAATAACCTTGGACAACTCTGTGCATCAATGTTCTGGAATACTTGCTTCAAAAGTTCTACAGAAGCAGTAGTTCGGGCCAAATTTACAGCCATAACCCCCTCTGAATAAAAATATATATTCTTAACACACTAAAATGCCCCATTTATAGATGAGAAATCTCCAACACTGTAAATATAGTGTTGGTGGCTACTTTCTCAGCTTTCTCAGCAAATTTTTCAATATGTTAAGACTACGTTAGCAAATCTTAACCTCAGTGATAATGGGTAATTTAAACTACTTTATGATTGTGTAGTAAATAATGTTACATACAATTTTTATAAATCCACTCATGCTATTTGTGCTGAATGACTTATTTCTAAAGACTTAGTAGAATATTTTTATCTAATCAGCCTGAATTTTAACTATAAAAAGCGTGAAAAAAAACACTTTTTATTTCAATAATTACACTTAATTATTTAATCCAGTCATGACTTCAGCGATCGCTTGCGGCTGATTATACCCCGCGCGCAATCCCAAAAGACTCTCCCTTCAAGGTGACTCCAAGGGGTTCTACCACTACCTCACGGGCAAGGGACGCTTCAACCCTTCCGGCAATCACAGCCGTTAGCTTATGTTCTCTTGCAAGCATGACAATTTTCTCTGCATCCTGCTCCGACTCTGTATAGAATGCAAATCCAGCTCCATAATTGAACACGGAAAGCATCGTTTCTGCCCCGCCCTCAAGATGACCCTCGACAAACGTAAATATCTCCGGCACTGGGAGCATCGTTTCGATCACGTACCGCAACGGCTTCACCGATCGCATCAGCTTCTGCCATCCATGTCCAGTGATATTCTCCATCGCGGTGGGACGAATTCCCTCGCCAAGCACCGCCTGCACAAGTGGTGTGTAGAGATACGATGCGGCATTCATCGCTTCCCAGAACTCCTGCCCACTGGGAAGTTTTGTTCTATAGCCATCAGGGAGAGACTGGGCGAGCTTTCGCATTGGAGTAAAGCCGTTTTCATGGGGGCCCGAACTCTCGACGAGAACAATGGTATTTCCAGCATCCAGACGCGAGCTATCAATGGGAGCGACACCAGGTGGCATAACTCCAAAAACGGAGCCTGCAATGTCGAGCCGGCCTGGAATCATCTTGGTTTTGAGTTGAGGAGTTTCCCCTGAGAGGTACACGCAGCCCACTCGTTTGCACCCCTCGACCACTCCATCAAGAAACCCATTAAGGAAGGCGGGGGTGAAGATTGTTTCAGGAGTGCTTGATGGTAGATAGAGACCGAGAAGTATAGTCTGCATACCTGAGGTTGCGGCGTCGTTCGTCAGACATGAGATAATCTTGATACCAATATTCCACCAGAATCGTCGAAGCTCTTCCTCACAGAGGTTGTCAGGGCGGGTATCGTCTGCGGTGCCCAGTCCTTCCGGGACAAGTGTCATAAAAAGTTCTCTAGCCCCTGCTTCCAGAAACGGAGCGAGGTTAAAGTTGAAAGTGTTAGCGCTTGCTCCGAGACCCGATGCGGGCACGATACCATAAGCACTTGCAAAGCCAAGTGTACGTTTTGCGGCATCAATGAAGCGTCGCTTTGCGGCATCGAGAGTATCGTAATCGACTTGATCGAGAGCTTGAGGCATCAGGTTGCGTTTTAAGTTAAGAGTTAAAAGTGAGGAGTTAGGAAAACTCATAACTCCTGACTTTAAAATACCTCATCTTCAATACCACGCCACCATTCCCCCAAATTCATCAAGTCTTGGTAAATATCTTCTAATTCTTTGGTATAGACATCATTTGTAAGGGTGGCTCGACGCTCTTGCAATTTTTTGAGGCGCAGTTGTACCAATAGCCAAGGTTTAGAGATGCTATTCGTTGCTTCGATGTATTGCGCTAGTTCTTTACTACTGCCCGTTAGCTCATTAGTTGACATTTGCTGGAATTTAATAAAATCTATATTTGATAAGGGTATCAACTTTCGTAGACAATTTTTCATCTCCCTTTTTATTTGTAATTTATAGTTCATCTGAACTATTAAGTGGGGAGGACTTTTAAAACATCCTCTAAGAAAAATTATTAGTTGAGTGCAGATGCGATGTCTACGACAAGGCTTTCGCCAACGCATCTCCAAGTTTACGTAATGTTCTCTCTCGTGCAAAGTCAGCTGCTGCCGATGCCGACTCTGCCAGAATTGTGTCAATATTTGGCGTTAGCTTCAAAGCCCCACCTAAATAACCCAGTGCTTTAACATAACAATCAGATAAATTGGTAGAGGCTAACCGCTTTACAGTTTGGTAATCACCATTTACAAAGGCAGACAAAGCCTTGGCGTGTAAATCATTTCCGGGTTCGGGAACATCCAAAACATTGAGGATTGCCTCAATAGCTTTATTTACCTTTTCTAGTGTCAGTTCTTGTTGTACAGCTTGCACCATTATTTTTACTCCTAAGTCCAGGTTTCAAAATTTTTAGCTCTAATCTGGGGCAAATAGAGTATGTCCTAGTTACGATCCAAATGCTATTTTACGATTCATGACAGAAAACCAATAGCATTATCCCGGTCATAATTAATGAATCGCAATTCTCAGAAAAGCTAGATTTTACTCCCTGATCTTCCCCATCCCCTTAACAGTCAACCAAAAACAGCCACGAGACTAGTTCGTGACTGCTAACAAGATTGGTCAATTAACTGATTGTTTCTATTTTACATATCTGGCACAAGCCACGTAGACGCATTGGCGCAGCCTCTCGTAGAGAAGCAGCTTGCCAAAAGGCATCGCAGGCAGTTCAAAACTGGCAATTCATTAAGCTTTAGCTAAATTTTCAGCAACAAAGTCCCAGTTCACCAACTGTTCTAGGAAATTCTTGATAAACGCTGGACGAGCGTTTTTGTAGTCAATGTAGTAAGCGTGTTCCCAAACATCCAAGGTTAGGAGTGCCTTCTGTCCATGAGCTAGTGGATTTTCTGCATTTGGTGTCTTAATCACCTTCAGCGTACCACCATCATCAATCAGCCAAGACCATCCGCTGCCGAATTGAGTTGTGGCTGCATTAGAGAATTCTTCCTTGAATTTGTCAAAGCTACCAAAGTCTTTATCAATCTTGGCTGCGACTTCACCAGTGGGTGTGCCGCCACCTGCGGGTTTCAAAGAATTCCAGAAGAAGGTGTGGTTCCAAACTTGAGCTGCGTTGTTAAAGATTCCCGCCTTAGAGGAGTCTTTAAAGGAAGTTTTGATTACTTCTTCCAGAGACTTATCGGCAAGTTCAGTACCTTCAGTCAGCTTGTTCAGGTTGTCTACATAAGCTTTGTGATGCTTGCCATAGTGATACTCGAAAGTCTCAGCTTTCATGCCATAAGGCTCTAGAGCATCCTTGTCAAAGGGTAGTGGTTCTTGTACAAATACCATTGTGTGAAATCCTCTCTTTATCGGTTTCCAGTTGAAAGCTATTGCAGAAGCTTAGGAAATTAGCAGCTTTTGTTTTTAAGAGTTTTATGTCTTTCATTATGGAACATAAAACTTAACATCGTCATTCTACTACCAAAGTGAAGATGAAAACAAAGTACTTTTGTGATAAGTCAAATCGCTAGTTATTAATGATTATAAATAAAAATAGCTAATATTTCATCATCAAAGACTGATAATTAATTAGCATTTAGCAATTACAGCTTTCATACTTCTATCTTTAGTAGGATTAATTATGATGTAATAAATCAGTCGAAAGCGAGATGATTTAATCTTTAAATAATTTAAAATTTATAATATAAAGCTTCATTTTAAGTAAAGAGAGCCAATAGTAAAATTATCCAATATTTTGCTTTGGGTGGAGTGTTGAGGATGGTAAGTGAATAATCACTCACCCACCACCCTTTGAAACTAAAAAACTAACAGCAAATAGCGGTGATTACCACTGAGATAAACGCTGCTGGTAATAGTTAATAATTTGTGCGGTAACTTCAGAGACGTCTAAACCATCGGTTTGAACTTCGATCGCATCCGTTGCTTTTTGCAAAGGAGAAACTTTGCGTGTACTATCTTTCCAGTCACGTTCGGCAATGTCGTGTTCCAGCTGCTCTAAACTCACTTCGGGTTGACCTTGTTTGTTAAAGTCTTGCTGGCGGCGACGGGCGCGTTCACTTACAGAAGCGGTTAAGAAGATTTTAACTTCGGCATCGGGGAACACGTGAGTACCGATATCCCGACCTTCAGCTACTAAACCACCTCTTTTACCCCAGTTTTGCTGTTGCTTAACCAATGCTTGACGGACAGCGCTTTGTGCCGCGATCGCCGATACAAGAGATGTTACCTCAATCGTGCGAATTGCCTGGGTAACATCGATACCGTTAATCCGAACCCGCACTGTCGATTCTAAATCCTGGGTAGGAGTAAGTTCAATTTTACACTTGCTAGTTAATTCGGCGATCGCACACTCATCGTCAATGGCAATCCCACTTTGCAGTACTAACCAAGTGACAGCACGGTACATAGCTCCTGTATCTAAATACACTAAACTTAAGTTTGCTGCCACTTGACGCGCCACTGTAGATTTTCCAGCACCAGCTGGACCATCAATGGCGATAATAGGTTGACGATCGCGCAATATCGTATTGTCAATCAAACGTGTAGCACCAAGACGAGCTGCGATCGCCAACATTCCTTCCTCCTCAACTTTTTCTAAAGACATCAACGTAGTCGGTTCAACCAATTCAATATATTCCACTGAGACCGTGCTGACCATTGCCACTTCTTGCTGTACCACTGCTATCAACTTGTTGCTATTGCGATCGCCTGCAATGAATGCAGCTTCAGCTCGTCGCAAGCCGCGATATAACACCGCTGCTTGCTCTTTTGCCGTTGCAGTCAAATATTGATTACGAGAACTGAAGGCAAGACCCGACGCTTCCCGTACTGTTGGACAAGCAACAATTTCTACTGGCAAATTTAAATCAGCCACTAAGCGTTTAATAATTGCCAGTTGCTGACCATCCTTTTGACCAAAGTAGGCACGGTCAGGCTGTACCAAGTTGAAAAGTTTGGTCACAATCGTAGCGACACCCTGAAAGTGACCTAGCCGAGAACGACCACACAAGCCTGTTATCATAGCAGATGGGGGGATAACTTGTGTAACCTTTGATTCTTGTATACTTTTGTGTGGAACTGCCATTTCTTCCGGAGTTGGTGCAAAAATGGCATCTACCCCAGCTTGTTCACAAAATTGCTGGTCTTGCTCTAAAGTGCGAGGGTAGCGTTGATAATCCTCGTTTGGAGCAAATTGCAGGGGATTGACGAAAATACTAACAATCACTGTAGAATTTTCTTGCCGCGCCCGTTGGATCAAGCTTAAATGACCTTGATGCAAATTCCCCATCGTTGGCACCAGACCGACTGCCGTCTGATACCAGTTAGTCATCTCATCTAGTCTCAGATCCTCAGTAACTGCCATCAGCTTGTTTTCTGAGCAGCGTTTAGTTAAATAGCAGCGTAAAGCTGCGACTGTTGTCAGCAGGCGCACAAAAATACCCCTAGTTCTTATCGATCCCTCCCCCGCTAGTTTATATCTGAAATAGAGGGAAGAGATGCTTGAACTAGGGGAATTAAGTTGTCCGGAACTGGGGATTGGGCAAAACAGTTGCGAGTTCTGAGTTCCGGTTCTGAGTAAAGAAGTGAGATTCCCTACTCAGCACTTGAGTGGGCGCTCACGCCGAAGTCACTCAGCACATGATTATTTCTCTAAGACTTCAATATGCACTTGTGCCACGCCACTGCCCATCATTCCCAAAATCCGAGCCGCACCAGCAGAAAGGTCAATGATTCGCCCGCGAATGAACGGGCCTCGGTCATTAATCCGCACCACTACAGAACGACCATTGTAGGTGTTAGTTACACGAACTTGCGTACCAAAGGGCAAGCTGCGATGGGCGGCAGTCATTTCTTCTGGATTAAACCTCTGACCGCTAGCAGTACGATTACCAGAACCATCATAGCCGTAATAGGAAGCCATGCCTCCGAAAGAGATTCGTACTGGGCCGACGGTAATCTGCTTTGGCAATTTAGGTATTGATACTGGTAGACGCACTGGTAAATTCGTAATTTCTTTTAAGGGAGATGCATTGCCTAGTAGCCTCCGCAGGCGATTGGTTGCTTGCAATGCATCTTCCGCCAAATTGTTGGTAGTACCTGCTAATCGCGTACCTTCGTTGATTTCGACCAATTCTTCGTCATTAATTTTGATTACATAGCGATCGCCATTTTGCTGGAGGGGAGCGCTTTTGTTTTGCGCTTGATTGGCAGTAGATTCGCCCCCTGCTTTCCAACTTACGGTAATCTTACTCCCGTCTACATTTTCTCGGTTCAACTGGTTGATCTTAGCTGCTATTATACCAGCTATCTGAACCGGATCATTGTCAACAGAGCTAATCTGGCTAGTCACATCCGTTAAGTTCCCAGTACTCACCGTCTTTGGTGAATTGCTAGCAATAAGGGCGTACGATTGTACGCCCCCATTATCTCCAATTGCCCCAACTTTTTTAGTTTCAACGCTCGTATCTGGTAGAGAACTCAAAAAGGTGAGAACTGGTATATTTCGGATAAAAAGGGTTGCTGCCTTACGTCCTCCAATGTTGTGAGGATGAATTTGTGTAATCACAGCATCCAAGGTTTGTTCCCCTGCTCTGGATTGGTACTCTCCCACCTTCACCACATCAGGGGCAGGCGATTTTTGGGAAGCTAGCACATTTCCCTTGATGGTTTGAGTGCAACCGACTGAGGGTATGCCCAAAACAGCCATAGACAGGGTAACAATAATCCACAAATGTCTTTGATTCATGCGTCCGTTTTTAAAGCGACTGTAGAACTTAAGTTTTATAATTCGCGGGATTTTTCACTAGTGAGAGTGACTTCCCTCCTGATAACTCGAACTCGTTCCGCCTTCACTTTTTATTTATAACTGCAACAGACTAGCATGAACCTTTTGGCTTGGGGATCAGGGTTTTAGCGTAATAATTGGCAACTTGATTCTATTTAAATTCCAATTTTAAGGGCGAAACCTTTTTCAAATGGGGACTTTGGCTATGTAACGCTTTTTAATGCAAGTCAAAAATTTCTTAAAAAAACTTTACATTTATTGCACACCAAAGTGACGATACCCCATTCACATCGCTTCTAAAGGCTCGCAACTACCACTGTATTATAGAAAACATCCTTATCAACTATTTACGAGCAAACCCGAATATAATAACTTTAATCAAATGGCATCAGCATAAATACTTAAAAGTACTTAATTAATGAAATATTTAGATTTCCCTATGAATAAGTCGTGATAGGAGTTACATCTAAAATAATTATGCAAATTAGTTTGAGTCTAATATCTTTTTTCAAAGTTTTTTCTACTGATATTAATCATGACTTTGATTATTCATGACTAGACGAAAATTAGTAATAAATATAACTTAATATAACAGTATTGCTGAGTATAAAAAAAAGAGGATACTCAACTTAATATTTTTTATGATTAATCATGAAAAAATTAGTAAATCTTGGCGATCACTTGAAAACAAAATTTACAAAGTATTAAAAAAGACAAAAGTCATATTTTACCCTAAGTAGTTGCTCAAAAATGATTTTTGAGAGCAAGCTGTCTTTTCAACTGTAGAGATGTGGGGCTGTGCCCTTTCAAGGTAAACGTTTGTACTATGAGAATGATGTTCTAACCCAATTTTGGTATTTTAGCTAAGGCGTAGGCGTAGCCCGCCGTAGGCATCGCTTAATTTACAGTCCCAAAAAAGAGAAGTTTTATGCAGAATTACTTTATATAATTCCAGCCGATGCCTGAAATGCCGTAAAAACGTTGATAGTACATATGCTCACCTTAAAAGGGCTAGTCCTAAAATCTTAAGGTTATCTTTTTTGGCAAGATTATGATTTCAATTTTTTAATTAGGGTTGCGATCGCATTTATTAGACACACTACCTTTGATTTCGACACTTTACAGATGTACGGAGCTTATTCAAAAATCAAATAAGATTCCTATATACTAGGTAATTTGGGAAATGCTATCAGCCTGATGACAAGCCAAGCAAATCAAGGAGATTTAGAAATAGATCCATCGCCATTATTAACTGTTCTCAACGAGTTGCATTCCCAGTACAAGTTACTGCAAGAGGGTGCAGTAGCGAAATACATTCCGGAACTGGCAAAGGTTAACCCGGACTTGTTCAGCATTTGCATTGTGACAGTAGATGGTCAGGTTTACAAAGTTGGGGACTATGACCAACTCTTTACCATTCAGTCAATTTCCAAGGTGTTTGCTTATGGACTTGCTCTAGAAGATCATGGACTGGATTACGTTTTGACTAGAGTTGGCGTGGAACCGACAGGGGATGCATTCAACGCGATTATTTTGGATGAGCAATCGAAGCGACCTTATAACCCAATGGTAAATGCTGGAGCGATCGCAACCACCAGCTTAATCAGAGGTTTCGGCCCAACCGAACGCCTCAATCGAATGCTAGATATGTTCCAGCGATATATTAGCCGCGATGTATTCGTTGACATTTCAGTTTTTACCTCAGAACGGAGTACAGGGCATCGTAACCGCGCAATGGCACATCTGATGCTCAACTTTGGGATGATTGACCAAAATATTGAAGAAGCTTTGGATCTTTATTTTCAGCAGTGTGCTGTGATGGTAAATTGCCAAGACTTAGCAAAGATGGCGGCTACCCTTGCTAATAGAGGTATTAACCCCATTACAAAAGAACAGGCGGTAAATAAGCATTACATCAAAGATATTCTGAGTGTTATGTATACCTGTGGAATGTACAACTTTGCAGGTGAGTGGGCTTATAAAATTGGTATTCCGGCGAAAAGCGGTATTAGTGGTGGGATTATCGCCGTTGTACCCAATCAAATGGGGATTGGAGTTTTTTCGCCGCTGCTGGATGTGCGTGGTAACAGTGTGCGGGGGGTAAAGGTGTGTGAAGAACTTTCCCAACGCTTAGGGCTACATCTATTTGAGTGTCAAAGAAAAGATTACTAGAAATCAATATAGTTCAATTAAGCATTTCTTCTTTCTCTTTGCGTCCTACCCTACAGTCAGCCACTTAGTGTCTATGCATCCTTGGCGGTAGCCTGCGGCAAGCCGCTTTGCGTCTACGTTCAAAAAATTAATTTTTACAAAGAGTTTTAGCCTTAACCCAAGCGTATTGGTATGGTGTAGCGTGAAGCTGGCAGTAAAAGTGAATGGTGTGTTGAAGCGATCGCAGCAGTTGGAAGGATTAGTTTAAACGCCAATCCGATCCATCTTTAGCTAGTTAGCCAAATTTTCAATAGCATATAAAGCGTTTTTGAAACATGAGATTTTTCCAATAGTGAGTTCTTCACTAACTGTTACAAATAGGCGAGATGGCTTCTATTTTATAGTTATTTTAAAGCGATAGTCGGGATTAACATTATGCATGAAGTTTCAAAGCAGACTATAGAGACAGCACAAAAACATGCTCAACAATCAATTGAGCATAGTGAACACATACAAGAGTTGGGTAAGAGTTTAGAAACAAATCACCAAAGAGAGCCGGAACAAGAAGAACGTATTAAAGCGTTTGGAGAAACCATGCACGAGCACGCGCAGAAATTTAAAGATTTGGCGGATAGACTAACAGAAGATCCTTCAACAGAGTTGTATTCAGAAGTAGTAACCGAGCATATAAAGGTAAATGAAGCTCATATCAAAGCAATAAAAGAATTTAAAAAGAAACAGTAGCAAGCTTAAATAAGATATTAATTGGATATTAAATTTATCCGCTTTTAGCTAGATGTATTTTTGAGTTGATTACAGGTCAGAACCTTGTTGGTACAAGGCGAACAGATAAAAGCGATCGCCCTGACTGCCTACGCCAGGGAGATAAATCATCAACAGGCATTAAAAGCGGATTTCTACAAGCACATCACCAAGCCAATTGAACCAAGGACGTTAGTAGAAGCAATCTCTAGCTTGCTTCGGTTAACTTAGCTCTAACTTTAGACTTGATGCTTCTCGGATCAGCATCAGCTATCTCCTGGCAAGAGTTTGATTTTGCTTTAAGGCTAATTTACAATTCTTCTGCCTGGGGAAGCGGGAAGATTTCACCAGCCAAGTAAGCTTGAAAGTGCTTTTGGAAGTACAACCAGGAAGTCATATCTTCTCCATCTATCAATGCTTTTGGGGCTTTTTTATATAGAGGAATACGGTTATTAATTTCGTCTTGCAGCAGTGGGGGCAGTTCTGTTAAACCATTGATCTTGCTGCCAACAGCACTGTAGATCAGATTACCGGGGCGATCGCCCATTTTCATCCAGGGAAGCCATTGACCAATCCGATCCCAACTCAGTTTGAGTTGAGAAACTGAGGGGAGGGCTGTGTTGAATAAATCTGCGGTTGGCACAGTTAATTTAAACAATTCGGCTGCCTGATAAATTGGATTTGGGCTGTATTCGGCAAATTTGGGATCGTCTGCTAAGGGATTGGGATAATAGGGAAATATATCAAAAACGAAGGTTGTGCTATCACCGTCTACTTGTGCAGGAAAATTTCCATCGAATTTACCCTGCACTGGATTATTGGCAACATGAATCACCGGAACTGTCTCGCCTGTCCAAGGATTTTCCCATTTGGGCAAAACCTCATCTGTTTTTGGGTTGAGATAGTAAGTCAGTTCCCTAGAAGTAAAATCCCAGCTACCTTCTGCTGTGGGAATACATCGGCTAACACTCAATCCCAGCATCTTAAACAGGAGTTGTCTTTTCTCACCGCGGATAAAGGCGTAAATTTTACCTTTCCAAATCAGGAAAGTGGATTCGCTAGGGTCGAGGGAAGAACGAGTTTTAACCCAGTGCTGGGCTTCAAGTTCTTGGATTTGGGCAACCATTTAAAGCATCCTTAGTATCTGGATAACAAAAGAATAAGCTAATCAGCATTCAAGTTGCATCTTTGGGAGTTAGGAGACGCGATTAATCGCGTCTCTACTATTAGACCTCTTGCATAAGTCGAATAGACCCCTCTTATAAAGCTACCGTGTATACACAAGTCCTATTACCCCCCTTAATCCCCCCGATATATTGGGGGGAAACAGAAAAAATGTTGTTCCCTCCCCTTTATAAGGGGAGGGTTAGGGTGGGGTAAAACCGAGATTTATCAACTACTTGAGACTTGTGTATACACCGTAGCCTTATAAACGTGGGAAACTTGAAATCTTGCCCGCTCCCCAATACATACGGGGAGGGTTGGGGAGGGGTGATTCAAGGATTTTTGCAAGAGGTCTATTGCAATACGCTTAGAATAAGCCTATTTTTCTTCCCCTGCTTCCCCTGCCTTCATCAATTAAACTGATTCAGAAACTTGCTCATCCAAACGGCGAAACAAAAACACCCAAAGAGGTAAAGAACTATTAATCGCAATTAGTCGCACTAAATGACCAGTTGTGACAATTTCAACATTATGATTCAATGCCAGGGAAACCAAGATCATTTCTGCTGATCCTCCTGGTGCTGTGACTAAGAGACAAGTTAACCAGTCCCAAGAGGTTAATTGCATTGCAAGTATAGCAGCGATCGCTCCGGCTACAAGGGTCATCCCCACAGACATTAAGGCATAGCTGACAGTCTGCTTTTTAAAGTTGGGTTTGTCTCCCCAACACTCACCAATAGTAATTCCCAGGAGCATTTGACCCAATAAATTAATTAAAGGCGGCGGACTAAAGCTAATATCACCCAAGAAAGGCAGCCAATGTAGCAAAGGATTAAACCCGATACCAATTAATAATGCACCAAAGAAATCACCAGCGGGAATTTTAAATAATATAGCGGGGTAAACTACTAATCCAGTGATTAGCAGTACTAACAAAAGTAATTCTAGTTGAGATGGATCAAAATTGAGCCAAGCACCGTTGACCGGGAGTGTTTGGGGATAGTAATTACTAGCTGATGTCCTAGCGATGAAGGGAATCAGAACAACTACTGAGGTGACGCGAATCGCCTGAACTAGGGCAACTAAGGTAACATTTTTATTGTAATCGGCGGCGATCGCTGCCATAATTCCGACACCCCCAGGAACTGTAGCCAGCATTGATGTCATTAGGTTGGTTTTGCTGACGCGGGAGTAAATATAACCAATACAGCTTCCACTCAGCACTAGAAACAAGGTAAGAAAAATAAATATCGGAATATCAGAAATAACACTAGCTAGATTACTGTGGGCACTGGAAGCGCCAACAGTTAAGCCTACAAGTGCCATTCCCACTTTTCTTGCAGTGCGGTTAGGTTGGGGGGAATATTGATAGAAAATTCGACACCCTTGAAGAATTAATGTACCAGCAGCAATCCCACCAAATATCCAGGCAATTCTGCCAATTTGAAACTTTGCCAGCAGTAAACCCAAAGGTAATGCCAGAAGTATTTCCAAGACAAGGACAATTAGTTGCCTGGCAAATAGCTGTTGTTTGGTAATAACAGGATTTTCATGAGTGTGTTCTTCCAGGTTGGGAGCAACACTTACACTTTGATTCATCGATACAAGCTTTTTTATTAGTTTGACTTATGTACTGAAGCTAATGCGATCGCCCGAAATAACTAGAGCATCGATTCAACCTAACCCCCCAGCCCCCAACCGTTGTAGGGTTGGGAGAGAGGTTCTTCCAGGATTACTGAATTGGTGTTCTAAGTCTAAATTTACCGCGTCTTCCATTCAAACAAAAATGCCTATAGAGAGAGGATAGGGGCACAATTGCGGTTGTGCCCCTACAAATAATTTGTATTCCTTTCAATGGTTTAGCCGTTTAATCTTCGTCAAGGGCTGGGAAAGCTTCTTCAAGCTGCCACAACCTATCTTTATTTTCAACAAACCAAATACGAGTTTCTAGAGTTAATTTACTCCAAATGACTTCAACAGGGATGTGAGGAGATGCATATTGGTACTGTTGACCAAGTGATTTGAGATTGTCCGCTACATGATGGGGAATTCCAAATTCTTCCCAGTCAACTGTGACACTTTTTCCCGAAACTCCCGCTGTGGGGTCGAAAATCAATTGTGCTGATCTGACTAAATCAGCAAAGTGTTTCGGTTTGAGTTTGGTGATCTCCTGAATTTTGAGTGATTCGTTATACTCTTGAGACATGATCGCCGCAGTGGTAAAGATTAGTGATGTCTTGAACTTACTGCCAGAGATTTTTATCCCAATATTTTTACTTTAGCGCAGAGCCGCTAAATTCATCATGATTAAGATTATAGATTAGGGATTAAGTGTTGGGAAGAATTTCGATTCCAGTCCCCAGTCCCTAGTTGCTATTTTAGTGACGAGTGTAGGAACGCTCAAAGTGAGTTTTGAGTGTCTGAGCCATAGCGGACATTACAACTGCTGCTATAGAAACCGATATTGCTGCTATTCTGATTTTAGAATCATCTGCAAGTATCGCAACAGCCGCTAGAGCGATCGCTACTCCTATACAACTTTGTTTGAGCTTATTCGTCACTTGATAAGCTTGATTGCAGGAATGACAAATAAGTGTATGTTGTGAGAATCGATCTAACGTGATCAACTTTTGATCACACTCGCTACTACCGAGATTTTTTGAGGTGGAATAACCTTGATAAAACGGCAAAGATGAGCCAAATTTATCTAGCCACTTGCGATACTCAACCACAAAAGTATCAGATGTTTTCAGCGGTAAATATACTTCTTTGAGATTTTGCCCCAAACGCTCAATTTGTGCCTTTTGTTCAACGACTAATTGCAAATCACCTTCTAAAATTTTGTTTCGGATCAAGATGTGATCTAACCAGGGAGGCATCAGTTTGATTTTTTGGCCAAACAAATTGCCATAATTTCTAACGAGAATCCGAGATCTATCCTTACCTAGTGGAATTGAATACAAGGCTGTGCCCCCAAACTTATTTTGTTGTTCATTACCAAATTTGTAGAGAATCAAATTAGGAGCCATGAAATCTAATGAAATCCAAGGCAGATTAGCTGTCCTTGTGCGCCGCCACCTTCCCTTAATTCCCTGAATATTGGTGTCAATGACTTCTAGTTCCAGCGCTTGGGCATCTTTGCGACTTCCCATGATGCCATCATGGCTGATTGGAACATGAGCCGGGTCAATAATGTTTTCAATAAAATAGCTTTGGTCGTAAGGTAAGTCACGTACATAGTCTAAGTTGAAGCAACCCGGCTTTTCCCAATCTGGTAGAAATGGAATTAGCTCATCAACAGCTGTTTCGGCTTCCCCTGCCCACATCCAAATGATCCCTTGACGTTCCAAGACTTTAAAGGATGATACGCAAGCATTTACCGGAATTTTTGCATCGGTTGGTAACTGGGGAATGTGCAGACATTGACCATCACTGCCAAACTGCCAACCGTGATATAAGCATTCTATTTTGCCGTCAATAATTTGTCCATCAGAAAGTCTAGCTGCACGGTGGGGACAACGATCTGTTAAACAGATAAGTTGTCCATTTTGGTCTTTGAACAAAACGAAGGGTTCATCGTACAAGGAAAAGCTATAAGGACGGTTGGCAGGCAAGTGTTGTACAAAGCTAACGGGATACCAGCATTGCCTCCAGTTAAATTCTTGCTTCTTTTCAGGTGTCTCAAAGGTAGAAGTTGGTGGTGTAGCCTGTAGTGTCTCTGTTTCTAATGACATACTTTTCTCCAAGTTTCTTTGATTTTATGCGCCGTAACCGCGTAGCATCTCAAAGTTTTTGGTGCTGGCTGTACCGTAGACGAGTACGGTCGGCATAGTTAAGCGCCGCCGATCGCGTCCAGTTCGGCAATTATTTGCGGTGGAAGTTGCAAATCTGCGGCTTTGAGATTCTCGTGCAGATGCTCAACCGATGATGTACCCGGAATCAGCAAGATGTTCGGCGAGCGCTGCAACAGCCACGCCAGCGCAACCTGCATCTTAGTAGCTTTGACCGACGCCACCACCGTGTCCAGCGTCGAAGACTGAAGCGGGTTGAAGCCGCCGAGCGGAAAGAACGGCACGTAGGCGATGCCCTTAAGCGCCAGATTGCCCACTAGCGCGTCGTCGTCGCGGTGAGCGAGGTTGTACTGGTTCTGCACACAAACCACAGGCGCGATCGCGCGCGCTTCCTCGATCTGCGCCGCCGTCACATTGCTAAGTCCCAGGTGCCGGATCAGCCCCTGCTGCTGCATCTCGGCGAGTGCAGTGAATTGCTCTGCGATCGACCCCTCGTTCGGCCCCTCCCCCCATCGGCGCAGGTTGACGACATCGATCACGTCAACGCCCAGGTTGGTCAGGTTGTCGTGCACCGCTTGGCGAAGCTCGGTCGGACTCTGCGCTGGATTCCACGATGCGTCCGCGCCGCGCACTGCGCCCACCTTGGTGACAATCGTCAAATCTTCGGGGTAGGGGTGAAGCGCCTGCCGAATGATTTGGTTGGTGATGTGCGGACCGTAGAAGTCGCTGGTGTCGATGTGATTGATTCCGAGTGCGATCGCTTCGCGCAGAACGGCAACGGCAGCATCCACGTCGCGTGGCGGTCCCCAAACACCTGATCCAGCAAGCTGCATCGCACCATAGCCTATCCGCTTCAGAGTCACAGAAGTGCCTGTGAGCGTGAAACTACCGCCAAGGTTCACTTGAGCAATCATGTTTTTGTTCCTCCTAAATGTTTATCGGTTTGTGAAGAAATCAATGACTTGCAGTGGTAATGGCCGCCTTCAACTGCTCCACGTTCCAGAAATCAGTATAGCGAAATAGCGAACTCCATTAATAAACTAAAACATCAGCATACTCCACAAGATAGCCGTTTACCAAAGCTTTTTGATAGGTAAATAGCAGATGGTGCATCAGCCAAAATTGACCCTGCGCTGCTGCTTCCACCACTTTTGCTTCTTCTGTTTATTAATTTAATATCAACAGGACTCAGAGCTAATTTATTTACAGCAGTTTTCAGGTAAATAGACCACAGTGATTGAACCAACCGAAAGTATCATCCTCGGTAATATAATTTACAACTTCAGCCATTGCTTGAT
>NZ_JBALCO010000164.1:0-7930 GCF_036919595.1 Nostoc sp. | reverse complement strand
GACCAACGAAAATTTTTTGAGTTGCATTTAGCTGCTGATTTTCAGGTACAACTCTTAATTTACCCGTTTTTAGGCTTAACCGAAAAGTATTGAGTGCGTAGGCGTAGCCCGCCGCAGGCATCGCTCAATAATAAACCTTGCAGTGTAGAAACATTAGACTGCAACGTTTTCACCAATAACCTTAGCTCGACTTTATCCATTTTTTTCGCAACAGGCTCACTATCGCTAAAACCTTTGTAGGACAGTAGTTTTACTTTTTTAACTTCATTGATAATCTGTGACGGGGAAAAAGTATTTGCCAAAAAGCCAGGGTTTTGGCCGGATAAAGAAAACTGAGTTCTTAATTTTGGATAAAGTCGAGCTTAGAGAATATTTTATAAATATTTAAAGCTGACATCGAGTGTCAGCAACTCTTCTTTGGGCGCAGTAGTCCAAATAAAAATCCCTGCCACAGTGGACAAGGATAGGAATTTTTAGCTAAAGCTTGTCTGCTAACTAACAAAATCTTTATGGGCAGCGACAAGCATCTGAGCCTGCCTTAAAACGTTTCCAAATAAATAAATAGGAATCTGCCAAGCAGCAACTGTAACTTCTTTGACTATATCCTGTACACTAATTGCTATTAATTCATGCTCTGGTGGCTCTCCTTCAACTGTACCAGACCAAGTAAAAGCTAATAAGAAATCATCGTCTCCAGGCAAGGAGCCAATCAAACATTCTTCTGGTGTGGGCTGGCAAATAATTCCATGATCATTTGCAAGTTCTACTAATCTTTGAAAGTTGTTTAGGTTCGTCATCTGTCTTTTGGATGTAATTTAATCTCAGTTTGAGAAGAAATCATATTTTTATCTCCATAACTCAAGTTAGTTCCTCTATCCCATAAATTACGAATTATTAATTATTTGGTCAGAGTTAGAGTTATTTAGAGTTTGATCAGGCTTAAGTTCAAGATATTACCGCGATCGCCTGGTTCTATCAGCAACAATTGCTACTATTTTAAAAAAAGTTAAACTATTTACTTTTTCAGTTGACCGTATTTACATACACCTTCCTTCGTTACCATTTCAATATTGATGCCCTATTGAAGCCTTAATTCTCACTTAGACTGACGGAGTGCATTGAGAATTGCATAGACGCCTAGCCGTGAGGGAGTCGCAGTCTTCTCCCTATAGCCCTTCTATTAAAAAAGATGTTGTAGTTGTCCAGCAATTTGGAGGTCAATATTGGTATCTTTCCAGGTATTTTCGGAAATTAAAATCTGTCCTCCTACGGTATAAGACTCAATTCTGGTAGCTAAATTAACATGAATGCCAATAACTGTATATTGAGCGCATTTTGAGAACCAACATTTCTAAAAATATAGGAATGGTTTAATCCATTTCATATTGATAATGCCTGGGTTCTAAATTAGTCAGGTGAATAAATAAAGTATTTCCAAAAGCAAGATCAGATTTGACTTTTCAACTAGGAACTATTGGGCATGGGGCATTGGGCAATAATCAATAGTTCTTCTTCCCCTGCCTCCCTGTCCTCCCTGCTCCTTTTGGTCACAATATGGCAATATATAAAGTTGTAGCTAACCGCCTACGTAGAGGTTTAACGTGGATACCATTGCAATTCCTGCTTTAAATCGGCCAGTGGATGCCACGGTAGAAATTCCCGGTTCTAAAAGTCTTACCAATCGGGCGTTGCTTGTTTCTGCTTTGGCACAAGGTGACTCCATTTTAGAAAATGCCTTATTTAGTAAAGACAGCGAGTATTTTGCCAAATGCTTAGAGCAATTGGGCATTCCGATTACTTTGAATCCTCATCAGGCACAGATCCAAGTGGCGGGAAGAGGAGGCGATATTCCAGCTAAACAAGCAGATTTATTTGTGGGTTTGGCAGGCACAGCAGCACGGTTTATCTCGGCGTTGGTGGCATTGGGGAACGGCGAATATCGCCTAGATGGCGTTCCCCGGATGCGAGAACGACCGATGGGTGACATGCTGACGGTGCTGGAAGCGGGCGGAGCAACCGTTAACTTTGAGGGAAATTCCGGGTTTATGCCCTATACCCTCTATAGTCGGCAATTCGCTGGCGGAAATTTTCGCTTGAAAGCGAACCAAACAAGTCAGCAACTTTCAGCATTGCTAATGATTGCGCCTTATGCTCAACAAGATACTAGCATTGAGGTTGAGGGGACATTAGTTTCTCAATCTTACATCAAAATGACCTGTCGTCTGATGGAAGATTTTGGCGTAGAGGTGATTCAAATCGGCGATAATCAATTTCAGATTAAAGCGGGTCAACGTTACCAAGCTCGACATTACACAGTAGAACCTGATGCGTCAAATGCTTCTTACTTTTTTGCCGCCGCCGCCGTCACGGGTGGACGGGTACGCGTCAAATATTTGACCAAACAATCGTGTCAGGGTGATATTCTGTGGCTAAATGTTTTAGAACAGATGGGTTGCCAAATTAAAGATTCGGATGATTACACGGAAGTGACGGGGCCGAAGCAATTGCAAGGCATCGACATTGATATGAATGATATATCAGATTTAGTGCAAACATTAGGAGCGATCGCCCCCTTTGCCAGTTCACCTGTTACCATCCGCAATGTGGAACATATTCGATATAAGGAAACCGATCGAATTCGAGCTGTTGTCACAGAGTTGCGTCGGCTAGGAGTTGAGGTTGAAGAATTTGCAGATAGACTGAAAATTGAGCCTGGCCCGATTACCCCAGCGGCGATTGAAACCTATCACGATCATCGGATGGCGATGGCTTTTGCTGTCACTGGGTTGAAGGTTCCAGGAATTGTAATTAAAGATCCTGGCTGTACAGCGAAAACCTTTCCAGATTACTTTACCCGATTCTTCCAAATGTTAGAACAATAAGAGATTAACCAGTATTCTCGTAGGGGAGCCAGTGCGTTGCGGAGGTTCCCGATGCTCGATGACTCGCTAACGCTGCGCTATCCGTTGTAGCAACTGGCGTTGTGTTATGCCGTAGGCTAACGCACCAACTCTTTTTACCTTTCGGATCAGCGCTACCAACCTTCAAGGATAGGGCTGAAACTCTATGTGTAACAATAACTTCAAAATTTTTAACATAAATATCTTATACCGATTACCTGTGAGGTTGCATAGAACGATTTGCTCAAGTCCCAAGCTTGGCAAAGTCTGATTATTATTCAGTTTCACAAATAATTAGTATTAGTTATTGATTAAGTTTTTCATTGGAAAATTGAAATTTGATTTGATTTTACCTCTAATTAAAGTTTGCTTAAACTCATGATTATAAAATAGGGTGACTCCAAATAATTGGAGACTTATTGATTTTTCCGAAAAAGGTAAAAAGCATTAATTTTTATCACTGATTAGAACAGTGATGAATAGCCATTTGGAAATAAGTAAGTTAGAAACAAACTATTTCTATACCTTGCAGTGTGCATTGCTTACAGAAGTTTATGGTGAGGAAAATTGAGATGAAATTGGTTCCACGATTAGTGCTTGCTGCTACTTTAACTTTAAGTTTTGCTACTGTAAATGCAAAATATGTATCTGCTGCAATTATTAATTACGCTTTCACAGTTGATAGTCCCGTCACAAAGGGAAATGGCTTTTTTAGCTTTGATGACTCAACTTTCAGTGATGAAGATAATCCTGTAGCTACCATTAAGTCACTCTCATTCCAATTTAACGGTGACTCTACTGTTTATACTGAAAAAGATGATACCAAATATCCAGAATTTCCCCTGGTATTTCCAACTACGTTCTTAACCGGACAATCTTTAGCATTAGATTATCTGTTCAACGATAAATCTAATCCTTCCAGTTCTATAAGTTACGAAATAATTGGTAATGATTTTACAATTTTCTCTAGAACTTCTCCAGATGCTAAACCGATATCAGGTAAAGTTTCGTATACACAAATACCTGAACCTACGCCCTTAATTGGCACTCTCTTTGCTTGTAGTCTGGGCTGGATGATGAAGAGAAAAGTAACATCAATGAAAAAGGTTAAAATCTAACCTTGGTTAAGTTGATATTAATGCTTTCTTTGCCAAGGATTAATCTCTTGCTAATATGCTTTGATGTGGCAAAACAACATCTAAGACATTGATGCCAGAAGAAAAAATTGGGAATTAAAACCTGATTTAGGTAAGGGAGTTAGTTACTAAGTTTGCCTAAGGCCACCCTGCCTTCTTCGTGTTAGCTGTTGCTGCGTTTTAACTTACCTGTTAGTCAGGAGTAGAGAATGGTAGATTACCGGAATTTTGAGCAGTTCCTACACAGTCGAATCAAGCGACGCAATTTAATTATCGGGGCAGGAGCATTGTCTGGTTTGGCGATCGCTAACCAATTTTCTGATCAAAGAGCAATCGCTAGAAGCAGATTTTCTAATTATCCTTTCACTTTGGGTGTAGCGTCGGGTGATCCCTATCCTAACAGCGTAGTGATCTGGACTCGTCTAGCTCCCGAACCCTTAAACGGAGGTGGAATGCTACCTGCTAATGTGCCAATTCGCTGGGAAGTGGCAACTGATCCCGATATGAGGCGCATTGTCTCCAGAGGTACGGTACTGGCAACTCCACAACTAGCTCACTCAGTTCGAGTTGTGGTAGAGGGACTGCAATCTGATACTTGGTACTGGTATCGGTTTCTTGTCGGCCAAGAAGCTAGCCCCATTGGTCGCACTCGTACAGCTCCTCTAGCAGGTGGCTACTTAAATAAATTAAACTTTGCCCTTGTCTCCTGTCAGCACTATGAGCAGGGATACTATACTGCCTACAAATATATTGCCCAGGACGACCTCGACTTGGTAGTACATGTTGGCGACTACATCTATGAAGGAGGAATTTCAAAGAATCGCCCCAGACAGCATAACAGTGCAGAAATTGTGACTTTAGAAGATTACCGCAACCGTCACGCCCTCTATAAAACCGATTCCAATCTGCAAGCAGCTCATGCAGCGTTTCCCTGGATTGTTACCTGGGATGACCATGAGGTGGAAAACAACTACGCCAACGACATCTCAGAAATTGATACTGAACCAGACCAGAATCGGGCAATCTTCCTCCAGCGGCGGGCTGCTGCCTATCAGGCTTACTACGAACATATGCCACTGCGCCCCTTCTCGCGTCCCGTTGGCCCCGATATGCAACTTTTCCGTCGGCTTTCCTTTGGTAACTTAGCCACCTTCCATGTTCTAGATACCCGCCAATATCGCACCGATCAGCCATGTGGTGATGGCACTAAAGAACGTTGCCCAGAAAATTTAGATCCGAATGCAACGATTACTGGCAAGCGTCAGGAAAATTGGCTATATGATGGTCTAAATAGCTCACAGGCTAAGTGGAACGTTTTGGCCCAGCAAGTTGTAGTTGCTCAGATAGACATGAAACCAGGGGAAGGCGGAACCTACAGTATGGATAAATGGGATGGTTATGTGGCTTCCCGCGATCGCCTCATGCGTTTCTTAGAACAGCGCAAACCATCTAATCCAATCGTCTTATCAGGCGATATCCATTCCAATTGGGCAATGAATTTAAAGGCTGACTTTAACAATCCAGAATCTGCTACAGTCGGGAGTGAATTCGTCTGTACTTCAATAACTTCCGGTGGAGATGGGGCAGACAGCAGCCCAGCAGTTGAAGCTTACTTACCCGATAATCCACACATTAAGTTCTTCAACGGTCAACGGGGGTATGTTCGCTGTGCGCTGACTCCCACAACCTGCAAGACAGATTATCTAGTTTTATCAAACGTCACAACTCCATTTGGCACGATTAGTAAGCGGGCTTCATTTGTGGTTGAAGATGGTCGTCCCGGAATACAACAAGTCTAATCGTTTAATTCCCAGGTATTGACACCAGATAATCACAGATGGATACAGATAAATCATTAGTGTTTATCTGTATCCATCTGTGTTTTCATTTTCAGAAAATTGACTTTTGCAAGTCGATGCTTTCTAGCGTTAACTCAATCGATAAGATTAGCGATCGCACTTACAGCCGCCATATTTTTCTCAGGCTTTGCAAAGAATCTTCTTGTCGCTGCTCAATAACTGCTGGAGTCCATTCAGATTGCTGTAAAACTTGGGTTGTCAGAACAAAAGGCACGATACTTGTATTGTTAAGAAAATACTTCTTTTTCTTTTTATCAAAATCGTAATTTTGCGCCTCAGCATTCTTCTTTCGAGAGAGCAACGTCAAATTACCTATACGATGCACATACTGAATACGCTCCTCATCATTCGGGAACCATTCAAGCCATATACTCCCTTCACTGGGATTTTGAGGAAGAACATGCTCAACCGTAATAACTGGATATTCATAAGTCGCTTCCCCTTGAGAAAGTGTAGAGTCAAGGCGCAGAAGAACATATTGTCTAATTCGCTTGATCAGATATAAATCTCCATCAAGCGTTTTAATAATTCGATTGATTTCTTGAGGAGTTAGCTGTAAAGGTGACTCAAGTGCATATAAATCGACATTTTCTTCAATAGCAGCAAGAAGTTTAGCATATCGTCCGATCCTGTCGTTAATATCTGCCCGCAAAATGAATAAGCCTGCTGCTAATCGCTCAATATCAGTAAAAAACTGTTTTAATTTCTCAGGAGCGTGGCTATTTTTAGAAAAATAGAGAATTGCTGGCGGAATCCAATCAAAGTTGTCTATTTGGTTCAACCATCGAAGCAAAGAATTAATCGTTTCTGCATCTTTATCACTTCGGTAATTTGCTGTATTTATAATTTCTAAAGCATCAGAATAAGGCTTTAATACTTCCTCAATAAATTTCTGTGGCTCTATCTTAGGCAATATATCTTCGCGAAATTCCTTAAGAGTTGTCTTACGCGGTTTAGCCTTACGATCAATCATGCGGATATGGGCAAATAGTTCTTGAAACTTCTCTCGACCTAAATCTTCTTCTTCAGTTTCCCAGATTTTTGTGTATTTTTCCTGTTGAGATGGAGGAATTGAGCCAATAACCTCTGATTTAAGGAAATCACTGAGCGAGAGATCTAAACCACGCGCATTGAGAATAGAAAATATGCGATAAGCTGAGTCAAGATCAGGCGTGGAAACAACTACTAAGAAACAGCACGTCATTAAATAGTGACTAAAACGACTTCGCTGTTGCTCAGAAAGTTGACCTAATTGCTCAAGGAAATAACTTGCATTGGCTTTAATGTTTTTTTGACTATCGCTTAACTGGAAAGTATCAAGTTTACAAAGTTTATCTAACCCATTTTCGCATTGTACATAGTAACGAAAAAAATCTTCATCTCTTTCTCGTAACTTAAGGCGATAACAATCGTATGTTCCTTCAAACTCATCGCCTTCTTGATAAATATATTTTGTAAGTCTTGATGCATTCTTTTCACTGAATAAACTTCGTAAAACAGATAAAAGAATTGTAATCGTCGTCAGACGTTGCTGACCATCCACTACATCTGCTTTAGGAGCATCTTCACTCTTAATCAGAACTATACTTCCTAAAAAATAAGGGTTGGCATCAGTTACAGCTTCTGAACCATCCCCTAAAAAAGACAATAAATCAGTTAACAACTCACTTGCTTGGTCTTTTGTCCATGCATAAGGACGCTGATAAGCCGGTATGGAAAACGCGAAGTCGTTATTAAAAACCTTTAATAGTGCTTTCTCTGTGGCGTGAATGGCTACTGGCATAAAATTTCAAGTACTCCCTGAGTATAATCTGATGCAAATTTTCCTAATTATATGCAGTTTAACTCACTCATTATTGCGATCGCCAGACTGATATCAGGAGTAGTGTTATCGCCTTTACTTGACACTTATCTCATGTCTGGCGAATTACTTGTAATTCCGTAACTGCCTAGCTAGTAGTAATAGAGGAAAGGAAAACAGAGACATTACCTTCTAAAGCATCAGTAATAACTTCGAGGAGATTAAGACCATGCT
>NZ_JBALCO010000163.1:0-16331 GCF_036919595.1 Nostoc sp. | reverse complement strand
TCAAAACTCGATTTAGAAGTTCAAAACTCGATTTAGAAGTTCAAAACTCGATTTAGAAGTTCAAAACTCGATTTAGAAGTTCAAAACTCGATTTAGAAGTTCAAAACTCGATTTACGAGTTTAAAACCAGCTGCTAGGGTGCGATGTCGCGCAGCGCAATGTACCAAATCAATCATCGCATAATTATATCACCTCACAACCAAATTTGTAACAAAATAATATTGTTGTCTTATGGCTAATGCGATCGCCTACGACCTATGATTTCTACCATCTCGCGCCGCTACAGCTTGGATGAATATCGTGCGATTAAAGAAAAAGCGGAAGGACGCAGCGAATATCGAGATGTGCGCTTTGCGACAACGCACCCTACATTGGGGATGCGATCGCATTACGACTGTGGACACACATCAAATACCAGTTGTGAGCGATAGAAACACACATCAAATTCCAAAAAGAAGTTCATACGTCCTAGTAACAAAGGCACATCATTAGACAAACTCCACGCAAAAACTAAGCGAACAGGCTAAAATGATCCAATCTGAGCAGATACAAGCAAACCTCTTGCTTCAACGGGAACCAAATTACCTGCCAACGTTACAGAAATCGTCTGTTCTTCCCAAATTGCGCCTAGTTGAACACCAATACTGTATGGCAGAACGTTGACGCTTGCTCCAGTATCTAACAAGCCTGAAACCTCTACTGATGAGCTCCGATAGGTTAATGTTAACGGTAGCTTTGGCAGTGCATCAGGAACACCAAATGTATCGTATCCCTCTGTAAAGGAAAATCTTTGAGGATTAACCATTGTGCATTTACTCGTCCGACTCTAGCAGTTGAGCAAGTTGATGTGCAGCTGTGTGGGAATTAAGTGGCGACCAAATAGGGTAAGTTGCTCCTTGGTCTAATGATGGCTCCTCATCCCTAGATAATTCTGAAACTAGAAACTGCATCACTTTTAGCTTCTCTGCACGAGTTAAATTTCGCAGGGTAGGAAATAGCTCTACGGCGTTCATAATTGTCATGCTGAAGATGAATCAACATTTCTATTTTTCCACAAATTTTATCACGTTGTTGAAAGCTGGAACAATCTGATATAAATTACAGCATAATTACGAATACTCAGTATGAAGAAAATACGGAACAATCTTTAAAATTAATGTTCCTCAAAGAGAAGCTTTACAGTAATCCTGCGATGAAATCATCTATGTATGACTTTGTTTTTTTTGTATGTAGATGCTGTGTAACTACCAAAATTCGCCAACGATACTTTTTCACTTATAAATCATAGCAATTTATATAAAACTGATATAATTTATCAGGAAATTTAACTTTGTTTATAAACCATTTCCATCCTCAACTTCTCTATCTCCAATCTCAACTTTTCATTCTCCATGCTCAACTTTGCATTCTCTTCTCTAATCAACTCAACTTCATTCCTCTTACTCAAAGCTTGATTAATCGCTAACTTCCGCATATCCAGCGAAAACCAACGCTGATAAGTTTGGGTGTGAACCTGCACACTATGCCCCAAATTATCAGCTGCCGCTTTTATTGGTATCCCTAAAATATGCGCTCGAATTGCCCAAGCGTGACGTAAATCATAGGGTTTAAAATCCAATTCTATCTTGCGAAACCACCAACTAACTCTCTGTGTTAACGCCGTTATCTCAGCATGATTAGTATTATCTTTTTTAGCGATCGCACTCCCCAACATCTCTAAATATTTAGGATTTCTCAAATCAAAGTCCGAAATCCATTGCCTATATAATGGTAATGCTTCTCTTTCCCCAGTCTTACAATCCTTATGAACTTTCCATGTCAAATCTGCATTTTCTTGACTTAACCACCAATGAATATCAGGATTAATAAAAAGTTCTCGTGGCCGTAAACCAAAAACTGCTAACATTCCATACGTCCAGCGCCAAAGTTGCCAGCTATCTTTCACATTTTGATTAACTTGATTACTTCTGCTATTGATGTAATCTTCAAAATTGAGATTTCCCTCAGCTATTTCCGCATCTGTAGGTATATTGCGGGAATTATTCTCAGGTATTTTGGAATATTTAGATAAATCGATTTCGATTTTGAATGTCATGCAAAATGCTGATATAGCTCTAACTGCATTGTATTTAGCCCATTCTTTATCGATTTGTTCAATTGAACTTATCAAATTTTCAGCGATCGCTAAATCTTTGGGATTTGTGAATCGCTTAGTTCGGGAAAAGTAATAAAAAAAAGTATGTTCACTTTTAGTAGTCCGTTGATGAGTTTTAAAATACTCTTCTTCAAATTGTTCGAGTAATTCGCCTATTTTTTGAAATTCTTTTTTAATTGCCTCATTACCTAAATATTTATCATTCCATTCAAAAGTTTTACGAGCGATTAACTTCCCTAATTCATAAGCTTCTTCCTCAGCCGTCTTCAGTCCATCCAAGTTAGCAGGAATATTCAAACTGAGATTGTATTGCTTTCTCCCAGTACCATTGCTATCTTTGTCTTCCGGTTTAATTGGTAACGTCGCTCGTAATTGCAGACTTCCATTCGATTCTCTAATTGTCACCTTTGCTTTTGCAGACTTCAAACGCAGATTAACTTTATCTAATTCCAGTAGTACTTTCGTTCTGATCATGCGCTCCTTGTTGCTGTGATTGCAGAGATGAACACAAACACCCTGGCTCAGGACAACATTTAGATGATGCGTGAGTCCTGAACCTGATTATGCATCGCTGTGTTTTTAGCCTATATTTAGCCTAAAAATAAATGTGTTATCAATGAACAATGTTTAGCACAGACATTGCTTAGTGCAAACATTAGGCTGTTGAAAAGAATTGAACCACAAAAAGGATTACTCCGGTCCTTATCACGGTTATGACGGCTTCGCCATCTTCGCACGCGACATGGACTTGGCACTTAACAGCCCAACCTGGGGATTAATTGGCGCTCCTTGGAATGAAAAAGCTAACGCTAAGAAGGCTGTAGCAAAAGCTGAAGCTGAAGCTAAAGTTCAAGTTAAAGCTGCCGTCTAGGGAAATGGGAGCTAGATAAGTAAGGATAGTCTGGGGCTAAAACCCCAGCCGGGAGTTGGGAATCCAAAATTCAAAATTAAAAATGAAAATTAATTTTGGTTTTTGAACTTTGAATTTTGAACCATATTCCCACCTCCCACCGCCGCCTCAAATCCTTATTCCTCGATAAGTAAAGAATTCAGCAAGCTTGGAGATCCGGAAATGCCTCAGAATCCAGAAAAAATTCAAGACCACGTAGAGTTATTCCACCAACCGGAGTACAAACAGCTATTTCAAAACAAAAAGCAGTTTGAAAATGGTCACGAAGCCGAAGAAGTAGAAAGGGTTGCAGAATGGACGAAAAGTTGGGATTATCGTGAAAAGAACTTCGCCCGTGAAGCTTTAACTGTCAACCCTGCTAAAGGTTGCCAACCATTGGGAGCAATCTTTGCTGCTGTTGGTTTTGAAGGCACTCTACCTTTTGTTCAAGGTTCTCAAGGTTGTGTTGCTTACTTCCGCACCCACTTAACCCGTCACTACAAAGAACCATTCTCTGGTGTATCTTCTTCAATGACTGAAGATGCAGCCGTGTTTGGTGGCCTGCAAAACATGATTGACGGGTTGGCGAACTCTTACCAACTCTACAAGCCCAAGATGATTGCTGTCTGCACCACCTGTATGGCAGAAGTAATTGGTGATGACTTGCAGTCTTTCATCAACAACGCTAAGGAAGCTGGTTCAGTTCCTCAAGATTTCCCAGTACCCTACGCTCACACCCCTAGCTTTGTTGGTTCCCACATTACTGGTTACGACAACATGATGAAGGGAATTCTTTCTAACCTGACAGCAGGTCATAAGAAAGAAACCAGCAATGGTAAGATCAACTTCATCCCAGGTTTTGACACCTATGTAGGCAACAACCGCGAAATCAAGCGGATTGCTTCCCTGTTCGGCTTAGACTACACCATTCTAGCCGACAACAGCGACTACCTGGATTCACCTAATACAGGTGAGTTCGATATGTATCCAGGTGGTACAAAGATTGAAGATGCACAAGATTCAATTAATGCTAAAGCTACAATTGCTCTGCAATCACACTCCACTCTCAAGACTCGTGAGTACATTGAAAAAGAGTGGAAGCAACCAACCGCAGTTTGCCGTCCTTGGGGTATTAAGGGTACTGATGAGTTATTGATGAAAATCAGCGAACTTAGTGGTTTACCCATTCCCGAAGAATTGGAAATTGAACGCGGTCGCGCAGTTGATGCCATGACTGACTCCCACTCATGGATTCACGGCAAGCGCTTCGCTATCTACGGTGAACCAGATTTAGTATACTGCGTAGTTGGCTTTATGCTAGAAATGGGTGCTGAACCTGTACATATCTTGGTTAACAACAGCAACGAAGTATTTGAAGCAGAAATGAAAGAACTGCTCGCTTCTAGCCCCTTCGGTAGGAATGCAACTGTTTGGCCTGGTAAAGACTTGTGGCACATGCGTTCTCTAATGTTCACCGAACCTGTAGACTTCCTTGTCGGTAACACTTACGGTAAGTACCTGTGGCGCGACACCAAGATTCCCCTCGTGAGAATCGGCTACCCGATCATGGATCGTCACCACTTACACCGCTACGCCACCATTGGTTACCAAGGTATAATCAACCTCCTCAACTGGACTGTAAATACCCTGTTTGAAGAAATCGATCGCAATACCAACATTCCTTCTAAGACAGATATTTCCTACGATTTGATTCGTTAGAAATTGCGTAGAAACACAACGCGTTAATTAAGGGCGGAAATAATTCGTAATTCGTAATTCGTAATGACGCTCGCGGACTCGCTCTAAGTGAAGCTATGCCGAAGGCTTTACGCTACGCTAACGTAATTCGTAATTCTGAATTATTTCCGCCCTTTTCTTTTTAGCATTTACCCAAGGTATCTATAGATGGAAACCATCAATCACACTCACGAACACGCTCACACTCATCCGAATTACCATCCACCTAACTATAAAAAACCAGGGAAGTTCAACAATCTTCTTAATCCCTTGCGTCGTGTGGTAGATGAAATTCAGGTTAAAAATAATCGCTTCGCTCATCTAATTTGCCAAACAATTCCTTGTTGCTGTCCCTTTGAGCGAGAAATTAAATTATTTGGGCGGTCTATTGATATCCCAGCATTGTGTAAACTCAATCCTTTATATGACGAATTTGTAGGATTGCGTTTCCGTGCTTTATCTTACCTCGCTGATGAATGTGGAGAGGATGTCAAAAAATACATTTGTTAGTCATTAATCATGAGTCATTAGTCATAAGTTATTCAAATAACAAAGGGCAAATGACAAAGAACAACTGCGATCCAGCACGAAAAGAGAGATGAAAATCACCCAAGGCAAAATCAACGAGCTGCTCACTGAGTCAGGATGCGAACATAATCAGCACAAACAATCCGAAAAGAAAAACAAGTCTTGCGCCCAACAGGCACAACCTGGCGCAGCTCAAGGGGGCTGCGCCTTTGATGGTGCAATGATTGCCTTAGTGCCGATCGCAGATGCTGCTCATTTAGTCCATGGCCCGATCGCCTGTGCTGGTAATTCCTGGGGCAGTCGTGGTAGTCTTTCTTCTGGCCCTCAACTCTACAAAATGGGCTTTACCACTGACTTGGGTGAAAATGATGTCATCTTCGGTGGCGAAAAGAAGCTCTATAAAGCGATTCTGGAACTCAAACGCTACCAACCTTCAGCAGTATTCGTCTACGCTACCTGTGTTACTGCCCTAATTGGTGATGATATTGATGCTGTCTGCAAAGCGGCAGCTGAAAAAATCGGTACTCCTGTTATTCCCGTCATTGCACCAGGATTCATTGGCAGTAAAAATCTCGGCAACCGTTTTGGCGGTGAATCTTTGTTGGAATATGTTGTCGGTACAGCAGAACCGGAACAGACAACGCCCTATGATATTAACTTAATCGGTGAATACAATATCGCCGGGGAAATGTGGGGAGTAACACCACTGTTAGAAAAATTAGGCATCCGTATTTTATCTAAAATTACGGGCGATGCTCGCTACAATGAAATTCGCTACGCCCACCGTGCCAAGCTCAACGTCATGATCTGCTCACGAGCGTTGCTCAACATGGCGAGAAAGATGGAGGAGCGTTACAACATCCCCTACATAGAAGAGTCTTTCTACGGCATCGATGATATGAATCGTTGTCTGCGAAATATCGCTGCTAAATTAGGCGACGCTGATTTACAGGAACGCACAGAAAAGCTGATTGCAGAAGAAACGGCTGCTTTAGATTTGGCATTGGCTCCCTATCGCGCTCGACTAAAAGGTAAACGGGTTATTTTATATACAGGTGGTGTTAAGAGTTGGTCGATTATATCCGCTGCTAAAGACTTAGGTATTGAAGTCGTTGCTACCAGTACTAGAAAAAGTACTGAGGAAGATAAAGCGAAAATCAAGAAATTGCTTGGCAACGATGGCATCATGTTGGAGAAGGGCAACGCTAAAGAATTGCTACAAGTGGTTAAAGACACCAAAGCAGATATGCTGATTGCTGGTGGTCGTAACCAATACACCGCTTTGAAAGCTCGAATTCCTTTCCTTGATATCAACCAAGAACGTCACCATCCTTATGCAGGTTATGTGGGGATGATTGAGATGGCGCGGGAATTGTATGAAGCTCTTTATAGCCCAATTTGGGAGCAAATACGTAAACCCGCTCCTTGGGATAGCGAAGCGTTAGCGAGTCTTCGAGCGTCAGAGGAGGTAGTTTAATGGTGGCTGTACCCTCGTTTTTCGGCTCTGACTGGGAACGCATTCCGGGAGATTTTCCCTTCTTTTTAGAGCAGATGAGGCAAAGCCTCACTGTCAGCATTCCCCGGCAGAGCCAGGGAACGAGAAAGTCCACCTTGTGGAATGAGGAGGTATTGTAATGGCGATCGTCACCGTTTCCAATAAATCACTGACAGTTAATCCCCTCAAACAAAGTCAAGCTTTGGGTGCAACCTTAGCCTTTTTGGGATTGAAAGGGACGATGCCTTTATTCCACGGTTCTCAAGGTTGTACTGCTTTCGCCAAAGTTGTCCTGGTGCGGCATTTCCGGGAAGCGATTCCCCTAGCTACAACAGCGATGACGGAAGTTACTACTATCTTGGGTGGCGAAGAGAATGTGGAAGAAGCAATTCTCACTTTGGTAGAAAAGGCTAACCCGGAAATTATTGGTTTATGCACCACGGGATTGACTGAAACCAGAGGGGATGACATTGAGGGCTTTGTTAAAGCAATTCGCGATCGCCATCCAGAATTGAATGATTTAGTGATCGTTTTTGCACCTACCCCAGATTTTAAAGGCGCATTGCAAGATGGCTTTGCTGTTGCTGTGGAAAGCATAGTTAAGGAAATTCCTCAACCAGGTGAACTCAGAACTGAACAAGTCACGATTTTGGCGGGTTCTGCCTTCACACCAGGGGATGTACAAGAAATCAAAGAGATAATCACAGCCTTTGGACTGATGCCTATCTTTGTACCTGACCTTGGGGCTTCCTTAGATGGACACTTAGAGGATGGTTATAGTGCGGTTACAGTCAATGGAACTACCTTAAAACAGCTACGAGAAGTAGGTAGTTCTGCTTTTACCCTAGCATTGGGTGAAAGTATGCGGGATGCTGCAAAGATTCTAGAAGAACGCTTTGGCACACCTTATGAGGTGTTTAGCGAACTGACTGGAATAGAATCGGTAGATGAGTTTATCCAAGCATTAGCGATTCTGAGTGGTAACAGCGTACCCGAAAAATACCGCCGCCAACGCCGTCAGTTGCAAGATGCGATGTTGGACAGTCACTTTTACTTCGGTGCAAAACGAGTTTCCTTAGCGCTAGAACCAGATTTGCTGTGGTCAACAGTGCATTTCCTGCAATCGATGGGAGCGCAGATTCACGCTGCGGTGACTACCACGCGATCGCACTTACTAGAAAAACTCTCGGTTAAAAGCGTCACCATCGGCGATTTGGAAGACTTTGACAGCCTAGCAGACGGCTCTGATTTGCTGATTGGTAACTCGAATGTCAGTGCGATCGCTAAACGGCTTTCGGTTCCTCTTTATCGTCTCGGACTGCCAATTTATGACCGTTTAGGTAATGGTCAGTTTACCAAAGTTGGCTATCGAGGCACGATGGAACTTTTGTTTGGCATAGGCAACTTGTTTTTAGAACAAGAAGAATCATTAGTACAGACGCGATTAATCGCGTCTGTACAATAATCATTCGTCAGTAGTCACTAGTCATTAGCAACTGACAACTAACAATTGACAAAGGACAAAGCACGATGAAAATTGCCTTTACGACAAGTGACGGAGTTCATATTAATACTCACTTTGGAGGGTCAGAAAAAATTGATGTTTATGAAATTTCAAATGAAGGATATCACTTTTTAGAAAGTCTCAAATTTAATTATGAAATTCAAGAAGAGAATAATGAGAGTAAACTCGCGCCGAAAATTGAAGCATTAGGTGATTGCACAATTATTTATGTTTTAGCAATTGGCGGGAGCGCTGCGGCTCGGTTAATCAAGAAAGGTGTTACCCCAGTGAAGGCGCGATCGCAAGAAGACGAAATTAGTAAAGTGCTAAATAAGCTAGTGAAAACCCTCAAAGGTAATCCACCACCTTGGTTGCGTAAAGCTTTACAGCAAAAAACCTCAAGCTTTGCCGATGAAGTTGAAAATGAAGCAACTGTATGACCACAAATAATAGTGTTAATGGAACTGCTACAACTGAAGTCTTGAACTCACCTTTCCTTAAGGTATTAATCAAACAAATTCGTGGTCAAGACAGTTATGGAGTTTATCGTAGTTGGTCGGATGAATTGATTCTCAAACCCTTTATTGTCACCAAACAAAAGAAACGGGAAATCTCCATTGAGGGCGAAGTTGATCCGATAACTCAAGCACGAATTATGGCTTTTTTTCGAGCTGTGGCTGCTGGGATTGAACAGGAAACAGGTTTGATATCCCAGGTTGTAGTTGATTTGAACCATGAAGGATTTGGTTGGGCGTTAGTATTTTCTGGCCGTCTTTTGCTAACTGTGAAAACCTTGCGAGATGCTCAACGCTTTGGCTTTGACTCGCTAGATAAATTGGCAGAAGAGGGAGAAAACTACGTCAAAAAAGGTATTGATTTGGCAAAGCGCTTTCCTGAAGTTGGCAACCTGTAACAATTTTATATTTTGGATTTTGGATTTTGGATTCAAGTTTTAATCACTAGTACACTGTGACGGAAGTTTGCCTACCTTTAACAAACAAAGGGTCTAATCTCCTTGTCGGGTTAATTGAGATGGTAGCTAGATTTCTGCCGTGCTGTACTAATCTCATTACTATTTGATTAAAACAATATCATCCAATCCAAAATTTAAAATCTAAAATCCAATGTGGAGTGGCTGATTGTGCAAGCAGAAGAAACTAGTATTGAGGAACTACAAGGACAAATCAGACGGCTTAACAGCAAAGCAGGTCAAATGAAAATGGATCTGCATGATTTAGCTGAAGGTCTGCCAACAGATTACAAAAAAATTATGGATGTTGCAGCCGCAACTTATGAAATTTATCACAAGTTAGATGAGCTTAAGCAACATTTGAAACAATTGGAGAATGCTAAATGACTGGAACAATTGATGAATTCAATAAGCTCGTAGATGCAGAAGAGTTTTTTCAATTCTTTAATATGTCTTACGACTTAGAAGTTGTAAATGTAAATCGTCTACATATTCTGAAAAAGTTTTCCCAATATATCCAGGAAATAGATGATAGTTCTCCTAACTTAAGTCAAGAAGAGAAATTAAATCAATATTCTTTGGCTTTGCAAAAAGCCTATCAGGTATTTATTGAATCAACACCCCACGAACAAAAGCTGTTCAAAGTGTTTAACGACAAGCCGAAAAATGTAGTCACACTGACAGAAATCACTTCTGATTAGGAGGTATAAATTGGTTAACCTAACGCCTACCGAATTAGAACGCTATCGTCGCCAAATGATGCTTCCGAATTTTGGCGAAACAGCACAGAAGCGCTTGAAGTCAGCGACAGTTCTGGTTACAGGTGTGGGGGGATTAGGTGCTACAGCGGCGCTTTACTTAACAGTAGCGGGCGTTGGGCGGCTAATCCTAGTCCGGGGTGGTGACTTGCGGCTAGATGATATGAATCGTCAGGTTCTGATGACTGATGATTGGGTAGGTAAGCCAAGGGTATTCAAAGCTAAAGAAACTCTGGATGCAATTAATCCTGATGTCCAAGTGGAAACTGTTCATGATTACATCACCCCGGAAAATGTAGATTCATTAGTGCAGTCCGCGGATATGGCTCTTGATTGCGCCCACAATTTTACAGAGCGCAATTTGTTAAATGAAGCCTGTGTGCGCTGGCGTAAGCCAATGGTGGAAGCCGCAATGAATGGAATGGAGGCTTACCTGACGACGATTATTCCTGGTGTGACTCCTTGTTTGTCCTGTCTGTTTCCAGAAAAGCCTGATTGGGATCAGCGCGGCTTTTCAGTTTTAGGCGCTGTTTCTGGGACACTAGCTTGTCTAACGGCGTTAGAGGCGATCAAGCTGATCACCGGGTTTAGTCAGCCTCTATTGTCGCAATTGCTGACAATCGACCTGAATCGGATGGAATTTGCTAAACGCCGTTCTCACCGCGATCGCTCTTGTCCAGTATGCGGTAATAATGCGCCTTGGAGACACGCGCAAGCCAATTCAATGGAACCCACGGGTATTGCACAAAATAGTTGATTTTCGTGCCCACCTGAAATCAGAACAACTAATCGCTACAAATCAGGAGACCTAATGGCCGTTATTTTATCAGAAAAAGCAGAATTACATCTGCAGGCATTGCTCCGAGGTTCCGCACCCAATGCTAATGGCGCAACTAAAGGTGTCCGCATCTCAGTAAAAGATGGTGGTTGCAGTGGCCATGAATATGCAATGGATATCACCAGCAAGCCCCAACCAGATGATTTGGTAAGCCAGCAAGGCAAAGTGCTAGTTTACATTGATGCCAAAAGTGCGTCGTTATTAGAAGGAATTGTGGTTGACTTCGTTGAGGGAGTGATGGAAAGCGGTTTTAAGTTCACTAACCCTAATGCAACTGATAAATGCGGTGGTTGTGGAAAGTCCCTCAAAGCAGGTGACAGTAAGCCTACTGGTGTACCTTGCAGCTAACATCATTCTATTAGCGCCAAGTCAAGGAATTTTGGATTTTGGATTGCCGATTTTGGATTGAAAGAAACCACTCCATAAGAGTTGGGCTTGAGGATTTGAAATTTTGGATAAAAGGATTTGTTCCACCCATACAATGTCAGGGTATGAACCGAAATAAATCTTAATTCTTCAATTCTTTCTTCTATTATCTAAAATTTAAAATCTAAAATTGGCACAGTCAATTGTAGAGGTTTCCCATAGATGCGGTAAGCGAAGCCATGCCGCAGGCTTATCGCCTTGCCTTAAGGTAGCTTCTAGTTCGTGTTGTATCCTTTACCGATATAGAGAAGTCAACTAAGCGTAGTATCTCCGTAAGAAGAAAGGAAGCAAAAAGTAGGATAGGTTGCTCAAAAACTTCGTAAATTAGACCAACTGTATAACATTTGAGGAGAATCGGAAAATGGCTTCCTACCAAGTTAGATTAATCAGCAAAAAAGAAAACCTCGACACCACAATTGAAGTTGACGAAGAAACCACCATCTTGGATGCAGCGCACGACAATGATATTGACTTGCCGGCTTCTTGTCAAGCAGGTTCTTGCTCTAGTTGTGTTGGCAAGGTCGTTGAAGGTGAAATTGATCAAGAAGATCAAAACTTCCTAGATGATGAGCAGATTTCTAAAGGATTCGCTCTACTTTGTGTAACATATCCTCGTTCTAATTGCACAATTAAGACACATCAAGAACCCTATCTTGTCTAAACTATTACTTTGGTTGCTACCTTTGGGAACCAAATAAAAGATGAAGGATGAAGGATGAAAATATACTTCCTTCTTCCCTTCACACTTCCTAATTTATAATTATTAAAATTATTGATAATGCGAGAGCAAGGAATCGTTACCTTCTGTAAAACTCAGGAGGAAACTATCTTTAAACAACTTATATCAATGGTGGTAATACCAGGAACTACTATCACTTTATAACAAAACTCTCTCTAATTAATTATTAAAGTAGGAAACACATTTTTAGCAGTAGATATAGAAAGTATTCGCGCTATTTATATCCACAATATTGATAATTGAATTAATTAACATCTATATAATATCCTCTTGACCTCACTCCTTTCCTAATTAATTCCACGAGTGAGGTCACTCAATTTATCGATATGAATGCAATTTCGTATTATAGATACCGCTTGCAAAAAAAAGGCAACTTGCCTATTTTTTATTCAACAGCAAGCATCACATCTGATGATTTAATCACGGCATAAGCCTGCTTACCTTCTACAAGTCCCAGATTTTCCGCTGATGATTTTGTGATTATTGACACTAACTCTACACCTGATGCCACTTCTAAAGTTATCTCAGTATTAACTGAACCATGTACAATTTTTTTTACAGTGCCTTTAATAGAGTTACGAGCGCTAATTTCCATTTTCTGTCTGTGTTTGACTTCGTACTTAAACAAACTAACATTTTTTTTTAAAAAGAGGAAAAACTTTGATATTTCTTAATAACTGTCAGGAATATAAAGGAAATCTCAGCGTTATATCCTGTTTTATTAAATACAAGATTCAATGGATATATCATATCAAATTTGAGCAAGATAAGACAATAGGTAAAATCCCATTATTAAAGCTAGGTACACTAACGCTATAGTGGACTAGTAACTATTTACGCAAAAGTTATATCTGCTATTACTCTAGATGATGAAATAACATTGTAAAAAATACTGTATCTAAATTGTATTTTAATATTTATCTTAGATATATCTAGGCATCTTTATAAATGATTCATAATTCAAAATTATCATAGTGATAATATATAACTAAGCTAAATTGTTGCTAATCAACTTAGTACTCGACCAATCCAAAATTGCTGGATGAGGGCGGGGAGTAGGGAGTGGTAAAATATTTTTTTGATTTTACTAAACTTTTGAATACCTGAGAAAGTTGCTTAGGTAAACTACTAGACTTCAGCTACTTATATAGCATTTTAAAATAATGGTGGGCAATACCCACCATTAAGTTTTTCAAGCAATTTTATGCTAGTGAATTATTTACATTTCTGACATTTAAAGAACAATCATGAGTCAAGTTAGCAGGCAAGATTTGAGTGAAGCAACAACCCAATGGTTAATAGCAAAAGGCTATAATCCTGGGGATTTAAATCAGCTAGGTGAAAATGGCGATACCGCTTTGATGAAAGCTACAAGAGAGGGAGTTTATGCAGTCGTTAATGAACTGATTAATGCAGGTGTGAATATTAATGCTCTAAATAGCGATCGCAACAATGCTTTGTGGTTTGCTTGTTTTGGCAATCACTACGATTTAATTAATTTGCTGCTGGCTGTCAACATTAACATTGACAATCAAAATGATAACGGTGCAACTGTTTTAATGTATGCAGCATCATCTGGAAAGACAGAAGTCGTAAAGTTACTTTTACCGCATCATCCTAACTTAGATTTAAAAAACTTAGACGACTATAAAGCTATCGATTTTGCCAGCAATGTAGAAGTTTTAAGGATACTTAAAGATGCCACAAAGTAAGATATCTAGCGAAGGCTATCATGACGCTACCAAGCATTCTTACTTATCGGTACAAATTGATCCAAATTATGTAGATGCCTCAACACAGCCATCTTCATTTAAAGTTTATCCCAAATTTTATCGGAGAGTGAAATTAAATCTCAATAATCCTGTTCATTCTTTTATCTCGTTAACCAGTACGATAACCCTGGAAAAAGTGTATAAAGATGGCTCTTATAAATTGCGAGTGAATCCATCAGCAGGCGCTTTGTATCCCACAGAAGTTTACGTACAGGTTCGCGGTATTGAGGGAATAGTAGATGGTATATATCATCTAGAAGTTGAGAATAATTATCTAACACTCATCTATGAATTAATTGATGATGGGTTAGAGAGTTATATTATACCGGGTAAAAGTATCAACGGATTCATCTTTTTAATTAGTTGTGTTTATTATAGGTCTAGCTGGAAATATCAAAACAGGAGCATGAGATATTGCTTGTTAGATAGCGGACACCATTTAGGTGCAATCGCTGCTTCAGCTTTTCTCCACAACCGAGATATACAACTAATTTTTGATTTTGACAAACTCACTCTCAATTCAGATTTGGGATTTGAGAATAAGGAGTTTGTTACTGCTTGTGCGGTGTCAGGAGAACTACAAGACAAGAAAATTAGACACTTAAGGCTGAAAGTTCCTTTTGTCTGCGGTACTGATTATTTTGAATCTAATCAATTTATTGAAGATACCTATCAAGCAACTACTTTACAAAAGAGTCGCCAGCAGAAATTAGAGTATCCTCAATTTGACTTTGACAAGGATAAATTTTATCAAGTTGTTTGGAATAGACGTTCCATTAGACGTTTCCGGAAAGAGTCTATTTCTCAAGAAGATTATTTATATATAGTACAGCAACTTGAGCAGTCAATACCGACAGAAAATTATGAGGAAATAGAAATTTACTCAGTGGTGCATCGAGTAGAGGGAATGACACCTGGGTTATATAAAGGTACGTATGTGGTTAAGACGGGTAATTTTAGTGAAAAGACAGGTTACTTATGCATTAATCAAGCTATTGCTAAAGATGGCGCTGTAACTTTACTTTTTGCGTCAGATTATTTAAATTATCAAACTGCTATGCAAATAGCTGGTTTTATCGGACAGAGACTTTATTTAAGTAGTAATTATTTGGGAATTCAGTGTAGTGGAATAGGTGCTTATTATGATCAGGAAACCCAGGAATTATTAGGAACAAATAAAGATGTACTTTATGGAATGGTAATTGGAATATAAGTAGGAAGCTAAAGAGAGATGCCTAGAAAGATGTATTACTGTAATGGTGATGACTCACATCCTATGCAACCGACATCGGCAGATATTATACTGCGACAGCAATTAGAGGATTCTATTAGTAGATACTTTTATGACGCTTGCGATCGCACCATTCAAAATCTTCTATCTAATTGTCGGTGGTATGTCACAACCCATGCCAATGCTCTAACATTGGTAATTGAATGTCCCGATCAAGTTACTAATTGGCGTATTTTGCAACAAATTGTACCAATGGGGACATTACTCTACGGAGTTGTCAGCAGTGCTAAAATCCGTGTTTGTCCGCCAGAGAGTCAAGGCGTACCTTTTGAAATGAGGGTAGATGAACTTTCTGTTTATCGAGATTGGGCGTGATTCAATTTTAGATTTTGAACTTTGGCTACGTTCAGTCGAACGATTTTGGATTTTAGATTTGGGATTGTTAACTAAAAGTTGATATTCTGTTTGATAAGTGCAGCTACCTCTTCAAAAACCAAATCAGCAGAATGTTTGATAGCAGGACTTAACTCTAGTCCAAAAGCCAGATTTGCTGCTTCAATTAAATAAACTGTCACATCTTCGGGAAAGTCATTTTGAAAGATTTTCCGTCCGGCGGCTAAAGCATTATCCCAGCGAAAATCGTGCAAGTTATAACTAGGTTCTGGCAAAGCTTCCAGTTCTTTTCCTGGAACTTTAAACACAGCACCTGGTTCAGAACCAGTTGAACTTGCATCAATAATTACTAATTGTTTACTACCTCTAGCTTGAAACATTACTTCCATTCCTGCGGTGCCACAGTCATACACTTGCACTTTCGGATGAGGGTTTTCAGCTAGATATTTTTGTAAGCGTTGGGCAATGATTACGCCTACTGCATCATCACTGCGATTTAGATTGCCGCAACCGATAATAGTTAGCATAGAATCAGATTAAGGTTACACAAGCTTTTAGGCTTTTCTTAGTGCCATTCAACTAAGAGTGGTTAAATAAATAGGTAGACATTTCTTGCCAGTTTTAAATGCAGAGAGTAGTTGAAGAAATATCATTAAAAGCATGGCCTGCTTTTGAGACTATTAACCATCGTGGTTGGCTGATACGTTTTGCTGATGGCTACACCAAGCGAGCAAATTCAGTGACAGTTCTGGATGAAATTGGTTTAGACATTGAAGAAAAAATTACTTATTGCGAGTCCCAATCAGAATTTACGCATTGACAAATAAGACAATAAATGTAGTAAGGAAAATCCGAAAAAAGTAGGCGATCGCTAATTAGCAAGGGACTGGAAAGAC
>NZ_JBALCO010000162.1:0-94725 GCF_036919595.1 Nostoc sp. | reverse complement strand
TGCCATTGAGCGAAACTCTTTTCATGGTGAGTGGAACTATATTATCAAACCCCAAATTTCTCCCTAATTGTTCAACTTATTTTTACATGATGCCTAACAGGACTTACGCAAAACTTTGTCGATTTGATCACACTCCAGCCAAAAAGCGAACATCCCACGGTTTGAGTGAAAAAGACTTTGACACGATTTTCACCACAGACAAACTAATTTTCTTCGCCTTTCACGGCTATGCTTGGCTAATTCATCGCCTAACTTATCGCTACACCAACCACGATCAGCTGCATGTGCATGGCTACAAGGAAGAACCAACCAGCATCACTCCCTTTGATATGGTTGTATAGGGTAATACGCTTGGGTTAAGGGAATTTATTTATCTGTTAAGGTAGGCTGTTCTTGAGCAGAGGGAGAGTTAGGCGCGGACTTTGCAGCAGGGTCTAACGGCTGGAAGTTCCGCGACGGCGGGAGGAAAAGCAACCTCTCCACGACAGACACTACCCCGCTGTTCGTTGCAGCGCCTTGTTAGGCTTAGTGACCGGACAATGGAGGTAGACAGATTTCCATGGTTTGAATCAAGCCATGCTCAATGGTATAACGATGACCAACGTGCTGATCGGAAAGAACTGTTCCAGCTAGGTCGCGCACGACCTGATGCACATCGACTAAAATACGCCCGGAATCCTCCCGGTGAAAGGAAATCGGCTCAACGTGCGGATTGATGCCAAACCATTGCCTTGTCCAATAAGCGCGGACTGCTTGATGTCCATGGACATAACCGCCTTCAAACGCTTTCGGCCAATCCACCTCAGGAGTCGTTGTGGCGAGGGCGGCGTCAATATCTCGCGCGTTGAAGGCAGCGTACGCCGCGCGTATCAGTTCAATTTCAGGTGCAGATTTGTCTGGCATAAGAAGTGTGATGAAGGACATCAGCAGGGCTTAACAATTCTTATACAGAACGCTTCTGCACAAGATATCGCAGCGGGTGCATAGTCTAAATGATTCTGTATAAGACCATAACACCTTAATGTGGCGTTTATGCCCACTCTTTCCGCATAATACGCTCGCTGAAGGTGATTAGGCTGAATCTTTCTGCATATTTTCAGATTCTTTATGAAGGTCAGGGAATGTACTATTAAGCACACTGTACATCATTCTATTTAACTGGACTTTAGACTAAGAAGCACAAAATAACTCAGAGAAACTGAGTTGAGAAGAACCAAACAGAACTTACGCATTGACAGGAATCTGACTATGTGCATCTAAGCCCACCCTTTGTTCAAGATGTTCCAGTATGAAGTCACGAGCCACTTGAAGAGACAAATTTCTCTCTTCTTGATACCAGTTTTCAATTAATTCTTCAGTTCGCATTAAGTAAGTCGGCGCCAAAAAATCAAACTGCTTTCGCGTTGAGCGTGTCGCAGATTTACTATATGTTTTCTAGTAGATTACTAGCCAGTTGTGGCGTTCGCGCAGCGTCTCCAAGAGTTGCGATGACCGAGCGCTTTTTGTTGCCTGAGAAGTTATTCTATAGCGTTGGGTCAATAACTGGCGATTTGTGGGTGTTCCGTTCTGTTGATATCTCAATTTAAGCTGCAAAACAGAAATTTGTTATGCCAAATTGCCAGAACCTTTGAACAAATAAAAATCACAACGTCGTTATTCATTGCTAAAGTGGCAATTCTAGCTGACCGATGAGGTATTTGACCTTTTCTGTAGATAGGCATTTGCACTCGATACAAACAAAGGCGTTGGGTAGCCTTACAACTTTACCAATTTTGAGAACAACGATAAAAGCTATGAGCGATCGCTGATCATTCAAGTGAGGAAGCAATAACTGAATTGCTTCATCTCACCGTATCCGTACACCCAATTTTGTATCCCAGTGGAGGGGTTTTTCTGCTTTTTGCAGGGGAGATTCCGGTGTTTTACCTATAGAAACGCCGTATTTCCAGTTTGGCGGACAGATGGCAATGTAACGTGCATAACCTCCTAAACCACCTTTGAATTTAGGATATCCAATAGAGATCAAGGCGCCTGTTTCTGGCACCTGATCTAGATTCGCAACACCCTCTGCTTGTGTATATCCATTTTTCAACAGCCAAGCTTCTCCTTCCAACGTTGGGGTGCTGTCTGTATCTAGGGGTTCGTGTCCGTGGAAAAGAATTTGACGCTGAAGGTGGAGAAACTGCAAAGCTTCTAGCTTCACCCCAGGAAACTTAGTTCTTGTAGCTAATTCGGGGTTTGGCCATGATGAAGACCAATCAGAGCGAACAAACACAACTGAGCCTTGTGGAATTCTGCCATGTTTGCGTTCCCAATCCTGAATATCTTTAACACTCAAATGATAATTGGGGTCTAGGGCAACTTTATCCTGAATCGGAATTATTACTAGAGGACGAACAGCAAAAGTCGCTGGCAATTCATCAATAGCTGGATAGTCAGGGTTCCAGTGAGCAGGGGGATCTAGTTGGGTTCCTAGCTGATCGGTGGATAAATCGTAATGAGTTGCTTCAAACCCATCTTTTTGCTAAGTGTATGACTCACCTGTTTTTGGGTTGATGGCAGGCGCAAACTTCGATGAACCAAAACCTGACCACACAGGAATTAAAGGAGCGATGTCTACGACGGGCTACGCCTACGCATGAGTCAAGTCAACATATTTTGCTGATTTGAGTGAGTGCTGATAAACTTGCCACAGAGAAGGCTTACGTAATGGCTGTACAGCGTTGGCAGACATAAAACCAGCACTAAATAGAACTATTAAACAAACAATTACCCAAAAAGTTTTTTTAAATATTTGACGCCAAAATCTATCTAGTTTCTGCTTCAAATGTGAATGGTTTATCATTTTTTATTACTTTTGAAGGCTTTAATTGTTTGACCACAAATTGCTGCATTGTTTATGCTGTAAATATTTCAGGGTATTTTGTCGTATTTGCCAGGCTGCTATCTCATAAGGTTAATGTTCTAATTGTCATTCCTGTTTTATTGATTCCCTTAACCCTTAGATGTACCCAAATACGTATCTTCGGGAGGATGAAAGCCACCGACTTGCTCGCCCCTATTCCCCCGATCAGATGATAGACTAAAGACAAACCATCGGGGGAGCAACGCGAAAAAGTGAGATCATCGTGAAAAGAGCTCTTGAGGCAGGGGGAGCAGGGGGAGTCAAGAGAAAACTTTAGTATTTTCTACGACCGTTATAGCTCTAAATACACTTATTTCTTTCTCTCCCCCTGCCTCGATAGCCTCAAGAGCTTCCCCACCTCACAAAATCGCATTGCTGCCAACCATCGGCATGTACCGCCCTTCATTCAAGCAAATGCGTTGAGCGTCTCGGAGAGAGGAAAATGGGAGAGCGTCGCACCCACCCCAACCCCCTATGAGTACTAAATTATATCTGTAGTTAGAGTTTTACTATCTGTAGTTAGAGTTTTACTAGTTGTAATTGAGCGATTATTCAACCATTTGTATGAGGTAAACAGTAAGTGAATAGATGTACTTTGTTATTTATAACAGCATGAAAAACAAAATACTTATACTTTTACCAAATTTTATTTATCGTGAATATTCATCTAAGTTTTCAGTTGTTGAAGCGAGTATTTATTTTTTTTACGTTAATTGGTTTAGTAACAGCTTGCAAATCAATTCAAGCACAGCAAATAACTGCTCGGCAATCCAAAGTTATTTTTGGTGCTAGTGATGGCGAATTAACTGAGCAAGGTTCTGTGCGTACTTACTATATTTATACACCCAAGTCTTATTCTTCTAGCCGTCCTATGCCATTAGTTTTAGTATTTCATGGGGACGATGGTAGCGGGCGCTCAATTAGTAATGTCTCAGGGTTTAATGAATTAGCAGAACAAAAAGGGTTTATTGTAGTTTATCCTGATGGAATTGACCATAAATGGAGCCTGAGAAAGAATGGCAAAAGGAACATTAATGATATCTCTTTTGTGAAGAATTTACTTAATCACTTACAGCAAGTTAGAAATATTGATAACCGTAGAATCTACGCTACTGGCTTTTCTAAGGGTGGAATATTAACTCAGGCTTTGACTTGTCAACTATCCGATAAAATAGCAGCTTTTGCTTCTGTTGCTGGTTCTTTGCCAATGCGACTTGAACAAACATGCCAACCGCTTCTTCCTGTATCAATGTTGATGATTAACGGCACAAACGACCAATCTGTACATTATCAGGGTGACAAGAAAACTCAAAAAGGAGCGCTCGTTTCGATTCCGGAAGTAGTAAATTTTTGGCGCGATCATAACCAATGTCCCACATATGCTACAAACGATCTAGCATTTGCCCTTGACAATGCTCGCAGTAGCGATAGAGTTAAAACCTATTCCTACTCCGGTTGTAGTGGTGGTTCTGAGGTTTTAGAATTGGCTGTAGTTAATGGGGGACATCTTTGGTACGGTGGTACTTCTGATGATAAGAATATTAACAAGTTCAATCAAAACCTGGGTTTAGACTCAACTCAAATGATTTGGAATTTCTTTGAGCGTCATACTCTACCTCCAGTTCCAAGCAAAAGCATCTCGTAGAGAGGAAAACCCAATTGTCAAACTTTCTCTAAGAGTTGGCAAGCAGGTACCCCATCGCTCCCTCACAGACAATTACTACAAAAAAGAGCTTGGTCGTCTCATAACCAAGCTCTTAGCTATCTCAATCAATTATTGTCGGTAGAATAGTCTCATCAGAAGCCATTAGGCAGCAGGTTGCTCTAAACTAACCTTGACAACTTTGTTCTTTTCTTGCTCGGACTTTGGCAGTGTCAAATTCAAGATCCCGTCTTTATAATCTGCGGTGACATTGGTATTTTGAATCCGACCAGATAGAGGAATTACACGTTGGAATTTACCATAGTAGAATTCGCTCTTGGTAGTGCCATTGTTTTCGGTTTTAGTTTGGGACTTGCGCTAGCATCTTCGGTGACTTGAATATCTAGGTCTTTAGCTTCAAGTCCTGGTAGTTCTAGCTTCAGATGAATCGCATCAGTAGTTTCGTGCAACTCAGCAGATGGAACTCTAATAAAGCCTTTTTCAACCCGTGTAGAGGGAACTCTGGTATCTCCAAATAAGCCGTTGATGTGACGTTCTAAAGTGTTCAATTCTTGCTAGGGGTTGTCACGAACTAGCATATTAATTTATCCCTTGTAACAGTAGTAATTTTTTGCTGAACAACTTTGGATTAAATTCCTTGGTTTGATTACCATAATATTCAAAAATAAAAAGCTGAGGAATTCGGTTTTTTCACCTAATAAATGATGATTACCACACCAAATTAGGCAATTAAAAAAGTTACGGTTTACTCGAATTTATCGGTTCGGTAAACCCGAATAATTACTATGAATATCAATACAGGAGTTTAGATTAAGCCATGACAAAATGACTCAGCAGCATTGAATTAGCAAGCTACACAGCTAAAAATATAAAAAATAAAAGTTCAAGCTGACTTAGCTGGTTCTTTCTTCTACTTGATAGTACTTTTTTAATAATTAAGTAGCTAATTATAATAATTCATGATTCTCCAGTAGTCCAGCCAGGAGACTTTCCACGGGGTTTGGGTTTAGCAATTAATTGGCTTTGGCTGTCCACCAAGTTCCGCTATCGTTCAGCTTGAATCCCTACCAGCAAATCCGCTTGCAGCATCGCACACGCAAAGGCTTCTTTCAATATGTCCTCAGCCTCATCAAGTATTTGCTATTTGGCAGTTGACAGCATTTAATTGACTTCATGCTTAAGGACTCAGTACTCTCTCCAGCGACTGACTCCTCTTAAATTTTAGAATTGCTATATCATACAAGAGACAAAAATTAGCCTAAACCCCGAAAGCCATGCTTTGTCGACTCTGCCGTTATGATCACATTTTGTCCTTCATTAAGATGCGTTTGTCCTACCTTTCATTTTGCGTGTTGGGTGCAGGACTTCTGAGCATTCCCAATTCTCCAATAAGCGCTCAGAACCAGATCGCTGTGCCGGCTTTCGACTTCCAAGGTCGATATCTCGTTGTGGCTTCGGACACGGACATGCTCCCTTCTGCTTATATCGACGGGAAACTCGGTCCCATGGCTGGTCCCGACGAGCTCTCGGTGATACGGCTTGATCGGTCCCCTGCTGCTATGAAACCCATTACGGTGGAGGTCACAAATTCAGTGATCGGTCCCCCTTCTTCGATCGCCCTTACGCCGGATAGCAGGTACGCCATCGTGATCGAAACGCAAGGTCCACGTCCCAGCAAACTACCGGATGCCAAGCTGAGTGACCTTCCTCTTGGCCGCACAATCACGGTCGTCGATCTTTCCGACCCGGATCACCCGAAAGTGGTTCAGAAGATCGAAGGGTTCGATAGTCCCCTCTCTGTGTCGGTCAACGCAGACGGCACACTCGTAGCCGTCGTCTTCAAGAAAACGCCTCAACGGAAGCAGCCGCTTCTGGCCATGTATCGTCTTCAACAAGGGAAACTCTCTAAGCCTTTCCTTCCAAGCATTCCTGGTTTTGAGGCTGGTGATGCCCTTGTGAGTGCGGAGTTCCATCCAAAGAAAAATATCCTTGGGTTGGTCTACAGTGAGCATCCGAGGCTGTCCTTAATTCAGGTAGACGCGACCTCAAAGACCGTAGCGCTTTCAAGCTGGGGCGATCCCGTCAACCTCGACATTGCTCCTTTCCTTGTGCGTTTTACCCCTGATGGTCGGTTTGCCATCGTAAACGCAATGCTGCTCGGTACTGATATTCGTGGAACCGTTTCCAGTATTCGGCTTGAACAAAGCACAGCTGCGGATGGTACCCCGCACCATCTTCTCGTTTCGAGGGCAGACACTGGCGTGATGCCAGAGGGTTTAGCCATAAGCCCCAATCAGCACTGGATCGCTACGACGAATCTGGAACGCAGCGCGCAACCATTGGATGACCCCAAGCAAGGCTTCTTCTCCTCCGTCTCTCTGCTCCGGCTGGACCCGCAGACCGGGAGCATTGATCGCGTGGGAGAGTTTCCCTTCGACGGCATGTTACCTGAGTCCGCTGTCTTTGACAACACGAGTCGCTTTCTGGCTGTGGTATGTTTTGCACATTTTGACCGCTCAAAGCCGAACGGATCAGTCGATTTCTGGAGACTGACAGGTGATTTCGCTGACCCCAAGCGTACAGAACTGGTAAAGACTGACTTCTCGATCACGGTTGCACGAGGTCCACAGTCGATGGTGATAGCGCGGTAATTTAAAGGATTCGCTATGTTCGCTAACCTTCCTTCTGTTCTGTTGGGCTGTACGAGCAAAGCTGAAATGTCACCCCTTTGCATCGGGCGAACGCACCTACATTCAGTAAATCGCAAACTTTGTCATATTTATCTGAATTAAACAATCTGCTTGGGAAGCAAACACTGCACCTGACTCTGGGCGATCGCTGCTCAAACTCGTTTTTTATAGAAATACTCAGTGATTGTTTTTCGAGGATAATTCTTTTCCATAATTTCAAATCTAGATTTTTTTAGTATCGGTTTAATTATTCAATTAGAGGTTTACAACAGTTATTCTAAAGTAGTAGTTTGAGTAGAGCCGCCACTAACTAAAAGCGCTTGTTGTTTTGCCAGCACTTGTTCGCGTAATAAGAGTAATTGTCTATCTTTAATGCTTTCTGCGATTAATCCATCGACAGTTCTGATGAGATAATCAGCGCAGTCACCGAATTTTCCAGATGCGGTGGCAATACTATCAACAGTGGTTGTGAATGGTATATGATCAGCGTACCTGGGATGTTGACGATTGGCAACAAAAGCGATCGCTTTGAATTCTTGCGTACCATCAAACATCCTTACCCAACGAGCAACGTAGACACCAGCTACCATCTCGCGTCGCCAAATCAGCAGTAATTCTGATGGTACATCGGCAGCAGCAATTCGATAAGCAATACCACGACAACTACCGCCCCGATCAAGTCCTAAGAGTAATCCGGGATTCTCTGGAGTCCCATAACCGAGGATCATCCATGTACAGAAGCGCCGATGCCAACCATAAATCATCCCAGCACGGCGCTCGACATATGTGATTAGGGGATTCCAAATCAGCGAACCGTAGGCAAATATCCAGATATCAGAATTTGCTGGTTGCTGTTGTAGTGTTTCATCGAGCGATCGCTGTAATTCATCTTCACTCAAGGTAGTTAGCTTTATTCCAGAGTGTGATGCTTCTAATAGTCTTGCCTGTTCATTTCCGGCTTCGAGGTCGCTACGACTGAGTGACATAATAATGTAGATTATTTCCTTTTCTGTAAATTTCCAGTAATTTCACTATAACTTTAAGATAAATTAATTATCATATAACTCCCTTTTCCGTAGGATTGAGAGTAAGCCTAACTACAGGCAGCAATATCTTGATGATACCAATCCACGATATAAGGAGTAAGCTTTGTGGCATTTGCGGCAAATCAATTATTAAAGTTCTCAATCAAATATTTACCAGCAATTGCCACCAAACTAGCAATTACAACTCTCATAGCAGTTCTCCCGTTACCAGTTAAAGCAGTTACATTAGTAACTAGTCGTGCTACTTTCGGAAGCAATGACGGAATTGATTGGTCAAGTTTGGGTAAAGTCTTCAATCCCTTTGCTCCCGATCCTTCGGCTTTTTTGCCTAACTCCTTTTCAGCAGCATCCGAAGGCGGTTTAGCTCTTGGTGTAACTGTACCTCAAGTTAATGATTCTGGTATTACCCCACCTTTTGTTTTTCAAACCTCTTTTATACCCAAAGGTATTCCGACTAACTTCGCTGATGGCGATTTTCTTTTATTGACAGGCTTCAACCCAAGAAGTGGTTTTCCTGCCGTTGGCAACCCAGAACCTTTGACCATTAGCTTTGATCAGCCTGTTTTTGGTGCTGGTACTCAAATAGCTGTGGACGATATTATAGAATTCAACACATTTGTCTCAGCTTTTGATAGTGCCAACAACCTATTGGGTACTTTCTCGGTACCGGGAACTTCTTCAATAACATTGGACAATTCGGCATTGTTCCTTGGAATTCGCAGTGAAACTGCTAACATCTCGCGACTCGTTTTCAGCACTTCTGAGTCAAATAGGGCTTTCGCCATCAACAGGGTGAGCATTATTGCAGTTCCTGAACCAAATTATCCCGTGGCTATATTAGCTTTCGGTGTTTCAGGTGCTATTTTGAGAGTTCGCCAACGCAGGTAAGAATTATTGCTTCAAAAGCTAGGAATCAGAATATAGAACTCTTATTTAATTGCGTGAAAAGCAAAAGTGACTGAAAGCTTTCCATAGAAAGGTTTCTTTCTTAGTATACTTAGCAAAGTTCAAGTATCAGCTAACTTTATCAGTTGAATAATTGCTGTAAGCTACAGAGATTAACATCTGAGTAAGCATTCACAATTAAATCTGCGCTTGAAAGATTCTGCTTATTATGTTTCAATCCAGCAAAAGCAACGCATTTCATACCTACTTTTTTAGTAGCTTTTATCCCATTTTCTGAGTCTTCAATAACAACGGATTTATTAGGATTAACATTCATGCTTTCAGATGTTAATAAAAAGATATCTGGTTCAGGTTTACACTACCTATCTAAAAAAGGGCACGCCCGTTAAGCTTGCCCTTTAGCTTTAATTTTCTTGTCCCGTTGGTCGGATGAGGATTTCGTTGACATTAACGCGTGATGGCTGGGTGACGGCGTAAACGATCGCAGCTGCAATGTCTTCGCTTTGCAGAGGTGTAATTGCCTTGCGTCGTTCTTCAATGGCTTGTTTGGCAATGGGATCGGTAATTTGGTTGTCAATTTCCGTATCCACCAAACCTGGTTCGATGATGGTGACGCGGATATTGTCCTTGTGTTCTTGGCGCAATGCTTCAAAGAGAGCATTCACACCCCATTTGGTAGCATTATAAACACCGACGCCCACCCGCGCTGTCCGACCAGCCACTGAGGAAATATTGACTATATGCCTTGCCACCACTAGCTTCGATGCGTTTTGTCAATGCCTGAATGCGATCACCACGCCTAGCAGCGAGTACTACTGTTGCTCCAACTGAAGCCAAGGCGATCGCAGTTGCTTCTCTAATTCCCGCTGAAGCTCCAGTGATAATTGCTACTTTTCCTTCTAATTTACCTGTCATTTATTTAACTCCTTAGTAATTGATAATTCAATATTGGACATTGCACATCGGGCACTTGTACTCAGAGGCTTTGAAGTATTGGGCATTAGGCATTGAGCATTAATTATTCCTCCCCTGCTCCCTCTGTGCCCCCTGCCTCTTACTGCTCCTCAAAACGGATGCAACCGCTGCTCCACAAAGTATTAGGGCTGCGAAGCGAAAAGTTCCTTGGAACCCCGCAACGATCGCCTCAGGAGAGGCAACAGAGACATCTGCACCCGCAGACATGCTAGCGATTAGCGCTCCAAATACTGCCCCGATTAAAGAAACTCCTACTGTGTTCCCTAAGGTACGTGATAAAGAAAGCAGCCCAGAAGCAATCCCTAGCCGCTCCCTCGGTACTGCTCCCATGACAGTGCTGTTGTTGGGTGATTGGAATAAACCCAATCCAATGCCGTAAATAAAATAGCGCGACACATAGCCTAACTCAGTAATTTGAGCATCAAAGGTGCTGATCCCCAGACAGCCACCAATCATCAACCCCAGCCCAATGGAGCTGATTACTCGACCGCCAAAGCGGTCTGAAAGTGTTCCCGCTAATGGGGCAATTAACCCACTAAGTACAGGCGACACGGCTAATAGAAGCCCCACTTTTACCGTTGGATAATGCTTGACGCCCTCTAGAAAGAAAGGGACGATCAGCAGTGAACCGCCAATAACAGTGAATGCTAGCCAGCCACTTAGCAAACCCATACTTAACTGAAGATTGCGAAACAGGTGTAGCTCTAGTAGTGGCTGCTCTACGATCGCTTCAACTACCAAAAAAGTCATAAAACTAGCGGCGGCGATCGCTAATAATATCAATGCATTGCTACTGCTAAAGCCCTGGCTTTGCCCTAGCGTCATACCCAGCCCAAAACTACCCAGAGTCAATAAAGCCAATATGGCTCCAAAAAAGTCAAATTTATGTTTGCCCTGAATGCGTAAAGAAGGTGGCACCACCCTAGCTATTAAGAAACTAGCTATGATCCCCAAGGGTACATTGATGAAGAATATACTATGCCAGCCTGACAAGCCCAGGAGCAGTCCACCAGCGGAAGGGCCAAAAGCAATTCCCAGTGACACTACACTACCGATGATGCCAATAGCCCGACCTCGTTCGGAAGAGGGAAAAACTTCTGTGATGATTGCCAAACCAAGCCCAGAAATGAACACAGCCCCTAGTCCTTGAAGGGCCCGAAAGCCGATCAACCACTCAATACCAGGTGCAAAACCACATAATAGCGAGCTGAAAGTGAACAGAACAAGTCCCCCCTGATATAAGGACTTTTTGCCCCACATATCCCCCAGGCGCGTTGCCCCCAAAACTAAACTGGAACTGACCAACTGGTAACTCAATACAGCCCATTGGGTCGTTGGGAAACTGGTATCAAAGGCTTGCACCAATGTGGGCAAAGCAACATTGATGATGCCCACATCTAGGGTAGACATGAATACCCCAAGTCCGACACCGAGTAAGACCCAATTTTTTTGAGAGCCTGACAAAGCTAAAGGTTGTGTTTGCAATTGTGCCAACGTTTAGCCTCCACCTTTTACTTTACGGTTGTGAATAGTTTGCATACGTATATTCATTGTAGGGTGCTATCCTGATTACCAAGTTCAGGAAACTAAAGATCAGCCTGGGAGAAGCCCAGGTAAACCACCGTGCATCTTCCAAGTTGGGGCGGTCATCTCGCAGATATCTTCAATTCGATGCTTACTAATGAGTTCAATCCACTATCGAGCAATTATTTTTTTGTCTTTAATGTCAGACATTCTTACTCCTTTTATACTTAAATTAAAAATATTGTTTATTTATCAGTAAATAACTGTGGGCTTTTAACAGAAGCGATACCACAACACGGGTTTTGCCAATGCAGACAAACAACGGGTAATGTTTAGTATCATCCATAACCAAAATCACTTCCTCCTTGACCTCAGCATAAAATCTAAAGATGTGTATATTATTAATTATTTGGGAATAATAACTTAGAAAGTAACGATAATATTGTTTACCTTACTCAGTCACTTCAAGATAAAAGGATTTTTGAAAATGGATATATATAGCTTTATTGGCGATGCATTAAATTAGTAATCGATTTAAAGTTTCTAGATTTTCCAGTTATTAGTATACAATATGCCTAAAATTACTGTTTGCATTCCTACTTTTAATCGTGTTCATCTCCTTCCTTATGCAATTGAAAGTGTACTGAATCAGTCTGAGCAAGACTTTGAGCTAATTGTTTGTGATGACGGTTCTAGCGATCGCACACCTGAGTTGATGTCACAGTACACAGACCACCGGATTAAATATATCCGTCATCTGCAAAATATTGGTAAAAGTAATAATATGCGCTCTGGCTTTGATGCTGCTAGTGGTGAATATTTTATTAAATTTGATGATGATGACCGGCTAACACCCGATTTTCTTGCAAGTACCGCAGCTATTCTTGCTCAAGACTATAGCATTGATTTTGTTGGTACGGACCATTGGATAATTGATATTAACAATGGGCGGGATGAGGTAAAAACTCAAGAAAATTCTCATCGCTGGGGTAGGAAGAATTTACCAGCAGGTATTGTAGACAATTTGTTAGAAGTTGTATTTATTCACCAAAGCTTTCAAATTGGGGCAACATTATTCTGCCGTAAAACATTGCAAGAATTAGGATATATGCAGCCAAATCTGCAAAATTGTGAGGATAATGATTTATTTGTGCGTCTGGCTTTGGCTGGGAAAAATGGCTATTACTTACCAGAATTATTGATGGAATATCGCTCCCATGCAGAGCAGCAAGGTATCAATCGAGCCATTCCTTATTTATTTGATAAAATGCAGTATTTAGAAAGTTATAAGTTTGAGTCTGAAAAAATAGAGACAATCAGGAAAAATCGTTTAACTGAAACGCAATTATTATTAGGTTTGCGTTTAATTGAAAAGGGTGAAATGCAAAAAGGCAGAGAGCTAGTTTTGGCGGGACAGTCTTTTTCAACTCCTAAAGCTTGGACTGGTTTAGGATTATCGTTGTTACCAGTTGGGTTACGAGGTAAGGCGTTTAATGCACTGCGACAGGTGCGGGGTTAGACATTGACATATTATGCAACTGACTTTTCAAGTCATGTGGAAAGGCTAATGCTAAACCGCAAAGAGATTGGGAAGTCTACCTATTTTGTGGAATAGTTGGGGTAGGTTGGTAAGTTGAGTTGGATCTTAGTTGACTAATCAGGAAGAATGTACTAAGAGCTATGGCTATAGATACGACTGCGATCGCTAAAGAGTTAGTCTTCCAAAAGCTTAGTTTCCCTTGTGTATAAGCTCTATTGGCTATATTCACTTCCCGCCCAGGGCAAACGCATCTAAAGTACTCTTGATCAAGACCAAGATTAAGACCCAACGAAAAATCAGTATTTCTGGCTTTATTTATTTTCCAAGGCTCAAAGCAATCGCTAAAATGTTTATCAATAAGTAGGGCTTAATGAGATTATTCTTGAGTCTATTGAGAATAGAATAGTCTTATTGACATGATGCGGCCGCCCTGACTTCCCGCCTAGCCTCTTCTAAAATTGATTGGAGAGCATTTATCTGCTCAAGCCCCGAATTATTCTTTCAATTCAGATGTAACTAAATTTTAAATAAATAAGATGCGTGACCAGCTATCAACAATATCTACCATTTTATCGCCACTTATACCTTTAATCTGTTTTTTACCACTGGCAATTTTTATTCTTGCTAATACATCTTTCAAAGATTCAAATTTTTTATTGTTACGCTCTTTCTCCACACTTTCAGCAACCTGAACAGCTTTTTTATCAGTAAAACCAGCAGTTCTTAATCTGAAGGTTAGTTCTAGTAAACTTAGACTATTAAATGATTCTAAAGGTGTAATCTGTTTGGGTATCTGACTTTCAATCAGCTTGAGAGTCTCGTATAGTTTCTGTCTTTCTTGTCTCTCTTGTGCCAGTTCTGACCTGAAGTTATCAATTTCCTTTTTTAACAAATTAAAATCATTATTTTTTGAACTTGATTCGGAATGATTTGTTTTAACTGGAGTTTGAACTTCTGGTTTCTCATCAAAATCCAATCCCCTAAATGTAGCAATTTGCTTCAATATTTTATCCTCATTCTTAGGGGCAATGACAAAAGCATTAACCATTTCACCTTGCCGAGGATTTTTTTCTCTTGCCCTAACGGCAGCGTAGTATTCAAAATGCCCATCAACTACCGTATAGCTCTCTACTCCTGTCATCTTTACAACTAATGGTCTGATAATTCCTCCAGTTTCTATAATTATGTCTGCGAGATTTTCCAAATCAGCCTCGGAAAAATTTGCTCGAAGTTCATTAGAAGTTATATTTTTTACATCCACCAAAGAAAAATTCATCATTTTTTTAAGCCTATTCCTATTAAAACTTCATCTGCTAAAATATCAAATTCCATAGCAGATTTTTGAGCATCTGACTTTACCTCTTCTCCATATTTAATAACAGATTTTGGATCAGGATATTCTAAATCTCCAACTGTTATAGTCTGATTCATGCATTCGGATAGTACGCTTCTATCATAAATTACTGTTTCCATCAAAGGCAGATTGTAACGTTCTGAAATCACGCTCCTTTGCTTAGGAAAAGTATATTGTAAAAATTTAGAATTAGTAGAAATTTTTGAGGCTAGGATACCCATTAATATAATGTGTGATTTTCCTATCATTTCTCTAAATTCATTAACTTCTATAATAAAGTTTTTGACACTTAACAATTCTTGGTTTGCAAATGGCTTTAAATCTGAAGGAATTATCAGGTAATCAGCAGCGACAAGTGCAACTTTAGCATATAAATCTCTAGAGGGAGGTGTATCAATAATAACAACATCATATTTTTGCTCTACTTTTTTTAATTTCGTAACTAACCTAGTCTTACTAGCATCAATTTGATTAAGTTTATACTGTCCTTCTATTAAATTAATATGTGCAGGAATAACATCTAATTCAGGATTATTAAAATAATGTGATTTTCGGGTGACATCCGGTATTAAGTAAAAATCACTTGATTCTAATAAATGATAGATATTAGAATCTCGTAAATTATCATCTTCTTCAAATTGAAATTTGATTAATCCTGTAGCAAAAGTAGTATTTGCCTGGGAATCTATATCAATTAATAGTACCCGTTTACCTTTTTTACTTAATGCTGCTGCAAGGTTGACTGCAACAGTAGTCTTACCAACGCCGCCTTTATTATGGTAGATTGCAATCGTTTTCATTGAATGTTTCCTCTTTCTTTCAAAATTTGAATTATTTTCATTTATTTCAACTTCTGTTTTCTCTACTAACTGTCCTTCTTTTAAACTGTTTCTACCAATTAAAGCTTTAATATTATCTAATTTTGCCTCAACGTCCTTCCCAGAACATTGAAATACTAATTGAATATTAGTCTGCAATTTTTGATAAATTTTAATCTCTTTGCCATTAGTCAGCAATCCATACCTTACATTCAAACTGGTTAAATAATGCCTGAGTCGGGGCGGGGGACATGATTATTTAAGTTTTGTTTGGGATGCTTTGCCTCCATGACGACACTCAGCGGCGGGTTGGCATCTAAGACAAAGGGAATCACTTGTGCAGCAAATGCTAAGAAATCTAAGCGGATGCTACCAAGGGCAACTTCTTGATGCCAGGTGTCAGGAGTATAACCTAGCTGCGGTAGCAAATATTGGACTATGAGTTTGCTTTCAACTTCGCTTTCGTTACGGCACAGCTCAGGATTAAAAGGCAATATTTTTCTACCTCTAAATAATTATTGGATTTGGCATAAAAGCTCATATTTCCTAGATTATGTCATATCCTTAATTATTTTGAGTGATATAAATCACCTATAAAAATCTCAATAGTCATTATAAAACTAGTGCTTTTACTGTTAAAATAACCACTTTTGAGAGTTAGCCATATTTAAAATTAACAGGCTACGTATCTATTTCCCCATTACCTTTGTAAATGGCTAGAATCAAAGTGTTTACTCAACCTATTTGCACTAAAGGTTTTGGCTACTGTATCTTGTCCCCACTGCCATCAACTCGTTGATAATCAAGCTATTAGTTGTCCCTTTTGCCGGACAACACTCAAAGCTTACGGTCATCCCGGTATTCCATTGCACCGCACCACTGGGGACGGGTATCTGTGCGACACCTGCACCTATGACGCTGATGATACTTGCAATTTTCCTCAGCGTCCTTACGCTAAAGAGTGTACCCTCTATCAAAATATAGAAGAGACAAAGTTAGATTTGCAACAGCAGCGTTACAGTAACAGTTTTGCAGTAACTGTGAAAAGTTGGGTAAAACGCAATCAGGCTTTGCTGTTGCTATTAGGTTTATTATTGGTCTGTTTGTTGTTCGTTATATTAAGGTCTTGATTTGTGTTTCGTGGGGAATAGGGAATATAACGCTTCTCAGTTGAGTCTAATACAGACCTAACCCCCAGCCCCTTCCCTGCAAGGGAAGGGGAGTAAGATTCCATTCTTCTCTCCTTTTAGAAGCTAGGGTGTACACACAAGTATGACCAGCATAGGTTTCAACTCTTCTAGTAGTTTCGTAGGGTGCATTATGGACACGCTAAAATAACAAATGCGTAGGCGTAGCCAGCGGTAGGCATCGCCGAAATAACAAATGGGTTCGCCGAAATAACAAATGGGTTCGCCGAAATAACAAATGGGTTCGCCGAAATAACAAATGAGTTCGCCGAAATAACAAATGAGTTCGCCGAAATAACAAATGGGTTCGCTGAAATAACAAATGGGTTCGCCGAAATAACAAATGAGTTCGCCGAAATAACAAATGAGTTCGCCGAAATAACAAATGAGTTCGCCGAAATAATAAATGCGTTGGCTAGCAAGAACCGCAGGCATCGCCATGATTGCAACAATTTAGCTTTGTCACACTAGCGTAATGCACTGCAAATCTTTGGTAGATGAAGTTTTTCCGACTTGTGTGTACACCGTAGCCTTTTAGAAGAGAGGAATGGAAGTGAGGTTACAGTGTATTGCATCCATAGACGCGTAGCGGCTTCCCGCAGGGAACGATAACCGCTATAGTGAATCGTCAAAAATAACAAACAATGCCTAATCCCTAACCTTCAGGCTGTAGTGATTTTGGATGCTTCAGCGATAGGTTCAACTTGTATGGGTGGCGCTTTTTCCTCAAAGGTGGCTAAATCGAACCAAAAAGTTGTGCCAATGCTGACTTCACTCACTAAATGGACTTTACTACGATGTCTATCGATGATATTTCTGACAATCGATAAACCTAAACCCGTTCCTTCTAAGGTGTGAACTCGGTTTTCGACGCGGAAAAAGCGTTCAAAAATTGAGTGTTGGTCTTCTGTGGCAATGCCAATTCCAGTATCAGAAATTTCAATCCGCACTGGAGAAGATTGGGTGTGAATGGGTTTGAAATCTAGTTGGTAGGCGCGGATTGCCACTTTACCACCGGCTTTTGTGAATTTAAGGGCATTACCAATCAGATTGCCAAACACTTGTACTAACAGATCATAATTACCCATTACCAGTGGTAAATTAGGAGCAACTTCCTGAACAAGTTCAACACCTTTATCTTTAGCATTGAGTTGGTAAGTACGCAGGGTTTGCTCGATCGCTTGGGCTAAATCCACCCCATCGAAATTATACTGACGACCAGATTCTAGTTTTGACAAATCCAATACATCGTTAACTAGGCGGGTTAAGCGATCGGTTTCATGGTTGACAGTTTGCAGAAACTCTTGCCGTTCTTGTAAAGCTAATTCTTCGCCGTAGTCGTGCAGGGTTTCAATATAAGTTTTGATGTTAAATAGAGGCGTTCGCAGTTCGTGAGAAACGTTGCTGATAAATTGGCTTTTTGCATCGTTTAGCTCGACCTCACGGGTAATATCTTGGATAGTAATCGCAATACCTTTGATGCTTTCTCTTTGTACGTTAAGTACTGTAGTCAAGAGAATGCGAACCGTCCGTGGGGTGGGTTGGTTAATAAAAATTCGGAACTCGGCACTTTCGCATTCGCCTGCTGCCATTTCGTACAAAGGACTGGTGATTTCCATTTGTACCGCTAGGGGCAAGTGATGTAACACATTGCAGCCTACCACTTCAGCGGTTTCCCAGCCAAAAATTCGCTTTGCCGTGGGATTGACTAAAATCACCTGCATGTTGTTATCAATTAACACAGCACCATCTGCGATCGTTGAAACTAGGGTTTCTAGCTTCGCTTTTTCTGCGGTCAGTTCCTCAATATTCTGTTCTTCATAGCGCTCTAATCGCTCTGCCATTTCATTAAAGCTTAAAATTAACTCCCCTAGTTCGCCTCCTAAAGGTAAATTAATCCGCTGCTTGAAATTCCCAGTAGTAATTTGCTTCACCCCCACTAGCAGTTCTTTTATTGGCTTAGTGATGGTTAAGGCGTTAATCACTCCTGCCAAAATCACCATTACCCAAATCGTGATAAAAACGGCAATGGTGACATCACGGGTAAAATTGGTGGAGATGACAGCGGTCTGATTGGGGTTAATACCGATCGCTAATACACCTAAATATTTTTTATTGACGATCAGGGGAATAAACACATCGGTGACTGTCCCATCTGGGGTCATGTGTTGCCGCACCATTGGCTTTTCCCCATCACCAGGGTAATCTTCAGGCAGTTGTATCCGCCGTTTAATCGTCAGGGAGTTTTCTACCTCCGCTTCCCAAAAAGGAATGCCAAAAAACATTTCCCCAGTTTCATCAGCGTAGAGCATATAACGCACACTAGAGGTGCTGCTGTAGAAGCGTTGTGAAAATTGGGCAACCTCAGTCAGATTATTATCAGCAACTAGAGGGGCAACGTTGGCAGCAAGCAGCAACCCTAAGTCACGACCGAAGCGGGTATCATTCATCCGCGCATCCTGCTGAATTGTATTCACAGCCCAGAAGGTCAAACCACTCATTACCAATGAAACCACCAATGTCGCCACAGCCAGCAGTTTGGTCTGGAGTGTGAACTCAGACCACCAACTAGCGATCGCATCTCGAATTGTTTTAAACAGACTTAGCATCTTAAATAAAGTTGTTAATAGTCTTTGTTATAAAGCCCAACAACTAAAAAATTAACAGTTAATTTGACAAAAATGTTAAAGGCATTGGGAATGAGGCATTGGGCATGGGGCATTCGTTATTTCCTTCCTCACATTTAGTTACTCCTAACTCCTGTAGAGACGCGATTAATCGCGTCTCTACTCCTAACTCCTAACTCTATAACCAATATCTTTCCGGTAATATATCCCCTCAAACTGAATATGTTTGATACCCGTGTAGGCTTGGGCGATCGCTTGCTCAAAATTTTTTCCGATTCCAGTCACATTTAATACTCGACCCCCATTTGTCACTACTTTTTGTTGCTGGTTCAACTTCGTACCTGCATGAAATACAGTTGTTCCTGTTGCCTCTGCCTCACCAATGCCAGTAATGACGTGGCCTTTCTTATATTCTCCTGGATAACCACCTGAAGCTGCAACGACAGTCGCAGATGCTCCCCCTTTCCAAGCAATGGGCGGCAATTCACTTAATCGCTGCTGTACACAGGCTAAAAGCAACTCTTCTAAGGGTGTTGCTAACAGTGGTAAAATCACCTGGGTTTCTGGATCGCCAAAGCGACAGTTAAATTCCAAAACCTTGAAGTCGCCATCGGGTGCAATCATTAATCCAGCATACAGTACACCTCGGTAGTCAATGCCTTTAGCTCGTAAAGTTGCGATCGCTCTTTCTAACACTTCTGTTTGAATGCGTGCCATCAACTCTGGCGTAGCGATGGGTGCTGGGCTGTATGCTCCCATTCCCCCAGTATTTTCCCCAGTATCGCCGTCACCAATGCGCTTATGGTCTTGAGCTGGCAGCAAGGGTCGAATTGTTAACCCATCCGTTAACGCTAAAACTGACACCTCTTGCCCAATTAAACATTCTTCAATGACGACAAATTTACCAGCACTGCCAAACTGTCCCTGAAAAATCGCATCAATGGCACTTTCTGCCTGTGCAACTGTAAAAGCCACCGTTACACCCTTACCAGCCGCCAAGCCATCAGCTTTGACGACAATTGGCACTCCTGTAGCTCTTACATAGGATTTTGCTGCTGCTACCTCAGTAAATACCGCAGCCCGGGCCGTCGGAATTCCAGCTTCTTGCATCAGGGCTTTTGCCCAAGCTTTACTCGCCTCAATTTGCGCTCCCGCTCTGACTGGCCCAAATACCATCAATCCTTTGTCTTGGAGGTAATCTGTGATTCCCTTTGCCAAAGGTACTTCTGGCCCAACTATCACCAGAGTTATGCCATGTTCTAGAGCATATCGACTCATGCCCTCAAAATCATTTACTGCTAAAGGCAAGTTCTGGCAACGTTCCATACTTGCTGTGCCTCCATTCCCTGGTACACAGATAACTTGCTCGATTTGCTTAGATTGCAACAGTTTCCATGCCAGAGCGTGTTCGCGCCCTCCATTACCTACGACTAAAACTTTCACTGATTTCCTCGTGCGTCCCTTACGAAACGAGAATGCCCAATTCGGCTCTCGCGGATCAATTTTTTCACCAATTCTCACACTTGTACAAGCCCCCTAATGACCAGAAAAGGCAGGGGGAGGAGAGAAAGAATTATCTTGCCATATCGGTTTCAAGTCCCATTCGCTTCTTTGAATTCCAACTGCATTGATTTTTAAGATTCAATTTTGTCAATTAGTACATTTCTTACTGTTATTAATAATAGTAAGAAATGTACTAGCATAAATTAACATATATATTTACTTCAGTAATGTTGATGTTTCAAACAGTACAATAATTGATTAAAAAATCCCGATCAAGTAATGATAATTATTGATTATAAATACTAACCTGTGAATGTAGAAATTCATAACAATAGCATAAAATAGAAAACATGGCTAAAATTATTGTTACTGGAGCTGCCGGCTTTGTTGGTTCTCACCTCGTAGACATCTTGCTACAACAAGGGGAAGAAGTGATCGGGATTGATGAATTCAATGATTACTATGATCCGATGTTAAAGCGTAAGAATGTTGCACACTTACATCACTCACCTGGTTTTAGATTAATTGAAGGAGATATGCAGTTTTTAGATTGGCAGAAACTCCTAAAAGATGTTGATGTAGTTTACCATCAAGCGGCACAAGCAGGTGTTAGAGCAAGTTGGGGTAAAGCTTTTCGAGGTTACACAGAACGAAATATTAACGCTACACAAGTTTTGCTGGAAGCAGCCAAAGATGCAAAACACCTAAAAAGGTTAGTATTTGCCTCATCATCGAGTGTATATGGTGATGCAGAAACATTACCTACCCACGAGGGAATTTGCCCCCAACCGGTTTCTCCTTACGGCATTACAAAGCTAGCAGGGGAGTTTTTGTGTGAACTGTATCAGAAAAACTTTGGTGTGCCCTGTGTGACGTTGCGCTATTTTACAGTCTATGGTCCCAAACAGCGCCCAGATATGGCATTTCATAAGTTCTTTAAATCTATTTTACAGGATGAGGCGATTCCTATTTACGGCGATGGACAGCAAACACGGGAGTTTACGTTTGTTAGTGATGTGATCGCCGCCAATTTAGCTGCCGCTTCCGCACCCCAAGCAGTGGGAGAAATTTTTAATATCGGTGGCGGTAGCAGGGTGGTGTTAGCAGAAGTCTTAGATACGATTGAACAAATCGTTGGGAAACCAATCAAAAGAAATTACATCGAAAAGGCGATGGGAGACGCCCGTCACACCGCTGCTGATGTATCTAAAGCGCAGAAAATTCTGGGATATCAGCCGCAAGTCTCTCTAAGAAAGGGTTTGATACAGGAATGGCAGTGGATTAAGTCTTTGTATTCCCTCTAGGGCGTGTCATGGTTTCCCTATTATCTATTCTTCCTCAGCAGTTCTGATTCCAGTTTATTTAAAAGGTTTGCGATCGCCGGAAAAAATCTGCACTTCTTCACCTGGTTGCAGGCTTGCAATCAGTTCGGGTAAACGAAGTTGAGCTTCTGTTAATAGAATCCGTGTCATTGTTTTGTGCTTCTGGGCGTTAGCCGTTCGCAAAGCGTCTTGTAGAGTTGGCTTTAGCGGAGCCATCGCTCTTACTTAATTTTACAAGTATCTAAAATAAGGGCTATCTTCCCTTTACTTACACCACCTTGCAGAGCGATCGCCTGTCTAATTAGTTCAACCCTTAGCTTAATCCCTAGCCCTATTCCCATGATTGAAATTCATCAATGGCACTACGAATTAAGGAAGTTATTTGAGCGCGACGGGTTTCAAAGTTGGCGGCGATATAAATCAGGAGGATACCAACTAGTAAGCCAACAACCCATTTTAAAAAGGAGTATTGCAAGCTGAAAATTACTGATTGATAGATTGTAGTAATTAAAAAAGTGGCTGTACCAATGTAGAGAAAAGCTCGGACTCGCAAAGCTAATCCGGCAAAAATGGCAATGAGGCTGAAAATTCCAGGTATCCAGGCTGTATCTTGATTAAATAAAATTGCCCACCCACAAATTAAACCATTACTTAGCACTCTCAGAATATGGCGAGCTGCTTTATACTCTGGTAACTTCAATTGAAAATCAACTTGAGCAATATACAACAGTGACAACCCAATGGGTGTTACATACCATAGAACATCAGTTAAATGTAAGGAATTAAACCAACGGTAAAGTGCCCAATCAATCAACCCCATACTAATATAGGTAAAACGGATGTTTTCATCCACTTTTGCGAGGAAAATGTAGAATCCAGCTGCAAGTAGCAAGGTAATAGGGTAAGTTTGCAGTCTGGTTTCCCACAAAATTATCAGTGGTATAATGTAGGCGACTTGCTGCCAAGGTCTTTTAGACCAACCCCAACTTTCCCAAGGCAAGATGTAGAGAAAATAGGCTACCACACAGGCGATCGCACCATTCCAAGGAACTAACGGCCCAGCCCAAAATCGTCCTACTGCCGTCTCGCGCCAATAAACCCTCATGCCGGCTACCTCTAATAAGCCAAGGTAAACCCACATCTCGGCTATTGTAATTCCTCCTAAGATGCTGGGGGAAGTGCGTGAATTTCGGCCCTGAAAGATGGCATAGCGAATCAAAAATACCCCAGTTGCCAATCCCACTAAACGGTTAACTCCAATGGGAAGAGGAATGGCAGCCATTAATAAACAGCTACTCCAAGCCCAATGAATATGAGCAATTCCTTTCAGTTCTTGGGGAGTCAGGCGTAAGTAGCTGACAAGCCTTGGCGACAGAATGCGGTAAGCATACATGATACTAGTACCAAGGGCAGACATAGCAATCAATCCATCACCTAATGCTTCTCCTGAAGCTTGTAACATTTGATAGAACAAAAGTTCATAGGCAGAAATGGATACGCCAATGATTCCTAAGTACAGCAGGGGTTTAAAGTTATCGCGCCGTCGCCCCACGCCAATGATAATTAAAGCTACACCCAAAGAATACAAACCAGTCCACTCGGTGAAGGTGTCCAAACGCAGTAATACACTGAATGCACCATAAATTAATGGCAAAATGTGAAAGCTGCTAGGAAGCCTTTCTAATTGATGTCGTCGTTGCCACCACTCTCCGACAAGTTGAGCAATTAAACCTAAGGCGATATTTGCGATCGCTATTTTAATAATTGAGCGTTCCCCAAACCCTAGCACTTGGGCAGTCACCAATTCCAAACCCCAACCAATGCCATAAAATGCCCAATTTGTCGGTTCACGCCAACTGCGATAAACAATGGCTGCCAAGGTGATAACAGTGGCAATTAAGTATAAAAATCCTGAATTAATAAACCCTTGGTAAATCAGCACTGAGTGTAGCGTCAAACCCAACAACTCAAAACCACACAATGCGATCGCCCACTTATCATTAGCGGCTGCATAGATAATTGCTAATTCGTTAGTGCGTCGCCTCAAAACTGTCCGCGTTAACCATAGAGTTAGGGTTGCGATCGCGCTGGCGACAAACCAACCTGCTAGCGTGAGGTGAGGTAAGCCAGGTACACCCGTCCACAGCAGCGCCCCAATAAAACTTAAAGCAAATCCTTCTGTAATTACCGCAGATATTTGGTTTCGGAAATAGCGCGTATTTGCAAACATCAATCCGATACCTACAGCCAAACCGATTAATCTGGTTCCTGGTAACTGTAAAGTCAGTAGCTGGGCAATTATCACAGCCAAGACACTTAAGTAACGGCTAGTAATCCGCCGCTCGATAATTGTGGAATTGGCAACACCCGTAAGAGCTATAGGCGTAATTAGCCAAATGACTCCCCAATAAGCTCGGCTATCAGCTATACCATACCAAGATGATTCTGTATTTATCCACAATAGGAAAAAACTAGCGGCGGCTAGTCCTAAACCGATATCCCATGCACTATGTTGCCATAAACCTTGGCTGAGGCTAAATCGCCATTCTGCAACCATCAGAGCTAATAAAATACTTGCCCAGGCTTGTTGACTTAGGGTTGGAAATAACCAATTAATCGTAGAGCAAAATGTCAATACCCCGATGATGTGAGTTAGATATACCAGGGGAAATGAGGAGGGGGAGCGGCGTTGAGTGACAAATGCAAGAGTGATTGTGGAAAATAGCAGATTTAGTGATCGCAATGTGGGATTTACTATAGCGATCGTTGTTAAAAAAGTTCCAAGTAAGAGGGTGAGTAGTTCACCAAATTTAGCCAATTCTCGCTTTTCGATGCGATATAGGCTATCTGTGAGTGCCACTATCAATATTACGTAGGGAAATAAAGCTACACCCAGCAACGCCCAAGGTTGATTTTGAGAGTTGGTGAGTTGGGTGCCAGTAGCGATCGCCCATTGCTGCAAGTTATTAGGTATTAACCGCCAAAAGAGCCAAATCGTCTGTAAGCCGATCACAAAAACTGCTGCTAAGTCAGCCTTTGAACTGTACCGCCGCAAGCAACTTCCCACAAACCACAAACCCAAGCCACTCACAGCTATTGCTTGCCAGGGATAATTTACTACCGAAACCAGCCAACCCAGGAAGAGTAAAATGCCACCGAGTTTTTCCCAGAGTAAGAGGGATGAGGGAAAGGGGGAGAATATTACTGTTACTTCCTCTGCTCCCCCTGCTCCCCTGCTCCCCTGCTCCCCTGCTTCCCCGACTCGTGCTAACCAAGTCACCAACCAGCCGCAAATACCAATAGCTAACCCCAACTGAGTGACATTTACCCCAGCAACAAAAATCGCCCGCACTAGCAGCACTATCAAAGCATAAATAATTACAGCCGCAGGTAAACTAATATTTAACCTGCGGCGATCGCGCCGATCTTCCTCGCTGATCGGATTAGGCTGTTGGTAATGATGATAAACAGTAATAATAGTTGTGCCGATTATTGCCAGATAAACAGCAATTAAGGGAAATCCTCTTAATTGCCAACCCCAATGCAGATAACTCAGCCCCAGAATATTTGCTATAAATAATTTGCCGGTATGTATGGCAAAAATAGTCCGATTTTTGGAGAGTAAAACAGTTATAGCAGTAAGAGTCGGGCAGGCGATCGCAACTACAATCCAATCCACAGGATTTTGCCACAACCGAAAGCTATCCATTGCCCAAAAGTTCACTGGGATTAACAAAAGGGTGACAATCAGCAATGTCTGAGCCGTCAATCTGAGATTACTTTGTCTAATCGCCCAAAAGCTTAACCCCCAAAAACTCAAAGTATAAGCAAATAAAACTCCATACTGTCCAGAAGCTGGAAACCTCTGCCACTGACTTGCAGCTAGTACCCCAGAGGACACCACTACCAAGAATACTCCTAGAAAAAGCAGCCAGCGGACACTCAGTTCTGCCCCCAAGGACTGCAACATTGTGCTGATAAAGTTGGGTTTAACTAGTTTTTGTTGCGGTTGGCTACGGTTACTAGATTGTAAAGCTGCTATGGGCAACTGCCGCACTGGGTCAGAAGTTACAAATGCTACCTTTATTTCCGCTTCAGGCTGTGGTTGCAACACCACCGTACACACCAGAAACTCTTGGCATAGCTGCTTGACTTGGGTATCAGATATCAAACCTAAGCGCAGCCATATATCTAGTCCTTCTAATAACTGAGGATGGGAGGATGGCAGTCTGATTTCAAATTTTAGTGGGCGCTCAAGGGGTGATGACATAAGCAAAAGCAGTATAACTATATACTAAAATCATGATTTTAATTAAAGTATATTTTCGCTCTAGTTGTGCCACTTATGAGGCTAATTGATATTAATTTTTAACCTCCGAGCGATATTCAAATGCAACTGTCTGCTTTTAGGTTCCACCTTATTTAGAAGCAGGAGGCAGGGGAGAAAGGATTTTTGGTATGAGCCGCCACTATTAAGGGCGGAATCTTTTGATATTTGAGGAAGTTCATGCCCCGCCTTTTTGTGAGCAGTCTTTTTTCCCCTGCCCCCTTATCTCTTTTTGTCAAAGCCTCCCAACAGCTAGATGCACCTATATCCTTTGTTTACGTGGATTTTGTTATTTTCCAGAGAATGTCATTTATTTTCTGTAACTTTGAGTTATAAATTTTTTCAATTCCAGCTTTTAAGAAGTCAGATGGATCAAACAAAAATATGTCAGTAAAACCATTAGTAATCTCTGGTAAATGATTTTTAGTGACGATTTGAAATTGCACTTTTGGCTCAAGTAAGTGAGCAAGTATTTGGATTGGAATTATGTCAGCGTCACTAATTAAAAGCGGTTTATTAGCTTGACTAACAATATTAGCAGTTTGAGGATATTCGTGGTTTCTTTCCGGTAATTTGTTCCACCACATCTGGGCTTGAGAACTGATTGTACAAGAAATGATTCCGCTGATAATTACTATAGATGCTACAAATGACCAGAGCTTTTTTAGCCAAATTTTAGGAGAAACAGACGTGATTTTAGTGGTAAATAGATAAGCAACAGCTAACTCTATACCTAAAACGGAGGGAAGTGTATATCGAGTAGTAGCGTATCGTTTTTGAAAGACGAAATCCATTATCAGTAGGGGAACCCCAACAGACCCAATCAAGGTTAAGACAAATAACCAAACTTCTTTAGTGCTTCTTCGACAAAGAACATAAATTGAGTAGATAATTAGAGTTAAAATAATTAAAATAAAAGGAATTAAGGCAATTTTAAGTTTTCCTGGGTCGCTAGGGCTAATACCTAAATCGAGAAACGTCCGACTAAAGATACCAGCCCACCTGATAGCTGACGGAAAGAATGTTTGTTTACTACTTGCCCAACTGACTGATTCTGGCTGAGGATGGGTAATAATAATCCAAATCCAAGGTACGAAAGTCAGAACCCCCGCAAGCAATGAAAGCAGGTAAGATATTAAGGTTTTACTGAATCGGAAGCGTTCGATTACAATTACATAGATTCCGTGTGCCAGAGCAACAAGAAAAACAAATAAATGGCTATAAAACCCTAGTGACAATGTTGCTGCATAAATGCACCAACTAACTTTTGTTTTAAGGCGCATGGCTCGCAGTAGTGCTGCACTCGACATTAAGACGGCTACTATTGCTAAACTATAGGCTCGTGCTTCTTGTGCATACAAAACGTGAACAGGTGAAACGGCTACCAACGCCATGGCCATCCACGCTACTAATGAAGACTCAAATAATTCTCGACATAGCCAATAAATACAAGGAAAGGTGAGCAAACTAATGACTGCCGAAAAACTTCTTGTCACTGCTACAGAATTGCCAAACAACTCTACCCAAAATCGAGTCAGCAAAAGGTATAGCGGCAAAATCTGTGAGTCTTCTAAAATAACTCCTTTAATTGTATCAATTGCATTTCTTTCAGGATTGGGATATTGGTATTTCTGCAAATCTTTTATGGTGAGCAAACGACCATTACTTAACTGCTCTCTCGTTTCTGACGCCAGATAGCCAGATATGCGTATTGATGAGTAAACTTCATCACCCCAATAAATTTTTTTATCAATATTGACAAACCGAAAAAACACACCTATTACTAATATGATGATGATTAAAAAACGTAACCAAGATTTAGAAATAAGCCAGTTCTGTGACAATCGCTTTTTCATGCAGTTTTCAATCTCCTCAGAGCCTTAATAAACGGTGGTAAAATTTATCGTTAGAATTAGTTATTAGTAGCACTACATTTTGGTTTTAATACTACTCTAAGACGTATTGCAAGCCGCTACAAATATTTTATGCTGGTCAATTACCAAATTCAGTTTCTGATTAAACGAGAAAGTGCAAATTGTAGATGTTGTCACCCACTGTGATAAATATGAATTATGATAATAAAATATTTTTATCCACATTTTCAAGAGGCAATTTTGAAGTTTTTAATAGCTCATTGGTAGTAGGAAAGTAAATTATGTTTCTTAAAAGCTGTTTTAAAAGTCTTATTTTTGGTATCAACGAGTGCCTAAAATTACAGCAAAACACTTTCAAAACATCCTCTGAATATACTAAAAGACAGAAATTAGGATTTATATAATTTAGAAATTAAACACAAGGGAGTTTCCATTGATTATTACTATATAAAGTTTTATAAGTTGAATTTGAATAATTACTTGGAATTTAAACTATAAGATTAAATTATCAAATTAATAGCAAAAGTTGATAACATTTTTTTTGACATTTTTCTAACTATTTGTGTTTAATATGATGCTCCAATTTAGCAAGTAAACATCTGAATTTTATCTCCTAGATTAATATTTAATCATGAGCAAATCGTCTACAAATATTTGAGCTAAAACTATCCTAAGTTTACAAAGTCTCAAAAATTTTCCAGCTTTTGGCAACACGATACCATACTAAATGCAATTATTTATCTGTAATTGCATAGTATAAATTAATATAAATATTTAACCGGATGAAAAATAAAAAGATTTGATAAGTTTATATGAAAACACTATAAATACGCTTTTTAGTAAGATTGAAACCAAAGGTACGTTAACATTTCTTTAAACCCCAACCTTGCAACAGCGGAAGATCCTGAGTCTGGTATATCGAGTAGACTAAGCTAGCGATCGCTCCCTAGTGCAGGTATTTATTATTCATGGCTTACCTGGCTGATTCGCCCCTACGATAGTATTGCTTTGATAGTTGCGATCGCGCCTACCAACCAGGAAAAGAAAATTTTTGTTGCGCGGAAAGTGCATAAGACATAATATGTGCTTATTTCAGAGCAAGTACTTTTAAGTATGTGTTTTCCCCCCGCCCCTCCACCCCTTTGCTAAGAGCAGCCTAATTCAGCACTACTGAAACAGTTAAGGCCGCCAGTTCAAGCCTATTTTGTCAGCTTCTCTACTTATTACCATCTTCCAGTAATAGAATTAAGGACGAAGCCTTTGTAAAGCCTTCAACTATCAAAAGATAGAAGCTCTAGTAGCAGATTTTACCAAATGTGAGTAAATCTAAAATCTGTATCCAAAATAGGCTTGTAGCATATAAAACGCTTGTAAGATTTTATGACTCCCCGTATTCGCTTTTTGATGTGCCCTCCTGATCACTATGATGTGGACTATGTGATTAATCCCTGGATGGAAGGGAATATTCACAAATCATCGCGCGATCACGCTGTGGAACAGTGGCAGGGATTACACCAGATCCTCAAACAACACGCCATTGTAGACTTAGTACCACCTGAAAAAGGTTGGCCTGATTTGGTTTTTACCGCCAACGCTGGCTTAGTACTTGGGGATAACGTCGTCCTCAGTCGCTTTTTGCACAAAGAACGTCAGGGAGAGGAGCCTTTCTTCAAACAATGGTTTGAGGCAAATGGTTATACAGTCAATGAACTTCCCAAAGATTTGCCTTTTGAGGGAGCAGGAGACGCACTGTTGGATCGGGAAGGACTCTGGTTATGGGCGGGATACGGTTTCCGCTCAGAATTAGATTCTCACCCTTATCTAGCGAAATGGCTGGATATTGAGGTGCTTTCCCTGCGACTCATAGATGAACGTTTCTATCACCTGGATACCTGTTTTTGTCCCTTAGCAAATGGCTATTTGCTATATTATCCCGGCGCTTTTGATTCTTACTCCAACCGCTTAATTGAAATGCGAGTCGCACCTGAAAAGCGAATCGCACTTGAAGAGGCTGATGCAGTCAACTTCGCTTGTAATGCAGTGAATGTAGATAGCATCGTCATCATGAACAAGACGAGTGATGCTTTGAAAACCCGTCTTGCGGATGCAGGTTTCCAAGTGCTGGAAACGCCACTTACGGAATTTCTCAAAGCTGGTGGCGCAGCTAAATGCTTAACTCTGCGGGTGACAGAACCAGTTAGAGACGAAATTCATGCCAATGTCTCGGTAGAAAGCCGCGTCATTCGCATGGAAGGACACTTGCTCGATGCAGGCTTAATTAACCGCGCTTTGGATTTGATTATAGATGCCGGGGGAAGCTTCAAAGTCCTGAATTTCAACTTGGGAGAACAACGGCAAAGTACCTCAGCGGCTGATGTAAGGGTATCAGCACCATCCCATGAGGTGATGGAAGAAATCATCTCAATGTTGATTGATTTGGGTGCAGTAGATTTACCGCATGATGAGCGAGACGCCAAACTGGAGCCTGTAATCCAAGATGGTGTAGCGCCTGATGATTTCTACGTCAGTACAATTTATCCCACCGAAGTCAGGATTAATGGTCAGTGGGTGAAGGTAGAAAATCAGCGGATGGATGGCGCGATCGCAATTACCCAAACTGCCAATGGCTTACTCGCTCGGTGTAAAATACTCCGCGATTTAGAAGTTGGTGAACAGGTAATTGTAGACGTGCTAGGTATCCGCACCATCCGCAAAACAGAATCGCGGGAACTACGCAGCACTCAAGAATTCAGCTTTATGTCGGCGGGAGTTTCCAGCGAACGGCGTGTGGAATTGGTCGTTGAGCAAGTGGCTTGGGAATTACGGAAAATCCGCGATGCTGGTGGTAAAGTTGTGGTCACAGCTGGGCCTGTGGTGATTCATACTGGTGGCGGTGAACACCTAGCGCAACTGATTCGGCAAGGATACGTGCAAGCGCTATTGGCTGGTAATGCGATCGCAGTTCACGACATCGAGCAAAATATTATGGGCACTTCCTTGGGTGTAGACATGAAGCGAGGTGTCGCTGTGCATGGTGGACACCGCCATCACCTCAAGGTAATTAATAGTATCCGCCGTTATGGCAGCATTCCCAAAGCTGTGGAAGCGGGGGCAATTAAAAGTGGCGTGATGTATGAGTGTGTCCACAAGAATGTGCCTTTTGTGCTTGCTGGATCGATTCGGGATGACGGGCCTTTGCCTGATACCGAAATGGATTTGATTAAAGCACAGGAGAAATATGCCAAACACCTCGAAGGTACGGAGATGATTTTGATGCTGTCATCAATGCTGCACTCGATTGGGGTGGGAAATATGACTCCGGCGGGGGTGAAGATGGTGTGTGTGGATATTAATCCAGCTGTGGTGACTAAGTTAAGCGATCGCGGTTCTGTGGAATCCGTGGGTGTGGTGACGGATGTAGGATTGTTCCTCAGTCTGTTGATTCAACAGTTGGATAAGTTGACAAGTCCTTATGTTAATAAGGTAGGTTAAAGAGACGAACCACAGAGGCGCAGAGGACGCAGAGAAAGGGAGATGACAAGAGTAGCTTTTAGTGAAGAGTTGCAAGTTAATTGGGTCAGTTTGATTGCTGATTTTATGCTGGCAGGGATGGTTTTTGCCCCGCCAGTGGCTCCCTTTCTGGCTGCGTCTGGGGTGTGGTTGCTTGGGTGGATTGCGGACATCATTTATTTTATGGGTAATCATGTATGTCCGCAACCAACTATGGGGTTAGATTTGGCACCGCCGTTTGTTATGGCTGTGTGTATGCGCTGCTACGGCACTGTGACGGGTTTGCTGATTACTCGTCTGCTGTATGGGATAACTGGTGGTCAAGGTTTTTACTGGTTGAGTCAGTATGGCTTAGGTGGTGCGGCGATCGCAAGTGTGCTGATGATGGCTTATCCTTTGGAATTGGCAGCACAGGTTTTCGGTTTTTGGAATTTTAATAACTATCTGGTTACGCCTTTTGGGTTGATTACGGGTTTGGCGTGGGGATTGTTTACTATGCCTATTTTGCACGGGTGGCGGGGTGCTAAAACCAGCTTAACCCAATTGTAGATTTTATATCACAACTTATAGAGGGGATTAATTTTTGCAGGTCGATGTAATGGCATTGTCAGTTAAAACAATCGCATTGTCAGTCGAAACAATCGCATTGCAAGTCAAAACAATCGCATTGCAAGTCAAAACAATCGCATTGCAAGTCAAAACAATCGCATTGCAAGTCAAAACAATCGCATTGTCAGTCGATACAATTGCATTGCAGCAGGTTGCATTTAGATAACACAGCGATGCAAATGTCCTGACGCATCAACAGTTGTTGTAAGTTGAAAAACTTCCATTGTTATCCCAGCTATTAAACTCTGGTCTAATTTTAATGCGATGTCTACGACGGGCGTAGCTGCGGCACCATTCGACTAACAGCCTTGGTCAAACTCAAAGTTACTAATCAGTGATCGCTAGTATTTACAATATTAGAACGCCAATTCAGTAATCAACTCGTCGAACGTTAATATGAATATCGTCATTATTGGTGCGGGCCCGGCTGGCCTATTCTTAGCCCATCGATTACTCGCCCTTAGCCAAAACCATACGGTACAACTATATGACTCTAACCAAAATCCTACTGATTTAGAATATGCAGACAGTCGAGGATTCGGCTTGGGATTAGGCACAAAAGTACAGCAATGGTTAAACAGTATTGAAGGGTTACAAGAGAAGTTAGCCTCCCAAGGGGTAGAATTGACTCCCGGCGGACTTATTTTAATTCCGCGTTGTAATCTGTGTGCTTTACTTGTACACCTACTGACGCGTTATGGCAATCGAACCTCTAATGAAAGTTCACGGCTATCTGTAAATTTTAACGTTCCAGTCGTGGATGTTGATCTGGCGCGTCGTGAGATCGTGATTGAGAGAGAGTCTGGTCATGAAACAGTAGTATATGATTTGCTAGTGGGAGCAGACGGGATTCACTCGACCATCCGAAATGCCTTAATGCTTTCAAAACCAGACGAAATCGATTTTCAACAGCTGCAACGACCGCATGTGTGGAAAGTACTGCAACTCTCGATGCCGCCAGAACTACAACAATCTCCACCTCGCATCATTCGACTTCAAAAACGAAACACTCAATTTGGGCTTGTTTTTGGTGGCTGCTTACCGCGAAAAGATGGCGATTTGACTGCACTGATTTTCTGGCAACCAGTAGGCAGTAGCGATCGGATTAATCCTTATGGAATTATAAGCCCAGAGGAATTACAGCAGTTATTGCAGGAGATGTTGCCAAAAAACTTCCCTGCACTCAAACTTAATAGAGATCAAGCTGCGGCATTCCTGGCAGCCCAGCCAGGGCATGAATACTGGAGTCAATGTCGCTACTATCATGACTTACAAGGTCAGGTAGTATTGATTGGGGATGCTGCACACTCTATGTTCAGCCTTTTGGGACAAGGTTGCACCGCAGCGATTAAAGATGCAGTTGTCCTTGACTCATTGTTTAGGCAGCACGGCGATCAATTGTCGCTTGTGTTACCTCAGTTTTCTGCTCAACAAGTCGAAGAAGGTCATGCTGCTTCTGACCTTGGACTGATTGCATTAATCTTTTACCACCGTTGGCTGGGACTTCTCTACAAAGTCACCACGTTGCTATGGGTTGTTGTACTCAGACAACCAACCATCTTTGCTCGGCTCAATCAAGTGGATGCTAACTATGTGCAAGTACTCCACGAGAATAGATTTTGGATCTGGCTTGCTAAGAAAGTGCTTTCAAATCCACCCAAAGTGGCAAAACAAAGTTGTTCCAAGCAATTGTCGGTGGGTCGATAATATTGCGGTGACTGTAAATTCGGATAAGCACAAATATACTGATTAGACAGTCAGGGCCTTTTGCTCCCCCAACCCTGCGAGGAAAAGGGGCTGGGGAGTTAGGTTTTTGATTACTGAATCGATGCTTTAGCGATCATCGTGTTTATTATCGTTATGGTCTTATACTGCCTGTACCTACCTGCACCTTCTGCGATCCTTCAACGATTTGGTAAAGTTTGTCTTCTAATTTTTGCATACATGCCGACCAATCAAAGTCAAGTATTGAAGGGCGAGCTTGCCGAGTGAAATCTGCTTTGAGGCTGGGATTTTCCAAAATCGCAATCACCTTGTGGGCCAAATCCGTTGGGTTATTGGGTTCGGCTAAAAAACCGTTAATCGCATGAAAAACCTGTTCAGGATTTCCTCCAGCGTTAGCTGCTACAACAGGGGTTCCAGATGCTAAAGCTTCCATATTGGTCGTACAGAAGTTTTCGGTGACAGAGGGATTGACAAATACATCGGCTCGTGCATACAAACCTAGAAGTTCTGTTCCGTGGGACTCACCCCAGACAGTAATACCGGACTTAAACATTTGGGTGCGCCGACGGATTTCCTCATCCAAGGGACCACTACCGACGATGACTAAATGGACATCAGGAATTTTGGCAGCAATGATTGGAAATGCATCTATAAGTTGGGTGACATTTTTTTCTGGGGTAATGCGTCCGACAAAAAGGATAGTTGGTCGATAGTCGTTAACAATGGGATTGTAGTCTATATTTTGAGGGTGAAATTTTTCGCAATCAATCCCTTGATATGGCACGTATTCACTGCGTTGGCATTTCAGTCGGTTGTACTTAGCAAGCAGTTCTTGAGACGGAAATAAGTTGAGATCATAAGCATCACTGAACTGCTTGACTAAAAGGGGAACAATCGGACGTAGCAAGCTGAAGAACAGATTTCCTAAGTAATATCGAATATAGGCAACGATATCAGTATGAAAAATTGAGATGATTGGGGTATCAGTTTGTTTAGCGTACTCAACTCCTATGGGGCGACCATAACCTTGTAAGAAAAGTGAGTATAATCCTCTCATTTGCGCCGCTTCTTCAACCAGTATAATATCGGGCTGGAAGTTCTCAAGTAACTTAGTATCACTCCAATAGCGAGAGTTTAATGGTTGAGGAAGAGATTTGTAAAAGATTAGCGGTTTGGTGGGGAATGCATAAGCAGAAAAGTTGGGGAAGGGCTGTAGTTCATCCAATCCTGACATTGGACGATTTCCAACCTTTCTGGGGTACTGGCTATTAATTTCTGGGTGGATAAGAAAGACCTCATGCCCTTGTTGCAGTAACCATTTAACCCGTTGGTGGACTGCAACGGAAACTCCAGTCAAGAAAGGAGGGTACAATGCTGTAAACAGTGCAATGCGAAGTGGTTGCTTAGTCATAAAAAGGGGAATATTACACTAAAATGCTGGTTTTGAATTTAGGATTTACACAGCAAATGTTTCATGAGCATCCTGATTATTTTGTTTATTAATTCCTCCGAATACAGTTAGGCTAAGGATTTACGTATTTACAATTGGTCTAAATTCTCGATTTTGAAGAGGATGTTTCTACTTGGTTAGAAACTATCAAAATATTCAAAACACTCAGTCACAATTCCCCTTAATATATTTCTCTAAACCCTTGCTATAAATGTAAATAAATTTTGGTAATCAACAAGCAAAAGTGTGTATTCTGACAAGGGTTATAGCTAATTTAATTCGACTAAATATAAGATTATATAATTTGAAGGCTAGGGAATGTTTAGTGTAATAACTTTCATGCCCTAGTTTATATCTAGCAATTCACTTCAAAGAGAAACCTTGCTATCAATAGGCTGATCCAACCATTGATAAGGGCGATATTCGACTAGCCGGATATTCCACGGCCCTTGAATCCGATAGCTGACACCGCGCCAAGTGACTGTTGAAATCCACAGTGACGATAGCATCGCTAACCCATAAACCCACTGTGTCAGGGGAATCCCAATTAACATTTTGATAATTGTAGCAGCTGATAATTTTGCGATCGCCTGGTCATTAGAGCGGACCACTCGCTGTATCTCTAATTCCAACACCAGCATTACCAAAAGTAATCCAACAGTATAAACTCCATAGCAGCCTAACAAGAGAGCCGCGGCTTCCCATTTTGTCTCTAACAACGACTCTAGAATTAACAGGATGACTATAGTCGGAAACAAAATGCTAGAAACAGCTTCACTAACTATAGCTAACCAACGTGGGTGATACAGTCGAGAATAAAGGATGAGGCGCTTAAGATAATCTATTAAGTTGAATAAATCAGTCTCTTCACGATTTACTATCAGCAGCGAAGGCACAAACTTTACCTGCAACCCATGTTTTTTGAGGATGTTGTGCATCATAAAATCTTCGCCTAAAGCTTGTCCCCACTTATCTAGCAGTTCTGTTTGGCGAAGCACTTCTGTCTTCACAGCCAAAGTCCCACCCCAAGGAATCTGGAAGAGAAACATTTGCACTACTGTGGATACATTGCCTGTATATCGCACTAAAGATCCCCAATACTTACCTGTAGGTACGTACCAACGATTACCTGTTGTCGCTCCCACTTTGGCATCACCTAAAGGACTGACTAATTCTCGCAGCCAATTGACATGGACTATAGTATCAGCATCTACTAAGGCAACCACCTTGTAGGAATCGTCCAACTCATGGATAGCTTGCACTAAAGAGCTGCATTTGAGACTACAATTGTTGCGTACTATTCTCAAAGGGCTGATTTGAACGTTAGTTGCTTCTTGCTCTGTGATCGTTTCACTGGCAATTTTCCAAGCGGGATCTTCGTGACTATCAACGATCAACTTTAAATCATACTGTGGATAGTTCTGATTTAGGAGCGATCGCAAACATCTAGGCAAAAACGGATCGGCTCCGCGTAGGCAAAGAATCACTGCTGTTTTGGGTAACTGCTCATCTGGTAATAAGTTTTTTTTGGATGAGCGCAGATACCATATAAAGACAAGCGTTAAACACACCTGAATAACTAGCCAACTCATCAAAGACTTAGAGAAAAATATCGCCAAATCTTCCATTAAATTTTTAATCTCCGGTAGAATAAGCGATTGGGGATTAGGAAGACGCGGTGACGCGGTGACAGGGAAACGTGGTGAAAAAACTCTCCGTGTCTCCATGTCTAGTACGTCACGGCGTAAATAGAGTTACCATTTAAAAACTCTAAAAATCCCATTTCATAAAACTTTTGACTTTTGACTTTTGGCTTTTGACTTCCGCCTTGCGGTACCCAGGCCCTTTAGGAATCAAGCGAATATTTCATGATGATGTTGACTGTTGTATTTTTGTTTACAACAAAACTGGCGTCACGAAACTTTGGCGCACCTGTTTGTATGGACACAGTTGGATTTTTAGAAATCCCAAAACCTTCTTTGGGAATACCGAAAAAGTCTTTGTTGAGTTTGCGATCGCCATTCTGATCATCAACTACGGCGACAGCATAAGTTCCAGGCTTTAAACCGGAAAATTCTTTTTTTACAGAACTTCCAGTAATCTTAACGCAGCCACTTTGATCTCCACTAGAATTACTCATCGGAAATCCTCGTTCACTTGGGTAAACTCTCAAGCAAATCTCACCTTTTTGGTGATGTATTCCATTTACCACAACAGTTAGTGTTTCAGTTGGTTCAGCATTCACTGTTTTAGCAAAGCTGATGCTCACTAAAGTAGCAAGTAAAACATGACAAAATTGAGATAGTTTCAGCATAGTTTTGGAGTGAAAGATAGGTGATTATGTGCCTCATAAAAAGCTGCATTCGTCAGCTTTTATTTTTAAATCGATTTATTCAAAGCGTGACTTGTGGTTTTTTAATTGATGCTTTATACCAACCTTTCCAAAGTACTTGCAGGACTTTTAGCAAATCTTTCAGCAAAAGATATTGTGTCCCTTTTAAATGCTGATATAGACTTATATGACAACATAGCCGCTCATACAAACTCAGGGGACTACGCCATATGGAGAGTACATACTCCCAGAATATTCTCCAATGTGGCAATAAAATTTTTCCTTTCTTTGCTGAATCAAACCATACTGTATATGCATAAAAATCAGGCAGCATACTCAATGAGGGTTTTTTACTGTTGTTAGTAAACAACAAATAATTAGGGAAATACATACTCATTGATTGTTGCGGATGACTTCTGGCAAAAAACAGGTTTTCAGGGATTTCATAAAATCTACCGAGAATACCAAGTCTTAACAAGAGAATTCCATCTGCATTACCGTAACCACCCATAGGCGGTATCTTTCTCAAGGCACTGGCACGAATTACTCCGTAACATTGATAACATAAATGCTTGGTCAGCAATTCGTTAAAACGCTGCTGTGGTTTTAGTGCATCTGCCTTGAGTTTGATATCGTAATTTTGGAGGAAATTCCCCTGTTCATCAATGAAATATGTCTGGGAGTGACACAAGATGATCGTAGGATCTTGGTCAAGCACCTCAACACACTTTTTGATAAAATCTGGAGCATGTAGATCATCATAAGCTGCCCACTTAAAGTACTCACCCGAAGACAATTTAAAGACGCGGTCGAAGTTACGGGCGCAACCAATATTCTTGTCATTGCGGTAGTAACAGATACGTTGGTCTTGCTCGGCGTATGCTCTACAAATTTCTTCAGTTTTATCTGTAGATGCATTATCTGAAATAATTATCTCAAAATCTTTAAAGGTCTGAGCCAAGAGTGAATCGATGGCTTCTTTGAGAAATTTTTCACCATTGTATACAGGTAATCCAATGCTCAATCGTGGCTGATTTATACTCATAGAAAACAAGCTTTTGGAAAATAGGTGGATTATTTTATGCTTAATTGCAGCTAATTGTTAGGCAGATGCAACGTAAGAATTCATAAATCAGAATCCAGAAGTCAGAATTAAGAAGACTTTGATACTTAACATCTTGTACCAAATTCCAAACTCCTATACAGACGCGATGAATCGCGTCTCTACTCCTAATTCCTGTAGAGACGCGATTAATCGCATCTCTACTCCTAATTCCTAACCCCTAATCCCTAACTCCCAAGTTTTTACAATCCAACAATGATTACGAAAATCTGTGGACTATTTCACTAGCTTTTGAATATCTGTTTTTTGCAGCCATTTATGTGTTTGCTGCATTCCTTCTTCTAGATCAATTGTTGGTTTATAATTTAACAGGCTTTGTGCTTTGACAATAGAACAAGCATAAGGACGAGTCATAAAATCTATAGACTCAGGTAAAATATCAACTTTTTGGCGAAAAAGTTTTTGTCCTTGAACACGTAGCTTTACAAACAACTTGATTTCATCTTTCGATAATGAAAGGGGTGCTGATAAACCTTCCATTGCTGCTAAACGCATAAAATACTCTTTCCAGGAAGTTTCTTGTCCATCGGTGATATTAAATATTTCACCATAGGTTTCTTTTTCTATCGCTAGTAAGATGCCATCAATCAGGTTATCTATATATACATGATTGATTACTCCTTTACTATCGTTGGCACAAGCAAATAATTTTTGACGCATCATCAGAATTGGTCTGACTATCCAAGGAATACTTCCTGGGCCGTAAACATCTCCGGCCCGAATAACGATGATGCCAAAATCTGGCGGATTATTTAGTTCTAATACTGCTGTTTCAGCTTCTATTTTCGTTTGACAATATGGATTATTTTCGCCAGAGAGTGGCCCGGATTCTGTAACACCATTCGGATAGTTGAAACCGTAAACCATCACACTGGATAGATGCACAAATGTTTTGACACCAGCCTGTTTAGCGGCTTTAGCCATGTTTACAGTACCGCCAACATTCACGTCACGAAAATGGTTAATTGCACCAGTTTCTTCGGCAATTTGATATGTATGTAAAACGATGTCTACTCCCTGACAAGCCTTTTGGGCAGTGGTAGAATCAGTGACACTACCAATAATTACCTCAACACCTAAATTCTGTAATTGTTTGTTCTGTTGTGTAGAACTTTGCAGTCCACGAACCTTCATTCCTTGCGCTATGGCTAACTCGGCTGCACGCAAACCGACAAGTTCATCAATCCCAGTAATTAGGAGGGTTTGGTTTTTGAGGTTCATAAAGTCGGGATTATTGTTGAATAGGTGAATTGGAGTTGTTAGATAAAAGACTTCAAGGTTATACCAAATTTAAATTTTGAGAAAGACTTTTAATCTAAAATTTAAAATTGAGCCAAGGAGTAATTTTTCTGTGGAGAAGCTGCACTAATGCTTAGTTATGAGTCTATAGCTGGGCAAAATAATTTGATTATTTTGCTGCTAGGAATCAGCTAAAAAATATCTCCCGGATCTGCGGAGCGGAGTTTGTTGATAGCAAGTGCACCTGAGGTTATACACATTAATACTGTTGAAGTTAAGATGAGCAATGCATTATTAATAGTCATAACTATTGGTAATTTAGTTGCTTCTGCTGCAAAACTATATAACAACACAGAACTAATCAATCCGGGAATATAACCTAAAATTGCCAGAATTAAAGCTTGCTGAAATACCACATTTAATAAATATATATTGGCATAACCTATAGCTTTTAAAGTGGCGTAAGCAACGAATTGCGTAGCAATATTGCTGTAAAGAATTTGATAAACAATAACCACACCAACAACCGCAGCCATTGTCAACATCAAGTTAAGTATAAAACCAATTGGTGTTCTGATTGCCCAATATTTTTTTTCAAAATCAATAAAGCCTTGGCGTGTAAAAACTTGGACATCATTAGGCAAACTTGCTTGCAAATTTTTCAGTACTGTTCCTGCATTACTACCAGGTTTGAGGGAAATCAAACCGATATCTATCATATCTGCCGGACGACTATTGGGATTTATCCTGAGGAAAGTTGAGTCACTGACAATTAAATTTCCGTCTACCCCAAAGGAAGGTCCTAAGCTGAATAAACCACCAATTCTCACTCTATAGCCAATTAATGAATTGAAGGGAAATATTTCAATTGTCTGTGCAGTATCTCCCGCATTAAATTTTTCAGCTATTGGGCCAAACTCTGGGCGAGAACCCCGGTCAAAAAATACGACATCAGGAATTTTGAGTTTATCTAAATTTTTCTCAACTTCTGGGATGTTCATCACAGGGTTACCTGGATCAAAACCAATAACATATATTGAATATTTCTCACTAGTTGCCGGATTTTTCAGTTTAGCAAATTGTAAATACATGGGGCTAACTGACTCTACGCCATCAAACCCCAAAGATTGGTACAAACTAGTCCGCGAAAAGCTTTGATTTGAAGTCAAAGATTTATATTGTGAACTAACTAAAAATAAATCTCCCTTGAGATTCTGATGCAGTGCGGTTGCACTTGAATAGAGAGCATCTTGAAAACCAAGTTGCACAAACATTAGCAGCACAATAAAACCAATCCCGGCTACAGCTACTAATAAACGAACTTTTTGCTGGGCTAGCTGTAGCCATCCTAAAGGAATTTTGAAAATCATGGATTTATTTGTTAATTATTATTTGTCATTGGTCATTTTTGAATGACTAATGACTAAATATGAATGGCGACATCCACTTGTAAGTTAGTTAAACGAGCTACCCTTTGACTATCTGCCGGATTATCAATAGAAATTTTCACCTCAACTATTCTGCGGTCTGTGTCTGAATTAGGGTTGAGGCTGAAGATGCCTTGTTTGTCAACTTGCCAACCAATCTCTTTCACAGTTCCCTTTAATGTTCCAGTAAATGCAGTGCTGGTAATTGTGGCTTTTTGTCCTACACGCACTTTGCGAACATCGGTTTGATACACCTCTGCAATCACATACATTTGAGATGTCTTACCTATCTCAGCAAATCCTCTGTTGGCGCTGATGACTTCTCCGGTTTTGGCGTGAATTTTTAATATTTTGCCAGCTATGGGAGATTTGATGTAACTTAAATCCAAATCGGCCTTTGCTTGTTGAACAGAAGTTGTTGCACTGTTGACTTCGGTTTGTGCGACTTGAACATCTACGCTACGCACTTCACTAATACTGGTGAGTTGCGCTTGTGATTGCTTTTTCTGTGCTTGGAATGTGTCTTGAGTCCGCTTGAGAGTGGCTTGGGCTTCTGTTAGTTGCTGTTGTGTAGTCTTTAGTTGCAAAGCTTTAGTATCTGCTATAGAAGCTGCGATCGCACCTTGTTTGTATAATTGCTGATAGCGATCGTTCTCGGCTTGAGCATTGTCTACCTCAGCCTGGATGCGGGCGATTGTCGCCTGTTGTGTGGCAATGTCTCCTTTATATTGTGGCTCTAAACGGGCGATCGCTGCCTTTTGAGCATCGATATCTCCGGTTTTAGCTCCAGATTTCACCTGCGCTAGTTTAGCCTTGGAAACTTGCAGTTGGTCTAAAGCCTGTTGTAAAGATGTTTTAGAACGACCATAATTTTCTAGATATGCCAATAATTGCCCTGCTTTAACCGTGTCTCCTTCTTTCACCAACAGTCTTTCTACCCGCACCCCGTTATTGGAAGCCGGAGCAGTCAAAGAAGTAACTTCGCCTTCTGGCTCCAAACGTCCCAAGGCAGTCACAGCAAGTTTCACAGGAGTGGCAGCTTTTGGAGGAAGCGCTTGCGGTGTCTGAACTTTAGCCCTTGACCAAAACGTAGTCAAACTATAAAGAGCTATTAATCCGGCCGCTAAAGTCAAAGAAGCTGCTAAAATTGCTTGCGATCGACCTACGGGTTTTCTGAATAATCGGCTTTCTTTATTCACTGCCATATTTTGATTCCAATTGTGCTTTATAAGGGGATAGCCTCGTTATATTTAGTCCATTAGAATAGACTCATCTGCAAATTACCAAGAGGGCTTTTCCTCTAGAGTTTCTACCTTAATAAAGTGGATGGGTCTAAATTGGTTTTATATGAATTGTTGTACGTATTTGCCACACAAAATCACTATTATGGCGTGAAAACTAATGATCTGTTACTTCAAAGCTTCCTAAGTTATATCCTAATTTTACTTCTATTCCAGTAGCGTAAAATACAATAGCGCTAACCATAAAACTTAACTTAAAATTACAATGAAGCGCTAATAAAAATGAAATAAAAACTTGGATAAACTTGTCCTTAAGTATGGCAAAAAGTTTGAACTTTGTCAACAACTTGACTTCCCCTAAGTCTTTATTCTATTACCTAAATATTTAATCCCAGTAATATTGGAGACTTCATAAATTTAATCATCACTAGTTTCTCCTCTGCCAATTGAATACTAACAAATAGTTATTTATTAAGCAGATTTGATATTATTAACAGATTATTGTTAGCTAGGTTGTGTACTATCAGACATTCTGCTCAGTTTTGCTCCTACTAATTAAAGGCATGAAGTGATACCTTTGGTGCATTACGCCAACGGACATCTAAAAATACACTAGTACACTGTGGCGGAAGTTTGTTTACCTTTAACAAGGGATTTTGCCCCTTGTTATTACCAACATCCTTAGAAATCCTCTGCTTCCTTGCCATCCCGCCTTGGAATAAATTCTGAGGCTAATAACTTACATTCTTCTCAAGAGGAATATAGCAGTTCTCCTTTGAATGCAGGGCAAAGCAATCCTGTGTCCCTACGAATGATATGTATTCTATGCAATTGAGAACCGCTATAAATACAGAATTTGAAGCGATGTACATAGCTATTCTTAGTGAAAGGGAAAATTTCAGTCCACTTGAGTGAACAGAGAGTTTTTGAGCCGCTGAACTTAAGTTCTAGGCAGGATGTAGATTAGCGCAATACTTTGACTGTTAAAAAAATGTGGGTAAAGCCTCGTGTAGCTGTGATTTATAATCGCTCTTTTAACTAATGCAATCATGATTATGTTTATCAAGCAACATACTAAAAATTAACATTTGCTTTATAAATAACCGCTTTGCTTCTTAAGTTGACTTATATTGAAAAATAACCCAAAACTTTAATTCAATTATGATGTTTCTCTGAGAAAACATACCTATAATTCTTCAATTTATCTATGTATTCATTGAATTGTTACTTACTAGACAATAGATTTGCATTATTAACTTAATTCAGCGCAAATTTATAGCTAACCCGTAGATAACAAAATATTTCACATATTAAACTAGTCATAAATTATACTTATAGGTAAATTTTATTCAAAATTAACATCAGTAATAGTGGAGGTTTATTTATAAAATAACCTTAAAGAAATGATTTAGTTTCTGTAAAGTATGTTAGTGTTTTTATTAATTCAATGCTTTAAAGTAGTTATATAAAGTAGTTATTTAATTAAGATTTTTAAATTAAAAATAACTAAACATAACTGCTTTGTCATCACCTTATGATCGTTTAATTACTTTTTCAAGTTGCATAAACTCGGATTAAAGGTGGTGTGTTTTCTGTAACGAACTTGTCAACTTTGCTGGGTCAAATCCCATAAACTAATTATCCTGGACGTTGAAACTGGCTATGACATTTATCAAGATACAGAACGTTGTCATGAACACCAGCTACGTTGCTGCAATTAAGCTAAATAATCAAACGATTTTGGGCGAAAAAAGCGTTTCTGTTCCCTTAGCTACTCCTCAGTTTCCATCGCTCCAATGGGATGCAATTGTTCAAAATCTCTACCATTACAAATGGATTTAATTTACTGGTCAAGCAGTTATTACACTCCAAGACTATTTTACCAGTTTTAACAACTCATCGACCGTGCCAATTTGAGATTTTGGATTTTGGATTTTGGATTTTTTGGTTCGTCCTCCACTCATTGTGGGTGGAACAAATCTAAAAGACGCTCGTAACGACGCTTGGTTACTCACTATCGCTAACGCAAATCTAAAATTACAAATCTAAAATCCAAAATTGGTTGACCTATTGCCACAATATCAAGAGTTTAACGTTGTCTAACATTTTTGTGCGATCGCAGTGTGCCAAAATCGCCTATAAATATAGGGCTTTATCAGGGCAGTATATGTTGTGTGGTGTCGATTTGGAGAAAAGCCTTTAGCGGAGATAGGATAGCTAACTGCTTACAGAACAAGAGTTTTTCATTATTAGTAGGCAACAGAAATTACTGTAGCTACACAATCCAGAGTACTCACTATGCCCTATGTCTGCTTATTCAATTGATACTGCCTTAGCAGAGTTAGAGAGCCTGATCAATAATTGCGAAAAGGCTGTGAAGAGGTCTATAGAGGAAAAAAAAATGAAGTCAGATAAATCAGTGTCAATTAACAAAATTAACAGACAATTACAACACAATCCTATAGCCATTGTTGGGATGGCATCTCTATTGCCTAAAGCTAGAAACTTGCGGGAATATTGGCAAAATATAGTAAACAAAATTGACTGTATTACTGATGTTCCTTCTACTCATTGGAGCGTCGAAGATTATTATGATCCGAATCCCAGAACTCCTGAAGATAAAACCTACTGTAAAAAAGGCGGATTTATTCCAGAGGTAGATTTTAACCCGATGGAATTCGGTATACCACCCAGCATTTTGGAAGTCACAGATGTATCGCAACTGTTAAGTTTAGTGGTTGCGAAAGAAGCGATGGAAGACGCAGGTTATGGCGAAAAACGTGAGTTTAGCCGCGAGACTGTTGGCGTAATCTTAGGCGTGGCTATGGCCAAGCAGTTAGGAATGCCACTTTCTGCCAGATTGGAATATCCGATTTGGGAAAAAGTACTCAAAAGCAGCGGTTTATCCGATGAGGATACACAAAAAATCGTCGAGAAAATCAAAAGCGCCTATGTGAAATGGGATGAGAACGCTTTCCCTGGAATGTTAGCTAATGTAGTCGCGGGTAGAATTGCCAACCGTTTAAATTTTGGCGGGATGAACTGCGTAGTTGATGCCGCTTGCGCTAGTTCCTTCGGTGCTTTAAAGATGGCAATTAGTGAGCTAGTCGAGCATCGTTCTGACATGATGCTAACTGGTGGTGTTGATACTGATAACACCATCATGGCTTTCATATCCTTCAGCAAAACACCGGCTGTTTCTCCCAGTGAAAATGTCAAACCTTTCGATGCTAAATCTGATGGGATGATGCTGGGTGAAGGTATCGGCATGATTGTCCTCAGACGCCTGGAAGATGCCGAACGCGACAACGATAAAATCTATGCCGTAATTAAAGGCATTGGTACCTCCAGCGATGGGCGCTATAAGAGCATTTATGCTCCCCGCAAAGAAGGTCAAATCAAAGCTTTAGAACGTGCTTATGAAGATGCCGGCTTTTCTCCCGCCACTGTTGGTTTAATGGAAGCACATGGCACCGGCACAATGGCTGGAGATCCGACAGAATTCGGATCTTTAAAAGACTTCTTTGGGGAACATGATCACAAAAAACAGCACATCGCTTTAGGTAGTGTGAAATCGCAAATTGGACACACAAAAGCGGCTGCGGGGGCGGCAAGTTTGATTAAAACTGCTTTGGCATTACATCACAAAGTATTACCGCCTACAATTAACATCACCGAGCCGAACCCCAAACTCAACATTAAAAATTCCGCCTTTTATTTGAATACCGAAACCAGACCTTGGATTCGGGCTGAAGGGGAAGCGCCAAGACGTGCAGGTGTAAGTTCTTTTGGCTTTGGCGGCACCAATTATCACGTCGTTTTAGAAGAATATGAAGCCGACCAGAACCACGCTTACCGTTTACACAGTGGTGCTAGTGAAGTGCTGTTGTTTGCTCCAACAGTAGATCAATTGCTGACCAAATCTGAAGAGATTTTAGGGAAGTTGCGCTCGCCTGAAGCAAAAACACACTATGCACAATTAGTCCAGGAGTGCAAATCGCCACAGATTCCCCTCTCTGCTGCCAGATTTGGGTTTGTAGCTGAGAATCTCGAAGAAGCTTGCAAGTTGTTGCAAACTAGCATTGACTGGCTGAAACATAAAGGAACAGCAGCATCTTGGGAGCATCCCCAAGGGATTTATTACCGCGCCTCTGGTATGGAATTGGGTGGAAAAGTTGTTGCTCTATTTTCTGGTCAAGGTTCGCAATACTTGGAGATGGGCCGGGAACTGGTAATGAATTTTCCTTTGATGCGGCGTCTTCATGGCTATATGGATAGCTTGTTAATCAAAGATAATTTGCAGCCGCTTTCAGAAATCGTTTTTCCTCATCCGGTGTTTGAGGAAGCAGAAAAAAATGCCCAAATTGCTGCCTTACAACGTACAGAATACGCTCAACCAGCTATTGGGGTGTTGAGTGCAGGGATGTACAGCATACTGCAACAAGCTGGGTTCAAGTCAGATTTTGTGGCGGGACACAGCTTCGGGGAACTGACAGCGCTTTGGGCTGCGGGGGTTTTGAGTACAGAAGATTACTTATTCTTAGTGAAAGCTAGGGGTCAAGCAATGGCGGCTCCAGAAGACCCGGATCATGATGCGGGTAGTATGTTGGCTGTTAAAGAAGATATCAGCAAAGTCGAAGCAGTGCTGAGGCATTTTCCTCTAGTTGCGATCGCTAATCAAAATTCTCCCACTCAATTTGTCTTAGCTGGCCCCACCGCAGAAATCGCCAGAGTCAGAGAGGCTTTACACGAGAAAGGATATACGGCTGTATTGTTACCTGTTTCAGCAGCTTTCCATACACCGTTAATTGCCTTTGCTCAGAAATCCTTTGCGATCGCTACTAAGTCCGTCAAGTTCCAAAGTCCCAAAATCCCTGTTTATAGCAACGTCACCAGCAAACAGTATCCCAAAGAACCCCAAGGCATTCAAAAAATCCTGGAAACGCACCTTTCCAATTCGGTGCTGTTTAAGCAGGAAATTGAAAATATCTATGCAGCCGGTGGTACTTGCTTTGTAGAATTTGGGCCGCGGAGAATTCTCACCAACTTGGTAAAAGATATCCTTGGCGATCGCCCTCATATTACCGTATCTTTAAACCCCAGCACTCAAAAGAATAGCGATCGCTCTTTGCGAGAAGCAGTTGTGCAGTTGCGGGTAATTGGTCTGGCTTTGAATAACCTCGATCCTTATCAACTTCCCCAAACTCTACCCCCAATTGAGACGAAGAAGACGTTAAATGTCCGTTTAAATGGCATCAACTATAGATCCGAAAAAACGAAAAATGCCTTCGCTCTAGCTTTGCAGGATGGGTACAAAGTTACATTACCCACCCCCGAACATTCGGATGCGGCTCCCTTATTCACCAGCCCAGGTGTAACTCCACCTCTAGCAGTGATAGAGACTAACGGACATAAAAAACCACCCCTTGTTACCGCCCCAGCAATGAACGGTGTGACTTCTAATATCATCACCCAAACAGAGCAACAAATGAATCCTGTGACCCTTTTACAACCAGCCCAGGAATCTAAGATGCAACCAACACCAGAAAAACTTACTAATTACCAACAGCTTTTAGAAAGTTTAGAATACCTTTTGACACAGTTTCAGGAAAATCAAGCCGAGAATTTACAAGTTCACGGAACTTATCTCAACCATCAAATGGAATATGCCAAAGCGTTTTTCCAACTGATGCAGCAGCAGAATTCCTTGTTGAGTGAAAGTAAATCAACAGCCGAAACTGCCAAAATGAAGCTAGTTGTCATGGAAAGCTTAGAGCGCAGTATGATGCAGTTTCACTCCCAACAAGGTGAAACCCTACGCATCCATGAGCAATATCTCCAAGAGCAGCTGGAATATACCAAAAACTTTTTCCAACTCATACAGCAAGAGTATTCTCAAATCATCTCTGGTGAGGGAACAACCCAATTAACAGAGATAAGCAATGGGGTACGCCATAATTTCACTCCGCTCACCATAGAAACAACTGTTACTGATGCACCAGTACCCCCTACTACCAATATAGTAGAAAGCCAGCCATTGCCTGTAACTGAGCCAGTAGCTAAAAATGGCTCAACTGTTACCCAAGCACCTCTCCCCCCCGCTCCCCAGGTGGTACCTGTAGTTGAAACTCCTGTATCCCCGACTTCTAAGAAGGATGAAAATTCCTCTTCTTTGCTCCCTAATCTCTTCTCTTCCCTCCCCACTTTCGAGACAGTAGAGCCTGTAGTGGCGTCACTTGTCCCAGTAGTAGAACCTCAAACTGAGGTTGTAGTTAAAATTAGCTCACCCCCAGTCAACGAAATTATCGTATTCAGCCCAGAACCAGCAACTATTGTACCTGTATCTGGCGCAACCATCGATATTGTTGACTTGGATAAAAACCTGTTAGTGATTACCAGTGACAAGACGGGCTACCCAGTCGAGATGCTGGAAATGGACATGGACATGGAGGCGGATTTAGGGATTGACTCTATTAAACGGGTGGAAATCTTAGGGACGCTACAGGAAATGTACCCCAACCTACCCAAGCCCAATATCGAAGAACTGGCAGAACTCCGCACCATCGGTCAAGTTGTCGAGTATTTGCAATCCCAGGCTTCCAAAAGTATTTCTGTAGAAATTGCAGTTCACGAAATACAACAAGTAACGGAGATTCCAGTAGAGACTGTAGCCATAGTTGAGGTAGTCACTTCACCTGAAACAAGCCTAGTTGTCACATTCAACCCAGCACCAGAACTCGCTGTAATTGATGAAGTTGTAGACTTAGGTCAAACCCTACTAGCGATCACCAGTGATAAAACCGGCTATCCAGTCGAGATGCTGGAACTGGACATGGACATGGAAGCCGACTTAGGGATTGACTCCATCAAACGGGTGGAAATCTTAGGGGCGATGCAAGAAATGTACCCCAACTTACCCAAGCCAAATATCGAAGAACTCGGAGAACTCCGCACCATCGGTCAAATAGTCGATTACCTACAGCAGTTAGCTGGAGGTGAAAAAAAAAAGTTTGAGCCTGAGTTTGTCCAACAGCCACCCGAATTAGAGCATAATATCCAGCGCCATCCCGTCAAACTCAAAAGCCTACCACGGCCCGATTATTTAGATTTCACGTTACCAGAGGGACACATCGGTTTAATCACCGATGATGGTTCCCTCACCACTTATAAATTAACTGAATCCCTAATTGAGAAAGGCTGGAAAGTAGTAGTTGTCAGCTTCCCCCAATCGCTCATCGCCCAACAAGCGCCCTTACCCGCAGGAGTAACCCGCGTCACCTTAGCAAACTTGAGTGAAGAACATCTCCAACAACAATTGCAAGCGATCGCATCTCACTGCGGCGCGATTGGGGCCTTCATCCATCTCCATCCGCTTTTTGTCGGAAATCACACCGGGAGTATTTCCTATAACGAACAGGAAAAGGCGATCGTCAAGCAGGTATTTTTGATGGCGAAACACCTCAAACCCTCTCTCAACGAAGCCGCGCGTCATGGACGTAGTTGTTTTTGCACAGTTGCTCACCTCGATGGTGCTTTTGGCTTAGAGTACAAAGTCAACTTCGGGGCGATCGGCGCTGGTTTATTCGGATTAACCAAAACCCTGAGATGGGAATGGCCAAAAGTTTTCACTCGTGCGATCGACCTAAGTCCCAGACTTGACGCCAAACAGTCAGTACAAAACATCATAGCCGAGCTTCATGACCCCAATCTTTATATTAGTGAAGTTGCCTACGGCTCACAGGGACGAGTCACCATTATCGCCGATTAAAAAGCAGGTTAATCCTTCATCTCTTCTCTCTGCGCTCTCTGCGTCTCTGTGGTTCGTTAAAAAAAAACCGCAGAGGCGCAGAGGACACAGAGGAAGAAAAAACCAAATTTATTCAGTTATTCACGAGGATTTATGATACAAACAGCCCAGCTTAGTCCATCATCTGTCTTTGTCGTGAGCGGCGGTGCAAAAGGGATTACGGCTGAGTGTACTATCAAATTAGCACAGCAGCAACCCTGCAAATTCATCCTCCTTGGTCGCTCCGAACTATTAGAAAACGAGCCAGATTTTGCTCAAGATTCTGATGAATCAGCATTGAAAAAATGCATCATGGAAAATCTTCTTTCCCAAGGAGAGAAGCCCACACCCATGAGCGTGCAAAAGATATATAACAAAATTACCTCCAGCCGCGAAATTAAAAACACCCTAGCAGCAATTAAAAAAACAGGAGCGAAAGCAGAATATATTAGCGTCGATGTCACAGATCCGCAAGCTTTACAAGAAAAAGTTGCCAATGCTGTGCAACATCTTGGGCCGATTACAGGAATTATCCACGGCGCTGGAAATTTAGCCGATAAGTTAATTGAAAAGAAAACAGAACAGGATTTTGAAAAAGTTTATACCGCCAAAGTGCAAGGATTAGAAAATCTACTTACTTGCGTTAACCCTAGTCAACTTCAGCATTTAGTTTTGTTTTCTTCTGTAACAGGCTTTCATGGAAATATTGGGCAGTCTGATTATGCGATCGCTAATGAAATTCTCAATAAATCAGGACATATTTTCAAACAACAATATCCTTCATGTCATGTAGTGGCAATTAATTGGGGAGCTTGGGATAGTGGGATGGTGTCACCAGAACTTAAAAAGGCTTTTGCTGAACGAGGAATTGAGGTGATTCCCGTAGAAGCTGGAACACAAATGTTAGTCAACGAATTGCATCCTAGCTATCGAGAAAATACACAAGTTGTAATTGGTAGCCCCCTAGTTCCCTTTGCTAGGGAGTTAGATTCTGAACTGTGCAGCTATCGGATGCGCCGCCGAATGACAGTAGAAGAGAATCCATTTTTATTGGATCATGCGATCGCTGGTTCTCCAGTGTTGCCTGCTACATGCGCTCTATCATGGATGATTGACTCTTGTGAACAACTTTATCCAGGATATAGATTTTTTGCTGCTCAAGATTTCAAAATTTTGAAAGGAATTACTTTTAATGAAAGTCTGCCAAGTGAATTTATTTTAGATGTTGAAGAGGTTTCTAAAACTAATGCTCAACAGATTACATTTAGCACCAAAATATCGAGTAAAAATGCAAATGAAAAAATATTTTATCATTTCAGTGCCCAAATTCAACTATTACTAGAAATACCCACTATCCCAATTTATGATGCATTGAATTTAGAACCAGATAATATCATCAGTCTCACTGGCAAATCTTTTTATCAAAATGGAGAAACTACATTATTTCATGGCCCCTCTTTTCAAGAAATCCAAAAAGTTCTAAATATCACCACAGAAAAAATTACTACACAATGCTTGTGGGAACAAATCTCAGATAAACAACAAGGACAATTTCCAGTCCAATGGGTAAATCCATATACAACTGACCTAAGTATGCACGCACTCTGGGTTTGGACACAGCATTTTCATCAAGAAGGTTGCTTACCTGGACAAGTAGCAAAATATGAACAATTTGCAACCACACCACCCAATGAATCCTTTTACGTTTCTTGTGAAGTGAAAGCCAAAACACCCAGTAGTGCAACCGCCGATTTTATCATTCACAATCGAGAAGGACAAGTCTACTCACGTCTACTCGGAGCAAAAGCAATTATTTGGTCGATGAAATTACTTAGAAGTTAGTAATCTTCGACTTATTCTCTCTGCGCCTTTTTTGCCTTATACGTAAGCTTGTTCTTTAGCAACCGCCTCTTGAAAGTTTGGGGAACAGCGTAAATCCTGCGTTTTAAATATCTCTTGCCTAATACCCAAATCTTAAGGATATAACTAGTGGAAAAAATAGCCATTATCGGATTATCATGTCTATTCCCCGATGCTAAAAATCCCGAAGAATTCTGGCATAATATTGTTAATCAAAAAGATTCGACATCTACTGTAACAGTCGAAGAAATCGGAGTAGATCCGACAATCTTTCACAATCCAGTTAAAGGTACACCAGACAAAACCTATTCCCTCAAAGGCGGGTACATCCGCAACTTTCAATTTAATCCTTCCGAATACAATCTCCCATCAGAATTTGTTACTGGCTTAGATAACACCTTCAAATGGTCATTGTATGCCGCTAAACAGACAATTGTACAGAGTGGTTATTGGGGTAATCAAACTGTTCTCTCAAAATGCGGCGTAATTTTAGGTAATTTGTCGTTCCCGACAAAATTATCTAATCAATTATTCTCTCCAATTTACCAGAAAGCGATCGCACCTGCTGTCAGAGAACTTTTGCAGTATGAAGACTTTGATTTAGCTGTCCCAAGTGGAACTAAAGCGTCTTTGTACAATGCGATGATATCTGGTTTACCAGCATCTATAATTGCTCAAGCCTTCTCACTCTCCCAGATTAATTTATGTCTGGATGCTGCTTGTTCGTCATCATTTTATGCTATTAAACTAGCATCTCATTACTTATGGTCACACAAAGCTGATGTCATGTTAGCTGGAGCTATAAGTTGTGCAGATTCCCTATTCGTGCGGATGTTATTTTCCGGTGTTCAAGGGTATCCAGAAAACGGTATCAGCCGCCCCTTAGATAAGTCTTCTAGAGGGCTAATTCCTGCCGATGGTGTTGGAATGGTGATGCTGAAAAGATATTCTGATGCTGTTAGAGATGGCGATAATATTCTCGCCACTATTTGCGGTAATGGACTCTCAAATGATGGCAAAGGTAAACACTTACTTAGTCCAAATCCTAAAGGACAAATCTTAGCTTTTGAACGAGCCTATCAGGAGGCAAAGTTTAGTCCCAAAACCATCGATTATCTAGAGTGTCACGCCACTGGCACATTGCTAGGAGATACAACCGAATTCAACTCTATAGAAACATTTTTTGGTCAAAATCAAGCTGCGCCTCTGGTGGGTTCTGCTAAGGCAAATACTGGTCATTTGCTAACTGCTGCTGGTATGGTTGGCTTGACTAAAGTGATTTTGAGTATGTCTCATGGGGTGATTCCACCAACCATTAATGTTAATGAACCTTTAGCTTCCGAAAATCAGATAATTTCTGCTGACAAAATTGTTAGAACAGCTACGTCATGGCCCAATAATAATACACCAATTAAACGGGCTGCTATTAGCGCTTTTGGTTTTGGTGGCACTAATTCTCATCTGATTTTAGAACAAGGAACTACAGCACAATCTGTTGATTCAACTGCACCTATTCCACCTGCCAAAATTGCCATTGTCGGCATGGATGCCTTTTTCGGTAACTGCAATGCCTTAGATGCTTTTGAACGGAGTATTTATGATGGAACCCAACATTTTATTTCCCTACCGCCTCAAAGATGGCACGGTATAGAAAATCAAGAAAATGTCCTGAAAGAGTACGGTTTAACAGATGGTAAAGCACCAGTCGGGGCATATATCAAAGATTTTGAAATCGATACTTTATCGTGTAAGATCCCACCGAATGAAATAGAAAAATTAAACCCACAACAATTATTACTCCTAAAGGTTGCCGATCGCGCCGTGAAAGATGCGAAACTACAAGAGGGTAGCAATGTGGCGGTTATTGTCGCCGCTGAGACAGAGTTTTCTGTGCATCAGCTACAGCAAAGATGGAATCTGTCTTGGCAGGTTAAGGACGGCTTACTCGCGCAAGAAGTTTCTTTGCCTGCTGAACAGCTGGCGCAACTGGAAACCATTGTCAAAGATAGCATTCACCACCCAGTAGAAATCGGCGAATATGTCAGTCACATTGCCAACATCATGGCGAGTCGAATTTCTGCTTTATGGAATTTCACTGGCCCTGCATTCACGATGACGGCGGGCGAAAATTCTGCCCTGAAGGCGTTGGAAGTTGCACAAATGCTACTCACTACTGGAGAAGTAGATGCAGTGGTTGTTGGTGCAGTGGATTTGGCAGGTGGTGTAGAAAATGTCTTGTTCCGCAACCAATTTGCACCAATTAATACGGGTGTGAATACGTTGAGTTTTGACCAACAAGCCAATGGCTGGACGGTTGGCGAAGGTGCAGGTGCTGTCGTCCTGAAGCGTTACGAAACTGCTAAGGAAGAAAATGAACGCATCTATGCAGTTATTGATGCCATGAGTTTCGCTCAAGATAATTCTACTGTCAGTAACGCTCTGGTAAAGCCTGATGCTTCAACTATCAGCAATGTCTGCAAACAAGCTTTTCAGATTGCAGATATTCAACCCACAGATGTTAATTATGTGGAAGTTTTCGGTAGTGGCATTCCCCAGGAGGATGAAGCCGAAATCACAGGTTTGCTTCAAGCTTATCCGAAAGTGGGAAATGGTTTGCACTGTGCATTGGGCAGTGTCAAAGCCAATATCGGTCACACCTGTACAGCATCGGGAATTGCTAGCTTAATCAAAACTGCTCTGTGTCTTTATTACAGGTATATTCCTGGCACTCCCAAATGGTCTGGTGTCAAAACACCGCAAGTATGGGAAGGTAGCCCTTTCTATATCGCAATGGAATCAAGACCTTGGTTTGTCGATAAAGATGCCACACGCAGAATAGCAGCAATTAATAGTATGGGTATAGATGGGAGTTACGCCCATTTAATCTTATCGGAGGAACCCAGCCAAGAGGAGCGGGACAATAGATATTTGCAGCAAATGCCTTTTCATCTATTCCCGATCGCAGTTAGCGATCGCTCCAACATCCCAGATTTACTTAACAATTTTCAACAAACCATCGAAACTAGTTCCTGTTTATCCACTACAGCCAGTCAAACATTCGCTACTTTTGAAGGGTATCCTGAGGCAAAATACGTTTTATCAATCACAGGACGTAATAAAAAAGAACTACTCAAAGAAATTGAATCTGCCCGTAAAGGTGTAAACAATGCCTTTGAGAACGGCACAGATTGGCAAACACCAGTAGGAAGTTATTTCACAGCTAAACCATTGGGTAAAACCGGAGCGATCGCTTACGTTTATCCAGCAGCTGTCAATTCTTATGTGGGTATCGGTCAGAATCTCTTCCGCTTATTCCCGAAAGTCTATGATGACACGATATTCAATAGTCTTGCCAACCGTGCCGTCGAAATTCATCAGCGACTTTATCCCCGAAGCTTGTATAAGTTTTCCACCAGACAACTAGAAACTCTTGAAAAAGAATTCCTAGACGATTCCCTAGCCATGTTTGAAACAGAAATCGCTTATTCTCGACTGATTACTACAATTATTCGAGATGATTTCCAAGTCAAACCCCAATGTGTCTTTGGCTATAGCCTGGGTGAAACTAGCATGATGTCTGCCCAAGGAGTTTGGAGCAATTTTTCTGGTGGAAGTAACACTTTAAACTCATCTCCTCTGTTTGGAGATAGATTATCTGGCCCTAAAAATGCTGTGCGTGAATATTGGGGATTGAAAGATGTTCCTGATTCACAAAACAACTTTTGGGTAACCTATGTTCTCATGGCCACACCATCCCAGGTGAGAGAATGTCTTAAACATGAGAATCGGGTTTATTTAACTCAAATCAATACACCTGAAGAAGTATTAATTGCTGGTGATGATGCAGCCTGTAAGCGAGTAATTCAAACTCTAGGTTGTAATGCTTTTCCGGCTCCCTTCGACCACGTAATCCATTGTGAAGCGATGCGATCGCAGTATGAGGAAATCAAGAAGGTAAACACTTTACCATCACAAACTCTCCCAGATATCGTTTTTTATTCTGCTGCTGATTATCAACCGCTCGCACTTGAAAGTGAAGCGATCGCTCACAACATTGCTAAAGGATTATGCCAGGAGCTTGATTTTCCCCGATTAGTTAATCGTGTCTACGATGATGGTGTGCGAATATTTTTAGAAGCAGGCGCAGGTAGTGTTTGTTCACGATGGATTGATAAAATCCTTGGCAAAAAAGAACACCTCACAGTTTCTCTGAATCGTAGAGGTATGGATGACCATGCTTCTATAGTCAAAGCATTAGCAAAACTACTCAGTCATCAGGTAAATGTGGATTTATCACCACTGTACAGCAAAGTCCAACAAACCACCAATCAAACTAAAGCAACATTGAGAACAGTTACCTTGGGTGGAAAAGCGATCGCTGCTACAATTTTAAGCCAAGAGAATCGTAAACTTGTTGAAGATTTTGCTGGGGATATTAGGAGCGATCGCTTCAAAAAACAGCATCCAAACATACCTAATTTCCAACAATCTGAAATCACAGATTCTCTTAATACTTCCAACAAAATAACTCCAGAAGAAAGTTATTCCTCTAACATCTTGCCATCCCTTACTCAGCCAGAAGAAGTCAAATCAAAAAATATCATTGATAACGTTTTTGAACAGAGAGAACAATTACAATCTTCTGAGTCAAGCGCAATTGGGCAGCAAATTCCTCTTTCTTCTCCACCTGTCATCACTCAAAAAATTAGTAGCATCATCAGCATGTTCGATTTAAATAAGACTCAGTATCAAAAGCTCAATGCTAATAATTCAAAGATAACTAAAGCGCACACTGCTTTTTTACAAGCTAGACAAGATTATAGTCAACAAATGAGCGAAATCATTCAATTGCAACTAACTTGCGCCCAAAATTTGCTTAACGACGAATCCTAATAAATCATACCAATTCTCTCTCAACTTGCACCAACTAATTCTTAACTCATCTCTTCCTTGGTGTCCATCTCTAACGAGACGCTGCACGTTGGCAAAGCCTCTCGTAGAGAAGGCGTCCTTCTCTACGAGAGGCTGCGCGATGGCGGTTCGTTTAATAATTATTACGTGCATATTCATAGAGAATAGGTATGAAAATATAGACTCCTATAAAGAGTCTACACCCTTCAGCTTCTATCATCCATTGCTTGTAATCAGAGGGATAACTGCCGTGACAACCGTAGATACGGTGCTAAGTAAACACGATAATGGTCTTAATTTTTCTGCCTGGTTTCATAACAAAAACCAGGTTTGGAAAGGTTCTTTAGAAACTGTATCTTTTGAGCAACAAACCATCAAAGGTAAATTGATGGTGTTAGATAAACCCTGTTACATCGTGAAAGTTGCCGGAAAAATCGGTGTTACTAATGAGGGGTATTTATCCCCTAGTGATAATGGCACAACAGCACAAGTAGAACTACTGACATTTGCAGCACCAATCCATATTCAACAGTTTGGAGATCCCAATTTTCTCTCCTTTCATGGAGTGAAATATGCCTATGTTACTGGCGCAATGGCTGGCGGAATTGCTTCTGAAGAAATGGTGATTGCACTAGGAAAAGCGCAAATTTTGAGTTCCTTTGGTGCAGGTGGTTTAATTCCAGAACGTTTGGAAGTAGCCATAAATCGCATTCAACAAGCTTTACCTAAAGGACCCTACGCCTTTAATTTAATTCACAGTCCCAATGAACCTGCGATTGAACGTCGGGCAGTGGATTTATACCTCAAATATCAAGTGAGAACAGTAGAAGCATCTGCATTTCTCGACTTGACTCCCAGCATTGTTTATTACCGTGTTGCTGGATTGGGGTTGAATAACGCTAATCAAATTGAAATCAAAAATAAAGTCATTGCCAAAATTTCTCGCCGAGAAGTTGCTACTAAATTTCTACAACCAGCACCAGCTAGAATTCTCAAAGAACTTCTTGAAAAAGGATTAATTACTGAGTTACAAGCAACCCTTGCAGCCAAAGTTCCGATGGCTGATGATATTACTGTCGAGGCTGATTCTGGGGGTCATACAGATAACCGTCCCCTGGTTTGTTTGTTACCTTCTATTATTGCCTTGCGGGATGAAATTCAAGCACAATATCATTACCAAACACCTATTAGAATCGGAGTAGCAGGGGGAATTGGTACACCACAATCAGCATTAGCAGCCTTTATGATGGGTGCTGCTTATGTAATGACCGGCTCAATTAATCAGTCATGCATTGAATCTGGGGCTTGTGAACATACCAAAAAATTACTAGCTCAAGTAGAAATGGCTGATGTGATGATGGCCCCAGCAGCAGATATGTTTGAAATGGGAGTCAAATTGCAAGTCCTCAAACGGGGTACGATGTTCCCCATGCGAGCGCAGAAATTATTTGAACTATATCGCGCTTATGATTCGATTGAAGAGATTCCTTTGGTAGAAAGAGAGAAATTAGAAAAACAAGTTTTCCGCAAGAGTATTGCTGAAGTATGGGAAGGAACTGCGGCTTATTTGTCCCAAAAAAGTCCTGAAAAATTGGGTAAAGCAGTCAATAATCCTAAACTGAAAATGGCGTTGATTTTCCGCTGGTATCTAGGATTATCTTCCCGTTGGTCTAGTTCTGGTGAAAAAGGTAGAGAAGTCGATTATCAAATTTGGTGTGGCCCAGCAATGGGCGGTTTCAATGACTGGGTACGGGGCTCCTACCTGTCTGAAGCAAATAATCGTCAGGTAGTTGATGTTGCTAATCAAATTATGACTGGTGCAGCCTTTTTGTATCGTGTTCAAAATTTGAAAATTCAAGGACTGCAAGCTTCCGATTATTACAGTCACTATCACCCTGTCCCTTCTACATTAGTGGAGATTTAAAAATGACTATAAAACAGTCTTTTACAGCAGATGATATTCAAGTATTTTTGATATCTAACTTAGCTGAGTTGCTAGGAGTACCAACCGATGAAATAGATGTCAAAGAACATTTAGAAAACTCTGGCTTGGATTCAGCCCAAGCAATGATTCTAGTAAGTAAATTAGAAAAATTGCTAGGGTTTCAACCATCTCCGTTGCTCCTGTGGCATTACCCAAGTATTGAAGCTCTTTCACAGCGTTTAGCTGAAGAAGTACAAGAAGGTTCACCAGTTCAAGACACAAAAGTTGTGCGTCAGACATCTTCTAATGCCAACGCTGCTCCCTCTGTTCTAAATTTAAGTGCCGAGGCAGTTCTTGACCCCACCATCCATCCCGGCGCTGCATCTAATGTGCCTGTAGGTGAACCCAGAAACATCTTTTTAACTGGAGGAACAGGCTTTTTAGGAGCTTTTGTCATCCGGGAATTACTACTGGAAACTAATGCGGATATCTATTGCTTAGTGCGTGCTGATAATACCGAAGAAGGCAAAAGTAAACTCCAAAATAATCTGCAACAGTATGCAATTTGGCAGGAACAATTTAACTCCAGAATTATTCCTATTGTCGGCGATTTATCTCAGCCATTGTTAGGTGTTGGCTCTGAACAGTTTCAAATTTTAGCTGCCAATATTGATACTATCTATCATAGTGGTGCTTTGTTGAATTATGTTTTTCCCTACTCGGCACTGAAAGCAGCCAATGTTTTAGGAACGCAGGAAGTTTTGAGGCTGGCATGTCAAATTCAAGTCAAGCCTGTACATTACGTTTCTAGTGTTGCTGTGTTTGAATCGACTGCTTATGCTGGCAAGGTTGTCAAAGAACAGGATGAATTCAATCATTGGGAAGGTATTTATCTTGGTTACTCCCAAACTAAATGGGTAGCTGAAAAGTTAGTCAAGATTGCTCGTGACCGAGGACTTCCTGTCACTATCTATAGACCGCCACTGATTTCAGGAGATAGCAAAACAGGTATTTGTAATACACATGACTTTATCAATTTGATGACCAAGGGCTGTCTACAAATGGGAAGTTTTCCTGATGTAGATTATATGTTAGATATGTCTCCTGTGGACTATGTAAGTAAAGCCATTGTTTATCTATCACGGCAAAAAGAATCCATAGGCAAAGCTTTCAATTTACAACATCCCCAACCTGCCGCTTTGAAAATGCTAGTTGAGTGGATACGCTCATTTGGTTATTCAGTTGAGATGATTCCCTATGAAGAATGGCAATCAGAGCTAATTAATAATGTGTCTTCTGTGGACAATCCTTTATATACTCTGCGACCCTTTTTACTGGAACGCTGGTCTGATGAACAACTGACTATTCCTGATTTGTACCTACAAGCTAGAAGACCCCATATTAGCTGCCAAGATACCCTTCATGCACTAGCAGGCAGTTCTATTGTTTGTCCTCCCATTAACTCTCAATTGTTTATGACTTATACCGCCTACTTGATTCAAAGCGGCTTCTTAAATATCGCTTAGAAATTCACAACTTTCGTAAGGTGTGTTGTGTTAGGAACGTAACGCACCATCCTGGACATTTTCGGTGCGTTACGGAAGCTGTAACACAGCGCCAGTTGCTACACATTTCTCGTCGGTTCAGATATTACGCGCACTTACTTGTAGAACGAGAACCACTGTAAATATAATGCAGCTTTATCAAGTCGAATTCACCAACATTTTTACATGAACATAACACACCAAGGACAGAACAAACAAACTGCTCTTATTACTGGAGCAGCAGGTGGAATTGGCTATCAATTAGCATGTCTTTTTGCTGCTCATGATTACAATCTTGTCTTAGTAGATAGAAATGGGGTAATGCTTGTAGAAATTGCAGTTAAATTCCAAGAAAAATTCGGAAATTTGGTTACAACTATCGTTAAGGATCTATCTATAACAACAGCTCCTGAAGAAATTTTTGTAGAGTTGCAACAAGCCAATATTAAGGTTGATGTACTGGTAAATAATGCTGGATTTGGTATCTATGGATTATTTCATGAAACAGACCTAGCTGGTGAACTGGAAATGCTACAGGTAAATTTGGTGTGTCTCACCCATTTAACCAAGCTATTTCTGAAGGACATGGTAAAGCAAGGTGAAGGAAAAATATTAAACGTCGCCTCAGCCGCTGCTTTTCAACCAGGGCCTTTGATGGCGGTTTATTTTGCGACTAAAGCCTATATCTTGTCTTTTTCAGAAGCGATCGCTAATGAATTAGAAGGTACAGGTGTCAGTGTGACAGTTCTTTGCCCAGGCTCAACAGCATCTGCGTTTCATGAAAGAACCGGAATGGCTGACTCTAAGTTGCTCAAGGGCAAGAAAATGATGGATGCACAAACAGTAGCCGAAATCGGTTTTCGTGCCTTAATGAAGGGCAAAACCATTGTCATTCCTGGTTTTATGAATAAACTACTTGCAAAAAGCGTCAGATTTGTACCCAGAAACCTGGTAACAAAAATTGTCAGAAATATGCAGGAAGATAAATAAACGATTTAAAATACTGAACATTAATACTGCCAACACTTCAAGTGCCAGTCAAAATTCTCTATAGCAACAGCAGCAACATAATTGTTAGCAGGTAGTAGTTCAAAAAGACTCCAGTCTTCTTCAGATATCTCTAACTTGGCTGGTTCTGTGAGAGTCAGCGACACTTCAACTTGCTCTAACTGAGCTAGTCCGTCTCCAGTTGCTTTTAAATAAGCTTCTTTACAAGTCCAGTAACGGAAAAATACCTCTTGCTGTTCGCTGGGAGATAGCGATCGCAACATTTCATATTCTCTCGATAAAAAGAACCGTTTGGCAAGAGTTTCCAGATCAGACATCGGGCGAATATATTCCAGGTCTACACCAATTGGGCGGGTGCAATTTACCGCACACAAACCCAACCCTTGGGAATGAGACAAGTTAAACGCCAGTCCAGTATTGGCAAATGCATCTGCCAATACTGGTTTACCACGATGTTGATAATTAAACTGAACTTGTAGCGGTTGAATACCCAAATAGCGAGCTAATATAGTTCGGAGAATACCACGGCCAGCAATGAACCGCTGCTGATGTTCCTGAAAATAGAACCGTTCAGCACGAGCCATTTCGTCACTGGAAAGAGTCGCTGCTAAATTTTGCAGCTGTGGTTCTGGTTGGTCAAGGTCTATCCGCCAGACATGAATCTCATGCGGTAACAAAGTTAAATCTGTCGGTGCAGGCAGCCAGAGATTATGAGTAGCAGTCATGATAATTTGTAATTCGTAATGAAATTCGCGGACTCGCACTCCGCAAGCTAATGTAGCTCATAATTCATAATTAAATTTTGAATTGGGTATGAGATTAACTTTGATTAGGTTCTCGTTGGTGTTGACATTGTAATTCGGTAAAGTAAAAAGTACTACTTTAGCATTAAAGGAGCGGTAGAGCCAAATTATTCATCCTCCAATCCGGTCAAATAGTTGATAGCTTTCATGTGTTTTCACATGTATTTAAATAATTAACTGATGTTCTAAAAAAATTATTTCTTAATTATACTAGAATAACACTAAGTAATTTTATTTTTGGAGATGTCTAATGGGAATCTATCGTTTCCTGTTATCAATCTTTGTTGCCATAAGTCATACAGGAGTACTTATAAACGGATTAAACCCCGGAGTTATAGCTGTAATATCATTCTTTATTATAAGTGGATATGTAATGACAGCCTTGATATCTAAAAATTATTTTGAGCCTAAAAAAATTGTTTGGTTCTATCTCGATAGGATTTTGAGAATTTATCCGCAGTATTTATTTAACACAATAGTAGTTTTAATTATTTATTCTCTCTTTGGATTAAATTCTCATTATCTTAGTAAACCTACAGAGATTGGATTATTACAAAATCTTTTGATAATACCTATGGGATTTTATATGATTCCTTGGGTAGGAGAGAAATTTATGATTATTCCACCCGCATGGTCGCTGGGTCTTGAAGGATGTTTTTATATCTTAATTCCATTTTTATTAATATATAAATTACAAAAAATATTTTTTTTCTTATCATATATAATTTTTTTGATGGCTTATTTAGGAATTCTTAACACAGATTATTTTGGTTATAGATTAATATTTGGAACAATATTTATGTTTTTTTGTGGTAGCTTCTTATATAAAAATAACAATATTATTACAAATCAGCCAGTAAAATATACATTAATTTTCTCCTGTTTATTATTGGCAGCAACTTTTTTATCTCCCCGTTTGATATTGCCCTATAATCGAGAAGTATTGATAGGATTAATATTAGGAATTATAATTATACCTTTATTAATAAAAATTAAAAGAACATATTATGATGACTTTTTAGGTAATTTATCTTATGGATTATTTTTATCTCATTATTTTGTAATTTTTGAGTTCGAGAAACTAGGTATAGACTGGAACTTAAAATGGATTTTGCTAATGCTATTACTTTCTACATTTCTTTCAGTAATAGGTTTTTTCTGTTTTGAAAAGCCAGTAATTACTTGGCGTAAAAAAATTAGAAATCAACATAATTAAAGGATATTGATGGATAAAAGACCACGCTGCTATTAGTAGGCAAGGGTATAGAGTATGAATACAATTAAACTAGGATTTGGTTGTAGCCCCCTTCTTATTTCATTATCTCCCTCATATTTACATCCGTATCCGCTGTAGACTTACTAAGGATATCTCATTAGATTTCATCTGACGAATCTTAATTACGAATTACGTAGCTTACTTATTGCCAAAGGTGAATATTATAAATTACGAATTACGCTGTTGTTCCAACCATTGTAAAATCCGATTCCATGCCCACCAAACATCAGGATCTTGTAATTGGCGCTGGCACTCTTTACTACTCAAATAGCTAACATGACCACCATACTGAGTGAGTAATAAATCTATTGCCGGATTGCGATCGCAGGCTTGTTGTAAATCCGGTATGATGGCTGGGTCAAAAAGTGGGTCATCAGCAGCATATAAAATTAAAGTCGGTTTCGAGATTTGTGGCAATATATGTAAAGGACTACTAGCTTGGTAATATGCTTCCACAGAAGGAAAACCTAGTCGATTAATTACCAGTTCATTGTCAAAACCCCAGATACTATTCGCCCGTTCAATCGCTGCTGGATCAATGCTTCCAGGATGGGCATCATGTATTTGCCATGCCAGTTTTTTTAAATTCTGTGCAATCCCTGCTTCCAAATATCTGCCGAAGGGCTTTGTAACTAGATAAGATAGCGATCGCTCAGAATCCAAGCTGGGACAAATCACCATACCACCGCCAATATCGCTATCTTCTAATCCTAAATTTCCATGCTCCCTAATCACTTCGAGAGCGACTTTCACCGCCCATAGTGCTAATTGCCCTCCTAAAGAATACCCTGTAAACCAAAATTTCCCAGGACATCCCATTGCCTTAGCAGCAGCAGCGATGCGAATAAAATCTTCCCCCTCATACAGTCCATCGGAAGTTAGAGTCGGGGACAATTGAGCAGTTTTGCCGTGGGCACGCCAATCAAATAATACCACAGCGTAGCCTTGAGCGTAAGCCTTACGTCCTAACACTCTCAAAAACCATTCCGTTTCTAACTCTCCAGTAATGCCATAAGTACCGATAATCGTGCTATGAGCATTTTCAGGGATGGCAACCAAGCCAAATATCGGCACACCTTGGCCACCAATAAAGATTTTTTCCTGATAATACGGTTCTTGTAATAGAGTAGTACTTTTCCAGTAACGTCTTCCCCACAAAGCGGCGTATACAGTCATCTTTACACCGTTTTGTAAAAATCGAGACGGATTGTAGGGAGCAGTATAACACATCATAGACTATAAGATTTGGTGTAGTTGAGTCTTGATTTCACAGTCATTTAATCTTAATATTTATGTAAGATTTAAAACTTTTTCATAATCGATTCAAAAATCTTTGTATCTATACAAAGGTTGTTATTTATCCTTAATAAGTAGTAATAATTTTTTAAGAATGCCGAGGATTCTTGTCATAGACGATGACCCAGCGATTTCAGAACTAGTTGCCGTCAACTTGGAAATGGCTGGCTACGATGTTAGTCAAGCTGAAGACGGCATCAAAGGTCAAGCGCTGGCTCTCCAGCTACAACCAGACTTGATCATGCTCGATTTAATGTTGCCCAAGGTAGATGGGTTTACTGTTTGCCAACGCTTGCGTCGTGACGATCGCACCTCTGAGATTCCCGTGTTAATGTTGACGGCTTTGAGCCAAACTCAGAACAAGGTGGAGGGCTTCAATGCTGGCGCAGATGACTACCTCACCAAGCCTTTTGAAGTTGAAGAAATGCTAGCGCGGGTGCGGGCACTTTTGCGGCGTACTGATCGCATTCCCCAAGCAGCAAAGCACAGTGAGATTCTAAACTATGGCTCACTCACTCTGGTTCCCGAAAGATTTGAGGCAATATGGTTCAATGAGACAGTGAAATTGACTCACTTGGAATTTGAGCTACTTCATTGCTTGCTGCAACGCCACGGTCAAACGGTTTCTCCCAGCGAAATCCTCAGAGAAGTTTGGGGCTACGATCCCGATGACGACATTGAGACGATTCGAGTCCATATTCGCCACTTGAGAACCAAGTTAGAACCAGATCCTCGCCACCCCCGTTATATCAAGACAGTATATGGTGCAGGATACTGTCTTGAGTTACCCGGTGTACCTCCATCAAGTGAAGGGGCTTCTGCAACATTAGTTGAATGAAATCACGCTAAATTACCTTAAACTTTGCCATCACTTAGGCAAGAACTCTGAGAAACTCTTATTCCTTACCGTTTAGTTAAGGTTATTGGTGAAATTTTCCGGTGTGTAGAGATGTTGCAATGCAGCGTCTCTACCAGCTCAGATGCGAATAATTAGGATAAAACGTCTTTTGTCAATGAGTAAAGATACTCAAAAAATCTCTCTAAAAATGATAATCGTCTGGTAAAGAGGGAGAGGATGCGAGTGTCGATTGCATCCTCTTACTATTTTTGATTATCATTATTTTCAAAGTCTTTGACAGCTTAAATATTATATGAAAAAGTTATAAAAAAGTATTGTAACGACAGAATAACTTTGTCAAAAATGCGCTTCATTCTTAGGTAAATTCAATTATCAAGCTGAAATACATGCAAAATTGGAGTTAACAAGAATGCAGTTTTTTATAAAAGGTTATTTGATAAGTATGTTGGCTGGACTCATAAGCTTAGTAGCGAACCAAGCTTTGGCAGTAACGGGGCCAGGAGCTACTATGAAGAATTCTTATCCCCAAGACAATTCATGTTTAAGCACTTCGAGTTATGGGGGAATTATCAATAACTGTGCTTACAGTGTTCAAGTCATAGGAACCCTGCAACTGTCAACAGGTTCTCACCCAACCTCAGTCTCTATTTATGGAAATAATAGCTCGTGTCAAACACTTTCGATTAATGGTGTTGGAAACGCTGCCTTTGTTGGTTCTATAATTTACACTACTTCTGGTCCAAAAGTTTGGCAAACCCTGAATCTTGGCAACCTTTATGTCTATGACGGCACAGGTCCAATCTTTTTGTGTTCGCTCGAAACAGGTGGGATTATAGGCAATTTCACAGTAAACTAAGGTTTATGAAGGTATACATTGAGAGTTTTTGCTTATAAAACATACGCATGATTGAAGGCTGTTGGACATTGGCAGTCATTGATGAGAGGTTAACTATAAATCACAAAAGTGCAATTACCTTAACCTCTCACCGAGGACTTACGCAAAAAAGTAGTGAAAGCCTTGATTTAGCGTAGGGGCAATTCATGAATTGCCCCTACATTTCGTACTTGATGCGTAAGTCCGATCGCATTTAAATTCGCTTGCTCTCAGACATTTTTAAATTTTGAATCTCTCAATTCCATTAGCCAAAATCTAAAATCTAAAATTCGGTAACAGAAGCCAACTACCCGATTTTAGGCAATTTGAGTTACCTGCTGATTCACACGGGGACGGCCAAAGCGCTCCCAAGCACTCCCTCCTCGCAGAAACAACTCTAGGAAGCGCAATGGTTCTCCGGAATCGCCTCTTGACCAACCGGAACTACCAGGAGCAAAGGCCAAAGTTCCTTCAGACACCTTGAAGCTGCCATCAGAATACACTGCATCACTGACGACATCTCCAATCCGGATCACAATCTTGGTTTGAGGCTCCAAATTAAGTGTATGCGCCCCAATAGTTGTTTTGATGTTACCGTAGCCATCAATCCAGGCAATTCGATCTGGTGGAACATCTGGGATTTGCTCACTCTTAAGGCTATCTCCCAGAAGGCTAAAATCTTCACCTATGATCGCAGCCGCAGCCGGAGGAAACACATCTCGTGAGCGAAACTGCGAACCCCCACGAGAAACGTTAACCACTCGCAACTCCTTTGTATAGTCTTTGATGAAGGAGAGAGTGTAACCTGCATTCACACCCACTACTTTTACACCATTGGATAAAAGGGCATAAGTTAGTCCTTCACCTTCATTGTCTTGCCGGGCTTCGGGATCATCTTGACGAGGCGCACAGTTGTGATAAATTAGGCGATCGCTCTTTCCTGGGTTGAGTCCCAGTTGGGCAATCCAGAATCCCGTTGCCAAGGTACTGAATGCTGGAACCGAAAGCAAATGAATTTGGGCATCAGGAAAAGCCATCAGCAGACGTTGTGTGACTTCTGTAAATGCCGGATCTCCTGTACCGTAGTCTGCAATGACGCAGATAAACATTCTGTTTCTCCTTTTTGAGGGTAGTAATTTGCAATCAACCTAATTCATAATTATTAATTCATAATTCATAATTCATAATTAAAAAGGGTTTGTACGCGGTGCTTGTAGAAGCAGTCCTGTTTCAGTTGGGGTTTAAATTATCGATGTAACATAATTATGAATCATCAATTATGAACTATAAATTATTCGGTCATCATGTGATTACAAGATGAAATGAGCAAACAACTGCTCATTTTACCCCTATTAGTAACGTTAAAGTCTTAATCAACGCAATGAAAACAATAAGTTCACTTTTTAGCGAAGAACGCAACCAACTCCAGACAGATATTGATAACACAACCAACATTGAGCAGATAGTTAAATTGGTTCAAAACCGACTCGATCATCTCGAAAGAATTTACATTGAAAAGCTTAATCTGGCTCAAGTTCGTCTGGCTTCCTTTTTTCTGGATACACTGCGGCAGTCCATTGCTACTCTCGCTGCGGCTAACTATTCTCAACTTGCTCCAATAGAACAAAGGCAAATTACTAACTCAGGTACAAAGTTTTTTGCCAACAGATTAATCATGAAACTGCTACAGGCACTAATTTGTATAGGCATCTTGGGTTCATTGTTCTCTTTAACTAAAACTACCCCAGGTGCATGGATGGCTATCCTACTAACCTCTTTACTTTTAGGACTAGAAGTTGTGCTTCAACTCGACTTAAACAACCAGCAAAATTCTATCTCTCAAGAGCTATTGGAATTACCTCAACCTATTCTCCGGGTTGATAGCAAAGTATTTCTAGATCACCTTAGCGATGCTCTCAACACGATCGACCTAGCAGTGGCTAGAGTAGAAGAATCGAATAAACATGAAGGCGATTTAGCAATAGAAGAACTGCCAGAGCTATTGAACTTTCTGCAAAGGCTAATGGGCGCATCAAAACTTGATAAACCCCAAATGGCTCATGAATTGGCGAAGCTTCTGCCACAGATTTTAATGTCTCAGGGAATTAACGCTCAAATTTACCGACAAAATGACCCTCATAGCGATCGCGAGTATTTTGACTTTGAGCCAAGTATCGATCCCGATACCAAAGATCATGTAACTTTAACTCCTGCTTTGTTGAAAGGCGATCGCCTTCTCAGGCGCGGTAGGGTAATTGAGCCAGTGTATTCTTCTAGAGAATAATAGACAATAAGGGTATGGAAATTTTAGAAACAATCGGTTTTGATTTGGGACACGGTGAAACGGCTGTAGCTAAAGCGATAGTGGAAAGTATCGAACCCCCCCAGATGCTGGAGATTAATAACAAGAAGAACCAAGTTACAGCTCTTGGTTGGCATCCTAAACTCGGTTATCTTGTGGGAGAACAAGCATTAATTCAAGCTGGCGTTACCCAACTGACAATTTCTTTTAAGCAAAAACCCAACAATGATCCCAAATATCGGGAAACAATTAGCACTTTTGTCGCAACCTACTACCGCCTTTTGAAAGAAAGCAAACAAGTTGAAGGTGGAGAAGGTAGCTATTTTTACATTGGTTGCCCTTCAGGATGGTCAGTTAGCGATCGCTCAGAATACCAAAAGCTACTTCAAGAAGCTGGCATTCCCCGACTAAATGTTGTACCAGAATCGCGGGCTGCTTTCATGCAAGCCAAAGAAGCCGGGAAGCTGGAGTATGACAAACTTGTTGCATCGGTGCTAATTGTCGATATTGGTTCTTCAACCACAGATTTTACTCTGGTTAAAAGCTTAGAAGAGATACCGATAGATTTCGGGAGTAATACTTTAGGAGCATCTTTAATTGACAAAGCTATTTTTGCCCGGACTCTCGCTAACCACGAGCAAAAAACATTACTTGAAAAAGTATTTCAGGAATATCCGCATCACCAAGCTCGTTGTGAACTTGCTTGCCGTAAAGCTAAAGAAGATTACTTTTCTAATGAACAACTATACAGCGATCCTGAATCCTTTGCGCGTGGCTTTGAGTCTATCAACGAACAGATTTATTTTATTCCCCAAGTGAATAAATTGATGATGGAGGAAATCTTAAACCAACCCTTACCGGAACTGGAGCTTCATAACTGGGTGCGATCGTTTCGTGACTCTTTAACGGAGGCAAAAGAAAAGCTGGACGAACTTGGAATTGTGCCAAAACTTGTGCTGATGACTGGCGGTGCATCTCGCATGAAGTTTACGCACTTTCTTTGTCAGGAAATGTTTCCCGAACCAGAAACGCTGCTTCGCCCTGATCCGGAGCCGGAACGGTGCATTGCAATGGGTTTAGCACGAGTAGGACGATGGGATTTGCGTGCTGCTGCTTTTAAACAAGAAGTCAACAAACTATTTACCTCGAATCAGCTTAAAGGTTTAATTGAAAGACATATCCCAGAGTTAATCGAATCACTAACAAAGCCTTTGACAGATGGCTTGATTATCAACGCAGTTAAACCTGGTTTAAAAGATTGGCAAAAAAACAAAATACGGACTTTAGCAGATTTGGAAACATCTTTGATCAGTCGGGCAGAACAGTGGCTCAAAAGCGATCGCGCTGGGCAGATAATTAATAATCAATGCACTTCTTGGTTTAATAAGAAAATCCAACCTGATTTAGCTGCACAAACTGATCCAATCTGTCGAAAGTTTCAGATACCTAGAAGCAGCTTGAGATTTGAGGATAGCATTGACCCAAATTTTGTCAACCCAGAGTTACGAATTGGAGATGCGATCATTGCTGAGACAGTGGCGTTTATTGTCAATGTAATAATTGGTGGAGGCGCTGTGGCTAGCATCATCACTTTAATACTAACTGGACATTTAACCTGGCCTATTGCACTAGTATATGGGGCTTCGCTTATGGCAGCAGGAATGGAGCTAAATCGCAAGACTGTTCAAGAAGTAATCAAGACAAATGTGGATGTACCTGGTTGGATTCGTTCTAGTTTTTTGGGCGACAGAAAAATCGAGGATATTTGTGAGCAAATAAAGCCTGAGTTACAGAAAGTTATTCAAGAACAACTGACAGCGGATCAAGAGGCTTTTGACAAACTGATTGGCAAAGTTGAGGAAGGGCTTCAAAAAACCCTTTCCACCAAGGTTCAATCTTGCATAATTCTGATTCAATAGCGGTGATGTGTGCCAGTAAGTATAGTTTTTATAAATTATGATTGCATTTACTAAGGATTTAAAAATGATGGTGATAGTTAGAGTACTGGCAAGGGCATAATTAGAGAACCACCCGATTTTAATTTAGTTAGCAAGCTACAATCAGAACAATTCTTTTATCTAAATTTTCTGCTTACCAGCGACTGAAGTATTTAAATTGCTCAAAAGTCAATGATTCAAACAATAGTTGTCTTTCTGATCATTGGGCTGATTATTACTGGTATTTTAATTAATCCCGTTATAGTAAAAAGGCGAAGAAACCGTCTTAAACATCGTCCTTTCCCCCCACTTTGGAATGCCATTATTGAGAATAATCTTCCCATTTACCCTTGCCTTTCTCCCAATGAACTCAGACGACTTCAAGGACATATTCAAGTATTCTTAGCAGAAAAGCAATTTATTGGCTGTAAAGGATTACAGGTAACGGAGGAAATGAAACTGACCCTTGCATCCGTCGCTTGTTTACTCCTACTAAATGAACGTGGGCAGTATTTTCCTAGACTTCGTTCAATTCTGGTGTATCCCAATACTTATTTTGTTCAGGAAACGACTTCTATCGGAAATTATGTTGTTGAAGAAAGGCGTGTGGCAAGATTAGGGGAATCGTGGACAACTGACCAAGTAGTATTGTCTTGGGAACAGGTGAAACAAGACACTGATAACTGGAGGGATGGACGTAACGTTGTGCTTCATGAATTCGCCCATCAGTTGGATCAAGAAGATGGTAAAGCTGAAGGAGTTCCGATACTGCAACGCAATTCTGACTATCCTATTTGGGCGAAGGTGATGACACAAGCATATCAGCAACTTTGTAATGATGTTATGCAAGGCGTAAAGACGGTAATGGATAGCTATGGCGCAACAAATCCCGCAGAATTTTTTGCCGTAGCGACTGAGACATTCCTTGAGAAACCGCACCAATTGTTATCCAAGCATCCAGCACTTTATCAGCAACTGCAACGTTACTATCAATTAGATCCTGTGCAATGGGCGTGAAGTGCAGGGGCTTAAGCCCCAAGTCTTGTTTGAGATAATAGCTGGATTTACGCCCCCGCTGTACTGGTGACTATTTGGCTTAACTGCGATAAGCTATAACGGCATAAAACGGATCTCCTCCAGCTGCACCCAACCACTGTAATAAATTTGGTAATGTTGACTTATGAGCTATAACTTCTGCGGTTGTAAATCCTGGAACTGCGGCGAAGTACTCTTTGACTAATTCTACTCGTTGTGCTTCTGAAGCCTCCCGCCAAGCTTGAATTGCCTTTTCAAAAAACATCCGGTTAGAAAAGCTGATAATTGCGACACCACCAGGTTTCAGGATGCGGTAAATTTCGGAAAATACTGCTTCTGGATATTGCACATACTGCACAGATACGCAATTGAGAACAGCATCAAAATTCTCATTTGGTAAAGGTAGCTGCGGATTTTCGTTAAGATTTTGGACAAAGTAATGATTTAAGCGGGGATTTCGTGCTAGTTCCTCACCGTTGAGTCCGTGTCCCTCCACATGGTCAAACTGCATCTCTTCTGGTAGATGAGACACCCAACTGCTCATCATATCAAAAATGCGGGTATTGGGTTTGAGGCGATCGCGATATAAATCCGTTAGCCGTTGAATAAATCCTTCATCGACATGAGTGACGAAGCGGGGATAGGCATAGAACAGCTTATCATCTGTGTCGTCTAATTTCAGGCGTTGATTCGGTCTTAACTGCATAAATCTCTGTTTTGGAGAACTTTTTCGGAAAATTGCGACAATTTTAGGTATTTTTCAACCATCACTATGTAACATATTTTAATAACAACAGAACACATAAACTCGTCTAAATAGCAGCATTCAATTTTGAGCAATTCAATGTTCTATAAACTACACTCATTGCAGCATATTTGGCGACAAATCCGTCTAGTCCGATCATTACCCTATTTTAGTTTGTTAGTTTGGATACTGCCCTTATTATTATTTACTTCTGGGCACAATAGTCTGATGGCACATGATGAAGGGCTTTACGCATCGCGTGCCCGTCTGATGTTTGATTCTGGTAATTGGATAGATCCTTGGGAAAGGGCACATCATAAAACTCCTGGTCCTTATTGGTTAATTGCCAGTTTCTACAAGCTGTTTGGGATCAGTGATACCACTGCGCGTCTTCCTAGTATGATTGCTGGAATTTTTAGCTTATGGCTGGTGTATGAAATCGGCAAAATTATGCTGGGCAAAAAATTAGCTTGGCTAGCTGCTGCAATTTTAAGTGTGGAATTTCTCTGGCTGCAATACTGTCGCTTAAGTACACCTGATGTACCGATGATTTTATTGGTACTTTTAGCTATTTTGTCTTTAATAAAAACGGAATTACACCCTAAAGATCGCTATTTTTGGAGTTTTTTAGCTGGTTTAAGTTTAGGTTTAGGCTTCTTAGTCAGAAGCTTTATGATTTTTTTGCCTATCATAGCTTTATTCCCTTATTTAATTTGGGAACATCGCCGTCATCGTCATCTTACTAACCCAATTTTGTATTTAGGCTTTTTCGTAGGTTTAATCCCTACCTGTGTTTGGCTATGGTTAAACTGGTTGCACTACGGAAATCAAAGTTTTGAGGAGTTGTTCAAGTTTGTTGTGCGGCAAGGTTCTGAGGATCATTATAATAATGGGCTGCTGTTTTATATATGGAATATCCCTTTAATAGCATTTCCTTGGGCTTTTTTCGGGATTTTAGGTTTAGTTTCGACTCTCCGTCGTCCCATTCCTCGTTACCAGTTAATATTAGTTGGCTTTCCACTTGTCCTATTTTGTGAACTTAGTATTTTTAGCAGTCGTTTCCCTCACTATAGTCTTTGCCTTTATCCGTTTATAGCTTTGTTTGCATCTGTGGGTCTAAACTGTTTAGGCAATATTTACCAGACAGGGATTCCCTCACAATTCCCTCTTCAAAAACGTGGAATAAATATATTATCCCTTTTTGCCATCAAGAATCTTCCTCGAAATCTCAGTTATGGCTTTGGTGGGTTAGGTGTTTTACTTGTTATAGCGAGTATTGGCGTTCTTAGTTGGGGTGGTTCTGATATTCGCAAGTATGCAACTATTGGCTTGGCTATGGGCTTTGGTTGGTTAATTTTGCCTATAGTGTGGATTAGTCGTTACCACTTTGACATAAAGTTTCTCACAGCCCGTTACTGGATTGCAGGTTGGTTAATTCCCTGCTGGCTGGCTTTGGCGGCGACAGGTAGCATAGGGCTATTAAGTGACTATAACCCTGCTTTGAAAGTGTTTTTACAACAACCTGCGATCGCCTCAATTATCCAAACTCATCCTACCTACTATGTAGAAATAGACGCTAAAACAAAAGTACTGCTTAATTTCTATCTTTCTATTCGCCCCCAACCAGTAGTCTCTATTTCTCAAGTACCAGCTTTGAGCTATGCTTGGATCTATACTGACCAGTCCCCTAAATTGTCTCGACCTTACCGTATTCTTGGTACAGTAAAAGAGTCCCAGTTGATTCAAGTTCTTCCCTAAGACAGATACAAAGCAACTATTGCTAAAAAAAATTAATCTTGGTAAAATAATAGTACGTACACTAAATATTTTGCTAAATGGTTTCTACATCTAATCACTCCCCACCTTTACAGTCGTGGCAGCAAAATCTGGCACCATACAATTTGGGCTACAGAATCAAATTAGTCTCACAACTGCTCAGTCGCAAGTTTACTGATAAACTAGAACCGTTTGGATTGACACCATTTCACTGGCTGGTGTTGTGCTGTCTTTGGCAAGAAGATGGTTTACCAACTTCTAGTATTGGGGACAAACTCAAACAAGTGGGAGGGACTTTAACAGGCGTACTAGATCGGATGGAAGAACGCGGCTTGGTGCGTCGAGAACGCGACACCCACGATCGCCGCATCTGGCGGATCTGGCTAACGGATGCAGGTAAGGAACTAGAAGCGGTCTTACCGCCTATTGCGGCAACAGTACGTGATGAAGCAATGGACGGTATTTCCTTCGCTGACCGGGAACTGTTTTCCCAAATCTTGAACCGGGCGATCGCTAACCTCTCCTAAAGATTATCCCAGAATCACCCGACCGGAGGAGGTAGTGTGAAGATTTATTTTGAGATAATAGTACGCATACTAAGGAAAAAAGATTTTTTTTAGGAAATATTACGCATTCTAAATAAATGATTATCAATTAAATTATTGAACGAGCAAGCGAGGTAACCATCATGGGCGCTAATACATTAAACGGACGCAACGGACATAAGACCCCAGTTTTAGAAAAACAAGTGATTCCTGAAGAGAGTTTAGAAACTTTGACAACAGAGACATCCGCAACAGTAGAAGCACCGATTGTAACTCCTGAGATAGAGAAAGAAGTTCCAGCGAAACCGAAACGGAAAAAACCGACTGGCTTAATTTTGGCAGGATTAGGTGTGGGTGCGATCGCCGCAGGTACTTTTGGTTTTCACTACTGGCAATACGCCTCCACCCACCAGGAAACAGACAACGCCACTGTTGTGGGAAACATTCACCAAGTTAGCAGCCGCATTCCCGGAACTGTGAGTGAGGTGCTTGTGAATGATAACCAACTGGTGCAACCGGGACAATTGTTAGTGAAGTTAGATCCACGGGATTATGAAAGTCAGGTACAACAAGCAGCAGCAGCCCTAGAAAATGCGCGTGGTCAAGCGCAAGCCGCCCAAGCAAATATTGCCTTAACTTCACAAACTACCACTGGTAAGACAAGTCAAGCGCAGGGGGATGTCAGCGGTGCGGTAGCAGCAATTTCTACAGCCCAAGCAGCAGTACAAGAAGCCCAAGCCGGGATACCAGCGGCGCAAGCTGAAGTCAGACTAGCCCAAGCGGGGATTCCCGCCGCCCAAGCGCAGGTAGCGCAAACAAATGCGAATTTGGAAAATGCCCAAGCAGATTACAATCGTTACAACCAGTTGTATAAAACAGGTGCGATCGCTCGTCAGCAGCTAGACGCAGCCAAGGCAACTTATAATGTGGCTACGGCACAAAAAAATGCCGCGATTCAGGGAGTAGAACAAGCCCAAGCTAAATTAGCTTCCGCGAAAGTTGGTGTCGCCAAAGCCCAGTCTCAACTAGCACAAGCGCAAGAAAATGTTACCAACGCCCAAGCTAAATTGGCAGCATCTAAGGGAGGATTGCAACAAGCGACTGCTGGCGGACAAGATACAACAGTAAAACGTAGTCAATACGAAGCGGCAAAAGCTGCGATCGCTCAATCAGAAGCATCGCTCAAAGACGCACAATTACAACTATCCTATACCAATGTTACTGCTCCTAGTGCTGGACGGGTAGGTAGAAAAAACGTGGAAATTGGCAACCGAGTTGCAACCGGAACACCATTAATGGCGATCGTAGATAACGAGTATTGGGTAATTGCGAACTTCAAAGAAACCCAATTAGAAAAGATGCGCCCAGGAGAACCAGTAGAAATCAAGCTGGATACTTTCCCTCATCACACCTTTATTGGTCGTGTTGACAGTGTTTCGCCAGCTTCCGGCGCTCAGTTTGCCTTATTGCCACCGGATAATGCTACAGGTAACTTTACTAAAATTGTCCAACGTATCCCTGTCAAAATAGTTTTTGACCAAAAGAGCATTCAAGGATATGAATCGCGGATTACTCCGGGAATGTCTGCGGAAGTTGCTGTGGAAGTCAAGTAATATTATGTCCACTAAATTACCCATAATAAAAGAACCCCACCCCCAACCCCTCCCCGCAGGTGGAGTGGGATTCTCCGGGTTTAATTAAGTCAGGACTTACGCAAAATAATGAAAAAACGAACCGCAAAGGAGGCAAAGCGGCTTGTCGTCAGACATCGCCATCAACTGTACAATGATTAACTGTGCGCGATTAATTGGCTCTGCGATCGCAGGTTTATTAATTACTCGCGTTGAAACTGGGTATTGTTTTTTAATTGATGGTTTGAGCTATATTGGTGTAATCACCGCATTATTGGCGATGCAAGTTTAACCTTGGAAAACGGTAACTGATGGTAATCCCTTGCAAAAAGTCAAAGAGGGATTTGTATATGCCTTTAGCTTCCTACCAATTCGATCCATCCTATTGCTATTAGCTTTAGTTAGCCTCATGGGACTGCTTGGATTTTAGGGTCGATTATTTTTATTATAAATTTGCCTGATTTCAGGAAAATAATCATCCCAATTTATGAAATAAATGGCATCTTAATAAGTGATAAAGCTTAAGATAAAAAACTACCAATAGATGGTATGAGATTTAATAATATTTTTGTTATTTAACCTTGGAACTGGAACAACACTATGGCTAATACAGGTGTAATTCGTCAGCAAGGGCAAAATCCTGCTGTACCACCAGAACGTGTACCGCTAAGAACCTGGATTGGTGTATTAGCCAGTATGCTTGGTGCATTTATGGCGGTATTAGATATTCAAATAACTAATGCTTCGCTGCAAGATATTCAAGCAAGTTTAGGAGCAACTTTAGAAGAAGGTTCTTGGATTTCTACGGCGTATCTCGTAGCAGAAATTGTGGTAATTCCACTAACAGGATGGTTATCACGGGTGTTTTCTCTGCGGCGTTATTTGTTAGTGAATACTGGACTATTTATCTTCTTTTCTATTTGCTGTGCTTGGGCGTGGGATCTCAATTCCATGATTTTATTTCGCGCCTTACAAGGTTTTAGCGGAGGAGTATTAATTCCCACTGCTATGACAGTTGTATTAACGACTTTACCCCAATCTAAGCAATCAGTTGGATTAGCTGCATTTGGGTTTAGTGCAGTTTTCGCACCCTCAATTGGCCCAACAATAGGAGGTTGGTTAACAGAAAATTTTGGTTGGGAATACAACTTTTATATAAATGTAATTCCAGGGGTATTAATGCTAGCTGGCGTTTGGTACGGAATCAAGCAAGAACTACCCCAAATTAATTTACTGAAACAAGGTGATTGGTGGGGAATTATTGCGATGGCTATTGGGTTAGGTTCCCTGCAAGTTGTTTTAGAAGAAGGTAGTCGCAAAGATTGGTTTGGTTCAACGCTGATTGTCCGCTTAAGTGTGATTGCAATAATTTTTTTGGCGATATTTTTTTATATTGAATTAACTCGTAAGCAACCATTTATTAATTTACGGCTTGTGCTTAGGCGGAACTTTGGTTTAGCGAGTATTGTGAATGTGTCGCTGGGAGTAGGATTGTATGGATCAATTTATATTTTACCGCTATATCTTGCCCAAATTCAAAAATACAATGCGCTGCAAATTGGTGAAGTATTAATTTGGGCTGGTATTCCCCAACTATTTATTATTCCTCTCATACCCAGATTGATGAAACGCATTGATGTGCGGTTAATGGTGGCTGTTGGTGTGACTTTGTTTTCCATCAGTGCATTTATGAACTCTGGAATGACTAATGAAACAGGATTAGATCAATTACGCTGGTCGCAATTTGTGCGTGCAATGGGACAACCCCTAATTATGGTACCGCTTAGTTCTATCGCAACTGCTGGTTTGAGTCCGAAAGAAGCAGGTTCAGCAAGTGGTTTATTTAATATGATGCGGAATATGGGTGGTTCTCTCGGAATTGCTTCTTTAGCGACTTTATTGGCAAATAGAGAACAATTTCACTCGAATAGATTGGGTGATGGAGTATCTTTATATAACCTAGAAACTCAACAGCGAATTGACCAAATGACACAGTATTTTGTCGGTCGGGGAGCAGATTTTAGTACAGCCCAAAATGAAGCGATCGCATCTATATCCAACATCGTCCGTCGGGAAGCCTTTGTAATGGCTTTTAACGATTGTTTCTACTTTATTGGCATCGCTTTGTTACTCAGTGGACTTGCTGTTTTATTCCTTAAAAAGGTGAAGGCAACTGGTGGCGCTGGCGCTCATTAAATTTGTTGTATCGGTTAAAATGTTTTATAAAACTATTAAGACACTAAAATGGTCATTAGTCAAAGTGAGTACTATATCTCCCCAGAAGAATATCTAGAGGGCGAGAAATTTAGTGAAATCAAACACGAGTATATTGATGGGCAAGTCTACGCAATGGCAGGAGCAAGTGATGCCCATGTCACAGTTAGCATGAATGTATCTATGCTGTTACGAAACCATCTCCGGGGTAGTGGTTGCCGTGTGTATATGTTAGATATGAAAGCACAAATTGATGTCATAAATCGCTATTTTTATCCTGATGTGATGGTGACTTGCGATGCACGAGATAGAGAATTTGAATATTTTAAGTCTTATCCTTGCTTAATCATCGAAGTACTTTCTGAATCAACAGAAGGCTTTGATAGAGGAAAGAAATTTGCTAATTACCGACACTTAGAATCACTACAAGAATATGTGCTAATTTCACCAGACCGAATGAGTGTGGAATGCTTCCGCCGCAATGACGAAGGACATTGGGTACTTTACCCTTATGAAAAAGAAGAAGAAGTGAATTTAGCTAGCGTTGATTTTCATTGTGCGATCGCAGCTATATATGAAGATGTATTATTAGATTAATTCCCTTCTCCAATAGCAGATGCTGCACGTACCAAAATCACAGTTTGGTTATTATTGCGGCAGATAGTTGCTGGGATATTACCATGCACTACTTGTTGCAACATTCCCTCACGAGAAGCTCCCAAAATAATCACATCACTCTGGTTGCGTTTAGCACAATCCAAGACGGCTTCTGACACAGAATTTGCATAGAGTGGATCAATTGTTACTAAACTTTTGAGCCGTTGTTTGAGAAAATCAGCAGCTTTTTTGAGAGTTGTTGTATCCGCTTCGGCTTTATTTGGTTCAAACACTTGACATAAGTTGACTACTGGAGTTTCACTCAATGAAGTCAGTGCTGGGAGCAATTGAATTGCCTGTTGGGCATTGGGGCCACCCGCTATCGGCACTAACCAGCGTTCCAAGTGGGTTTGCTTATTCAGCTTGACTAACACCACATCACAGGCTGCTTGCCGGATAACCGTATCTACGACGCGACTAAAGACCCTTCCCGGTGTGGCTGTGCTACCCTTCCAACCCATCAGCATAAAATTAATATGACGGTCTTGGATAGTTTGCAAAATTGCTTCTGACAAGTCATGAGCAACTCGAATTTGGGTATGTACTGGGATATGCCATGTCCGTCCCAAACGTATTGCTTGCCGCAGTGGACCCATAGCTGCCTTGATATTCACTTGGGTTTCTGCAAGAATCTTGTGCTGGGGGACAATAATAATATGCAGACATTCTATTTCATAATGGCGATCACGGGCAATTGCGATCGCCATTTCCAACAGCATACCTGCTGTTTTAGGGTTACTCAATGGCACCAGTAACCTTCCCTGTCCAGTTTCCGGCGCACTGGTATGGTAAATCACGCGGGATGGTTCGGCTTTAGAACCTACATCTTCGGAACCATTGAAATAGGCAGCTTGCACCCGAATAATATCACTACGGGTAATGATACCCACCAAGCGGTTTCCTTGCACAACTGGTAAACAGTTAATCTTGTAACGGTTGAGCAAATGTAGCACATGGGCAAGGGTATCAACAGGAGAGGCAGTTACTGGTTCTGGAGTCATCACTTGGTCTACAGTGAGATGCTCACTTAAACCTGTTCGGGAGAGATTTGTGATATCTTGCTGGGTTAAGATTCCGACCAATTTACCCTTTTCCAATACTGGAAAGTGGCGGTGGGAGGATTCGGAAAATGCCTGCAATGCCTCATCCCAACTCATCCGGCTCCCCAGAGTTTCCACACTCGGTTGCATGACATTGGCTGCGGTTAGTTGCGTCCAAGGTGCTTCGGGATTGGTTTCTTTTGGCAAATGAATGCCTTTAAATTCTAATAGATGGTCGTATAGTGATCCGGTTTCTAGAGCTTCCGCTACCAAATAAGCAGTTACCGAAACAATCATCAACGGTAACACCAAATTAAAGTCAGTTGTCATCTCAAACACGATGATCACTGCCGTAATTGGGACTCGCGCCACACCACAGAAAAATGCCCCCATCCCAACTCGTGCATAAGTTGTCGCCAAACTCACAGCAAGGAAGTGGTGTTCTAAGGTTCCTACCAAATAACCCAAAGCTGCTCCCAGTCCTAGTGTGGGAACCAGCAATCCAGCAGGCGCACCAGAAGTGTAGGTAAACAGGATAAGTAGGAACTGAAGAAAGAAAACTAGCGCCACTAATTGCCAGTTTGCTTCACCCGTCAGCAACAGTTCCCGTAATCCAGCGTTGTCCCGAAATAATGAGGGAAGGCTAGCAAATACCAATCCTGTCACTAATCCAGCCAGTCCCATCCGCCAAGGTAAGCTGATTTTAAGAAAGCGACGACTTAAACCCAAACTGGCGAGAACTCCCCGATTGAACAGCACGCCCCCGAATCCTGCCAAAATTCCCAACAGCAGGTAAAAAGGAATTTCCGACACATAAAAGCTGGTGTTGGCAGCCGCTAAATGCAGATTTAAATCAAAACTATGGGTGTCACAAATACGGGCAACAACAGAACCAATAAATGAAGCCAGGATTGCTGTTCCCAAGGTGATGTCAGAGACATCTTGCAAAAGTTCTTCTACAACAAATAATACCCCAGCAATCGGGGCATTAAAGGCCGCCGCCAGCCCCGCCCCGGCTCCGGCTGCAATCAGTTGGCGACGGTGTTCAGGGGAAGTGGGAAACCAGCGACTAAACTGATTGGCTAAAGCTGCACCAATTTGCACCGTAGGCCCTTCCCGCCCCAAGGGCATCCCAGATGCTAGCACCAGCGTTGCACCAACCAATTTCACCACAGCAATTCGCAAGTTGAGAGGCATGGGCACCTTTGCCAGCACCGCTTTTACTTCCGACATCCCGCTACCAGCAGCTTCAGGAGCAATACGCTCCACCAACCAGCCTGCAAGAAATCCGCCCACTAACCCAATTATCGGCAGTGCCAACAAAGCAGGAAACTGATGGGATATTTGTAGTCGCCACCCACCTAACAATCCCACACCTTGCCCTAACAAGACAGCAGCCAATCCAGAGACTAAACCAATCAGACAAGCTTGCAGCATTGCAAGGCGTTTAGGGGGCAAAAGCTTATGGGAGAGCCGCTTCCAAAAAATCTGCCCCATGCGTGCCATGTTGATTCTAAACTTGACGACCAATTGGCTACTCATTCCATTCAATCACTATATATAATAATCACACGAATAAGTTACTAGGGCGCGATCGCTTCAATTCCAGAGATTTTGCTGGTGCTGGTGTTGTACACCGTAGTCGGAGTATCAGAGGATTGCCAGGGCAATTGGTGATGGTTAAACCAATAATTTACAGAAAATCCCATGACGGCAGCTATTAGTAATAATAAATATAATTCTTTTAACCCAACGTTATGGCTGAGTTTTCAGTCAAGCTGGATTGAGATAGATTCGAGTTTTCATCAACAGTGTGATGTCTCATAGAATACCTCCAACTTTATTGTTAGCAACATGGAAGAGGATTTTTATTAGTTGAAATCAAAAACCCTCGAACCGAATTACGTATTTGGTTCGGGGAGATTTTGCTATGTGGTGTTCCGAGGAGTTATTCACAATATCAGCTTAAAAATAGTTGTGCAAATATCAGAGAGAAATCGGATAAACAATCACAAGCCAAAACTAAAGCTGCTTCAGACGATAACCTAGTCTGTGAACTGTGTCAACAAAATCATCAGGAGCGCTAACTTCTCAGAGTTCATGACGTAAACTTTTAATATAAGATTTAACAGTTTCTTCACTGGGTGGGTCTTGCAATGACCAAACTCGCTCAAGAATTTAACTTTGACTCAGTACCCGGCGATCGCTAGAAACCAGCAGTTCCAACCGGGCATATTCTTTTGGAGTCACATGTAAAAGTTCGTCTGCATATGTAACTTCATAGGTGCTGTAATTTAAGCGCAGACTTACCCAACAAAGGTTAGCTTAAGTTGTTGCTAGGCTGCAACATTGCTCGAATCTGAGCCATTAGTTCCGGCATTTCAGAGGGTTTTGTTATATAGTCATCAGCCCCAGCATCCAAGCCAATAATTTTATCTGCAAGGCTGCTGCAAGCTTAGTTTACTAATAAAAGGTTAACTAAACTTTGAGTAATAGGAAATTTTGTTTGTTGCTCAAAGTGTAAAAACATCGGACTGGGATTTGCTTCTAAAAAGACATACTCACCAGTTGGTTTTAAACGCCAGTCTATCGCCGTCCACTCTAACATCAAGGCTTTGCTAATGGCTAAACATTGTTGTTGAACTAAGTCAGGCAGTTCCACCGGAATTAACTGTGCTTTTTCATCTTCTCGAAAGTCTAGAGAATTACTGCGAATCTCCGCAGTATAAATGTCTTTTCCTATTACATAGCTGCGGATGTTAGTGCCAGGAATATACTCTTGGAATGTTACCGGAGAAAGTCGTAATACCAAATTTAGCCGATGGGGTTCTAAATGAAAGTCACTCACAAACTGAGTATGTGTCCCACCGTAGACTGGCTTAAAAATTGTCTTTGGTTGGATTTTACAGAATTCAATTACTTGTTGTGGGTTGTTGCTGATTAATGTCGCTGGAATTTCAACGCCCAGAAGCTTAACTTGACTCAGTTGCAAGGGTTTTTCTTTGTGAAACTGGTAAGCTTGCCAAGAATTGACCCATCTGACTGGTTTAGCTTGAAGCAGTGTCCGCAGTACACTCATTGCATCACTAAAAGCAATTGTCTGCTGACCCTCTGGTAAATTAGGAATGTAAGGAGCAGAGAAATTCCGCCAAAAAACACTCTTGATATCTTGCAAATTTAACTGATGTCCCCCTGGTAGAACCAAGCAGCCAGCTTGAATATCAGGTTGCCAAGAAATTTGTACCTGAGTTGGGAATAAACGAGTATCCAAGTAATTTACTGCTGTACCTGCTTTTGTCAGCGCATCTCTCATGTGTAAAGCATGAGCATCAAAAGAATTACCTAATACGAGAATATTCATCCTTATATGAAATATTGATAGTTAAATACATAAACTAGTAGATTACAAGTAACAACCAGCTGCCTCTTGATGAAATAATTGGCTAAGTAGGTGGACATAATTAAACGTACAATTATAATCTTTGAAACTTTCTCAGCAAGAAACTTTGTCCACTCTGCCCTCAATTAGAACTGCCAACTGAGCCTCCTACTTAGCACAAAAAATTGATCACAGTATATTATCTTTCAAATGGAAACATAATCATCAAGAAAGAAAGTTTAGTAGTGGCACAGACCACCGCCTTCTTCTGCTGCCTCACCCTTCTGGACAGTAATGTGATAAGTAGTAGCCACATGTCCGCCACCACCTTCTTCTGCTGCTTCACCTACTTTCGCAGTAATGTACTGAGTTGTAGCCACATGGCCGCCACCTTCTTCTGCTGCCTCACCCACCTGAGCAGTAACGTACTGAGTTGTAGCTTGTAATCCTCCTGTAATCTTTTCAGCTGACTCATCTGTCAATGGCTCTAAAAAATCTAGCTCAATTGCTTCTAGGTCAGATATTTCTAGTTCAAAGGGATGTTTCATATAATTCACCGAAATTTTCCCAGATAAATGTATTCTACGGTACTATATCATAGTCAGAAGTATAAACATTTTCGTCCCCTTGGAATCTAGTTCTAAAGTGGGAGCAGTGAACCAAAGTGATGTACTAAAAATTCTGGGTATAAATCACCTATTTAGTAGTGCGTAGGCAAGCCAGTACGGTCTTCTCCCAAAGGGAGAGGCTAGTACCAAGGGGGTTTCCTCATGAGCAACTGGCTGGCGACTAGAAGTCGCCAGGATTAGATGAATTGAGACTTTCCAAACATCCTCTAATATTGGTTACAAATTTGCTTTCGAGATTTTTTCAATTTGCCCAGTAAAGTATGCTTCTTGATGTTTGAGTTGGTGCGCTAGTTCTAACCCTTTTTGAAAAGCTGTTACTGCTTGAGGAAACTCTTTGCGTTCTAGATACAATTGTCCAATTTGGTCATAAGCTTGCATCAACCCGTAATAGTTGGCGGCTTGCGCCTGTATCTGCACAAGAATTTCACTAGCCTGCAAAGCCTCGTCTGTTTGTCCTTGAGAACGATACAGCGCAATTAATTTTTGCAAAGCTTCACCAGCACGAACGTACTCCTGTAATTGCCAAGCAGTAGTATAAGCTTCTTGATAATTTTTAAAAGCTTCTAACAGTAAGTTAGGATCTTTCTTTGCTAGAGATTCGTAATCTGAAGCGATCGCTAGCTTTAATTCTGGTATTTCAGTAAGATTATTTTCATTGACGTAAATTTCTGCTAATTTATTAAGTACATTCAATGACTGCTGTGGTTGGTTTGTCTGCTCGTAAATCTCAGCCAGCCGTTGCAGATATGTTAGCTCGTTTACACGGTCGCCAACAGAAGTAGCTAAACCCAACAATTCCTCGTAGATTGGCGCAGCTTTGCGATAATCAAACCAACTCAAATTTAGTTCCCCAATTGTCTTGAGGATTTCTACTAAGGCTGTTGTATTTTTTTGCTGTCGCACCACTAGCAAAACTTGGTCGTAAGCTTCTAGGGCTAGTTTTGGCGATCGCACATTTTGGTAAGCTTGCCCTAGCGATCGCCACAATTCTAGATCAATTTGGGCAGTTTTTTTCTGAGATTGTACCTGCTTTTGAATTGCTTGCAATCGCTGCGTAATATATTGTACTTCTTGGCTGTCGTTTTGCTTCCAGGCGATCGCCCCGACTCGTGATAGTGCTTGCACCTCTAGTGATGAACCTAAAAAGCGCCGCAAGCGCAGTTCCCGGTTCCAAATTTCAAACGCCGCCACTTGATCCCCTGCTTGCAGTTTCGCTGCTGCTTCTTGGTTTAAGGCATCCAGCGCTGGTTCTAACTTTTGCTGTTCTTCGAGAGTTAACGGCTGTTTATCCTTGGGCAAACGTGGTAACAGCGGATCGGGTGTGGTAATTTCTAGGGGACTAGGAGGAAATTTATCCGGTGGTTTGGGCTTTTTACTCTCTGCCAGCGTCAAGGAGCTACTAAAAAGTGTAGCAGCAGTAACAATCACAATTAAGCGCTTGAGCATGGGTACTTTACCTTCCCTTGAGTTAGTTGCATGAGATAATTGGTAATTATCACCATGCCCTATTATTTACTAACTATTCCCCAGCTTTACAAGGTTGGGTTGAGGTACGAAGAGTTAGAAGTTAGGAGTTTTTTCCCTTCTCTTCCTCTTTTGATGCTCGTTCGCGTGTCAAGCTATCAATAGCATCACCCAAAGCAGTAGTAAGGCTATTGCGGGTTTGGGCGTGGTTATCCTGCTCAGTTTTCAAAGCTTGCAAGAGGCGTGAGCGTTCTTTAATCACGGCGATGAGTTGAGCTTGCAAGTCCTCCACAGATTTTAATTGTTTTATTTCTTCTTGGATCGCTGTTACTGGTGTCCCAGCAGCCAGTGTCTTGACCTCAAGACCCTGGAGTTTATGCAGGTCTGCCTTAAGGGATGCGATCACCTGTTGGGACAGTTGGGCATCTGTGCGGCGTTGTTCTGCTTCTGTGTTGTAAAGCTGACGCCATTTTTGGGCACTTTCCCAAGCAGCATCGCGATCGCCCTGAAGTCCCGCCATCTGCTCTTTGAGTACCTGGATTTCTGTCAACCACTGTTGTGTTAAATCTTGATTCATAAATAAATAGTTATTAGTCAATGGTTATTAGTCAATGGTTATTAGTCAAGAGTCATTAGTCAAGAACTCTCCTCCTACTCCCCTGGTTACTGAGCGCAGTCGTAAAGCCTGCGGCATAGCTACGCTTAGGGCGCAGCCTCTCCAAGAGTTGTATGCTCCTCTACTCTCCCACTCCCGACTCGGTATTCTTGCGGTAAAAAGTGTAGATGCGATCGCTACGCAAAATTTGGGAAAGTAGTTAATAAAGGCAACCACTTTTAACTCTAAATCATGTCAAAGCCTCGTTTTATCCGCTTCTTTCGTCACCTTAATTGGCACACGCTCAAAAAAACTTTTGCGAGGACAACCGAAAGACGACTTTTGGGACTTGCCTCGGAAATCGCCTTCAATGCCATGCTATCGCTGTTTCCAGCAATTCTGGCTCTGATCACAGCCATTGGCTTATTGGCAGAATCTTTGCAAGCCACCTTTAACAAACTGGCGAATCAACTTAGTCAAGTCTTACCTGAACAAGCCTTGGATCTGATTCGTGATTTTGCTACCACAGAAATTACCAACTCCAAAAACAGCAGTTTATTTTCTCTGAGCTTTGTATTAGCAATTTGGACTGCTTCTGGGGCAGTGAGTACCGCTATGACAGCTCTCGACCAAATCCATCAAATTCCTCCAGAAAACATTCGTCCCTTTTGGAAAGCCAAGCTCGTCTCTCTGGGATTAACAGTCGGTACTATGTTGCTTTTAGTATTGGCTTCTTTCTTAGTGTTTACCAGCGACTGGCTATTGGCAATGGCAGTACGCGGAAATGGTTCTTTGATCTTCTTGTTGCATCTTTGGCAGCTGTTACGTTGGCCTTTAGCTTTAAGTATTGTTGCTGTCGCCTTTGGCTTTGTCTATCGCTATGGCCCAAGCCAGTGGAACTCAGGCACGCCAATGATGCCTGGAGCAATTTTAGCAGCTGTTTTTTGGGCAATTTTGTCAGCCCTATTTCGGCTTTATGTGGCGAATTTTGGCAATTATAATAAAGTCTATGGTGCAGTAGGGGCTGTGATAGTTTTAATGCTCTGGCTGTCGATGAGCGCTGCTGTTCTGTTAATCGGCGATCAGTTGAACGTGACTGTCGGCGAAGATATGCGCCCAAAAGCACAGTCAGAATCCCCCGAAAAATAGAAAATATAGCTGAAATCTCTGAGGAAATTTTTGCCAAAGCTCAGTAGAAGAGTAAAATACCTAACGATTCAATCCAAAGCTAGCGATCGCCTTTATGTCTGAATCTCCTCCTCGGTTTTCGATGATTGAACCTGATGCCAAAGCACCCACTTTGAAGCGCTTGCGTCAGTTAAGTCGGCTGATGGATAATGTTATTACCATTCCTGGTACGAAAATTGGTTTTGGTCTAGATCCAATTTTAGGACTTATACCTATTGGTGGTGATTTTTTGGGAGTCATGTTTTCTAGCTACATCATCCTAGAAGCAGCGCGGCTGGGTGTATCTAGAGCCACTTTAGGCAAAATGGTTTTGAATGTGATCATTGATGGCTTGATAGGTGCTGTCCCAGTTTTGGGAGACTTTTTTGATTTTGCCTGGACAGCTAACAGCTATAATATCAAGCTCTTGGAAGAGTACTTAAAGTTTCCTAGCCAGCAAAAGAGTGCAGACAGGTGGTTTATCTTTGCCGTTTTGGCTGGATTGTTGCTAATCTCTATTGTTTTAGTGGCATTACCAGTAATACTAATTAGAATATTGTGGAACGCCTTAACTGGCGGTTAAATTATTTATTGATAAAGGAATGAAAGATTGGTGGCAAGCTACTTTTCCTGAAGGGCGGCAAAGTCTAGTTATTACTGATGCTAAAGGGTATCCTGTACAAATTGCTTATGGCGAAAAAGGTAAAGGGAAACCGCTAATTTTATTACATGGTATGGGTAGTTGGAGCTATAATTGGCGGCACAGTATAGCACCATTATCGGAATATTTTCGGGTAATCTGTTTTGATGCCAAAAATTTTGGTTTTTCCGAAAAACCATTGTCTCGTAGAGAACACAACAGTCATCAAATTCTTGAGTTTAAAAGAATTATTCAGGCATTATGTGATGAACCCGCAGTGATTGTAGCTGAATCTCTGGGGGGATTAGTTGCCCTTGCCCTTGCTCAAGAACATCCGCAGTTAATCGGGCAGCTTGTAGTAGTAAACGTACCTATTTTTACCGAACATCTACCCCATTGGGCTATGTTGTTACTTGCCCAAATGCCTCTGGAAATAATGCAAACAATTGACTCCTTACGGCTGGCATATTTGTTTGCACCTCTATTTAGAGAAATTATGGCAATAGAAAGACGTGGGGTATTATTCGATCCATCAATTTTGACACAGGAAGATGTCTATTGGATAACTTACCCGTTTATTGAACTGCCAGGTACGGTTGCGAAAGTTGCTGAAGAGTTACAAATAGCAGCGCAAGAAATTGAGAATTGGCAAGCAAATAAGCCCAATATGCTCACCCAAATTCAAAATAATCTGAGTTCAATTAAGTGTCCTACACTAGTTTTGTGGGGTGATCAAGATAGTTGGTTTCCTGCTAGTCATGGTGAAAAATTGCATCAGCATATTCCCAATTCCAAATTACAAATTTTGTCTAACTGCTGTCATGATGCCTCAACTGGTGCTTTTGAGGTGTTGAATGCAGCGATTCTTGAGTTTTTACGGGATAGTGATTTATAAAAATAATTTATGTTCTAATTGAGTTGATGGTTGTTTTTTTGATTGGCATATTTGAGAGCGATGCCAGCAGCAGTCACTGAGCTTGCGTTGCCCCAAGCTATGCCGTAGGCTTTACGGTATAGCTTGCCTTAGGGCGCAGCCTCTCTAAGAATTGGGTCGAAGTGCGGGCTATGCCTACGTTAAATAAAAAGAAGAGTGGGAGGAAGCATATCAGTCAGCTTTCAAACTCCCACTCTGCCATTTGCCGCTGAAGTGAACAGGAATGTATATAGACGTTGCCCGTTATTTGGGGGCTAATGCGTACTTCAACAACGCCCATACATATTTAATATTCCTGTTGCAGCAAATGCCAAACCTGATTATTGATATTTACCTGCTGAGAAAAATCCTCTGCAAATAATTGGTAGAAATAGTTTTTTATTTTTGTAAATCACTTAGTAGATAGTGTTTTACAAAAGTAATTTTTACGTGGTAGTCCCTGATAATAAAACCCTTGAAGTCGTTTATCTTTATACAATTTAACTTCGCTAATCAGAATCTGGTTGCCATTTTGGCAGGTTTTTAAATTTCCTAATTGGTCATAAGGAACAACCCGGTTACAAAGTCCCGAATTAGCGATCGCATGGGTACGCAGACGTGTAGAAAGTCGCGGTCACAACATCCCTGAAGATAATATTCGCCGTCGCTACGAAGGAGGAAGAAAGAACTTAATTGAATTATACTTACTCTTGTGCGATCGCTGGATTGTTTACGATAACTCTAATCCAATTTTGCAGATAATAGCTGAACGTCCTTTAAATCAAGAGCCTATAATTTATCAACCCCAACTATAGAGCCAAATCACTAGTAATACTTATGAATAAGCCAATTCCTGAAAAATTATTTAGCCAAATCGACGCAGGGGTTAAACTCGCTATGAAGAAAGCGATTGAAAGACACTGCAAATTAGGAGAATCTATTCGCATTTGGCAAGATGGACAAGTTGTTACATTAACCGCCGAGCAAATTCCTCCTCTTGATTCAACGTGTAAATAGACCTAGACGAAGACGACAAAGATTAAGCTCATTAGGGATTTCTGATTAACAACTCTTAAGCGATAGTATAACTGTAGATTATTTCAATTCTCTGATCTCCCATGCCAAAACAGTCTATAGGTCTTGATAACCAACTCTATAATTACCTTTTATCCGTTTCGCTGCGGGAACCGGAGATTCTTTTGAAGTTGCGCCAAGAAACCGCCAGCCATCCCCGAAGTGTAATGCAGATTTCACCAGAACAAGGGCAGTTTATGAGACTACTGGTACAGCTGATCGGAGCCAATAAAACCCTGGAAGTTGGTGTATTTACAGGTTATAGCTCACTCTCAGTTGCCTTAGCCCTTCCTGAAGACGGCAAGATTATCGCTGCTGATGTGAGTGAAGAATTTACTGCGATCGCCCGCCGATATTGGCAAGAAGCCGGAGTTGCTGATAAAATCGATCTGCGATTGGCACCAGCTTTGGAAACTTTAGATGCATTGTTGGCATCCGGGCAAGCCGAGACATTTGATTTTGCCTTTATTGATGCTGATAAAGAAAATTATGATGGATATTATGAGCGATCGCTGCAATTGGTGCGTCCAGGTGGATTGATTGCTATTGATAATGTTTTATGGTCAGGACAAGTTGCTGACCCGCAAAATCAAGATGAAAGCACCCAAGCTCTCCGGGCGCTCAACGAAAAGTTACATCATGATGAACGGGTTACCCTCTCCCTTGTCCCCATCGCCGATGGACTTACTTTAGCAATCAAGCGACCTTAATACAACATGAGTTTGATGAACCTCTGCTGGACTTGAACTGGAAAGTGCGGGTCTCTTTACTATCAAAGAATGATTAATAAAAGCCTGAAACAATAGTATGCATTGCTCATGCATACTATTGTTTACTTAGAAGTTATAGCCAACTCCTAATTGTAGTCCGACATCAGTGTCATCCAAAAAAGCAGCATTTACACCACCTGTTAGCGTAAGTTTAGAACCGAGAGGAATGTCTACACCACCAGTTAACAGTAATCCAATATCAGTATCAGCGTTAGCTTCAATTGCTATGCCAGCACCTATGTAAGGAGATATAGCAAAGGTTCTTTCACCCACCGAACCTGCTCTGCGGGGAGAAAAATCCAAAGTTACAGGAACCAGAAATACTGTATCGTCCCCAAATATCACTGATGGTCGCACTGATAGAAAGTTTGTCAGACCAAGTTTGCTGATTACTGTAAAGTTAGTATCGCTCAGAGCTGTATCGTTGCCGCCCAAACCAATGTTACCACCAACCCCGATGTAGCTTCTGCCACCACGAGTAGCTCTACCTACCGTAGGTGTCCCATTTGTGCTTCCTGTTGGTGGCTGATTTAACTTACTAATGTTAACATCCGGCGGGATCAGGACTTGGTTGACTGCATGGATAATACCATTGCTAGCTTTCACATCCGCCTGGATAACTCTGGCATTATTCACCTCGACTTGATTATTAGCGCGATCAATTTTAATATTTACAGGTCTTCCTTCATCGGTTGCCAGTTTTCCAGGCGAGAATTGACTAGCAGTTACTGCACCAGGAAGCACATGATATCTCAAAATCTTAATCAATGCTTCTCTGTTTTCTGGTTGCTGTAACTGTTGTAAGGTAGCAGCAGGTAAAGCCGCAAATGCTTCATCAGTAGGAGCGAAGACTGTATAAGGGCCTGGCTGTTGAAGAATATCAGTTAAACCAGCTGTCTTTAATAAAGAAGTCAGAGTTGTCAAAGAACTACTGGATGCAGCAAGAGAAACAATATCGGTACCTCTTTGAGTTCCACCGACAATATACTGAGTAGCTGGAAGATTGCTAGCAATAGGTTGTACCCTTCCCTGTTTAGCCAAAGCTTGATATAAGATTGCCGCAGCTTCTGCACGAGTCAGGGACTGTTGCGGATTGAGTTGTTTTACATCTGGATAATTAACTACAATATTAGATTGTGTTGCTGCTGTCACACTATTTACAGCGTAGTTCGGGATACTTGAGGCGTCATTGTAATAGGTGCTGAGGTCACTACTTGTTCCAGTGCTGCTAGGAGTTAAACCTAAACCACTCGCTAAGGCAACAATCCCCTGCACTCTAGGAATTTCTTGATTTGGTCTAAACACATTCCCAGGATAACCTGCCAGAAATCCAGTTTCATAGGCGCTCTGAATTGCAGAAGCCGCCCAATAGTTAGCAGGAACATCACTAAATCCACCTGGGTTTAATTGCCGAACTCGGTTTTGGTTACCGAAAGCTTTTTGAATTAAAGCGGCAAATTCAGCACGAGTCACAGCTTGATTCGGCCTAAAGGTGCCATCAGGAAAGCCAGCAATCACGTTATTGTCAGCTAGGGCTTGAATGAAGGGACGCGCCCAATAATCTGAGGAAACATCAGACAAGTTAACTGTTGAAGTAGGTGATGGTGTTGTAAGCGATGGTGTCGCAGGCGATGGTGTTGCAGGCGATGGAGTATCGAGCGATGGTGTCGCAGGCGATGGTGTGTCAGGTGATGGTGTCGTAGATGGAACAGTATTTTGAGATGAAGCTGGAGTAGAAATTACGATGGGAGCTATTATAGCAGATGTCATTCCTAGAACTAGTAAAGCAACCCTTGCTGATGACCAACGAAACAAACTAGACATGGAAATATCCTCTTTTCAAATTCTTGGATTGACTATTGGAAAATACTGGATACAAGGTTAAGTTAATACAAATATCGAGATGATTGTTTGGTTTGCCTCGATATGGAAACCACAAATACAACCGTTAACTCTGGAAAATTTAAATGTTGGGCATTATAAGTAGCTGCTCTGACATCTGATCAAATTTATCCAAATGTTCACCACACATAGTATAGGATTCCTATTTGATTTTTAAAGAACCGCAGATAACACTAATAAGGATAAACAGGCATACTGTGGTAATATGGTATGTTGCAACAATCAAGATAAAGAGTGCAAGTAGGCGATTTTATAAGTTATAAAATCGCAGTCAAGCACTAGTAAAATTGGCTTTTAATAGCCGTCTCTTTATGATTGCCCAGGGGGGTTAATGCCGTCAAGCCTAATGTATCATGATCTTTAGCAAGATTAAAGAAATAAAATGTGTTTTGGTAATAAGCTGTATTTTTACATCTTTGATAAAAATTATACAACTAACTAAGGGCTGGATTCCGAGGAAAAACTTTCACTCTTTAGATAGTTGTCTGTAATGGGCAATTTTAAGATCCTAAACCGGAAATTAGTGATCGCAATCAAAAGTTTCGAGCATGATTGCGCCAAGATTTTTGGCTAGGAATTATTTTTTTGCAAAAGACACTTTTATGAAAATAAACCCACAGATAAACTAGGATTTTCGCAAGATGTCTAATCTACATCAATTTTGCTCATAACTATAACTCCTTTGCCATTGCCTGGATTTCTACTGGTCTTGTAGCCCCAACCTTGAGCAATTTCGTAATTAACATTAGAATTTCATTGCTCAATTAGATGATAAATGTAGAGTATCCCATAGTGCCTGAAATTCATCTGTATCAACTTGTTGAGTATCTTCAGCACAGCTACAGTTTTCCTCAAGCTGCGCCAATAGATTCCAAAAAAGTTGTTATGAGCGCGCCGGGAGTAGTTCCTCCAGCTTGGAACAAAGGTTGTAAAGACAACAATAGTCCTCCTTGCTCACCATTTGGCTGATAAAAGCCACACACCACATTCAAGCAAGGTTTGCCTGTATTCTAGGTAATGATCGCAGAGTAAGTTTCACCTCCGAAAGGAGAGCCATCTTCATGGGCAATATCTTCCACCATTAGGCTGAATATAACTAAATATATCCACCTTTAATCCTCGTTGATCCACCTTTAATACTCGTGAACGAGTCTTTGATCCTCGTTGATCCACCTTTAATACTCGTGAACGAGTCTTTGATCCTCGTTGATCCACCTTTAATACTCGTGAACGAGTCTTTGATCCTCGTTGA